>NZ_JBSFVE010000014.1:0-244620 GCF_053592165.1 Streptodolium elevatio
GGGGTTGTTATTTGGCGTTGACTTTTGGCACGCTGTTGAGTTCTCAAGGAACGGACGCTTCCTTCGAGACCCTTTCACCGGTCTCTCCGGGCGTTGCGTTTCCTGCTGTGTTTCTCAGGATTTTTGTGTCGGTCGCTTCCGACTCCGAGAACATTACATGCCCCGCGCCGCAACACAAAATCGCCTGGGCCCGCCCTTCCGGACGGGCCCAAACGACCTTGCGGACGGGGTCAGTTCGCCACACAGCGCCCTGACCCCGCCGGCGTCCCTACGGCTTGTTCGCCGCGGTCGGCACCTCGCCGATGTGCTCCGCCTCGGCCGGCTGGACCGACGGCTGCCCGTCGTGCGTGAAGGCGATTCCGTACAGCGTCGGCGCCACCGCGCCGTTGCCGACGAGCTCCACCTTGTACTGCAGGAACCGCGACCCGCCGCCGACCGTGCTGCCGGAGGCGCCCAGGTCACGCCACTGCGTCCAGGTGGCGTCCGGCACCGCCTTGCTGCCGGTACGCACCGAGACCTTGAGCGACGTGCCCTGCGGCAGGTCCGCCTGCCAGGTGGCCTGGAGCCAGTTGACCATCTGCGACGCGTCCAGGACCTGGGACGTGTAGCCGCCGGCGGTCTGCTTGTCGCCGTCCTTCACCTGCTTGACCCGCAGCGGGATCCGGTCGGTGAGGGTGTCCCGGGCCGCCGGCGTCATCGCCGGGAGCTGGGCCTTGATGTCGGCGACCTTCGTGCCGTCCACCGAGAAGCGGAAGCCCTTCCCGTCCCGCTCGACCGTGTAGCTGTGCGGCGCGCCGCCCCAGTCGCCGTCGATCTTCTTGTCGGTCCGGTCGCGCCCGCCGACGCCGACCGTCAGCGCGTGCAGACCGTCGGCCCGCCATTCGAAGACCGCCGCCGGGCCGTTGACCGGGTCGCCCCAGCCGGCTACCTGCGATGCCGGGCCGTCGAAGACCGCCTGGAAGTCCAGGCGCCGTCCGGAGGACGGGGCGAGGCCGACGCCGGCCGCCGTGCCGTCCAGCGTCAGGGCCCCGTCGTCCACGGTGGTGTTGCCGCCCGGGGCGATGGGCACCTGGCCCCACGGACCGTTGCCGGTGCCGTCCGCGAAGTCCTGTTCGGCCTGGCTGCCGAGGGTCAGGACCCCCGCGGTCTCGTCGACGACGGCTCCCCCGGTACGGGTGCCCGTCGCGAAGGTCGGTCCGGTGTGCTCGGCCACGCCGTACTTCGGCATGTCGAACCTCGCCGTCCCGGCCTTCTTGCCCGACCAGTTCGTCTCATTGCCCGCGTCGTCCTTCGACACGAGCTGGAAGGCGTACGACTGCCCGGGCACCAGCCCGGTGACGACCGCCTTGTGCGTGCTCACCGGCTCCTGGTCGTCGGCCGCCACGCGCATCTGCGCGGCGCCCTGGCCCACCACGACCTTGGTCGTCGAGGGCTCGTCCGTCTTCCACGTCACCACGGCGGTGCCGTCCGGCCACGGGACCACGCTCTGGTCGGTGATCTTCGGGGCCTTCTTGTCCGCCTTCGGCGTCCTGAACTCCAGCGGCTTCTGCGCCGGGTCCGGGGCGACCGTGGTGCGTCCGGCCGCGTCGACCGAGGTGACGCGGTAGTAGTACGTCGTGTCGGGCTTCAGCGCGCCGACCTCGACGCGGTGCTCGCCGGCGCTCTCCGCGACGTCCTTGACCGGCGCGAGGGCGTCGGCCTTCTCGCCGAGCGCGACCTTCGTCGTCGACGGCGTGTCCGTGGTCCACGAGACGTCGGCGGTGCCGTCCTTCTGCGGGTCGACCGCGAGGGTCTGCACCTGCGGTGCGGCCAGGGCCGCGGCGTAGGTGGCGGTGTAGGCGCCGGAGACGCCGTTGAAGACCGCGTACTCGATGCCCTTGACGGTCTTCTCGGCGAACGGCACCGGTACGCCGCCGCGGGTGAGTCCGCTGAGCGTCTGCCCCGACGGGCCCGCGGTCGGGATCATCGTCATCAGGTTGGCCGCCGCCGCGTTCGCGTTGACCGTGAAGGTGACGTTGTTGCCGGTGCGGGTCAGCCCGGTGATGGACGACTGATTGCGGCCGTCCGTCCACTCCAGCAGCTGCTTCGCCGAGACGACCGGTACGCCCTTGGCCTTGGCCGCGGCGATGACGGCGTCCTGGATGGTGATCTGGTCCACCGCGTCACAGGTGCCGGTCGTGTTGGCGAGCCTGTTGTCGAGGTGGTTGTTGAGGGTGATGGCCGCGTAGAAGCCCTGGCTGCCCTGGGCGCGGTCGACCATCGTGTTGAACTGCGTCGGGTACGTCTGGCAGAACTCGTCGTGCAGCTGCGTGGCCGCCTGGTACACGTCGATCATCGTGCCGTTGGGGTCCGCGAACCGCATCGGCATGCCCGAACCGGTGTAGTAGCCCGGCGCGTTCTTCATGAGCGGCGAGCCGTACGAGTTCGACCACACGTCCGGCAGGTAGTAGTAGTTGGTGTCCATGCGCACGCCGTTGGCCAGTTCGACCGTGGCGTTGGTGCTGTAGTCGGGCCACGTCATGCAGTGGGTCCGGCTGGTGGTCGGCGTGTAGCCGTACTTGCCCTCGAAGTCGCCGAGGCTCGCGGTGAACGCGTTGGTCAGCGTCGACTGGATGACCGGCTGCGGGGTGTTCGGGTTGACCCCGACGCAGTGGCCGTTCTCGGAGACGTGGCGGCCGACCTCGTAGCCCTGCGTCCGCCAGCTGTTGACGGTGGCGGAGGACGCCTCGCCGTCCGCGTCCCAGATGTAGAAAGTGCCGCGCATGCAGCGCCAGTTCTTCACCCAGTCGGCCTGCGTGAGCGCGCCCGTGCATGCGGGGTCGCTGTTGGCGTTGTACTTGCTCACGCGGTCGGTGATGCCGAGCTGCGGGGTGTTGTGGTGGTCACCGGTCGACACCAGTACCGCCGGGTGCAGGTCGGGTGTCGCGGATCCGGCCTTCCCGGGGAAGTACCAGAAGCGCGGTACGGGTGCCTTGTCGCGGTTGGCCTTCTCGATGACGTTGGCGAGCAGCCGCTGCTGCTCGTCGGCCTGCGGCACCTCGACCCGGTTCAGGTCGATCCAGTCCCGGTAGAACATGTCGGTGGAGCGGAGGTTGTCGGTGAGGGTGTCGTTCTCCTTGTTGGCCTGCGCCGGGTTGCCCTGACGGGTCAACACGACGGACTTGGCCAGGTCGAAGGCGAACGCCGTGACGGTGCCGCTCCCGACGGTCCGCTGGGTGACGGCCGGCTTGCCGACGCCGGTGGGCTCGGCGGCGCCGGTACGCCGGAACAGCTCCGCGATCACGGTGGTCCCGGCCGCGGGCGTCCACTGGTCGGCGTTGCCGTGGTACTGGATGGCCCGGTCCGCGTAGATGCCCGCTCCGGGTCCGGTGGTGTCCTGCACCTTGAGGTACTGGTCGCTCAGCACACCCGCGCTCGAGGTCAGCCCGGTGAGCGCGGACAGCGTCGCGCGCGGGCGCATCGTGATCAGGTTGCCGCCGTTGTTGACCCAGGTGGTCAGGGCGGTGATCAGGGTCGGGCTCGGGTCGAGGTCGCCGAGGACGACCGTCGTGTACTTGTTGAGCTCGGTCGGGTTCACCGCGCCGATGTCCAGCGTCGTGAAGGAGTTGAGGCCTTCGGCGCGCAGGATCTCGCTGTAGTAGCAGGCGTACGGGTTGGCGTTCGACGTCACGACCAGGATCGGCCCGGCGTTCGGCGACGAGCACGGCGCGGGCGGCGGTGCGGCCCCCGTGGTGAAGTTCCAGGTGGCTCCGGTGCCGTTGTTCCCGGCCAGGTCCTGGAAGTTGCCGAGGGTCAGGGTGTACTGCGTCGAGTACGCGAGGGGCGCGCTCGGCTTCAGCAGCACCTGCGTGGGCTGCGCCGGGTCGTCCAGCTCCAGGGTGGCGGGCACGGTGGTCGCGCCCTGCTTGAGGGTGAAGCTGATCGTCGCGGGCTTGACCGCCTCGCTGAAGTCCACCTCGGGCTGGATGGCGATCGGCACGCCGGTGTCGTTGGGCAGCGGATTGCGGTTCGCCAGGACGGGCGCGACGGTGTCCGTGCCGTCGGTGTCGAACAGGACGTCGACCCAGTAGTTGCTGTTCTGGTAGCTGTCGGTCGGGAACGTCGTGCCGCTGGCGTACTTGTAGACGCCGTTGGGCGCGCCGCCGATGCTCGCCGGCGCCACGATCTTGGCGTTGCCAGCCGACTGACCGGAGAAGAAGCCGTTGGCGTACGCGTAGTTGCCGCTCATCGTGTGGTACGACGCGATGTACGTCGTATTGGCGGTCACCGCAACGGGGTTCGCCAGGTTGACGGTCTTCCAGCCGGACCCGCTGAGATTGGTGACGTTGTCGACGCCCGCGATGCGCGCGCCCGCCGTGTTCCACAGGCTGACCGTGAAGGGCCCGGTGTTGGCCGAGCTCTTGTAGAACTTGATCGCCTTGATGAAGCCGTTCGCCGTGGTGTGGAAACGTACGCCCAGCTCGTTCGGCGAGTCGTCGTTGTTCGGCGTGGCCACCGGCTCGCTGCCGGTGAAGATGCTGAACGTCGACGTCGAGGGCGGGGTGGCCGCGGTGGTGAACGACCACGTCTTCGGCGCCATCGTGTTGCCGGCGGCGTCCTTGGCCCCGCTGACGGTGGCCGTGTAGACGGTGGACACGGCGAGGTTGGCGGTCGGCGTGAAGGTCGCCGTCATGGTGCCGGCGTCATATGTCCCGGTGCCGGCCACCGTCGAGTTGTCGGGCTTCTTGAGCTCCCACGCGACGGTCGCGGGCTGCACGGCCTCGCTGAAGGTCGCGCCCAGGCTGGAGTTGACCGGCACGGCCGTCGCGCTGTTGGCGGGCGACGTCGTGGTCACGGTCGGCGCGGTCGCGTCGACGCCGGGCTCGAACACCGGGTCGACCCAGTAATTGCTGGCGTTCCACGAGTTGTTCGGCATGACCGTGCCGCCCGCACCGGCCTGGTACACGCCGTTGCCCTGACCGCCCCCGCTCGCGGGCGCGGTCAACTGCTCACTGTCGAACACCTGGTTGAAGAAGCCGGTGGTCGCCGTGTAGCGGCCGTTGGGCGCGAGGTAGGACGCGATGTACGTCGTCCCCGCCGTCACGTCGACCGGGGCGGCGAACATCTGGGTCTGCCACCCGGACGCGGTCTCGTTCGCGAACGTCACCTGCGTGGCGGTGCCCGTGGTGGTGTTCCACAGGTAGCCCTTGTGCACGCCGGTGTTGGCCGGGTCCTTCCAGAACTTGACGCCGAGCACACGGCCGTTGACCTTGGGCGTGAACCGCACGCCGAGTTCGACGGAGATGGCCTCGCTGTCCGGCCCGATGCCCGGGTTCGTGGTCCCGAACAGGGAGCACGGGTTGCAGGGCGCGGCCTGTGCGGACAGCGGTGAGAAAAGCGTGAACAGCAGCGCCGCGACCGCCGCGAGGGCCGTCGTGACGCTCGACAGGGCCGCGGCCTTCTTCCGACGCGAGCGGAAGGGGCCGAAGGCCCGACGGGGTCTGAGGGTTCGGGAACGCGGCGGCGCGTGGCGGCGTGCCATCGTCGGTACTCCTATGTGGAAGTTCGATACGGGCGGCGGGGCGCCGACGCGGCGCCCCGCCCGAAGACGTGCTGCTCTGGTGGGCCGACCGGCGGTCAGCTCGTCGTGAACGTCACGTCCACCCAGTAGTTGCTGGCGCTCCAGGAGTCGGTCGGGAAGCCCCCGCCGGTGCCCTGCCGGTAGACGCCGTTGCCGCCGGCCGGACCGGAGGCGAGGGCCTTGACGGGGCCGGTCCCGGCCTGCTGCACAAGGCCGTCCTGGTCGGCGGCGTACCGGCCGACCGGGGCGTAGTACGACGCGACATAGGTCGTGCCGGCCGTCACCGGGACCGGCGTGTCGAAGGTGACTTGCTGCCAGCCGGTCGCGGTCTCACCCGTGAAGGTCTTGGTCGCCAGCAACGTGCCGGACGCCGACCACAGGTGTGCGACGTGTGTGCCGGTGTTGCCGGTGCCCTTGTAGAACCGCACGCCGGTGATCGAGCCGTTGACGGTCGTGGTGAACTTGACGCCCACTTCGATCGGTATCGACTCGGGGTCGGACGGCGTGCCCGGCACCGTGCCCGAGGGCCAGATGGTGCACGGCGCGCAGGTCGGCGGCGGGGTGGTCCCGGCCGTGGTGAACGACCAGGTGACGGGGTTCATCGCGACGCCGCCGGTGTCTTTGGCACCGCTGAGGGTTGCCGTGTAGACGGTGCCCGGCAGCAGGTCGGCCCCCGGGTCGAAGGTGGCGGTGCGCGTCCCCGCGTTGTACGACGCGGCCCCGGAAACCGTGGAGTTGTCCGGTTTCTTGAGCTGCCACGTGATGGTCGCGGGCTGCACGTCCTTGTCGAACGTCGCGGTCAGGTTGGACCCGACCGCCACATTCGCGGCGCCGTCCGCCGGGGTCTTGCCGGTCGGTGCGGGGCCGACCGGCGGCGGGGTCGACGAGGTCGTGAAGACCACGTCCACCCAGTAATTGGCGGCGTTCCACGTGGCGTTCGGGAACCCGCCGGCCTCGCGGTAGACCCCGTTGCCGCCGGACGTACCGCTGGCCGGGGCGGTCAGCGGGGCGCGGGAGAACTGCGCGGCGAAGTAGTTCTCGTCCGCCGCGTAGCGCCCGTTCGGCGCGAAGTAGGACGCGATGTAGGTTGTGTTCGCGGTCACCGGGACCGGCGCCGAGAACATGACCTGCTGCCAGCCGCTCGCGGTCTCGTTCGTGAAGGTGGCCTCGGCCAGCTGGGTGCCCGACGAGTTCCACAGGTGGCCGACGTGCGTCCCGGTGTTCTCGGCGAACTTGTAGTAGCGGACGCCGGCGATGTAGCCGTCCCGGTCCGGCTTGAACTTGACGCCCAGTTCGACCGGGTCGGAGTAGTTGTCCGCACCCGAGCCGGGCACCGTGCCCTCGGGCCAGATGGTGCACGGACAATTGACGACCGGCGGTGGACCGCCGCTGCCGACCACGACGTTGACCCCGGCGCCGGGGGTCTCGCTGCGCACGCTGTCGTCGGTGGCCCGGCTCTTGATGGTGATCGGGCCGGTGGCCGTCGGCGTGAAGCTGTACGTCCACGACTCGCGCCCGGTGGTCGCCGGGTGCCAGGTGGCACCGTTGTCGGTGGAGACCTCGACGCCGCCGACCCGCCCGCCGCCGCCGTCGACCGCGGTGCCGGTGATGGTGGTGGCCTGGTTGACCGCGATGTTCTGGCCGACGACCGGCGCGGTGATCTGCGAGGTCGGCGGCGTGGTGTCGGCTGACGTGGTGGGCGCGGTCATGCCGGCCATCAGGGTCCCGGGCAGCACGCCCATGTCGGCGAACAGGTTGAGCGTGGCCTGCTGCACCGCGGTGTCGACGCTTCCGGTGCCGCTGGTGCGGGTGTTGTCCAGGCCCCACGACCACTGGATGGTCCCCGCGCCGAAGACCAGTGCGCCGCTGGGCGCGCGGTACAGCGTCAGGTGGTGGGTCGCGGTGCCGTCGGCGTACGACGAGCCGTAGTCCTGCAGCATGTCGCCGGATTCGGTGGTCGTGGACAGCCGGATCATGTTGGCCGGGCGCGCGCTGTTCTCGGTGTCGACGTCCCACTCGTAGCCGAGCAGGCCGCTGCCGAGTGTGGTCTCGGTTCCGGCGGCGAGTGTCGCGGCGCGGGTGTTGCGCCAGAAGCGCATCTTGCCGTCGGCGCTGTTGACCGTCATGTCGGTGGTGCAGCAGTTGGCCTTGAACTGCTGTCCGGTCAGCGAGTTCTCCGGCTTGCCGCCGTCCGCGGGCGGCGAGAAGCGCGGGTCGCGCCACGTGCCGGTCCACATGTTCGGGCCCGCCGGGTCGGTCTTGTCGTCGTCGAGGGTCTCCTTGTAGGTGACGACGGTGCGGTATTCCGCTCCCTCGCCGTTCATGCCGCCGTTCTCCCAGCGGGTCTTCCAGAACAGCTCGTTGCCGGAGAAGAACGCCAGGTTGACGCCCGCGTCCCGGGCCGCCTCGACGTTGGTGCGCTGCTCGGCCGACCAGTACTCGTCGTGGCCGACGGACAGGAACACCTTGTGGTTCTTGATCAGTTGGCCGCGGCGGGCGGTGTCGGCGTTGGTGGTGTAGCTGACGTCGTAGCCGTTGCGCTCGAGGAAGCGGATCATCGGGTACTCGGCGTTGAACAGCCAGTCCTCGGGGTTGTCCCCGCGCGTGGTGAACGGCCGGTTGTAGCTGACCTTGTACGCGCGGCCGACCGGCTGGCCCTCGTAGAGGCTGTTGCCGCCGTACTCGTTGTACGCCTGCCAGGTGGTGTCCGACGCCTGCATGAACAGCTTCGACGTCGACGCGTCGTCGCGTACGACGAAGGCGATGTGGCTCGACCCCGTCGTGCCGTCGGTACGGACCAGCTTGGCCAGGTAGTAGCCGGAGACCGACCCCGCCGGAACCGTCCACGAGGCGGACTCGGCCCAGTTGGAGCAATCGATCAGGCCGGTGTTGGCGTCGTCGGAGTTGCAGCCGGGCTGGTTCTGCGGCAGCGGCGCCGACGGATTGACCGTGGTGATCTTGCGGGCGCCGTTGCCGCCGTAGTAGCCGAGCCGGTAGATGTCGAGGCGGTACCCGGTGGCCGGGGTCTTGACCTTGAAGCGGACCGTCTGTCCGACGTTGACGCTGATCTCGGTCGCGAAGCCCTGGATCGAGCTGCTGCCCGAGCCGGTGACGTCCCAGGTGCTGCGGGCGGTGCCCGCCTTGCTGTTCTCGCACACGATCGCGTTGACGACCGGTGCGTCGCACGGCCCGGCGCTGGCGCGGCCGGCGGTGGGCAGCACGATGGCCATCGCGCCGAGCAGCGCGAACAGCACGAGATAGACCGGCGAAACGGTGCGCCCCCGCCACCGCGGCCGAAGTCTGCCCCCAAGTTGCCGGAAACCAGGACGGCGAAATGCCGCGGAATGCATGATGGCGACCCCTACCCCTAGGACCCGGTCGGGCCCTCTCCCCAGAGCAGCCGGCCGGGCCGCCTGCCGACGTCCCCCACGGGTCCGATTCCGACGGGGGTGAGCGTCGCCGGCAGTTGCCTGCGCACAGTGTTGCGCAAGAACATCGCTGATGTGGGCACTTCGAAACGGTTGCCCCGCCGAGCGCGGACGCTGGGTAGCATGCCTCCACCGGACCGGGCCGTTTGAGGGGGCTCTGGGGGCCTGTCCGCGATTCGCCTCACCGCCGTATGTGCAGCCGGGGCGCGGTGGATTTGCAGCCGGAATGCTGAAGTGCCGATTTGCCGATGTGCAGCCGAAGCAGTGGGGGGCTCATGAAGGTCGTCGTGACCGGTGGTGCCGGTTTCATCGGGTCGAATCTGGCGCGGGCGCTGCTCGCGCGGCCCGAGGTCGACGAAGTGGCGGTGGTCGACGACCTGTCCACCGGTTCGCTGGACAATCTCGCGGGCGTGGCCGTGGACTTCCACCGCGGGACGTTCCTGGACGAGGAGTTGATGGACAAGGCGTGTGCCGGGGCGGGCGCCGTGGTGCACCTGGGCGCGCTGCCGTCGGTGCCGCGGTCGATCGAGGCGCCGCTCGCGAGCCACCACGCCAACGCGACCGGCACGCTGATGGTCCTGGAGGCCGCGCGGCGGGCCGGTGGTGCGCATGTGATCGCGGCCTCCTCGTCGTCGGTGTACGGGGGCAACCCGGTGCTGCCCAAGCGCGAGGACCTGCGCACGATGCCGCTGAGCCCGTACGCGGTCAGCAAGTTGGCGACCGAGTCGTACGTGCTCGCGTACGGGCACTGCTACGGGCTGCCGGTGCTGCCGTTCCGCTTCTTCAACGTGTTCGGCCCGTTGCAGCCGGCCGACCACGCGTACGCGGCGGTGATCCCGCGCTTCGTCGACGCCGCGCTGGCCGGACGCCCGCTGACCGTGCACGGCGACGGCGAGCAGACGCGCGACTTCACCAACATCGGCAGCGTCTGCGCGGTGCTGACCGACGCGGTGGTGCGCCGGGTGACCCACGACGGGCCGGTCAACCTGGCGTTCGGCACCCGCACATCGCTCAACGCGCTCATCGCGCTGCTCGGCGAGGTGCTGGGCGAGCCGCTGGACGTGGAGCACGTCGAACCGCGGGCGGGGGACGTCCGGGACTCGCAGGCGGACAGCTCGGAGCTGCGCCGGCTGTTCCCCGACGCGCAGCCCGTCGACCTGCGCCAGGGGCTCGCGGAGACCGTGGCGTGGTTCCGGTCCCGGGTCGCGGTGCCGACCCGGGGATGACCGGTGTCCGAAGCACGGGGACGCGGACCGGGCCGGACGGCCGCACGGCCTCGTATCGGCAACGCCGGGAACGCCGGGAACATCGCGGCGGCGCGGCGGGGCTCAGCGGTCGCGCGGCGCCAGCGGCCGGGCAGGCGATCCGACGACGACCTGGCCGGCCGGTACGTCGCGGGTGACGACCGCGCCCGCCCCCACGAAGGCGCCTTCGCCGACCGTGAGTCCTTGCAGCACCACGGCATTGCTGCCGACGGTGGCGTCGGCGCACAGGTGCACGTTGCCGGAGATGTTGGCCCCGGGGTAGACCGTCACGCGTGCGTCGAGGACGGCGTCGTGTCCGACGGTGGCGTTGTAGTGGACCTGCGCGTGCGGTCCGACCGTGATGCTGCTCGACACGTGTGCGTTGGCCAGGACGAGGCAGCCGTCCGCGATGCGGGTTTCGGGGGCGATGACCGCGCGCGGGTGGACGAGCGTCGCCGCGGTAAGCCCGAGTTGGTCCAGGAGTTCCGCCAGGCGTGCGCGGGCGGCCGGTGCGGCGATTCCGATCAGGTACGCGGCACCCGGTCCGGCCTCGGTGGGCCGCAGGACCGGCAGGCCGCGCACCTTGCCGCCGGCGAGCGTGTCGTCGAGGAACGCGTCGACGGCCACTCCGGCGGCGATCGCGGCGTCGAGGGCTTCGCGGCCGACGCCGCCGGCCCCGGCGATGAAGAAGGACATGGCCCCATCCTGCCGTGCGGCGGGGGTTCGCAGACACGACCTCGGACCACACCGCCCGGTGCGGTGACCGGAAAGGCAGCGCGATGATCCCGAAGCGCATCGGGAGCTCCCGTGCGGCGCGTGCGTGGCGGCGGCTGAAGAGGTCGCGGGCCGTGCGGCGTTCGCTGGGCGTGACCGGGCGGATCGACCGGGGGAACCTCTCCCGGTTGGATCTCCTGGGCGTGATCCTCGTCGCGGCAGCGGCCGTGTGGGGGCTGCTGGCCGCCGCCGGGCGTCCGGCGAGCCCGGAGGGGTACCTGCTGGGGCTGCTGACGATCTCGGTGGCGTACGTCGCCGGGCGCGTGGCCGGTGCGCAGTCGGCGTTCGGCGTCTGCGCGGCGCTCGCGGGTGCGGTGGCGGTGCTGCTGCTCCTGTCGCCGGACGCGCTGGCCGGCGAGACCCTCGCGGCACCGCTCGGCTACGGCAACGCCAACGGTGCGCTGGTGGCGCAGGCCGTCGGGGCGGCGTGCCTCGCGGCGCTCGCCGCCACCAGCGACCGGCGGCGCGGTGAAATGCACCTGCTGGCCGGGCTGTTGGTGCTGGGCGCCTTCGCGACACGGTCGCTGGCGGCGGTGTTCGGCGCGCTGGTGATCCTGCTGATCGGGTTGACCGCGCTGTCGGCCCGGCGGCGCGGTTCGTTCGTGGTCGTCGGTGCGCTGTGTGTCGCGGTCGTCGCGGCAGGCACCGTGTACCTGGGCGGCGACCGGGTGTCGGGGGCGTCCGGGGTGCGCGGCACGGCCGAGTCGGGGCTCACCGAGCGGCGGATCGATGTGTGGCACGACGCCTTGGAGTTGACCCGGCAGAACCCGTGGCGCGGCTCCGGCCCGGGGACGTTCCTCGCGCAGAGCCCGACGGCGCGGGCGGACGGCGACACCAAGTCGGCGCATTCGCAGTGGCTTCGGCAGGCCGCCGAGCAGGGTGTGCCCGGACTGCTGTGCCTGGTCGCGCTGTTGGCATGGGCGTACGTGCGGCTGTGGCGCTCCCGGCAGGATCCGGCCGTCGTGGCGATCGGGGCGGCCTCGCTGACGGCGTTCGCGCTGCACGCGTCGATCGACTACGTCGCGGAGTTCCCGGTGGTGCTGGCCGCGGTGGGGGTGGTCCTGGGGGTCGCGACAGCGGCGCCGGACCAGCAGTTGCGGTCCTGGCACCGCTGACGCCGGGCGCGGTCGGTGGTGCCGTCTCCGCTGGCTTCCCCGTCGGGACCTTCCGGGTCACCAGGCTCCCGGGGCAACAGGCTCCCGGGTCGGAAGGCTTCCCGTCAGGAAGCTTCCTCGGCGGCAACGGCGTCCACCGTCGCGGCGGGGTTGTAGGGCACCGTCCACGGCCCCCGGCTGC
Source organism: Streptodolium elevatio (assembly GCF_053592165.1). Taxonomy (NCBI): domain Bacteria; kingdom Bacillati; phylum Actinomycetota; class Actinomycetes; order Kitasatosporales; family Streptomycetaceae; genus Streptodolium; species Streptodolium elevatio. The sequence goes on from NZ_JBSFVE010000014.1 coordinate 12,303, forward strand.
CGGGACCGGCGGGCGCCGCGGCGACGGGCGGCTTGTGGGCCGCGGGGAACCCGGGGTTGACGCCGTTGGCGCCGGTGATGCCCTGCGGCCTGAGCAGGACCACGACGGTGCGCAGCAGGATCCGGGTGTCGAGCCGGAGGCCGTGGTTGCGGACGTAGTAGAGGTCGTACTCGATGCGCGCCGGCCAGCTGAGGGCGTTGCGGCCCTGGACCTGGGCCCAGCCGGTCAGGCCCGGTCGTACGTCGAGGCGCCCCCGTTGGCGCGGCGTGTAGTGCGCGACCTGCTCAGGTAGCGTCGGTCGGGGCCCGATCACCCCCATGTCGCCGAGCAGGACGTTGATCAGCTGCGGGAGTTCGTCCATGCTCGTGGTGCGCAGGAGGTGGCCGACGCGGCTGATGCGGTCCTGGTCGGGCTCGTCGGGGTACCGCGCGTGGCGCATCGTGCGGAACTTGAGGATCCGGAACTCGCGTCCGTGCAGGCCGCTGCGGGTCTGCCGGAACAGCACCGGGCCGCCCATGGTGGTGCGGATGAGAACGGCGATCACGATGATCACCGGGCCGAGCAGCAGCAGCGTCAGCGCGGCGGTCGCGATGTCGAACAGTCTCCGCATCATGCCTGGCCCTCTTTCCCGTGCCCGTGGCGTGCTGCGTCGGCGGGGCGGACACCCCAGCCGAGTTTCTTGCGGCGCGCGACGGCCCGGTAGGTGTCGACGGAGACCTGGGCGACGCGGCGTTGGTCGAACTCGGCGAGTGCGCGCTCGCGGGCGGCGGCGGCGAGTCGGGCGCGCAGTTCGGGTTCGGTGAGCATGCGGGCGATGGCGGCGGCCAGCGCGACGTCGTCGCCGGGCGGCACGAGGAGCAGGTGCTCGCCGTGTGTGCCGATCTCGCGGCAGCCGCGGATGTCGCTGAGGACCATGGGTACGCCGCTGGCCGCGGCCTCCATGGCGGAGCGCGAGAAGCCCTCGCGGTAGGAGGGCAGGACGAACACGTCGAGTGCGGCGTACACGTCGGGCATGTCGGAACGGCCGCCGAGGTGGTCGACGCCGGAGCGGCCGTCGGTGGCGAACGCGTCGGGCTTGTCGGGGTCCTCGGGGCCGATCCAGACGAAGCGGGCCTTGCCGGCGAGGGTGCGAGCGGCCGCCTCGTACTCGGCTATGCCCTTCTCCGCGACGCGTCGGCCGACTCCGCCGACGAGGAGTTCGTCGTCGCCGACGCCGAGTTCCGCGCGGACCCGGCGGCGTGCCTCCGCGTCGGGACGGAAGCGGCGCAGGTCGGTGCCGTTGCCGACGACGCGGGAACGCCATGCCGGGACCGCGCGGGCGAGAGTCCGGTGGTCGGTGGCGTTCTGGTACAGCTCGGCGTGCGACGCCAGGGCCGCGGCGGACTCCGCGCCCAGCACGAACGCGCGGCGCGGCCACGGGTCCCCGGGCCGGATCCAGAGTCCGTGACACGTGTTCACGACGACGGGCACCCCGGCCGCGCGGCCGAGGATCCGGCCTAGTACGCCGGTCTTGGGGTTGTGCGTGTGCAGGACGTCGAGGCGCAACCGGCGCAGGGTGGCGGCGAGTTCGCGGGCGGCCGCGGCGTCGCGGGCGAGGTCCCACGACCGGGTGAGTGCGTGCAGCGGTACGTGCGTGACGCCGAGTGCCTCGATGCCGGGCACGTACTCGCCGGGGGCGCTGAGCCCGAACACCTCGAAGCCGGCGGCGACGTCCACCTCGAGTTCGGTGCGCAGCAGCAGCGCCAAGCTCATGTCGACGGTCGTCAGGTGGGCGACCCGCAGGGGTCTGCCGCCGGGTCCGACGGGGACGGTGAGGCCGTCGGGCAGTGTCGTGTCCGACGGTCCGGGACGGTGCTCAGGCACGGGCGCCCGCTTTCTTGCCGAGGCGTACGGCCCCGGCGTACGCGCGTTCGGGGCCGAGGTTGCCGGTGAGCTTGGCACTGAAGAACTCGGTGGGGTCGGTACGCCGGACCGGGACGCGGTTGAGGCGTATCGGGTCGGTGCCGGGCAGGTTGCGGCCGAGGGTGCCGGTGGCGGCGCTGCGGAAGCGGCAGCGCAGCGCGTGCTCCATGGCGGGCACCGGGACGCCCCAGGTGTACGCGAAGTGGTCGGGCCGTACGCCCAGGTTCTTCTCGATGTCGTCCGAGGCGGCGTCGAGTTCGTCCTCGGTGAGGGCTTCGGGCCGGGCGTGGCTGCGGGTGTGGTTGCCGATGGTCAGCAGGCCGCTGCCGTGCATTTCGGCGAGTTGGTCCCAGGTGAGGGCCGGCGCGCCGGAGCTGGTGCCGGTCGAGCCTTCCCAGTGCATGGTGCCGCCGACCATGCCGCTGGCGAGGTAGAGGGTGAAGGGTAGCCCGCGGTCGCGCAGTTGGGGCCAGGCATTGTCGTAGACGTCCGCGAAGCCGTCGTCGAAGGTGAGGACGACGGACGGGGTGCGGTCGGCGCCGTCGAGCCGGTCGAGCGCGGTGTCCAGGGACACCACCGAGCCGGTCGGCAGCGCGTCGAGCTGGTCGGCGAACCGGTCCGCGGGCAGGTCGAGTTCGTCCCGGGTGCCGCCGCCGACGCGGTGGTAGATGAGCACCGTCGCGCCGGGTGCGGGCCGGCGTCCGGCGCAGCGGGCGAGTCCGCGTTTGAGCCCGGTGCGGACCTGGTCGCCGCTGAGCCTGGTCATGCGCCTGGTCATGCCGTCGTGCCCCCTGGTGAAGTCGGTGCGGTGGTGCGGCCTCGCGCGCGGGCCCGCAGGCGTCCGACGGCCGCGGCGCGCGCGGTGCGGGCCAGGGCGCGGACGGGCAGGACGGCGGAGGCGAAAGGACGTTCGCGGACCGCCTCGACGTCGAGGAGCGGCGGGCGCTCGGGTGCGAGGCGGTTCTTCTGGACGGTGGTGGTGGGCAGCAGGTCGACTAGGGCGGGCGGGTCGGCGGGGTCCTCGGTCAGGATGTGCCGGTGGGCGCGCCACATCGCGAGGTTGCCTACGCCGAGCGGAGCGAGTTCCTCGTCGTACGCGGTGGAGTGCCACAGTGCGACGGAGCCGACCCGGAACCACAGGTAGGTGGCGGCCGGGCGGTCGCCGACGCGCAGCACGTACAGCCGGGCCCAGCCGCGGGCGGCGGCGCGGCGCACGAAGTCGAGGCGTTCGGCGCGTATGCGGTCGGTGAGCGGTCCCTTCCAACTGCGCGGGAACAGGTCCGCGTAGACCGCGAAGCCCGTGTCGATGTCGCCTGCTTCGATGTAGGCGTCGAAGACGACGTCGCCGTGCTTGCCGATCTTGCGCTCGACGCGGCCGCAGTGCGTGTGGAAGGACTTGAAGCGGGCGCGGTGGCCGTCCCAGCCGTCCTCGACGCCGGCGAGCATGTCGTGCGACCGTTCGCGCGCGTGTACGTCGTAGCCGGTGCGGCGGAGTGCGCCGAGCAGCCGGTGGGTGGCCGCGTCGCGGCTGGGCAGTCGGCGCAGCCGCAGGTCGCGTACGCCGCTCCGGGCCAACTGCTCGGCGAGCGGCGTGAGGTCGGCCTGTTCGCTGACGACGCGCGAGCGGGGCCGGTCGGGGGCGAAGGTCGTGTAGCGGCCGTCGCCGTGGTCCTGGAGGGCCAGCAAAGATTGCGGGCATCCGGTGGCCTCGTCGACGACGGCGGCTATGCGGGCGCGTTCGGCCGTCTCGGGGTGCGTGGCGAGGACCGCTCCGGCCCACACGTGGGTGTCGAAGCAGTCGGCCAGCGTGCCTCGGGCCGCCACGAGGTCGTCCCAGCCCGCGGCGAAGGCCGCGTCGAGGTCCTGCGCGCGCAGGAGTACTCCGCGGGCGCTCAACGGCCCGCCTCCGACCGTGCGCGGGCAGCGGCTTCGGTACACCGTGCCGCGCTGGTCTCCCTGACTGCCCTGCGTCCGACGGCCCCGTCGCGGCGCATGGCTGATACCGCCCCCACCATGAGACCCCAGCGTCTCTCAGCCCCGGCATGAGCAGTGCCGAGGCGTGCTCCTAGAGCCGCGCCCCGGTGCTCCCCCACCTGGACACAGCCCACCCGCGCATCAGCCTAGGGGCACGCAAGCCGCCATGCGGGTGGTTTCGCCAGGAATTCGCGAATGCTCCGCCGAGTCGGCCCGATGGGCGTGCCATGCGCCCCGTACGTCACATCCCGGCGCGACATCCCGGCGCGGCCCGCAGGATGGCTCCGGTGTCGTCGTTCCCGGGTGGGAGCAATCGGCCAAGCGGCTGACGGTGTGTGAAAAGGCTTGTTACCGTGCCCTGTGGGGAGGCCGGAGGGTGCGGCCGTGGGAGATTTCGGTGGGGAGAGACATTGCGATCAAGCCTGCGCTCCGGGCTGCGCACGGGCGGGGACACCATCATGCGCCGGTCACCGGCGCAGTGGTGGTTCGGCGGTCGGGCCGTCTCGCGCCTCGCGGTGCTGGGCTATCACGGCGTCGACGACCCGGAGGGTTTCGCACGGCAGTTGGACCGGCTGACGCGTATCGCGCGTCCGGTGTCGCTCGACGAGGTGGAGCACGCGATCGAGCACCGGCGTCCGCTGCCGGGGCGGGCCGTGCTGATCACGTTCGACGACGGTGAGCGCAGCGTCCTCGAGCACGGGCTCCCCCTGCTTCGCGAACGCGGCCTCCCGGCGGTGGCGTTCGTGATCCCGTCGCTGGTCGGGACGGACACCCCCTTCTGGTGGCACGAGGTGGACCGGCTGGTCGCCGCGGGCGCCGGCGCGGAGCGGAGCACCGCGGCATGGCTGCGGCACCTCAAGACCGTGCCGCAGGCCGAACGGCTCGCGGACCTGGACCGGTTGCGCGCGGGCCGCGCGGCGGTACGCCAGACGCAACTGACCGCCGACGAGGTGCGCGCCCTCGACGCGGGCGGGGTCCGGGTGGAGAACCACTCGCTGACGCACCCGCTGCTCGACCGCTGCGACGACGCCGACATCCGCACCGAGATCGGCGAAGCGCACGACCTGCTCACCAAGATCCTCGGCCGGGCGCCCCGGTCCTTCGCGTACCCGAACGGCAATTGGGACGCCCGCGCGGAGCGCCTGCTGCACGAACTGGGCTACACCACCGCGTTCCTGTTCGACCACCGGCTCGGGCCCCGGCTGCCCGACCAGCCGCTGCGCGTGTCGCGGCTGCGGGTCGCGTCGGGCACGCCGCCGGACCGCTTCGAGACCATCCTGTCGGGGCTGCACCCGGCCGTACACGGACTGCGGGGTCGCGGATGAAGGTGGTCGAGGCGGCGTCCGCACTGCCCGAGCTGGTGCGCGACCCGGTCGCGTTGGAGAAGCTCGTGCCCGCGTGGCGCGAACTGGCCGCCGCGACGGGGGTCGCGTACTTCGGTACGCCGGACTGGGTGCTGTCCTGGTGGGAGCACATCGGCGCGAACGGTCCCGGGAGCCCGCTGGTCGCGGTGTGGCGCGGCGCGAGCGGCGAGCCCGAGGCGGTCGTCCCGCTGCTGCGGACCCGCCAGGCGCTGCATCCGCGCCTGCCCGGCGGGGCGCGCTGCCTGACGTTCCTGGGCTCCGGCGCCGCGGCGGCCGACCACTGCGGGTTCGCCGTCGAGCCGCGGCGCGCCGACGACGTGCGCGCCTGGTTCGCCGCGGCGGCCCGACGGCACACCCTGTGGCTGCCCAACCTCGACACGGCGACGGGCGTGTCGTACATCCCACCGGGTGCGCGGCTGGTCGAGCGCACCGCATGTCCGACCATGCCCGCCGATCCGGACCGCATCGGGTCGGCGCGCTTCCGCAAGGACCTGCGGCACTACGGGCGTCGTCTGGCCGCCGAGGGCGTGCGGTTCCGGTTCGCGGCGCCCGGCGCGGTCGACGACAAGTTGTTCGACGTCCTGCTGGCCCTGCACGGGCGGCGGCAGACCGCGATCGGCCGCGCCACGACCTTCGACGTGTCCCGCAAGCCGTTCCACATGGCGTTGAGCGGCCGCGCCGCACCCGGGCGCGGGCCGTGCGCCATGGTCGCCGAGGGCCCGGACGGACCGGTCGGGGTGCTGTACGGGTTCCTCTGGGGCGACACGTTCTCCTATTACCAGACCGGCTGGGACCCGTCCTTCGCCCGGCTGAGCCTCGGCACCGTGCTCGTCGCCGAGACCGTCGCCGCGGTGCACGCCGAGGGCGCCGCCGTGTTCGACTTCCTGCGCGGCGCCGAGGAGTACAAGTACCGCTTCGGGGCGGTCGACCGGCACGACACCACGTGGCTGGCCGGCCGCGGGTTGTCCCGGCTGGTGTTGGAGGGGCGCTCGGCCGCGAAGTCGCGGCAATCGCGCCGGGCCGCGGACCGGATCGTGTCGGAGAGGTGAGTCGATGACCGCGCAGATGCCGGCGGCCGCGGAGGCCGCGCAGGATGACCGGGTGCCGGCGCCCGGCACGCCGCCGAGTGTGAGTGTGGTGGTGCCGTCCTACAATTACGCGCGCTACCTGCCCACCAACATCGGGAGCCTGCTGGACCAGGAGGGCGTCGAGGTCCGGGTGCTGATCCTGGACGACGCCTCGACCGACGGTACGCCCGAGGTCGGTGCGGACCTCGCGCGCGACCCCCGGGTCACGTACGAGCGGCACCGCACCAACAAGGGGCACATCGCCACGTATAACGAGGGCCTGTTGGAGTGGGCCGACGGCGACTACTGCGTGCTGCTCTCCGCCGACGACCTGCTGACGCCGGGTGCACTCGCGCGCGCGACGGGGGTCATGGAGGCGCACGAGGACGTCACGTTCGTGTACGGCAACCCGGTCAAGTTCGTGAGCGGCCGCCCGCTGCCGGTCGCCCGCACCGGCACCAAGTCCCGTGTCTGGCAGGGCGACCGCTGGATCCGCGGGGTCTTCCGGGCCGGGCGGAACCTGATCCTGTCGCCGGAGGTCGTGGCACGGACCAGCGCCCATCACGACGCCGGGGGCTACAACGCGGCGCTGCCGCACTCCGGTGATCTGGAGATGTGGCTGCGGCTGGCCCGGCGCGGGTCGGTGGGCTGGCTGCCGGCCGCGGACCAGGCCTACTACCGCATGCACGACAGCAACATGCACCACTCCACCTTCGACGCCCGCGCCCGCCTAGCCCAGCTACGGGCGGGCTACGAGTCGTTCCTCGACAACGACGGCAGCGCGCTGGCCTACGGCGACGCGGTGCGTGCGGACATGCGCCGCAAACTGGCACGCGGCGTGCTGCGCAAGGTGATCCGCACGCTGGACGCCGGCGAGGAGTCCGCCGACGGTCTCACAGTCGACGAACTGTACGAACTCGCCGCGGAGTTGACGGACGTCCGCAGACTCCCGGAGTACCCGGGCGCCCGGGCCCGCATGTCGCTGGGGCCGACCCGCTGCGGGCGCCTGAACCCGGTCACGTCCCTGGTCACGTTGCGCCGGGGCCGGGACTGGGTCCGCTGGCACGGCAACAAGATCCGCCCGGTGTAGGTCACTCGGGGCACGGCATGCCGACCGGGACGTGGACGGTGGCCTCGCGGCTGGCGGTCCGGATCGTCAGCGGGACGCACATGGGGCGCTCGGCGTAGAAGCCGCCCGCGAACGCCAACCATGCCTGTGCTCCGGGGTGTTCCGGACACGGGGCCACGGTGATGACCGAGACCGGCTCCCGGATGTTCCCCCAGGCGATGGCCGGGCGTTCGGCGGCGTCGGAGGGCACGCTCAACTCCGCGCCCTCGCCGGCCCGGAGCACGAGTCCCTGCTTGGCGAAACGCCGGTCACCCGAGCCGTCGGCCAAGGCGAGTTGCAGCGTACGGTCGCGGTCGGGGACGGCGACGGCGTCGAGGACCCGCAGGTAGCCGTCCGGGGGTTCGGGGATGCCCTCGATCGACGAGGCGCAGTCCAGGCCGACGGTGCCGAGCCCGGTGACCGGCGCGCTGGGCGTGAACCGCGAAGGCCGTGAGGCCACTTGGTCGTCGCCGCCGGAACCGTCGGCGCACGCGGAGACCGCGACCAGAGCCCCGGCGACGAGCACGGGAACGAGCGCGGGAGGCAGGGGCGTTCGGCGGCGCGGCGGCATCCGGCCATCGTGGCGGCGACGGGGTCCGGGAGGAAAGGCCCAGGCCGGTTTCGGCGGGTATCCGCGCCGATTCGGCAAGGTACGCGCGGCACCTGGGCACGCAAGCGGCAGCGGACCGCGGAAATCCGGTGGGTCCCCACGCGCCCCGGTGGCAGGGTGGCGGTCATGACAAGTGCCGAGGAAGCCGCGTGGTTGGCCGGGCAGCGTCCGTCCCGCGTGCGCGAGGTACAGGCGGGACGGCTGGGCTGGACCGAGGTGGACCTGCTCGCGGTGGGTGACGGCGACGCGACGGCGATCCGCGGCGTGCTTGAGGGGTTCGGCGTACGCGTCAACTACTTCCCGGTCGGCCAGGCCCGCCACATCGTCGCGGCACTCGGCGGCGAGCGGTCCGCGGCACCGTACGTGGTCATCGCCTGCCACGGCGACGAGGGCGCGATCCTGATGGACGAACTCGCCGGGGAACTGGCGGCGTTCCAGCCGTTCGACGGCAACATCGGCCCGGCGGAGGTGCGAGCGCACCTGCGCTTCCCCGGCAGCGTCGTCATCGCCACCGGGTGCGACACCGGCGACGAGGCGCTGGCCGAGGCCTTCCTCGACGTCGGCGCGGCGGCGTACGTCGCCCCGGTGCACGGGCCCTTCGGGTACGCGAGCGTCTTCGCCCCGCTGTTCCTCTTCTACGAGCTCACCGAGCTGCGCACCTTGGAGGAGGCGGTCGAGCGGCTGCGCGCGCACGACGCCGAACTGGCAATGTGGCGGCTGTTCAAGCGCTGACGACTGCGACGGCCTGCGCCGCGGCGGGGCGATGCGGGGTCGAGCGCTACGGGCGTACCGCGCGCACCAAGGTGTCGATCGCCTCGCGCGCCTCGCCCTCGACGGTCACCGGACGCCGCACTCGTTCGGCGCGCTCCACCCGCAGGCCGGCACCGAGCGCCGCGGACACCCTGTCGGGCGTGTGCAGGATGTCCGGGTCCTGCGGTCCGCCGATCCCGTGCTCGAGGTTGTCCAGGTCGTGGCCGACGAGCAGGAAGGTGCCGCCGGGGGCGACGGCCGCGGCGGCGTTCGCCAGCACGGCGGCGATCTCCGCCTCGGGCAGGTGCAGGTAGGCGATCAGGACCAGGTCGTACGCCCCCGGCTCCGGCCGCCACGTCAGCAGGTCCGCGGTCACCCAGTCCACCGCGACGTCCTGCGCGTCCGACAGCAGCTTCGCCTTGGCCAGTGCCGCCGCCGAGAAGTCGACCGCGGTGACGCGCCAGCCGCGCTTCGCCAGCCAGATGGAATTGCGCCCCTCCCCCGCCGCGAGGTCGAGCGCACGGCCCGGCGGCAGGTCGCCCGTCTGCTCGGCGACGAAGCGGTTGGGGTCGGCCGACCAGACCAGCTCGGTGCCCGTGTACCGCTCGTCCCATGCCTTGGCGTCCACGTGTGCCGCCTTCCCGTCGTACCCGTGCCGGCGGGTCGGAGCGCCCGCGCACCTACGATCTTGCCCGATCACCCGCGGTGGCCATGCGGTAGATGCGGTCCAACTCGGCGCCGACGGTCTCGGGGGCGAAGCGCTTGCGGGCCTCGGCCGCGATGCGCTGCCGGTCGTACTTCTCGGGCGCGTCCGCGACCGCGCGCAGCGCGTCGGCGAGCGCCGCGGTGTCCTCGGACGGCACCAGGTGCCCGAGGTGGGCCTCCATGACCTCGCTGTGGCCGCCCACATCGGTGGTGACGACCGGCAGGCCGGCGCACCAGGCCTCCAGGACCGCGACCGTCAGGTTCTCGGCGCGCGACGCCAGCACGAACGCGTCGGACGTGTGCAGCAGGCGCGCGATCTCGGTACGCGGCTGCCGGCCCGCGAAGGTGACCACGTCGGCGATGCGCAGCCGTGCGGCCTGCTCCTCCAGCTTCACCCGCTCGCGCCCGTCGCCGACGACGGTGAGCCGCAGGCGGGGGTCGTCGCGCGAGGCCGCGGCGAAGGCGTCCAGCAGCACGTCGAAGCCCTTGGCCGGGGCCAGGCGGGCGACCGAGACGAACTCGACGGTGTCGCGGCCGGCGCGCGCGGCCGGGTCGGGCATCGCGAACCCGGAGGCGTCGACGGGGTTGTGGATGATCTCGAAGCGGCCGGTGAGCCCGTACGAACTGATCTTGTCGAGCAGCGACTTGCAGACCGTGATGACGGTCGCGGCCTCCGCGTACAGCTCGCGGGCCCGCTTGATGCCCAGCGGGCTGGGCGGTGGCTCGGTCCAGTGGCCCTGCCACGACGTGTGGTGCTCGGTGACGACGTACGGGATGCCCAGTTCGCGCTTCATCGCGACGAGGTAGTGCGCCCAGTAGAAGTGCGCGTGCACGATGTCGACGGGCCCGTACTTGCGGGCCACGTAGCGGACGGCCCGCTGGTAGCGCCGGGCCATCATGACGTGCGAGACGCGGCCGAACAGCCGCGACGGCCGCCAGCTGAACGTCTTGATCTGGTAGTGGCGGGGGTCGTCCGGGTCCTGCGCGAGGTACGGGGCGCCGTCCACCTGGGGCCACGTCAACTCGTCGGTGTTGGACAGCCGGACAACTTCGGCGGCGTGTGCCGCCGACTTCACCCAGTCGGTCTCCCACGGCACCCCGGGGTATCCGACGATCATCACGACCCGCATGCGCTGCACTCCCCCCACAGACCGGGGACTCCCCTCCCCGGCACGGCCCCATCCTGCCAGCGGGATCCGCCGCCCGTGCGCGCTTGGCGGAAGTCGCCCGGCGGAGTCGCCCGGCCGAAGTCGCCCGGCCCATGTACCCCGGTCCGAGTCGCCTGCCGCGAGGCGCTCGGTGGAGTCGCCCACGCCAAGAGCTTCAGTCGAAGTCGTAGACCGTGACCGCCACCCCCGCGGCGACGAGGCTGTCTTCGACGAGCGGTTCGACCAGCTCCCAGCGGCCCCCGGCGAGCCCGCATCCGATGCGCGGCATGTGGACGGACGCGCCGAGTTCGCCGGCGCGGGCCGCGAGCCGGACCAGCGCGCTGCCGATTGCCTGGTACCGCACCGGCGGGCCTTTGCTGCCCGTCTTGGTCCCGTGCTGGCCGATCATGTTGGCCACCCAGATGTACTTCTCGACCTGCACGAACTGTACGGCGCCCAGCGCGAAGTCGTTGCCGGACCGCCCGCGGTGCCACAGCCGGTAGGCCGCCTCGGGCTCCTTCCAGCGCCGAGACAACGCGAGCACGAACCCCTTGCCCCACCCGCCCGCGTCGTTGCAGACGTGCGCGATGATCTTGACGCCCTTGGCCTGCGGGACCGTTGCGTCGCCTCGGAGGTAGGTGATGGGACGGCTCATGCCTTCGAACCTAGCCAAGAGCGGTGATACACCGTCGCTGGTTTTGCGCGGGTTCCGCGAAGCCTTCGACGGGGACCGCGCGGCCTTGTTACCGTGCCTCTCGGGAAGGGCCGTAGGGGTGCGGCCCGGGGGGATCGTCGAGGAGCAGCGCATGGGTCGTCGCATGGGTCGTCGGATCAGAGTCGTCCACGTCGTGTGGAGGCTCAGCACCGGCGGCGGGATTCCGCAGGTCAGCAGGCAGATCCTGGCAGGCCTGGACCCGGACCGCTTCGAGTGCCACGCGGTCACCGCGCGCCCGGCCGCGGCCGAGGACGAACTCCACCTGCTGGGCCCGAATGTGACGGTGCATCCGCTCGGCTACACCGGGCCGCCGAACAAGGTCGAAGAGGTACGCATCCCGCTGCGCTACGCCGCCGCGGTGCGCAAGCTGCGCCCGGACGTCATCCACGCGCACAGCGGTACGGCCCGGCACGCGCTCCCGGCGGCGCTCGCCGTACCGTCGGCTGGCCGGGTTATGGAGGTCCACGAGCCGCTGCGCGGCGGCCTGCACAGCGAGTGGACGAACCGCATCGAGCTCAACATGATCTCCCGGGCCCGGTTCCGGCCGTTCGCGCACTCCTCGGACGTGCGCGACGCCACCGCGGCCCTGCTCGGGGTGCCGCGCGCCACGATCCCGCTCGTCCCGCTCGGCGTCGAGCCGCACGTCCCGGACCCGGAGGCCCGTGCCCGCGTACGTGCCGAGCTCGGACTCGCGCCCAACACGCGCCTGGTGGTCGGGGTGGGCCGCTCGGCGCAGAAGAACATCCCGCTGTTCGTCCGCGTCGCCGCCCGGGTGCTGGAGTGTCTGGGGGACACCGGACCCGCGGTCGCGTTCGCGGTGATCGGCCACCAGGACCCGGAAGTGCCGGACCTGATCGAGAAGTTGGGTGTCGGCAAGCGCGTCCGCCTGGTGCCCCCGCTTCCGCGCCTGCAACACGCCTTCGACGCGGGCGACATCTTCCTGTCGACCTCGGACTACGAGGGCTTCGGCATCGCGGTCGCCGAGGCGATGTGCGCCGGCCTCCCGGTCGTCGGCACCGGCGTGGGCGGCGTCAACGACGTCGTCGAGGACGGCGTCACCGGACGCCTCGTGCGCAAGGGCGACTGCGACGCATTGGCCGACGCGGTACGCGAGTTGGTGTCCGACGACGACCTGCGCGCCACGATGGGCGCCGCCGCACGCGAGCGCGCGATGGCCCGCTTCACGCGCCCGACGATGATCGAAGGCTTCGCCCAGATGTACGAGAAGGCCGCGGCCGAGCGTGTCGGAAGCGGCCGGTAGGGTTTTCGACCATGGCAGCACGACCCCTACACGAGACCGTCGAAGCCGGCTGGGCGAAGGCGCTGGAGCCGGTCGCCGAGAACATCGCGGCGATGGGCGCTTTCCTCCGCGCCGAGATCGCGGCGGGCCGCAGCTACGTCCCCGCCGGGGCCAACATCCTCCGCGCTTTCCAGCAACCCTTCGACGACGTACGGGTTCTGATCGTGGGCCAGGACCCGTATCCGACTCCGGGGCATGCGGTCGGGCTCAGCTTCTCGGTCGCGCCCGACGTACGGCCGCTCCCGCCGAGCCTGATCAACATCTACACCGAGCTCCAGAACGACCTCGGCGTGCCGGCACCTTCCAACGGCGACCTGACGCCGTGGACCGAGCAGGGCGTGCTGCTGCTGAACAAGGCGCTCACCACCGCTCCGCGCAAGCCGGGCGCCCATCGTGACAAGGGCTGGGAACCGATCACCGAGCAGGCCATCCGTGCCCTCGCCGCCCGCGGCAAGCCGATGACCGCGATCCTGTGGGGCCGCGATGCCCGCAACCTGCGTCCACTGCTGGGCAGTTCGGTGCCGGTCGTGGAATCCGCGCACCCCAGCCCGATGTCCGCCAACGGCGGCTTCTTCGGCTCGCGCCCCTTCAGCCGGACGAACACGATGCTCGCCGAGATGGGCGCATCACCCATCGACTGGCGCCTGCCGTGAGCAACCGGGCCGGATCGCCGTTCAGGTGATGGTCGTCACCGGGCGCGGCGCGCCCCTGCGACGGTCGTAGCGCAGGAAATAGCCCCAGAAGGCGATCGACGCCAGGCCAAATCCCAGAAGCAGCACGAGGATTCCGGTCAGTGCCCGCATCGCCTGGTCGGTCGGCACGGCGGTGACGTACTCGGTCACCAGCACGTGTACGAAGAGGACTGTGGCCAGCAGGAACGGCACGCCCCACGCGAGGCGTCCGCGCTCGCGCAACTTGTGGCCGTCGAGGAACCGCAGCGGCATGAGGCCGAAGACCACCGTCTCGACGCCGGCGACGAAGACCACCGTCTCGACGCCGGCGACGAAGACCAGCGTCAGCAGGCCGGCCGCCAGTTGTCCGGTGCCCGTGCGCGCACCGAGCGCTTCCTGTACGGGAGTTCGGGCGAACCATGCCGCGACCGCCACGGCCAGGGTGAGCCAGACGCCGATCAGGATCGCCCCGGCTCCCGGCGGCCGTTCCACCGCGCGATGCCCTGCCGGCTCACCGCGTAGACCACGACGACACCGTAGACGTATCCGGGAATCAGGTGCGCGGTGCGGGAGACCGCGAAGCACGACGCCGCGACCACGAAGGCGGCTCCGGCGACGTGCAGGGGCCCGCGGACGCCGCTCACGCGACGGGCGTGCAGTTCGCCGGCGTGCTGGTAGGTCAGCCACGTCAGGGCCAGGACCAGGCCGAGTTGCAGGGCGAGCACGGCGGTTCGCCCGTTCAGCCCGCTGCCGGGTTCGACGCAGGCGAACAGTACGGCGGTCGCGGCGAACGCGGCGACCACGCGGGCGCGTTGTGGCACGAGCGTGCCGGCGGCGACGAAGGGGGCACGGGAACCGGCGCGAGCTCCGGGGGCGCGTTCGGCGCAGGCGCGCCGGGGTCGGCTACCTGGGGCTGCGGAACACCGGGCGCGACCGGGACCGGATCGGCCGGCCCCGGTTCCCCCACGACCGGCGGAGGAGGCGGAGGCTGGGTCGGTTCGTTCCGGGCCAAAGGGGGAACCGAAGGCGCCTGCACCGTCATCGGCGCCGATGCGGCCACCTTGCCGCCGCAGGGCATGCGGAGGCTGTGGGCGCTCTTCGGGTCGGCGCCGGCCGGGATGACGAAGTCGCCGCTCTGGTAGCCCCATTGGACCTTCCCGAGGACCGTGCTGTCGTCGAAGGTGATCGACGCCGCGCAGCTCTCGTGGTTGAGGTAGTGGATGAAGGCCCGTTGGCCGGGCTGCGCCGTCCGGTCCACCTCGATGCGCGGGTTCGGCCACACCGTGAAGTCCACGACGGGGGATCCGTCGCCGAGCCCGACCTTGTGGTCGCGCGCGGCCGCGTCGGCGGGCACGGTGAACTCGTAGCTCTTGCAGAACTCCCCGCCGGGGAACTCCTTCGCCGGGACGGGTTTGCCGTCCCAGTGGACCCGGCCGCACGACGCCTCGTAGGTGAGCGTGACCTTGTCACCCGGCCGGCCGTCGACACGGGACAGCGTCATCTCGCCCGCCACCGGGCGCACGCGCGCGCCGTCCCGGCCCTGCGCCGGTGCGACGGCGCGGCCAGGGTCAGCACCCCGATCAGCAGCATCGGGAGCACGAGGGCCGCCTTGTCCAGCAGCCTGCTCCCGAACCTCCACAAAGCCCGCCGAAGCGTATCCCCCTGCATGACGGTGAGTGTAGGAGCGGACGACGCTCCGCTCCGAGGGGCTTTACCCGATCGGGCAAGAAGTCGAGGGGGTTCCCTCGTCCATCGAACTCGCTTGCGAGCGAAGGGACTTGCCGGGGTCATCCAGGCGGAACGGTACGCCCCGTCCGCCCCCGCAGCGCGTGCCACGCGCCCAGCGAACGCGCCTTGGTGCGCACGAGCTTGCGGTCCTGCCGGGCCAGAGTCACGGCGGTGAACTTGGCCTGGCGTACCGCCCAGTGCCACACCTCGGGTGCCGACCGGTGTTCCAGGGCCATCGCCAGGTGGTTGCGGGACTGGTAGTAGAGCCGCCAGGGCGGTGCGGTCGCGGCGCCCACGTGGAGCGTGGCCACCAGTGGTTCGGGGAGGATGTAGACGGCCCATCCGGCGCGGCGCGCGCGGATGCAGTACTCCATCTCCTCCCACATCATGAAGTACTCCGCCTTGGGCAGGCCGAGTTCGCGTACCGCGGCGGTGTTGACCAGGGCGCCCGCGAAGATGAGCACGTCCACCGGGTACGGCGAGCGGTCGGCGGGCGGATCCACCAGCGGCAGGCGGCGGTTGCGCCACCCCGAGCCCAGCCGCGCGACCGTCCCGGTGTCGTCGATCAGCCAGGACGCGAACATCGCTGTACGGCGCGGTAGTTCGGGAATCCGACCGAGCATGGTCTCAAGCGCCTCGGGCAGCGGGTGGTCGTCGTCGTTGAACAGCCAGGCCCAATCGTGCCCGTGCGCCTCCGCCGCCCGCAGCCCCGCCGCGAAGCCGCCCGCCGCCCCGGTGTTCGAGGCTAGCGGGAGGTGCGTGACGTCCGGGAACTCCGCGGCCAGCATCTCGGCGGTGCCGTCCGACGACGCGTTGTCGACGACGATCACCTCGTCGACCGGCCGGGTCGACTTCGCGAGCGCGGTGAGCGTCTCGCGCAGCAGGTCTGACCTGTTGTACGTCACGAACACCGCGGCGACCGAGGGCGCTTCGACCGAAGGTGTCACGACAGCCCCTCCCATATGGTGCGAGCCACGTGCGGCCAGGTCATCGTGGTGCGCAGTACGGCGCCGTGCGCCTCGGCGCGCTTGCGCAGGTCAGCGTGGTCGGTGCGGAGTGTGCGCAGCGCGCGGGTGAGGCCGTCGACGTCGCCGGGGTCGACGAGGATCCCCGCGTCGGCGACGATCGTGCGCTGGTTGCCGACCGTTGTGCCGACGCACGGCAGTCCGCGGGTGAGGGCCTCGACGAGCGCGATGCCGAAGGGCTCGCGGTGCGTGGGGATCACCAACGCGTCGGCGGCCGCGTACAGTTCGGGCATGCGGCCGTGCGGTACGCGGCCCGCGTACTCGACGCCCTCGGGCAACGGACCGTCCGGTGCGCTGCCGGCGAGGACCAGGCGCCAGGCGGGGTCCTCGGCGTGCACGCGGCGGAAGGCATCGAGCAGTTCGGGTCCGCCCTTGCGCTCCCACTCGACGCCGACGAAGAGCAACTTGGGTGGTCCGGCCAGGGGTTCACGGTGCTCGGGAGCCTTGTCGGCGGGGACGTTCACGCCCGCGCCGACCACGACGACGCGGTCGTCGGGCACGCCGTACCGCGCCGTGACGGCGTCGGCGGTGCTCTGGCCCATGACGTAGACGCGGTGGGCCCCGGCGACCATCGCGCGCTCGCGGGCGAGCCAGCCGGCTGTGTAGCGGGAGCGGTGTTCGCCGCTGCCGCCCGCGGGGTCCTCGGAGCCGGCCGTGCCCTCCAGGCCGACGCGGTCGGTGTAGACGCCGTAGCGCACGCCGGACGGCGGCACCAGCGCGGGCAGCGACTGCACGACGAGCAGCGGGCGTTCGGGAGTGAGCAGGCCGCGTCGGGCGACGTGCCGCTGGATGGCGACCGGCCACGCGGCCGTCTTCGTCCACGGGGTCCCGCCGCCGGACCGGCGCGCCTCGGCCATGGCCCGCACCCGGGCTCCGGCGAGCCGTGGTTCGCGGGCGAGCGGCATCAGGTCGTACGCCGTGACGTCGGTCAGCTCCCGCATCGCCGCCAGTAGCCCGGGGGCCGAGCCGGAGAAGGCCCCCGCGTGCAGGAAGACCAGCCCGGCGCCGCCGCGACCGGTCGTGGCGCGCGTCGTCTCGTCAGCCACGTGCCCTCCCGTGCCGGGCCCGCGCCGCGCGTCCCGCCTCCTTGGCCTTGAAGCCGGCGAGCCTGCCCAGGGTCCCGGCGCCCGCGGCGGTGCGGCGCACCGCCCCCGGCGCGGCACGCTCGGCGAGGGCGGCCTCGTAGTAAGAGACGAGCAGCGGTGCGAGCCGGTCAAGTCCCAGGCGCTCGCGGACCATGTCGCGCGACCAGGAGGCGAGACCCTTGCGGGTCTTTTCGTCGTGGAACAGCGCGCGCAGCAGCTCGGGCAGCGGGTCGGCCGCCGGGTCCAGGCCCGGGCCGACGCCGTGGAATCCGAACCGGTCGAAGACGGGGATCGTCTCCGGGCGCACCGGCTCGGTGAAGCCTTGTTCGCCGACCACGACGCCGGGCGTCGCGAAGGCCATGCCGCGGAGGATCGAGCTGCCCATGCCGCAGACGACGTCGGCGCTCGCGTAGGCCGCACGCGGGTCGTCCAGGGGTCCGGTCATGACCACGGCGCGGCGGCCCAGTTCGGTGTTCACGCGCTCGGCGCGGGCGCGGAGGTCGTGTTCGGCGGATCCGCCGCCGACGACCAGCGCGCGGATGCCGGGGACGACCGTGTCGAGTGCGGCAACCGCGTCGATGGTGCGTTCGACGCTCTCCCGCTTCATGTTGTGGGCGAGGCGGGACACCACGGCCACCGTGGGCGGTCCGGCGGGCAGGTCGTGCGCGGCGCGGAACTCGGCGAGGCCGAGCCCGGGGGCGTCCGGGCGGTCGTGCCCGGTGTCGATCGGCGGTTCGAGCAGGTACGCGTGCCGCCGGGTCGCCCGGACCTCGTCGTACAGGTCCCCGTAGCCGAGCGTGAGCGGCACCGGCGGAATGTACGGCGGCAAGCTGCCCATCGACATGATCGATCCGATGGCGGCGGCACCGGACGCACCGAGGTAGGCCTCCAGCGTCGGCCAGTACTCGTAGGCGTGCACCACGTCGATGCGGTGCCTGCGCACGGCCGCGCGCACCGCACGCACGGTCGCGGGCGAGGGCCGTACGCGCATGTCCTCGGGGGACGCGATCAGCGGCAGCCCGAAGGCCCGCGCGCGTACGGACAACGGTCCCTGACGGGCCATCACCCACACGTCGTGGCCGAGGTCGCGGACCGTGCGCGCGAGGTCGAGGGCGTTGATGGAGCTTCCGCCCAACTGCATGTCGTGCGGCATGACCATGACGCGCACCGGGTCACGACTCCCAGGTGTGGTCGACGTACACCGGGGCGGCCATGACGACCGCGCGCGGCGGGGCGTCGAGGTCCGGGCCGAGGACGTCGAACTGCTTGGCCGGCGCCCACCCCATGAGCGGGTGGCCCTCCTTGTCGTAGATGCCGACCCAGAGGGCGTACCGCCCGCGCGGCAGCGGGAGTTGCCCGATGGTGCAGCGCACCTGGTTGCCGGCCCAGCCGAGGTAGATCTCGCGGCGTGCGGTGAAGACCGGGCTGGCGGTGCCCTCGGTGACGCCGATGTGCAGTACGGCGGGCCCGGTGCGCTCGGTGGTGAAGTCGAGGTCGACGACCATCGGGGCGCTGGTGGTCGGGGCCGGCTGGTCGATGCCGCGCACGTCGCAGTAGGCCATGCGCACCGCTTCGTCGGTCTTGACCCGCAGGCCGGTCTCCTCCTCGACGCTGTCGCGGTACCCGCGCAGCGCGGCGCGTATGGGGCCGTCGGCCCTGATGTCGCCCTGTTCGAGCCACACGCCGCGCGTACAGATGGACTCGACGGACGCGAGGTCGTGCGAGACGAGGACCAGCGTGGTGCCCTGTTCGAGGACGGCACGCATGCGGTCCAGGCACTTCTGCTGGAACAGCGCGTCGCCGACCGCCAGGACCTCGTCGACGAGCAGGACGTCCGGCTCCAGGAACGCGGCGACCGCGAAGCCGAGGCGCATCTGCATGCCGGACGAGTACCACTTGACCTGGCGGTCGATGGCGGTCCCCAGTTCGGCGAACTCGACGATGTCGTCGAACCGGGCGGCGACCTCGGCGCGTTTGAGGCCGAGGAGCGAGCCGTACAGGTAGGCGTTCTCGCGTCCGGTGAGGTCCGGGTGGATGCCCGCCCGGACCTCGATCAGCGCGCCGATGCGGCCGCGGACCTCGATCTTCCCGGCGTACGGGTACATCACGCCGGTCAGCATCTTCAGGAGTGTGGACTTGCCGGACCCGTTCGACCCGATCAGGCCGACCGCCTCGCCGGGTTCGATGTGCAGGTTGATGTCGCGCAGGGCCCAGCGCCAGTCGGCGGCGTCGCGGCGCGTGACCTTGCGGACGATGCGCCCGAGGTTGTCGCGCAGCAGCATGCGGCGGCTGTCGGCGCGGAAGCGCTTCCACAGCTGGGTGGCCTCGATGCTCCCGTCAGGCAACATCGGCGATCCCCGTCTCGAGCTTCTTGAAGACCTTGTAGCCGATCAGGAGCATCAGGCTCGCCGAGAGCGCGGCGACGCCGGTCAGCTGCCAGTCGGGTTGCTGGCCGTACAGCAGGGTGCGGCGGTAGCCGTCGATGACGGCGGCGAGCGGGTTGGCGGCGACGTACGGCACCAGCCACTCCTTGGTGATCTGGTCGAGGCCGTAGGCGACCGGGGTGGCGAACATGCCCATCTGCATCAGCAGCGGCAGCATGTGCCGGATGTCGCGGAAGTACACGACGGACGCCGACAACAGCAGCGCGGCGCCGAGCGCGACCTCGATCTGGATGACCAGGAACAGCGGCGCGATGTACGACGTCTCGGCCGGTGCCTTGGTGTAGATGCCGAAGAGCACGACGAGGACGACCGCGGCGATCATCATGTCGAACAGCGCGACGATGATCGTGGAGAGCGGGAAGACCTCGCGCGGGCAGTACACCTTGTTGAGCAGCGGGCCGTTGGAGACGATCGCGCTGGCGCCCTGGGTCACCGAGGCCATGAAGAACGTCCAGCCGAGCAGGCCGACGTAGCTGAACAGCGGGTACGGCGCGCCGTGCGACTGGGCGATCTTGCTGACGTCGCCCACGCGTTGGAACACCACGGTGAAGACGACCATGAGCATGACCGGCGTCAGGATGGCCCAGGCGAAGCCCAGCACGGCCTGCTTGTAGCGGGCCCGCAGGTCGCGCTCGGCGAGCGTGCGGACCAGTTCGCGGGCCTTCCACAGCTCGCGGACGCCCTTGACGAGCCCGGTGCGGCGCTTGAACCGCAGTTCGGGCGGCGGCGCCTCCGGTATCTCGCGGATCGGCCGCATGACGACGGCCGCGTGCGCACCGAAGGAGCCGGGCCGCGGGCCGCTCGGCAGCCGGGTCCCCGGCCCGCCCGCCGCCGCCGGTTGCGCCTTGTCGGCGGCAGGTCCCGGGCGGGCGTGCCGGCCTCCGGACCTCGGCGGCGCGGCCTGGTGCGGCGGCGCGGCCATCGGGTCGCGGGCATGGCCGACGTACCCCGGTGCCGGTCCGGCCTGCTGGATCGGCGGTTGCATCGGTGACTGCATCGGTGGCTGCCCCATCGCCGATCCCCCTGGCGCATGGTGCGTCTGCCCGTTCATCTGGGTGTGCGGCCACGCGCCATCGCCGCGCGCGCCGACAGAGCCCCCCACAGCGTCCCCCACGGACTCCCCCTCCCTGGTCCGCCGTCAACTCTCGCACATGGCACATCGCCACGAACGTGAATCACTCATAAGAGATCAACCGGGTGTTCGCGGGCCTACATATCCGGCCGGATCGGCCGAACTCCCCCAGCCCTGTCCCCTGTTACGCCTTGTCTACCATTCCCGCGGGCCCGGCGACGGCGCGCAGGAGATCTTGCCAAGCGTCCACCACCGAATCCATCGCGTAGGCGTCCAGGCAATACCGGTACGCCGCCGCGCCCATCGTGTCGCGGTCCGCGAGCACGCGGCCGATGGCGTCCGCCACCGCGCCGGGGTCGCCGGGGGCGGCGAGTACGCCGGTCCGCCCGTCGAGGACGACGTCGCGGACGAACCCCACATCCGTCGCGACCGCCGGGATCCCCGACAGGCCCGCCTCGACCAGCACACCGGGAACGCCTTCGCTGTCACTGGTGAGCAGCAGCGCGTCGGCCGCCCGGTAGACCCGTGCGGCGTCGTCCACGCTACCGAGGAACCGTACGCGGCCGGGCGCCCGCTCCGCAGCGATCCGCGACAATCGCTCACGCTCCGTGCCGTCCCCGGCCACCAACAGGAGCCATTCTCCGTCCGGAAGTTGCCGGTGGCGTCCGGTGGCGTGCGGCCCGGCCCCTGTGCCGCTGCCGTCGCCGTTCCCCCCTCCCCCCTCCGGTCCCCCGGGCGCGCCGATACCCGCGGCGGCCCGGTCGGCCGTCTCCGCGTACCGCGCAAAGCCCTCGATCGCGATGTCGACGCGCTTCTCGGGGCTCAGCGCCCCGACCACCGCGAGCACCACCGCGTCTTCTGCGATCCCCAGGTCCTGGCGCGCCCGCGTGCGCGACTTGTCGTCGACGCGCGGGTACGCCTCCGGACGGCGTCCGTTCGGGATGGCCCGCACCTTGGCGGCGGGCAGCCCGTACCGCGCGACGAGGAGATCGCGTCCGACGGGTGACACCGAGGCGACCGCCGCGGCGCGTCGCAGCATCGCCCCGACCCGCAGTTTTCTGGCCGGGCTTGCCGCCCAGTGCCGTGGGTCCCCGATATTGACATAGATGAACGGAGTTCGGGCGAAAACCAGCGAGATCGCACATGCCGGCAACGTCGACGACCCGTGTGCCACGACGACGCGCGTCTGCTTCGCGCGGTTGCGCAGCATCGCAAGGGTGCGGCGGTCCAGGCGGCCGGATCCGAGCGTCGGAACGGGTAGTCGGTTGTCGTCGGGCCCGGCGCCGGACGGCCGGGCCGCGGACCCGCCGACGGCGGGGTGCGGCGCCAACGCGGCGATCTCGGAAGGGAATCCGCGGGCGCGCAACGCCTCGTGCAGGTCGTGGGCGAAGGTCTGGGCCCCGCGGCGCCGCGGATCGGTGATCACGTGCAACACCCCGCTCCGGGGTGGTGAGCTGCGCATGAACAGGCAGGCTGCCACACATCGGGCCGCGCCGTGCGGCATCCGCCGACATGCCCGCGCCGCGGGTCGCTACGCTCGCGTCGGCGTTCGGAGAACCCGCCCCTTGGTGCGGTTCGATCGCTAGGCTCACGGTTGGGGGGACCGCTGTCGGGGAGTGCGGCGGGACGCCTTCGGGGCGGTACTCGGGGTGGTGCCAGGGCTCGCAGTCGGGCACTGGGAGACATTGGGGGTTGTGCCCGTGCACGTGTTGCACGTGATCGACAGTGTCGATCGGGCCGGGGGGGCCGAACAGGCGCTGGCTGTGACGGCGTCGCATCTGATCCGCCGCGGCGTCGAACTGGACGTCGCCTATCTGCTCGACATGGACGGTTTCCAGCCGGAACTGGCGGACGCCGGTGTGGCGCTCTTCGGCGTGCACCGGGGCTCGCGCGCGGGTTCCGCGGCGGGTCTGCGCCGGGTCATCCGGGACCGGCGGCCGGACCTGGTGCACACGACGCTGTTCGAGGCGGACGTGGCCGGGCGCGCGGCGGCGCTGGCGTGCCGGGTCCCGGTGGTGTCCAGCCTGGTCAATTCCGCGTACGGGCCGGAGCAGTTCGCCTCGCCGACGCTGCGCCCGTGGAAACTGCGGGCCGCCCAGGGGCTGGACGCGGCGACCGCGCGGGGCGTACGCCGGTTCCACGCGCTGACCGAGCACGTCGCCGACGTCATGGCCCGCCGACTCGCGGTACGCCGCGACCGCATCGACGTCGTGCCGCGCGGCCGCGACCCGGAACTCCTGGCCGCGGCCCGCAAGCAGCGTGACGCGGTGCGCGCCGAACTGGGCCTCGCCGCCGACACCCCGGTGGTCCTCGCCGCCGCCCGCCAGGAGTACCAGAAGGGCCTGGACGTCCTCGTCGAGGCCTTCGGCACGGTGCGCATGACGGTCCCCGAAGCGGTCCTGGTGCTCGCCGGGCCGCCCGGCACGCAGACCGAACGGTTGCGTGCCGCCGCCGAGACGGTCGGCGGCGAGGAGAGCGTGCGGTTCCTCGGCGAGCGCCGCGACGTACCGGAACTCATGGGAGCCGCCGACGTCTTCGTGCTCTCCTCGCGCTGGGAGGGGCTGGGCAGCGTCGTCATCGAGGCGATGGGCAGCGGAGTTCCCGTGGTCACCACGGACCTCCCGCCGGTGCGCGAGATCGTCGGGTCCGACGCGTGCGCGGCGCTGGTCCCCGTCGAGGATGCCCCGGCGCTCGCCGCGGCCCTGACCGCCGCCCTCACCGACCGGGCGGGCGCCGCAGCCCGGGCGGACGCCGCGCTCTCGCGGTTCCTCGACACCTTCACCGTCGACCGGGTCTGCGACCGCATGGTCGATTTCTACGCACGCGCACGGGCAGGAAACCGCAAGTGACCCATGTGACCCACGAGTACCGGCCGTACTGGGAAAACCTCCACAGTTCCGGCACATCCGAGCGGTTCGCCGTCCGACCCGTTCAACTACCGTTGACCTGCCGCGGAAACGCATCGTGGCCGACCGCTCACGCACTTCACCCTGCGCACTCCTTGACCGCGATCCGGAGGGGGACCGGTGGAGACCTCTAGTTACTTCTCCGTCTTGCAGCGCCGCTGGAAGCTGGTGCTGGCGTGCCTGGCGGTGGGGTTGGTCGCCGGATTCATGCTCACCCCGGAGGACCCCAAGGCGTTGGGTGACGACTGGGAGAGCACGATCTCCGTCGTGCGCTCGCCGGAGACCGACAAGGAATTCCAGCTCATCGAGGTCAAGTTCGTCTCCGACGGCGGCGACGTCGCGAAGGCCGTGGCCGCCAAGATCAACAAGGATCCGGCGCTCATCGCGGCACGGGTGACCAGTGGGGTCGACGGCGAGGCGGGCGCCTTCTGGGTGACCGTCAAGGGCGCGAGCAAGGAGGATTCGGAACTGCTGGCCCGTACCTGGGCCACCACGACGGTGGAGATCTTCGCGACGAAGCAGCGCGCGAAGTTCCAAGCCACCGCCGAAAGCGTCCGCCCCGAACTCGACAAGCTGCGTGGCGAGATCACGCGGCTGCAGAAGGAAGTCGAGGCCCTTCCCGCCGCTCAGCGGGCGACGAGTATCCAGCAGGCCGACCTGGGCACCAAGCAGGACTCGTACAAGAAGTTGTCGGCGGAGTTCGAAAAGTACTCGCAGCCGTTCAACGACCCCAAAGTCCTCGTGCAGGACAACATGCGCAGTTCGGCGGACGCGGCGACCAGCATCCTCGCCCCGACCTCCCGTCCGCTGCGGCTCGGGCTGGCCGGGCTGTTGGGCCTGGCGCTCGGCCTCGTCGCGGCGCTCATGGTCGACCGCATGGACATGCGGCTGCGGTCCCGCCTCCAGGTCGAGGACGCGTTCGGCATGCCGGTCATCGCCGAGGTGCCGCGCGCGTCCCGGCGCATGCGCGCCGGGCATGCCGTGCTGGTGGCGGCGCGCCCCGGCAGTCCGGTCTCGGAGGCGTACCGCTCCCTGCGGTCCGCGCTGCTGTTGTCCGGTCCGCCCGGGCTCGCGTTCCGGCTCGGCGAGACGCCGCCGCGCACCGGCCGGGCTTCCTCGCTGCCGGTACGCCAGTTCACCGACCCGGCGCCGGTCATCCTGGTGGTCTCCCCCAAGCCCGGGGACGGCCGTACCAGCACCGTCGCCAACCTCGCCGCGGCACTCGCCGAGGCCGGCCGCTCCGTGCTCGTGCTGGACTGCGACTTCCGCAACCCGGAGACGCACCTGTACCTCGGTGCGAAGACCGGCACGGGGCTGTCCGAACTGCTGCTGTCGGACCGCGAGACGGATCTCGCGCACGTCATACGCGCCACCGAGATCCCGCACGTGCGGGTGATCACCGGCGGCGCGCCGACCAGTTACCCGGCCGCACTGCTGCTGCGGGTCGGCGAGGTCATCGCCCGGGCGCGGCACCACGCGGACGTCGTACTGCTGGACAGCGCGCCGCTGCTGTTCGCGAACGACACGAACGACCTGATCCAGCACTCCGACGCGATGCTCGTGGTCACCCGCAGCGGCAACCTGACGCCCGATCAGGCGTCGCGTGTCTCCGAGCTGCTGACCCGCACGGGTGTTCCGGTGGCGGGAATCGCGCTGGTCGGCACCGACCCGTCCAGCGTCGGGATGCGCGGGCGCGGCCTGTCGTCGATCAGCGTCCCGGGCTCCGGCCTCATCCTGCGCAGCCGCTCCAACGCGGCGGAGCTGGCCGAGGACGGCGAGCGCTCGGCGCCGAGTTGGGCGCGGCGCACCGAGATCGGCGACGGCAGTGCGGCCGTGGCCGTACGACCCGGCGGCGGGACCGACGGCGACGGCCCGGACCCGGAGGTGCCCCGGCCGCCCACCACCCGCGAACCCGACCCCGACTCGTTCGTGCACACCGCCGAGTTGCGCACGATAAGCGTGCGACCGGGCGAGCCGCGGGCGACTTCCTACCCCGCGGACCTCGACGACCGGTTCGACGGCGGGCAGGGCGGCTACGGCGGCGGCGGGTTCCTGGACGACGACCCGAACGACCTGGGCCAGTTCGGCCGTCCCGGCGGCCGTCCGGGCCGCGGCGGACGGTCCGGCACGGAGGACCTGCCGTGACCGGCGCGCCGCCCGGGTCGGCCGCCCGGACGCGCGTGCTGTGGCTGACCAAGGGCCTGGGCCGCGGCGGCGCCGAACAACTGCTGGTCAACTGCGCCCGGCATGTGGACCGGGAGCGGTTCGACGTCGAGGTCGCATACGTCCTGCCGTGGAAGGACGCCCTCGTCCCGGCACTCCGCGACGCCGGGGTGCGCGTGCACTGCCTCGGCGAGCGCCCCGGAGCCGACGGCGACCGCGCGGACCCCGGCCCGGCGGCCGGCGGCGGCGCGGCGCGGGCCGACCGCACCTGGCCGCTGCGCCTGCGGCGCCTGGTCGCCGCGCGCGGGTACGACCTGGTGCACACGCACATGCCCGTCCCCGCGGTCGCGGCGCGCCTGCTGCTGCACCGCGGCGTCGCGCTGGTGCACACCGAGCACAACCTGTGGCACCGCTACCGGACTCCGACGCGCCTCGCGAACTCGTGGACCTACCGCAGGAATTCGGCGGTGATAGCGGTGTCGAAGGCGGTCGCCGGGACGATCGCCCCGGAACGCCTGCCCCGTACGCGTCCGGGTGTCGAGCCGCTGCGCGTCGTCTACCACGGTCCCGATCTGGGCGGCGTGCTCCAGGGCGCGGGCGGCCGCGAGCGGGCGCGGCGCCTGCTCGACCTGGACCCCGACGCGTTCACCTACGGCATGGTCGCGAACTTCACGCCCAAGAAGGACCACATGGGCCTGCTGGAGGCGCACGCGCTGCTGCGGCGCGGCGAGCCGGCCGCACGCCTCGTGCTGATCGGCCTGGGCCCGCTGGAGCCGCAGTTGCGTGAGCGGGCGTCCCGTCCCGACCTGGCCGGCTCGGTGGTCTTCACCGGGTCGCGCGGCGACGTCCCCGAACTGCTGCCCGCGTTCGACGTGTTCGCGCTCGGGTCGCGGCAGGAGGGACTTCCGGTCGCGCTCATGGAGGCGATGGCGACCGGTTTGCCGGTTGTCGTCACCGATGTCGGGGGCATGCCCGAGATCGTGACGGACGGAGTCGAGGGACGCGTCGTACCCTCGGGGGATCCGGCCGCATTGGCGGCGGCGCTCGCGGAGGCGGCGGCGGATCCGGCACGGCGGCGCGCGTGGGGCAAGGCCGCGCGCCTGCGGTCGGAGTCGTTCGACGTGGCGGGCGCGCAGGCACGGATCGAGGACGTGTACCGGGAGGTGCTGAGACGATGACCGACCGATCCCAAGGGGATGTCCTGGTCCGGGAGTTGGCGAAGGACGACGAGCCGCAGGTGCTCGAACTGCTGGCCGCCGCGCTCGCGGGGGGCGGGCCGACCGGTGAACGCACCCAGGAGTTCTTCGACTGGAAGCACCACGACAATCCGTTCGGCGCCAGCCCCGGACTGGTCGCGGAGACACCGGAGGGCGGGATCGCGGCCGTGCGGTTGTTCCTGCGCTGGGAGTTCGTGCACCAAGGCGAACCGGTGCGCGCGGTGCGGGCGGTGGACACCGCGACGCATCCCGAGATGCAGGGCCGCGGCCTGTTCACCCGGATGACGCGGGAGCTGCTGGACCGGCTCGCGGACGACACCGACCTGGTGTTCAACACGCCGAACGCCAACAGCCTGCCCGGCTACCTCAAGATGGGCTGGCGCGAGGTGGGCAAGGTGCCGATCGCGCTGCACCCGATCCGGCCCCTGGCCTTCGCCAAGGGGTTGCGCGAACTGCGGTCCGGTGAGGCGGCGGAGGCCAAGGTGTCCGGGTCGACGGCCGACTTCGGCCGGACGCGGCCCGGCCCCGGCGCGGTGAGCAGCTCGTACGCGTCCGGGACCGGCTCGCGGGCGACGAACCTGCCCGACGTCTCCGAGCTGCCCAGGGCGACGGTGGACGCCTCGACCATCCGCTGCCGCTTCCCGACCGCCCACCAGTTCTTCTCCGACCCGGCCGCGTGCAACGGGCTGGAGGAGCTGATCGGCGACGCGGACTCGGCGGACGCGGCGCTGTACCCGGACCGGCTGCGCACCCGGCCGACGGAGGCGTACCTGCGCTGGCGGTACGGCGACGCGCCGGGCCTGGACTACCGGGTGATCGCCGCGTACCGGCAGGGCGTGCTGGACGGGGTCGCGTTCGGCCGCCCGCGCATGCGCGGACCGCTGGCCGAATTCACGCTGTCGCAGCTGCTGATCAGGCCGGGCGACCGGATGACCGCGCGACGGCTGCTGTCCGCCGCGGGCCTGTCCGGGTGCGACCACGTGGCGACGCACCTGACGCCCGGTTCGGACGCGTCGCGGGCGGCGCGGTACGCGGGCTACGCGACGCCGCCGCGCACCGGCATGCTCATGGTCGCGCGCCCGTTGCGGCCGCTCCCCTACGGCCTGGACCCGCACACCCTGAACTCCTGGCATCTGGCCCTGGGTGACCTGGAGGTCTTTTGAGCGGCACCGCGCTGCCGCGGTTCCGCCGCCCGCGGATACCGTGGGGCGGCGTCGCCGCGACCGGGGTGGTCGGGTTCTACGTGGCCGTGTTCGCGTGGTCGATGGAGAACCGGGCGTACGACATGTGGGGGGCGCTCATCGTCTTCCCGCTGCTGCTCACGCTCAGCATCCCGATCCTGGAGCGGCTGACCCGGGACGACGAGCCGTGGTTCCAGAAGATCGTGGTGTGGGCGCTGGTCGCCAAACTGGTGGCCTGTTTCGCGCGGTACTGGATGTCGTTCCACTTGTACGGCGGCAATGCCGACGCCGCGATGTACGACCTCGAAGGCCGCCATCTGGCGGTCTTCTTCCGGGACGGCGACTTCACCGTCGACATCGGGCGCAAGGTCATCGGCACCGGCTTCATCATGATCCTCACCGGCATCGTGTACGCGTTCGTCGGGCAGTCGATCCTGTCCGGATATCTCGTCTACTCGTGGCTGGGCTTCTGGGGCCTGTACCTGTGCTGGCGGGCGTTCACGATCGCCTATCCCGACGGGGACCGGAAGCGGTATTCCAAGCTCGTGTTCTTCCTGCCGTCGCTGCTTTTCTGGCCGTCGGGCATCGGCAAGGACACGTGGATGCTGTTCACCCTCGGCATGTGCGCGTACGGGTGCGCGCTGCTGCTGGTGCGCCGGCGCGGGGCGTACCTCTTCCTGCTGCTCGGCATGCTGGGCACGACGATGGTCCGGCCGCACGTCACCGTGCTGGTGATGTGCGGGCTCATCGTCGGCTACCTGCTGCGCAGCAGACCGCAGCAGGTGTCGGCGCTCGGACCGATACGGGCCGGGATCGGCGCCGTCGTGCTGGGAGCCGGCGCGGTGATCGCACTGAAGCAGGTCGGCAAGTTCTTCGGGACCGCGGACCTGAGCGCGGGGTCGGCCACGGAAGTCGTCAACCGCACGCAGACGCTGACTTCGCAAGGCGGTTCGGCGCAGACGACGGCCGAGCAGACGAGCGTCATCTCGCCGTCGCATCTGCCGCAGTCGCTGATGACCGTGCTGTTCCGGCCGTTCCCGTTCGAAGTGCACAACATGCAGGCGCTGTTGGCGTCGCTCGAAGGCGTGTTGCTGCTGGCGTTGTTCATCACGTCGCTGGCCCGGTTGCGACGCCTTCCGGCGCTGCTGATCAGACGCCCGTACCTGGCCTTCGCGCTGGTGTACGTGCTGGTGTTCGCGATGGCGTTCGCCAACATCAAGAACTTCGGCATCCTCACGCGTGAGCGCGTGCAGGTCTTCCCGTTCGTGCTCATCCTGCTCGCGATACCCAAACCCGAGGCGCCGGACGGGGTGGGGGTCCGGCGCCGCAGAGTTCCGGCCAAGCCGCGGGCCGCGGCCGGGGGCATGCCGGGGAGTGCGGCGGGTGCCGCGGGTGCGGCGGCTGCCGGGGCGGGTGTCCGGGTCGGCGCGGGTGCCACGAACGGCGCCTCGTTCAGCGGCAGTACGGCGGGGGCGGAGTCGTCCGGGATGCCGGATCCGGGGGTTTCAGGCACGTCCGATCAGGCCGGGACGGGGATCCCGGCCGCAGGGAGGGGGGATCCGCAATGGCGGTGACGATGGGTGGGCAGGGCGGTGCGTCGGATGTGGCGCTCCCGGCGGTGCTCGGGGGGTCGCCGGCGTTTCCGGAGGGGCTGCCGCTGACGCGCGTACAGGTCCCGGACCGTGCGGAGTTGGACCGCCGGTTCGACGCGATCCTCACGAGCGGGCAGTTGACGAACGGCGACACCGTCCGCGAACTGGAGGAGGCCGCGGCAGAGTTCCTGGAGGTGCCGCATGTGGTCGCGGTGGCGAGTTGCACGAGCGGCCTGATGCTGGTGCTTCAGGCGTTCGACGTGGCGGGCCATCGGGTCGCGATGCCGAGCTTCACGTTCTCGGCCACCGCGCACGCGGCCCACTGGGCGGGCGGGCTACCGGACTTCGCCGAGGTGGACCGCGAGACGCTGACGCTGGATCCGGCGCTCCTGGCAAGCGTGATCGACGCGGCGGAAGGGTCTCCGCCCACCGTCAAGGCGCTGATGGCCACGCACGTGTACGGGACTCCGTGCCACGTCGAGGAGTTGGACAAGGTCGCCGCGGAGTGGGGCGTACCGCTGCTGTACGACGCGGCGCACGCGTTCGGCAGCCGCCGCGCCGGTACGCCGATCGGCGGGTTCGGGGCGGCCGAGGTGTTCAGCCTGAGCCCCACCAAGGTCCTCGCCGCGGCGGAGGGTGGTCTCGTCGCGACGCGCGACGCCGCGCTGGCCGAGCAGATCCGGCTCGGCCGGGGGTACGGCAACCCCGGCGACTACGACTGCCTCTTCCCGGGGCTGAACGCGCGGATGTCGGAGCTGCACGCCGCGCTCGCGCTGGTGTCGCTGCGCACGCTGCCCGAACGCGTGGCCCACCGAGGGGCGTTGGCGGCCGCGTTCGCGGCGCGTATCGAGGGGCTGCCCGGCGTACGGCTGCCCGCGCTCGCGGACGGCGACACGTCGACGTGGAAGGATCTGACGCTCATCGTCGATCCGGCCGAATTCGGCTGCGGCATAACGGCGTTGGCGGCGGCACTGAAGGCCGAGGGAATCGATTCCCGCCGGTACTTCCACCCCGCGGTGCACCTGCAGAAGGCGTACGCGTCGCCGCCCGGGTCGTGGCGGCTTCCGGTGACCGAGGAAATGGCCGAGCGGGTGCTGACGGTGCCGTTGTGGTCGCATATGGAGGAAGCCACGATCCTGCGCGTCGCGGACGCGGTGACCCGCATCCAGGCGCACTCCGCGCGGCTCTGAACGCGTCGTGTGGGTGCGCGCGGGGGTTTGGCCCGCGCACACCCGCACGGAATGCGAACGTGCCGGACAAGGCTCCCGGCACGTGGCCCGACAAGTGGTCCGACAAGGGACCGGACACGGCGTTCGGTAAGCCGACGCACAAGGCGTCGCGCAAGGGCCGCACAAGGCTCGGACAATGCGTCGGACAAGCGTCCGAATAGCTCGTGGAATTTCCGCCGCGTTCTTCTCGGGGACTCCTTTTCGGGCGGCCGCCGCCCGAAAAGGAGTTCACGTCACGGGGCGATCGCGGAGATGGTCACGATGGCGGTCGCCGGGGTGGTCACGGAGTGCTGGTGCGGGTCAGTGCGTAAGTCCTTCCCGCAAGATCGGTGATGCGGCATTCGCCCGCGTCCGGCACCGCGGTCCGAACCCGGTCCACCGCCGCGTGCCGCCACTCCGCGGGGATGCCCTCGGTGCCCACGAGCACGCCGGCCACCGAACCCGCGACCGTCGCGTCGAGTTCGGTGTCCCAGCCGCCGCGCACGGTCAGCGACACCGTCTGCGTCCAGTCCCCGTCACCCCAGAGCAGACCGGCGGCGATCAGACACGCGTTGCCCACGGTGTGCTGCGGCCCGTAGTGCGCGTGGGCGCGGTGGATGTCGTCGGCGACGTCCGGCCAGCTGCGTCCGCGCGCGTGCGCGACCAGCACCTCGCACAGCGCGTCGCACAGGCGCGACCTGGGCGGGATGTGCCGCAGGGAAACAGCGACGGCCTCCGTGGCGTCGCGTGCGGTGAAGGCCGCCGACGAGAGGGCGGCGACCCACATGGCGCCGTACAGCCCGCTTCCGACGTGCGAGAGTTGCGCGTCCTTGCGGGCGAGCCGGGCGGCGCGCCGGGGATCGCCGGGGGCGATGTATCCGTACAGGTCGGCCCGGGGCAGGGCGCCGTCGCCCTCCTGCGTGGGCTCGGGCCTGCGCATGGTGCCGACGTGCCCGGGCACGGTCACGCCGTCGACGAGCATGCGGTACGCGGCCCGTTCGGCGCCGCCGGGCCGCAGGAAGGGCAGGGTCAGCAGCCATAGGGACGCCATCTGCTCGTGGGTGAAGCCCGGACCGTACGTCTCCAGCAACCGCAGCGTCAACACCGCGCGGTCGACGGCGTCGCAGCGGTCCAGCACTTCGCCCGGATGG
The DNA here is from genome assembly GCF_053592165.1 of Streptodolium elevatio. Lineage (NCBI taxonomy): Bacteria > Bacillati > Actinomycetota > Actinomycetes > Kitasatosporales > Streptomycetaceae > Streptodolium > Streptodolium elevatio. Next base: position 44,389 of record NZ_JBSFVE010000014.1, read on the forward strand.
GCCATCATGTGCGCGCCCGCGCAACGCCCCAGCCAGCCGCCCTGGATGCGGTCGAGGAGCACGTCGTCGGGTGGCGGCGGGTCGGGCGGTCCGTCGGGCGGCAGGCCCGCGTCGATGCCGGCGTCGTCGGCGGGTTCCCAGGCGCCCGCGGCATCCGGGGCGCCGGGGGCATCCGGCCGAGGCCGCCGCCCGGTCACGGCACCGTCGCGGTGCCCGCGGCCGTTGCCGGTCGGTTCGCTTCGTTCGCGTCGCACGTGGTCCCTCCCCCGTCGGGTGGGTCATGCGTTACAAGTGGACACAAGTGCGGGTGCACACGAGTGCGGTGGGCCCGCAGGCCGCAAGCAGCCATCATGCTCTGCGGAAGGCACGATGGCCACACTTCACCGTACATCTGTACGCCAATGGCCCAATCGGATGTTATCGGTCCATGCCGACCACCGTTGGTTACGTGCACGTTGCATGGGAGGGGGGTACTTCGGGTCCTTGGCGTAAAACCAGCGCGTACCTCGGAAATTCGACAGCTCGAAAGGGGTTCGCAACGGCTCCGGATCGCGTACCTTATCGCCCATGACCTCGGCTCGAGCCTTTGACGGCGGCATCTATTCGCCGTATTCGGAGACCCCGATCTACGACCGTCTGGTGGCCGAGCGGGGCCGCCCGGAGATCGGCCCCATGCACGTGCCCGCGCCGGACTTCACGGGGCTCGGGCACTACTCGCGCTTCGGCGAGCGCCCGGCCCTGCCGGCCTTGCCCGCGCTGCCCTCGTCGTACTCCGGTTCGTCGTACGGCGGTTCGTCGTATTCGAGCCCGTCGTACGCCGCCCCCGCGGCGCCTGCCGCCACGTATTCCGGTAATTCGTACGGCAGTTCGCCATACGCCAACGCCGGCTACACGTCGCCCGGCTACGCCCCGGCGCCGGCCCCGCCCGCGCCGCTGCCGTTCACGCCGATCACCGGACAGCAGAGCGGCCAGTACGCCGCGGCTCCGCAGCCGCCGCAGCAGTACGCCGCCCAGCCGCTCCCGCAGGGCTACCGCCCGGCGCCCGGTGCGCCGCAGGGCTACCGGCCCGCGCCGGGTGCGCCGCAGCCGTACGGCGGCCAGGTCCCGCCGCCGCGGATGGCCGGTCGCCCGGAGTCGACCGGGTTCCAGGACCGGTACTGACGCGACACCGGCAGCACGTCGGCTGAACGGCGCTCGACCGCCGGCCGACCAGCTGACCACCGACGGGCCGGCCGACCACTGGCCGGCCGGGTACCGGCTGACCCGACATCGGCCGACCGACAGCGGCGGGCGGAGCCTTCCGTCCGCCCGCGGCCGTGAGTCCACCCCGCCGACGACTGTCAGGCGCGCGGGGGCAGTTCCGAGTTCGCGCGCAGCACGCCCACCGCGGCGGCGCGCAGATCGGTGATCAACTCGTCGAAGGGCAGCGGCAGTTTGCTGCCGTCGGCCAACCGGCGCTCGGCGTCGGCCAGGGTTGCGGTCACCAGCAGTTGCATGAGGCGCAGCCGTGCGGCGCGGTTTCCCGGCGGCAGGTCCGGCTCATGTGCCGCGAGGGTTTCCCCGATGCGCGCGGTGACCTCCCTGATGCCGCCCGCGACGTCCTCGCCCAGGGGCGGTGAGACGGGCGCGTCCTCCAGCGTGAAGCGGTGCACGAAGCGTGCGTAGTGGCTGTCGTCGCGGGGGTTGTCGCGCATGGCCTCCGCGAGTGGGCGCAGATAGATGTCCACCAGGGCGCCGAGGTCGTCGCGCCGGCCGCCGGACAGATCCGCGAGGAGTTCCAGGCGGCGCGCGTTGAGGGGTGCGAGGCGGTCCTCGTACAACGCCCTGACCAGGGCGTCCCGCGTGCCGAAGTGGTACTGCACCGCCGAGTTGTTGCGCTGGCCCGCCGCCGCGCCGATCTCCCGCAGCGACACGTTGGCCACGCCGCGCTCCGCGAACAGGCGCTCGGCGGCGTCGAGAATCCGCGCCCGGGTCCGGGTCTTGACATCCATGCGAGCAGTGTAAGACATTCCGTCTCATCGGATTAAGTCAAACTGTCTCATCGGTTCGCGAGGTATGCCCGTGTTCGACATCCACCCCCTCACTCCCGCGATCGGCGCCGAGGTCCGCGGCCTCGACGTGCGCAAACCGCCGCCCCCCGCGGTGTACGCCGCACTCGCCGACGCGCTGCACACCCACCAGGTGCTCTTCTTCCGCGACCAGGACGTCACCGCGTACCACCAGCGCGACTTCGCGGCCGGCTTCGGCGCCTTGCAGCGCTTCCCGTTCGGCAAGCCCGCGGCGCCCGACCTGCCCGAGGTCATGGTGCTGGCGACCGGCGGCGAAGGGCCCAAGGTCTCCAACGCCGACATCTGGCACAGCGACGCGACGTTCATGGCCGCTCCCCCGATGGGGACGATGCTGCGCGCGGTGTCCCTGCCGGCCGTTGGCGGCGACACGCTGTGGGCCGACATGGAGAGTGCGTACCGGTCGCTGTCCGCGCCGATGCGCGCGCTGCTCGACGGGCTCACCGCCGAACACGACTTCACGAAGTCGCGCTCGCACCGCGGCGGCGACATGGACGCGCTGCCTCCCGTCGTCCACCCCGTCGTACGCACCCACCCGGCCACCGGCCGCCGCTGCCTCTACGTGAACCGGATCTTCACCACCCGGATCGTCGAACTCGACGAGCGCGAGAACGAGTTGCTGCTGCCGTTCCTGTTCGACCACGTGACCCGGCCGGAGTTCCAGGTGCGATTCACGTGGCGTACCGGCGACATCGCGCTCTGGGACAACCGCAGCACGCAGCACTACGCCGTCTACGACTACCAGGGCCCGCGCGTCATGCACCGCATCGTCATCGAGGGCGACGCGCCCCGCTGAACCACGCACCCCGGCCGCAAGACCCGTTCTGGAGCCCCCCATGACACCGATGTTCCCGACATCCCCGATGACGCCGACGACCCGGCCGACCCGCGTCCCACCGACACGAAGACTGGCCCAGTCGACCAGTGTCAGCCGCCGGGTGTTCTCCGCCGGCGTGCTGTCCTCCGCCCTCGCGGCCTCGGTGGCGGCCTGCGGCGGGGGTGGCGACGACTCCGCCGGCGCCCCGGCGGCCGACCCGACGGCCCCCGCGGTGCGCGGCGGCACGGCGACGCTGATGCTGTCCCTGGAGGCGAACGGCTTCGACCCGGCGGCCGTGAACCCCACGGGAATCACGTACGGCACCCGCATGGCCGCGGTGTTCGACGTGCTCGTGTACGCGGACCAGCGCACCGGCGAGGTGCGCCCGCAACTCGCCGAATCGCTGACCACCCCGGACGGCGGGACGACGTGGGTGCTCCGGCTCCGCCCCGGCGTGCTGTTCTCCGACGGGACGACGCTGGACTCCGACGCGGTCCGCTTCAACTGGGCGCGGGCCGCCGACCCGGGCGTACGCTCACCGCAGTTCCGGATCGCCAAGGACCTCCGGCTCGCGGTCACGGACCCGGTCACGCTCACCGTGTCCCTCCCCGCGCCCAACCCGCACTTCGACGGCGTGGTGGCCCGCAGCCTCGCGTTCGTCGGGTCCCCCAAGGCCATCGCCGCGGACCCGGCGGGGTTCGCGGCGAACCCGGTCGGCGCGGGACCCTTCGTCCTGGCCTCGTGGACGCGCGGCAGCCAGATGGTGTTCGAACGCAACCCGCGCTACTGGCAGCCCGAACGCCCATACCTGGACCGGCTCGTCGTCAGGACGGCGCTGGACGAACGGCAGCAGGTCGAGACCGTGGCCTCCGGCGGCGCCGACCTGCTGCTCGCCTCGGCGGCCACCCAGGCGGGCGCCGCACGGGACGCGGGCCTCGGTGTGGCGGAGACCGTGACGGCCGGGGGCCTCCTGATCGTCTTCAACACGACGCGGGCACCGTTCGACGACGTCCGCGCACGGCAGGCGTTCGCCGCCGCGCTGGACACCTCCGACCTCGTCAAGACGGTCTACGGCCGGGAGTTGCCCGGATCGACGGGCCTCTTCCCGGCGGGCACGCTGTACGCCGCCCCGGACGCCCGGCAGCCGGGTCAGGACCGCGCCCGCGCCCAAGCGCTGCTCGACGAACTCGCCACCGCCGGCCAGCCGTTGAGGTTCACCTTCACCGCACTCAACAGCCCGGCCTCGCGGAAGACCGCGGAGTACATCCAGAGCCGCCTGGTCACCCTCAAGAACGTGCAGATGGACATCCGCGCCGTCGACGGCCCCGGCTACCAGTCCGGGGTCATCGTCAACCGCGACTTCCAGGCCTCGTTGTTCAGCGTGTCCTTCACGGATCCCGAGCCGGCGCTCTCCGAACTGCTGCGCGGCGGCGGGCCGGCCAATCTCGGCGGGTGGCGGGACGCCGAGGCGGACCGGGCACTGGACGAGGCGCGGACCGCGGTCGACGCGGGCGTGCGGGCCGCGGCGTATGCGCGGGTGCAGCGGATCGCCGCCGAGCAAGTGCCGGTGTGGACGTACCTCGACGCATGCTCGGCGACGGCGTACCGCCGGCAGATCACCGGCATCACGATGTTCGGGGACGCCTGCCTGCTGCCCGACCGGCTGGGCCGCACGGGCTGATCCGGCCGGGTCGACGGAGCCGACGGAGCTGAGAGAGCCGAGACAGCGGAGTGTGCGACAGCGCCGACGGAGCCGGCCGCGTCGGCGGCGCTCCGCGGAACCCGGCGTGTGCTGTGCGCTCCCCGGGCGGCGCCGTTGCATGCTGATGGCCATGCGGTGCGCGCACGGGCACCGCATGGCGCCGGTCCCCGAGTTGGGGCCGACGCGCCGCCCACCCACGGAAGACGGGTTGTCGCCACATGCACTTGGACCTCACGGGGAAGACCGCCGTGGTCACCGGTTCCAGTCAAGGCATCGGGCTGGCCATCGCCGCCGGGCTGGCCCGCTCGGGCGCGCGGGTCGCGGTCAACGGGCGCGACGCGGGCAAGGTCGACGCCGCGGTCGGGCAGATCCGGCACGGCGCGCCGGGCGCGGACGTGCTCGGCGTGGCGGCGGACCTCGCGACCGACGAGGGCACCGCCGAACTCGTCGACCGGCTGCCGGACATCGACATCCTCGTCAACAACCTCGGCATCTTCGGCGCGCAGGAGCCGCTGGAGATCACCGACGCGGAGTGGCGCCGGTACTTCGAGGTGAACGTGCTGACCGCGGTGCGCCTCACCCGGGCGTACCTGCCCGGCATGACGGACCGCGGCTGGGGCCGGATCCAGTACATCGCCAGCGACTCGGCGTTCGCCGTGCCGGCCGAGATGATCCACTACGGCATGTCCAAGACCGCTCTCCTCGCCGTCTCGCGCGGGTTCGCGAAGGCGGCGGCCGGCAGCGGTGTCACGGTGAACACCGTGGTCGCCGGGCCGACGCACACCGGCGGGGTCGAGGACTTCGTCTACCAGTTGGTGGACCGCTCGCTGCCGTGGGACGAGGCGCAGCGCGAGTTCATGCGCGTGCACCGGCCGCAGTCCCTGCTCCAGCGCCTGATCGAGCCCGACGAGATCGCCGCCATGGTGGTGTACCTCGGCTCCGTGCAGGCGTCGGCGACCACGGGTGCGGCGGTACGCGTCGACGGCGGCTACGTCGACTCGATCGCCCCCTGAGGTGCGCCCCGACCCGGCGGGGCGGGTTCTTCCCGGGCTTGCCTACAGAGCGACGCCCAGGAGTGCGTCGACGGCTCGGGACGCCACGCCGGGGGCGGACTCCTCCGCACCGCCCTCGGTGAGCTGGCGGTCCGCCCACGCGTCCATCGCGGCCAGGGCGCCGGGGGCGTCGAGGTCGTCGGACAGACGCGCGCGCATCTCGGCCAGGAGGGGATCGGCCGACGGGCCGTCGGGGCGCGAGACCGCGGCGCGCCAGCGTTCGAGCCGGGCCTCGGCGGTGGCCAGCACCTCGTCCGTCCACTCCCAGTCGCTGCGGTAGTGGTGCGCGAGTAGCGCCAGGCGCATGGCCATCGGGTCGACGCCGCCCTTGCGAAGCGCGGAGACGAACACCAGGTTGCCGCGCGACTTCGACATCTTCTCGCCGTGCAGCGCGACCATGCCGGCGTGCACGTACGCCTTGGCGTACGGCGCTTCACCGGTGGCGACCTGCGCGTGCGAGGCGCCCATCTCGTGGTGCGGGAAGACCAGGTCCGAGCCGCCGCCCTGGATGTCGAAGGCCATGCCGAGGTGTTCCAGCGCGATGGCGACGCATTCGACGTGCCAGCCGGGGCGGCCGGGGCCGAGCGGGCTGGGCCACGAGGGCTCGCCGTCGCGCGCCGCGCGCCACAGCAGCGGGTCGAGCGGGTTCTTCTTGCCGGGCCGGTCCGGGTCGCCGCCGCGTTCGGCGGACAGCTTGAGCATCTCCTCGGCGGTGTAGCCCGACACCCCGCCGAAGCGCGCGTCGGAGGCCACCGCGAAGTAGACGTCGCCGTCGACGTCGTACGCCGCGCCCTTGTCCCGCAGGTCCACGATCAGCGGGACGATGCGGTCGATGGCCTCGACGACGCCGATGTAGTGGTCCGGCGGCAGGACGCGCAGGGCCGTCATGTCCTCGCGGAAGAGCGTGGTCTCGCGCTCCGCGAGCTCGGTCCAGTCCTCGCCGTCCCGGGCCGCGCGCTCCAGCAGCGGGTCGTCGACGTCGGTGACGTTCTGCACGTAGTGGACGCGGTGGCCCGCGTCGCGCCAGACCCGCTGGAGGAGGTCGAACGCGACGTAGGTCGCGGCATGCCCCATGTGGGTGGCGTCATAAGGCGTGATGCCGCAGACATAGAGCCCGGCGACGGGCCCCGGGTCGGTCGTGACGAGGTCGCGGGCGGCGCTGTCGAACACGCGCAGGGACGCGCCCTGACCTGGCAGGACGGGCAGTTCGGGTGCGGGCCAGGCATACATGCCTATGAGCGTAACGGTACGTGAGCGCACGCCGGATACCGGCGGGCCGGAATGCGCGCCGCGGCCCGCGTCCGACGCCCGTACGCCGGCCGCCCGCCGCCCGTACGCGGCTGCCGCCCCGGCGCCGCCCGCCGCCGTCCACGGAGCGCGGCACAGGATGCGTCGAAAATCGGAGGAGAACTAGTGGAGAAATTCTCTCCACTTCTGCTACGGTCTTCATCAAGCGGAGGAATTTTCTCCACCTACACCACGAGGAGACGGCATGAGCGGGGTGGCGGCATGAGCGAGCGGAGCGACGCGGGGCGCAAGGAGTCGGGCGAGGGACGGATGCGGGCCGACGCGCTGCGCAACCGGCAGCTGATCATCGAGGCCGCGCGCGACATCTTCATCGAGTCCGGCGCCGACGCCCCGCTCGACGAGATCGCACGGCGCGCGGGCGTCGGCATCGCGACCCTCTACCGCCGCTTCCCCGACCGCGACGACCTGATCCGCGCCGTCGTGCTCAACACGTTCTCCGCCATGGTCGACGCGGCCCAGGACGCGGAGGCGAACGGCACCGACGCGTACCACGCGCTCCGCCTGTTCATGCACCGCGCGCTGGACGCCAAGATCGGCGCGACCATGCCCGCGCTCGCCGGCCGCGTGGTCTTCGACGACGAGGTCGACGGCGCACGGCTCGCCGCGGGCACCGTCGTGCAGCGCATCCTCGACACCGCCCAGGAGCAGGGGCTCGTGCGCAAGGACATCGCGTTCGGCGACATCACCTTCATGGTGATCCGCCTGACGCGCCCGCTCCCGGCGATCGCCAAGCTCCTCGTCGACGGCGACCTCGCGCACCGGCACCTCGACATCTACCTCGACGGCCTGCGCGCCGAGGGCGACGGCGAACGCGCCGAACTCCCGGCGCCCGTCGTCACCTTGGCGGACTTCGACAAGGTCCGCAAGCGGCTCGCGAGCGGCCGAGCGGACGACCTCTGACCCCTGGCCGCCACCCGTACGCCCGTCCCGGCGCGCACGCCACCACACGCCGGTTCCGTTCCGCCCCCCGCAACACCGTTCAGGCACACGGCGGGACACACCGCCGTGCCCGGCACACGCACGTCCAAGTCCAAGTCCCCCGGTGCCGCCACCCCGACATCGGACCACGACGAGAATGACGAAGAAGGCGATCGCCATGAGCACACCGGACACCCCGCACAAGGAAGCGGCGGCCGGGGCCTCCCCCTCCGAGCCGGACCCCCGCCGCTGGCTCGCCCTGACGTTCATCGCACTCGCGCAGCTGATGGTCATCATCGACGTGACCATCGTGAACATCGCGCTGCCTTCGGCGCAGCAGGACCTCGACGTGTCCGACTCGTCGCGGCAGTGGGTCATCACGGCGTACACGCTCGCGTTCGGCAGCCTGCTGCTGCTCGGCGGACGCATCGCCGACTACACCGGCCGCAAGCGCACGTTCATGATCGGCCTGGTCGGCTTCGCGGGTGCCTCGGCGCTCGGCGGCGCCGCCAACACGTTCGGGCTGCTGCTGGCCGCCCGCGCGCTCCAGGGCGGCTTCGGCGCCCTCCTCGCCCCCGCCGCGCTGTCCCTGCTCGCGGTCGGGTTCACCGATCCCCGCGAACGCGCCAAGGCGTTCGGTGTGTTCGGGGCGATCGCGGGCGGCGGCAGCGCCCTCGGCCTGGTGCTCGGCGGCGTGCTGACCGAGTACCTGGACTGGCGCTGGTGCTTCTTCGTCAACATCCCCATCGCCGCGATCGCCGGCACCGGCGCCTACATGGTGGTGCGCGAGACCCGCGCCAAGGGCCGCGCGCGGTTCGACATCCCGGGCGTCCTGCTGGTCACCGCGGGCCTGTTCGCGATCGTGTACGGCCTGAGCGAGGCCGAGACCGACGGCTGGGGCTCCGGCACCGTGGTCGGCCTGCTCGTCGGCGGCGCGCTGCTGCTGGGCCTGTTCGCGTACGTCGAGTCCCGGGTCGCCAAGCCGCTGCTGCCGCTGCGCGTGATGCTGGACCGCACCCGCGGCGGTGCGTACCTGGCCATCGGCCTCGCGGTGATCGGGATGTTCGCGATGTTCCTGTTCCTGACCTACTACCTCCAGGTCGTCAAGGGCTTCTCGCCGGTCAAGGCCGGCCTGGCCTTCCTGCCGATGTCGCTGGGCGTGGTGATCAGCGGCGGCGGCCTGTCGTCGCGGCTGCTGCCCAAGGTGGCGCCTCGCGCGCTGATGGTGCCCGGCATGCTCATCGCGGCGAGCGGCATGTTCCTGCTCTCGCGCATCGATGTGGGCACCTCGTACGCGGCCGGCGTCCTGCCCGCCGAGTTCCTGCTCGGTGCGGGCATGGGCTTGGTGATGGCGCCCGCGATGAACTACGCGACGCACGGCGTACGCGCCGAGGACTCCGGTGTCGCGTCCGCGATGGCCAACACCGCGCAGCAGGTGGGCGGTTCGATCGGCATCGCGCTGCTGAACACGATCGCGACGACCGCGACCGGCGACTACATGAAGGAGCACGGACCGGTGACCCCGCAGGTACAGCGGGAGGGGCTGGTGCACGGGTTCTCGATCGCGACGACGTACGCCGCGTTCATCCTGGTCGGCGCCGCGGTGCTGGTCGGGTTCCTGATGAACACCCCGCGGCCCGCGCCCGCCAAGGAGGGGGCCGAGCTTCCGGCTCGTGCGGTGCACGTGGGCTGACGCCCGCGCGGCGGTGGTACGAAGCGAAGGCCCGGAACCCTGGGAGGGGTTCCGGGCCTTCGCCGTGCGGGTCTTCGTGGAGCTGGAGTTCGGCCGGGCGGGCGTTTTGTCGGGCGGGCGGCCTACCGGTGCGGTCGCCGGGTGATGCGGTCGGCCGGGTGGTGGGAGCCCGCGATCAGATGAGCGGCCAGGGAACCGCCGGGCGCCGCCCCTGGCTCGGCAGCGGGTGCTTCCCGTCCCGCAGGAGCGCCTCGATGCGCGCTCCGACGGCGTCGACCTCGTCCGCAGTGAGGTGGGCCGTCAGCGCGGCGCCCAGAGCGCCGCCGAGGTCGGTGCGCAGCCGCCGCAGCGTCTCGACGGCCTCCTCCGGCAGTTCCTCCCCCGCCCATCCCCACAGCAGGGTCCGCAACTTGTCGTCGGTGTGCAGGCAGATGCCGTGGTCGATGCCGTACACGTGGCCGTCGGCGCCGGGCAGCAGGTGCCCGCCCTTGCGGTCGGCGTTGTTGACCACGGCGTCGAACACCGCGATGCGGCGCATCGGTTCGCTGTCGAGGTGGACGAGCAGCGCGGGCCGGTGGCCGCCCTTGCCGTCCTCCACGGCCACCTGCGCGACCGGCTTCCAGCCCGGTTCGGGTGCCGCCGGGTCCTGGAGGTCGACGAGCCCTTCGGCCGGTTCGCCGTCGATCCACAGCTGGCATATGCCGGTTCCGTACGGCCCCTCGCGCAGCACGGTGGGCGGCACGATGCCCCACCCGGTGGCCTCGCTGAGCGCGTACGTCGCGACCTCGCGGCCCGCGAGCGTGCCGTCCGGGAAGTCCCACAGCGGGCGCTCGCCCGCGACAGGCTTCCAGACGCACGCGCGCGACACGCCGTCGAGCTCGACGCGGCAGTAGAGCGTCGCATTGGAGGCGTCGGTGAGCCGCCCCTCGACGGTGATCTCGCCGCGGGACAGCAGTTCTTCGGCGGCCGACGTGTCCAGGGCGCTGCCGAGGTCCCCGACCGGGCCGTGTGCGGCGCTCAGCGGCGGTACCCGTTCGCGCGGGGGCAGATGTGGCCTTCGGCGTCCATGGGCAGGCCGCAGAACGGACACGGCGGACGGCCGGCGGCGACCACGAGGAGCGCGCGCTTGGCGAACGCGCGGGCCATCGGCCCGGTCAGGCGCACGCGCAGCAGCGGCGGCCCGTCCTCGTCGTCCTCGCCGAGGAGGGTGTCCTCGGGGTTGTCGTCGTCCGGCACCTGCGCCTGTGCCTCGACGACCAGGCGCTCGTCGTCGGAGTCCCACGCGAGGGCCATCGTGCCGACCCGGAACTCCTCGAGGATGGGCACCTGCAGGGGTGCCGCGTCCTCCAGGTCCGGCGGGGCGACGGCCGGTACGGGGGTCTCGCCGCCACTGCGGCGCACGAGCTCGTCGAGGAGCTCGTCGACGCGTTCGGCGAGGACCGCGACCTGGGCCTTCTCCAGCGCGACGCTGGTGACGCGGCCGGCCGCGGAGGCTTGCAGGAAGAAGGTGCGCTGCCCTGGTTCCCCCACCGTGCCGGCGACGAACCGGTCCGGGGGGTCGTACAGGAAGACCTGGCGGGGCACGAGTTGGCTCCGTACTACTCGTACAACGGATTGGACTGGGGGCTCTTGAACTGGGGGCTGCTGGGCGTTGGGACGGGGGCTGGGACCGCGCACCGACGAGACGGGCGCCGCCGGACCGGGCGGGCCGGTCGGGACGCCCGACCGTACCGCGCGCGCCGCCCGCGGTGGCGCCGGCGGTCGCGTACGGGCCGGAAGGACCCCTCGCTGCACCCTACGGGGCACCGGCTCCGCCGCCCACCACCGCGTCGTCGGTGGCGGCGGATTTTCCGCGGCGCCGGCGCTTGGCGGCGGGGATCAGACCGGTCACGGCGCCGCCGGTGTCGTTGAGCCGGGCCACGAACGGCCGCATGCGGCCGTAGTTGACGACGGTCAGCGAACAGGGGTCGACCATGATGCGCTGGAAGAGGTCGAGGTGCATGCCCAGGGCGTCGGCGACGATGGCCTTGATCACGTCGCCGTGCGAGCACACGAGGTACTGCGCGTCCGGGCCGTGCTCCGCCTCGATGCGGGCGTTCCAGTCGCGGACCGCCTCGACGGCCCGGGCCTGGGTGTCGCGCAGCGCCTCGCCGCCCTCGCCGGGGAAGACCGCGGCGCTGGGGTGGTTCTGCACGACCGGCCAGAGCGGGTCCTTGACGAGTTTCTTCAGTTCCTGGCCGGTCCAGTCGCCGTAGCGGCACTCGCCCACGCGGTCGTCGACCTGCACGCCGGCGTCGAGCGCGAGCTTGGTGCCCTCGCGGGCCGCGGCGATCTCGGCGGCGGTCTCCCGGCAGCGGTCGAGGGGGCTGGAGACGACCGCGGCGAGCGGCACCTCGGCGATGCGCCGGGCCAGCGCCGCCGCCTGCTCCTTCCCCTTGTCGTCGAGGTGGACTCCGGGGGCCCAGCCCGCCAGAACGCCCGAAGAGTTCGCGGTGGTCCGCCCGTGCCGGACCAGGAGCAGCGTCGCCATCGGATCACTGTACGGCGGTCGTCGGCCAGGTGGCGCGGCCCGGGAGCCGCCCTTGCCTCCGCAAATACCGCATATCAGACGGCAGGCACCTGCCACCTCCCCGCCGCGGGGCGGGAGCCGCCACAATGTCTCGCGTGATCGTGGACTGCGCCATCTACCGAAACGGTGTCCGCACCGAAGGCCCGGCCGACTTCTCCGACGCGCTCGACGAGGCGCGGGCGGTCGGCGGCGCCTTCCTGTGGATCGGCCTGCACGAGCCCACGGAGAAGGAGTTCGAGCTCGTCACGAGCGAGTTCGGCCTGCACCCGCTGGCGGTCGAGGACGCCCTGCACGCGCACCAGCGCCCCAAGCTGGAGCTGTACGACGACTCGGTCTTCGTGGTGCTCAAGACGCTCTACTACATCGACGAGACCTCGTCGGTCGAGACCGGCGAACTCATGATCTTCGTGGGCGACTCCTTCATCGTGACGGTCCGGCACGGCCCGGGGAACCCGCTCTCCGAGGTGCGCAAGCGCCTGGAGAAGAAGGAGGACGTGCTGCGGCACGGCCCGGGGGCGGTGCTGTACGCGGTGTGCGACGCGGTCGTGGACACGTACGTCTCGATCGCCTCCGAACTCGAGACCGACCTCCAGGAGATGGAGGGCCGCGTCTTCTCGGCGCACCGCGAAAACGACGCCGAGCGCATCTACCTCCTCAAGCGCGAAGTACTGGAGTTCCGGCGCGCGGCCCAGCCGCTCACCGACCCGATAAGGAAGCTGTCCACCTCCGAGGTCATGTACGTCCCGTCGGAGACGCAGCCGTTCTTCCGCGACGTCGCCGACCACCTCGCGCGCGTCAACGAGCAGGTCGACTCGTTCGACCGGTTGCTGTCCGACGTGCTGAGCGCGAACCTCGCGCAGGTGGGCGTGCGGCAGAACGAGGACATGCGCAAGATCTCCGCGTGGGCCGCGATCGCGGCGGTGCCGACGATGATCGCGGGCGTCTACGGCATGAACTTCGAGCACATGCCGGAGCTCAGGCAGTGGTGGGGCTATCCGGCCGCGTTGATTCTGATGGTGGTCGCGTGTGTGTCGATCCACCGGCTCTTCCGCCGCAACGGCTGGCTGTGAGGCAGCCGGTCGGCCACTCACCGGCAGTGAGGCAACTCGCTGTATGAGGCGACCCGCTGGTTGTGAGGTCACCCACACGCATGACCGAGGCGGTTGCCGCAAACCGCACCCGCAACCCTTTCGAGGCACGGTCGTTGACATCTGTGACGGCCGAGGCGGGGCTGTTCAGAACCCCCGCCCCGGCCGTAAAGCATGGTGTGCGCCGTTTCGTGATCGGTCCGGCACCTTGCCCCGGCCACCCGTGGCGCACTTCCCCGCATAGGCTGGTCCGGTAAGCACGCCAGGGGAGAGCAGGTGGGGATGTTCGGCAGGCCGGGCAGGCAGCGCATGTCGCGGACGCAGCCCCCCGCGGTGCCGGGTTCTGGTGCCGCCGGGGCGGACTGGTCGTCGCACCGCGAACTCGAGGACGCAGTACGGGCGTACATGCTGCACCCCGACATCGCGCTGGAGGCGCTGGGCTCCGTGCTGGGCCGTCGTCCGGTGCGCGCGTTCACGCTCGAACGCGTCGTCGACATCAACGCCAACGGCACCTCCGTATGGCAGGAGGCGGCGGTCTGCGACGACCACCGCCTGGTGCTCTGGCACAGCGAGGACATGACGGACGCGACCGCGCCCGGCGGCACGGTCCTCGACTCGTCGGTGCAGGTGATCCCGCTCGGCTCGGTCTCGCACGTGGGCATAAGGACGCTCGTCGGCACGGCGGCGGACGGCGGGCGCGAGATGCGCGGTGCGTACGTGTTCCTCGCGACGCCGACCTTGCAGGAGATCGCGACGGTGCGCGGCGAGGAGGGGACGTCGACGGGGCGTTTCCGGCAGGAGGCGTACCGCTTCAGCAAGTCCCTGGACGACGGAGGCCCGGGCCAGATCCGCCGCCTGCTGGAGTTCGCGCAGGTGGTGGCGGAGCGGGTCCCGGGCCCCCGGTAGAGCGGTGGTCGACCGCCCGGTCGTCGAGTTGCTCCTCGGGTGGGACGGCGGCTCCAGGGGTCAGGCCAGGCCGGACAGTTCCAGTGCCTCGGCGACCGCGCGGACGGTCGCGATGCGGGCGTCGAGCGTGTCGGCCGTGGGGGCGATCGTCAGGGTCGTGACGCCGGTGTCGGCGTACGCCTGCATCCGCTCCGCGATCCGCTCCTTGCTGCCCAGCAGGGCCGTCTTGTCGAGCAGGTCGTGCGGCACGGCCATTCCGGCACCCAGGTAGTCCTTGGCAAGGAACTTGTCCTGGATCTCGGCGGCTTCCTTCTCGTAGCCCATGCGCACGGCAAGCCTGTTGTAGAAGTTCTGCTCGCGGCTGCCCATGCCGCCGATGTAGAGGGCGGCGTGGCCGCGGACGGCGTGCGCGGCCACGACCGGGTCCTCGCCGAGCACGACCGGGACGGTCGGGACGACGTCGAAGCCGTCCATCGTCAGGCCGGCCTTCTCGCGGCCCGCGCGGACGTGCGCGAGGGAGTCCTCGGAGTGCTCGGGGGCGTAGAAGACGCCGAGCCAGCCGTCCGCGATCTCGCCGGTGAGTTCGAGGTTCTTGGGGCCGACGGCGGCGATGTAGAGCGGGATGTGCTCACGCACCGGGTGCACGGTCAGCTTGACGGGCTTGCCGGGGCCGCCGGGGAGCGGGAGGTCCCAGTGCTCGCCGTGGTGTTCGAGGCGTTCGCGGCGCATGGCCTTGCGGATGATCTCGACGTACTCGCGGGTGCGGGCGAGCGGCTTGTCGAAGCGGACGCCGTACCAGCCCTCCGAGACCTGCGGGCCGGAGACGCCGAGGCCGAGCCGGAACCGGCCGCCGGACAGCGTGTCGAGGGTGGCCGCGGTCATCGCGGTCATGGTCGGCGTGCGGGCCGGGATCTGGAAGATCGCCGAGCCGACGTCGATGCGCTCGGTCTGGGCGGCGACCCAGGAGAGCACGGTTGCGGCGTCGGAGCCGTACGCCTCCGCGGCCCAGCAGACCGAGTAGCCGAGCCGGTCCGCCTCCCGCGCGACGGCCAGGTTGTCGGCGTCGTTGCCCGCGCCGAAGTAGCCGAGGTTGATGCCGAGCCGCATACCCATGCCGCTGCCTCTCTGCGTGAGGTCGTGGTGTCCCTGGCGGAACCCTACCGGCATAACTACCGCTCAGTAATGCCGACGGGCGGGGGCCCCGGATTCCGAACACCTGACCCGAGGGAGCCGTACGGCCCCGCCATCGTCGCCCTGTCCCTCGGAGCGGCTAGTCTCCCGATCCATGGAGCAGCGACATCTGGGCCGGACCGGGCTGCGGGTCTCCCGCACAGGCCTCGGGACGATGACCTGGGGGCGGGACACCGACGAGCAGGACGCCGCGGACCAGATGAAGGCGTTCCTCGACGCCGGCGGCAACCTCGTCGACACCGCCGACGTCTACGCGGACGGCGAGGCCGAGTACCTGCTCGGACGCCTGCTCGACGGCTACATGCCGCGCTCCGAAGTGGTCATCGCGACCAAGGCGGCGAGCGTGCCGTACAGCGAGCGGCGTTTCGACGGCTCGCGCTCCCATCTGCTCCAGGCGCTCGACGCGTCGCTGGCCCGGCTCGGCACCGACCACGTCGATCTGTGGCAGCTGCACGCGTACGACCCGGCGACGCCGCTCGACGAGACGCTGCACGCCCTCGAACTCGCCGTCTCGTCGGGGCGCGCGCGGTACGTCGGCGTCTCGAACTTCTGCGGCTGGCAGCTCGCCAAGGCCGCGACCTGGCAACTCGTCGCGCCCGGGCGCGTCGTCATCGCCAGCGCGCAGATGGAGTACTCCCTGCTGCAGCGCGG
Organism: Streptodolium elevatio; assembly: GCF_053592165.1. NCBI lineage: Bacteria > Bacillati > Actinomycetota > Actinomycetes > Kitasatosporales > Streptomycetaceae > Streptodolium > Streptodolium elevatio. The sequence goes on from NZ_JBSFVE010000014.1 coordinate 60,350, forward strand.
CATCGAACGCGAGGTGCTGCCGGCCGCCGTGGACCTCGGGGTTGGCCTGCTCCCGTGGTCGCCGCTCGGGCGCGGGGTCCTGACCGGCAAGTACCGGCACGGAATGCCGGCCGACTCGCGCGGGGCGTCGGCGGACATGGGGCCGTTCGTCGCGACGTACCTCGACGCCGACTCGCGGCGGATCGTGGACGCGGTCGCGACGGCCGCGGACGGCCTCGGCGCGGCACCGATCGAGGTGGCGCTGTCGTGGGTGCGCGACCGGCCCGGCGTCGTCGCCCCCATCGTCGGGGCGCGCAACTCCGGCCAGTTGCGGGCGTCGCTGGCGGCGGAGGCGCTGACCCTGCCGACCGAGATCCGCAACGCCCTCGACGACGTGTCGGCGCCCCTCACCGGCTATCCCGACCACGACTGGAGTCAGGCGTAGGGCGAACCGGGACCGTGGGGCGGCGGGATCAGGCGTAGGACGTGGGCAGGCTCGGGGACGGCGTGAACGGCATGGACGACGAAGAGAAGAACCACCAGGCGAAGGCCGGCAAGGCTGCGGGGGTGAGCGGTAAGGCCGCGGCGGCCGAAGGGACTGCGGCGGCTGAGAAGGCTGCGACGGCCGAGAAGGCTGCGGGAGCGGCCGACGAAGCTGCGGCCGGCGGAAACGCCGCGGGAGCGACCGGCGGCGGGTCGGCGGCGGAGGGCGGGCAGGCGCCGGTGAATCCGGCGCTGGCCGCCGCGCGGGCGGCGCTCGCGGCGCTCGACAAGGCCAACGCGGAGAGCGAGTCGAACCGCGACGAACTGGCCGCGGCCTGGCAGGCGCTCAGCACGCTCGGCGAGGAGCACGGCGGCGGGCCGGTGGGCGAGGACGCCCCGCGCGCGCCCGGCGGCCGTGGGCGGACCACCCGAGTCTCGGACACCGAGTGGGCGCTTCCGGTGGTCGACGCTCCCCCGACGCAGTACGACGTGTACCCGGACCCGGCTCCGGGGTCGGGGCCGGATGCCGGGCCGCAACCCGGCGCCCCGGCGCCAGAGCCGGAGCGCGCGGCGTCGCGGCCCGGCGGGGGCGGGCGTACCGCCGCCGCGCGGCCGCGTCTCACCGGCGACCCCGACGCGGACTGGGCGGCGCCCGTGCTCGACGCGCCGCCCGCGCCCCCGGTCGACGAGGCGGCAACGTACGCGTCGGACGAAGCGGACGGCGCGGATGGCGCGGACGGGACGGCGAGGGCAGCGTATGCAGCCGGCGACCAGGCCCCTCGGGTGGCCGAGGCGCGCGAACCCGGCGGCGGCGAGGCTTTGTTCGACGTACGGCGCCCCGCTCCGGACGCCCCCGGATCGACCGCCCGGGGGTTCGCCGCCTCCGCGCGCTTCGACGACGCGCGCGAGCCCGACGAGTCCGTTCTGGCGGCCGTACGCGACGTGCTGGCGGCGGGCGGCGCGCCCGCGCGGCTCGCGGACCAGGCAGTGGTCTCGCTCGGCCCGGACGCGGCCGTTCTGCTGACCGAGGACCCGTGGAACCTTCTTGCCCTGCCCGGTATTTCGCCGCAGCAGGCGGATCTCTTCGCACAGGCCGGGGCGGGTGGACCGGCCGATTCGGACGAGCCCCGGCGTACCCGCGCACTTGTGCTCTGGACCCTCGCGGGCGCGGCCCGGGACAGCGGCCACACCGCCGTCGAGGTCGAGGCCGTCGTGTCCGCGCTCGAAGGCCTGGGTGTGCGGGACGCGCCGGGGGCGGTCCGGGCCGCCTACGATGCCGGCCGGATCATGGCCTTCGCGGAGCGCCCGCCGTCGGTTGAGTCGGCGGACGAGGACTTCGACGGTGCCGACGGGGGTGACTTCGACGAGGAGTACGACGAGGGCTTCGACGACGTGGGGCCCGGCGGGTTCGAGGACCCCTTCGAGGGGCCGTCCGATCGCCTGCTCGTCGCGCTGGAACGCCACGCCCTCGCCGAGGAGAGCATCGCCGACGCCGTACTGCGCCTGATCTCGACGGCGGGGGTGGCGGACGACGGCACCGGCTTCGGCGGCGGCTCGGGCGGCGGCGCTGACCTCGGGGAGGCGCTGCGCGGCGCCGCGGTCGCGCTCTACGTCACGGGAGCGGGCGAGGATCCGCCCGCCGCGGCACTGGAGGTCGCGGGCCGTGCCGCGAAGTCCGCCCGCGTGGTCGTCGCCTCGCCGACCGTCGACGGACGGATGCGCCTGGCCACCGCCGTGCCCGGGGAAGTACCCGGCCCGGTCACGGTGCACGGTCTCCTCGTCGGCACGGAAGGCCCCGGCCGGACGCCGGAGGGTCTACTCGACCTCGACCTCCTCGTCGTCGCCGAATCGCACCTGCTCGACGTGCAGACCGCCGCCTCCTTGCTCGAAGCCGTGCCGGACGGCGGGCGCGTCGTGCTGTGCGGGGATCCCGACGAGCTGGAACCGTCGGCCCCGGGGCAGGTGTTCGCCGACCTGGTGGCAAGCGGCGCGCTGCCGGTCGTGGCCTCCCGCGCCCAGGCGCCGGGCGTGCTGGGCTCGTTGGCCGCGGCGGTGCGGGGCGGCACGCTGCCGCCCGTGGAGTCGCCGGACCGCGAGGTCGTGCTCGTGGGCGCGCGCGCCGCGGCGGAGGCCGTGCACCGATGCGTGCAGCTCGTGGCCGACTCGATCCCGCGCGCACTGGGCATCCCGGCGGAAGACGTCCTGGTGGTGACGCCGGCCGACGGCGGGAGCGCCGGCACGACCGCGCTCAACGCGGCCCTCAAGGCCCGCCTCAACCCCGGCCCAGGGCAGTACGCCGGGTTCGACATCGGCGATCGTGTGGTCCGCGTACCGGCACCGCGTACCACCGGGCTGGTCGAGGGGCGTGTGGTGGCGGCGGGGCCGGAGGGGCTTGCGGTGGCGTACCGCGACGACCCCGATGCTCCGGTGACCGTGCCCCGGGCGCGGATCGGCGAGCTGCGCCACGGCTGGGCGGTGACGGTGCGTCAGGCGCTGGGCGTACGACGGCCAGGGGTCGTCGCAATGCTGCCCGGCGACGCGGGGCCGCTGGTGACGCGTGCGCTCGTCTACACCGCGTTCACGCGGGCGCGGCGGCACTTGTCGGTCGTGTACCCGGTGGGCGGCACGCTGCCGCAGGCGGTCGCGCGTCCCGGCGGAAGTGTGCGGACGACCCGGCTGGCGGCTGCGCTGCGCGAGGCCGCGGCGGAGGCGGGCTTCGAGGTCCGGGACGGGGCATGAGCCGGCGTCGGGCCGACCGGTCCCTCAGGACCGGTCAGCGCAGGTCTTCCTCCAGCGCCTCGAGGTCGTCCTCGTACGCGGTACTCGTCTCGAAACGGTAGATGACGCCCTGCGGGTCGACGTCGTCGAACGGCGCGTCCAGCCACTCCCCCGGCTCGGCCTGCTCGATCGCGGTGACCCACAGTGTGGAGTCGCCCGACTCCAGACCGATCTCCTCGGCGCGCGCGGCGATCTCGTCGGGGTCGTAGACGTCGAACAGCACCGCGAGTGCGGTCGACGTGGTCTCGACCCCTTCCCCGCCGCCGGGCTCCTCGGCCTCCGCGTCGGCCCGGCGCGCGTGGTCGAGCAGGGTCAGCGCGTCCTTCACGAGGTAGTCGCGGCGGATGAGGACGCTGATGGCGTCGGGATTTTCGGGGCCGAGGTACTCCTCGGCCTCGGAACGGTCGGGCACCTCGAAGGGGGTGACCTCGTCGTAGACGTCGTAGAGCAGTTCGTCGTACGCCTCGGCGGCGGATGCCAGCTCGTCGTACGCCGCGAACACGGCCGGGTCGCTCTCCCCCTGGCGCCGCTCGACTGCGGCCAGGTGGCGGTCGACGGCCGACTTGAGTGCCTCGGCGGCTGCTCGGACCTGCTCGGGCGTGGGCTGCGCAACACCGGTCATGGCATGACGCTATCCGCAACAGCCCCCGTTGCGCACAAAGCTTGCGACGCCCGGGGGCCCGAGGGCGGCAAAACGATCCCGGCGCGGGGCTCCGGGGCGGTTTTCCCGGGCCCTGTCCCGAATATCCGGTTGAGGAGGCGGGGTAACCTCCTGCCATGCAGGGGACCGAGCCGAACACGGGAACTCGTACGCGGGTGGGCGGCACTCAATACGAGTTCCAGCAATTGCACCTGCCGCGAGGCACGTCGCGCAGTGACGCGCGGCGCATTCTGACCGAGCAGGCGGAGTACGGGCTGTGGGAGCTGGAGCGGCTCACCATCCGCCGGGACGGGAGTCGTCGCGTACTGCTGCGCAGACGCATCATCAGGCAGCTCCGGCTGACATGACATGACCCGACCGGCCGCGTCGCGGTCGTGCGCGGACGGAGACGAAAGGCGAAGGCCGCCCACCCCATTGCGGGGTGGGCGGCCTTCACTGTTGTGCTGCGTACGTGATCAGTGTCGCGTACGGGTGTGCGGTCAGCTCTCGCTCGGGCGGGAGCGTCGGTAGAGCACCACGCCACCGAGCAGGAACGCAGCGCCGGCCGGGGCCAGCACCATCGTTGCGGCACCAGTGCTCGCGAGACCGCTCCGGTGCGTTCCGTTGCCGCCGGTGTTGTCACCGGGGGGCGGGGGAAGGCTGGGCGACTCGCTGCCGGGCGGAGGCGGCGGCGTCTTGGGCGGGTTGGTGGTCTTCGGCGGCTTCGTCGTCGGCGGGTGCGTCGTCGGCGGGTTGGTGGTCGGGGGCTGCGTGGTCGGCGGTTGGGTCGTCGGGGGCTGAGTCGTCGGGGGGTGCGTCGTCGGCGGCTTGGTCGTCGGCGGGTGCGTCGTCGGCGGCTTCGTCGTCGGCGGGTGCGTCGTCGGCGGCTTCGTCGTCGGCGGGTGCGTCGTCGGCGGCTTCGTCGTCGGGGGGCACGTGGTCGGCGGCGGCGGCGGAGGCGTCGTCGGCGGGCACGTGGTCGGCGGGGGCGGCGGAGGCGACGAAGGCGGCGGGCCCAGCGTGGGCGGGCACGTCGCGTTCGGACCGCAGTGCGGCGGCTTCGTCGGCGGCTTGTACGGCTTGCCGCCCGATACGTTCGCGCACTTGTTGCCGAAGGCCGGGTTGAGCAGACCCACGACATTCACGGTGTTGCCGCACACGTTGACCGGCACATGGACCGGAACCTGCACGACGTTGCCCGAGGCCACACCCGGCGAACCCACTGCGGCCCCTTGCGCACCGCTGCCGGCGTTGGCGATGCCTACCGCGGCGGACGCAAGTGCGCCAGACGCCGCGATGGCAACCAACAGCCCCTTCTTGGCAAGCTGTTGCATAGGAGAATCCCCTGTGTCTTCCGTGTGAGGGGCGGGACAGTTGCCCCGCAACGGCATTAACAGGGTTCGATCACTTCAAGTCACTTAAGGAGCCGCGTACACGCTCAAAGTTCGCCCGATCGGATGAGATTCTGGAATTCCGACGACCATCAGATTGCGCCATCCGATTCCGTTTCGAACGTGAACGAAACCAGGCGAACAGCCTTGTCCGGCAGGCGAAACGAAACAGCCCCGGAGCGAAAGCTCCGGGGCTGTTCGTGAGCCCTGGCTATACCCGAGTCGGGCGCCGGAGGATCAGACGTTGGCGCAGAAGTTGCCGAACGCGGGGTTCAGCACGCCGATGACGCTGACCGTGTTGCCGCAGAGGTTCACGGGGACGTGAACCGGCACCTGGATCTGGTTGCCGGACGCGACACCGGGCGAACCGACGGCCGCGCCGTCCGCGTCCGCGTCGGCCATCGCCATGCCGCTGCCCGCGAGCGCCAGTCCGCCGGTCGCGGCGGCCAGAACCACGACCTTGCCGATCTTCTTCATGTGTTTCAGTCCTCCTTGTCGGAACCACGGCACGCTTGCGCGCCGCACAAGGGGAAACGACATCGCTCGGCGCAGGCTACGGACCACCTGAACGATTCACCTTTTAGGGTTCACCCGAACGACGGCCCGTGGCCCCCGGACCCGTCCATGTCCGGGCAATCCGCCGTCAGCACGCGTCGAGGAACCGGTCGAGCACGCGTACGCCGAACTTCAGTCCGTCGACCGGGACTCGCTCGTCCACACCGTGGAACATGCCCGCGAAGTCGAGGTCCGCGGGCAGCTTGAGCGGGGCGAAGCCGAAGCACCGAATGCCGAGATCCGCAAAGGACTTCGCGTCCGTCCCACCGGACAGGCAGTACGGCACCGCCCGCGCGCCGGGGTCCTCCGCACGCAGCGACGCCGCCATGGCCTCGACCAGCGCACCGTCGAAGTCCGTCTCCAACGCCTTGTCGCCGTGCACCCGTTCGCGCCGCACGCGCGGCCCGAGCACGGCGTCCAACTCGGCGTAGAACTCGTCCTCGTACCCCGGCAGGAAGCGCCCGTCCACGTGCGCGGTCGCCTGCCCCGGGATCACGTTCACCTTGTATCCGGCGCCGAGCATCGTCGGCTGCGCGGTGTTGCGGATCGTCGCCCCGATGATGCGCGCGATGGGCCCCAGCTTCTCGATGGCGCCCTCGACGTCCTCCGGGTCCAGCTCGATCCCCAGCGCGTCGGCGACCTCCTCCAGGAACGCGCGCACGCTCTTGGTCAGGCGTACCGGGAACTGATGCGACCCCAGCCGCGCGACCGCCTCACACAGCTCGGTGATCGCGTTGTCCTTGTTGATCATCGACCCGTGGCCCGCGGTCCCGTCGACGACCAGCTTCATCCACTCCATACCCTTTTCGGCCGTCTCGATCAGGTACAACCGCAGGTCGTCGTTCACCGTGAACGAAAATCCCCCGACCTCCCCGATCGCCTCGTTGCAGCCCTCGAACAGGTCGGGCCGCGTGTCGACGAGATGCCGCGCCCCGTATGTCCCGCCGGCCTCCTCGTCCGCCAGGAACGCCAGCACCACGTCCCGCGGCGGCTTCCGCCCCGACCGCATCCGGTCCCGCACCACCGCGAGCACCATCGCGTCCATGTCCTTCATGTCGACCGCCCCGCGCCCCCACACGCACCCGTCGGCGATCTCCCCCGAGAAGGGGTCGTACGTCCAGTCCGCCGCGTTCGCCGGCACCACATCCGTGTGCCCGTGAATCAACAGCCCCGGCCGGCTCCGGTCCTCCCCCTCGATCCGCACCACCGTGCTGGCGCGCCCCCGCTCCGACTCGAACACCTCCGGCTCGAGCCCCACCTCCGCCAGCTTCTCCGCCACCCACTCCGCCGCGGCCCGCTCCCCCGGCCCGGACCCGTCCCCGAAGTTGCTCGTGTCGATCCGGATCAGATCCCGGCACAGCTCGACAACCTCAAGCTCCCCAGCACCCTCCACGCCAACACCCCTCTCACCCTGGTCTCACCCGAAACCCGACCAACCGCTACCCACCCCATCCTGCACCCGCCCCCACCCCCACGACCCCCACCACGCCCCCGATCCGCCCACCCCCCGATCTTTGGTATGGTTCTCGTCGTCGCCCCGACCAAAAAGTCACGGGCCACACACCCGGTCCGGGTGGCGGAATAGGCAGACGCGCTAGCTTGAGGTGCTAGTGCCCGAAAGGGCATGGGGGTTCAAGTCCCCCCTCGGACACCGGCAAAAGCCCTGGTCACAGGGCTTTTTTGCATTTCGGTCAGCACCCCCCGGGTGCAACACTAATCAGGTCAAGAGGCGCGAACTTTGCGCTGCCCCGGCCTGTATTCCGGGCAATGCGTGTGCCCCAACCGCTGCTGTAGGACGTTCACCGGGCCCCGGCTTGAGAGCGGACGTCACTCACGTGTGCCCGCGCGATTCGAGATCTGCGCATCGAAGGGGGCGGAATCCGCGGTCCTGCGGTGACTGCTCGCGCTACTGACTTGGTGAGGCGGCACGGCACTTCCACCGGGCCACGTACTCCGCCGTGGACAGCCAGCCATCGGCCGGCGTCCAGTACATGTCGGACCCGGGGCGGTACGCGGGGATCTCCCCGACGACAAACCCCTCAATGCCCCCCGGCTCCGACGGGCGATCGTGTACGTCCGGCCGATACGCGTCGGCAACGGCTGCCGCCAAGCCCCCGTTTCCTGACCGAACTGGCCGGGCGCGCCCATGGCCACGAATCCGTCGGCGACGTCTGGCGAATCCTCCCAGTCAATGCCCAACATGTCGAAGACCGACAGCGACCCGATGCGGTCCCCCGGGCAGTGCAGCAGGAACACGGCCAGCCGACCGCCGTCACACCGGGTCTCCTGCGATCAAGGCGTCGCCGTACGTGGTTCCGCCCTTGGTGAAGAGCGGGAGCCGCCCGGACAAGCACACGCGCGGATCCTGCTGCATCGTGCGCTCGTATCCGCCGGACTACTGGCCGGCGAACTGCATTCTGCACCGATGAGACCTTGGCGGCCGCGGAGTTCGCGGCGGTCATTGACGCCCCTGGCGGACCCTCGTGTGGTGTTGCGTGTGGACGTATCGCTTCCGGTGAAATCCGCGACAAAGCGCAGCGGTGACGGCCCCATGGGGCGGACAGCTGGCTGGGCGCCTTGCCCGCCACGGGGGGTGTCGGGTGCCGTGGCGGGCAGGGCAGGGCTGGGGTTGGGGGCGGGGGTCAGGCGATGTTGAAGGCTTGTTGGAGGCGGGGGATGTAGTCGGCGAGGTCCTGCTTCCAGCAGAGGTAGTTGTGGCCGCCGCGGCAGTCGGCCCAGGGGGTGCCGGTGCCGTCGCCGTAGTTGACGAAGTAGGAGGGCACGCCGGCGGCGTCCAGGGCTGCCTTGAAGTGGTTGGCGGCGCCGGGCAGCCACCATTCGAGGGCGAGGCCGTAGGGGTCGTTGACGGGGACGGGCGGGACCGCGCCGCCGCCGCCGTTGCCGACGTAGATGGAGACGCCGATGCCGCGCAGGGCGGCGGCGTGCGTGGCCGGGCTGGCGTCGTTCCACAGGACGTCGGAGTAGGGGTAGTTGACGGAGAACGGGTACGGGGTGCCGAACAGGTCGTCGCTGCCGACCTGGGGGCTGTAGGTGGTCAACGAGGCGACGACGGCCAGGCGCAAGTCGGCGGACATGCGGGACAGGTCCAGGTCGCCGGAGAACGAGGCTACCTGGGAGAACAGTTCGGGGTGGCGCTCGGCGTAGCGGACGGCGCCGAAGCCGCCCATGGAGATGCCGGCGACGGCCCGGTGCTGCTTGTCGGGGGTGGTACGCAGGTTCGCGTCGATGAACGGAATCACCTGGTTGATATGGAAGTTCTCCCACCGCTGGGGGCCGGCGGCGCTGTTCTGGTTGAGCCAGTTGGCGTACCAGCCCCGCGGGCCGCCGTCCGGCATCACGAAGATCATCCCGGCGGAGCTGCCGATCGTCGGGTAGGCGGAGAAGTACGTGGCGGGGTCGGATGTTGGGCTGGAGCCGTTGAGCAGGTAGAGCACGGGATAGCGCTTGCCGGGGTTGGTGTAGTAGTCGGACGGCAGCACGATCCTGATGTGGTGCCCGCCGTCGTTCAGCGCCGTCCCGGCGACCTCGGGGGTCGACACGGTGATCACGAAGTCGTGTGCGGTGTTGGGCACTTCCGGCCTGGGCGCGGTCGGCAGCTGGGTCAGTCCGTACGCGTCGGCAAGAACCGGCGGAGAGGTGGGCGGGTCGTCGGCCCGCGCGGCGGACGGGCCGACGAGCGCGGTCGCAAAAGCGGCGATCGCCGTGGCGACCGCCGCGGCGGACATGGTGAGGCTGCGTTTCACTGGTGGTCCCCCGAAGTCTGCGGCCCGGGTTCGTACGGGCCTGTGGGCACGGCACGGTCCATGGCTGGTGCACCGAACTTGCCAAGGGCGTCGGCGACTGCCCCGTCGTTTATGACCGACCGGTCGGGCATAGATTTGATCGCGCAGCCTGAGATGTCAAGCAAAGGGCAGGAAGGGCACGGGTCTTCGTCCGACTGATGGTGGCCGGATTCTGCTCACAGCCGTGTGTGGGGGGGACGGCGTCCGCTCGATCCCCCCGGGGCTTGGCGTCCCGGTCGCGCCCCGCCGCGGCAAGTCTCCCGTGGGACACGCTCATCGGAAGACGCGGGCGCAGCCCGGATCGTCCGGCAGGTACGCGCACCGTCGGCCGATTGGCCGACGCGCGGATGGCGCTTGCGTCCGGGCACAAGGCATGGCTGCCGCCCACCCTTATCGGCCACGACAAGATTGCGGCCCGTTGGAAGCAACGCGGAGATCCGGCAACGCGCGCACGCTGTCGCGTCGCCGGGCGGACACGGTGGTCGCGCCCGGGGCGATGCGTCGGCTGCCGGCAATTTCCGTACGCCGAAGTACTCGGCCTGCGCCTCGCGATTGCAAACGCGACCAGGACAGGGTCGGCACGCGCGTCCAGGGCTGCCCGGTGGTGGGAGCGATTGCGGTCAACAGTCCGCGGTCGTTCCGCGCATGGCTGTGACGCGCAGGTCGTTCTCGGGCCCGACCTGGGCGGGTGGCCGAAGTCCTCGAACGTGCTCGACGACCGGTCGGCTCATGGGGTCAAAGCTTGTGGAGTCCTGTGTAGGGGTTGAGGATCCGGACTTTGTACGAGCCGAAGTCGACGAGCATCGCCGTCTCGTCCTCGACACCGATGACCTTGCCCAGGCCGTAACGGTCGTGTGAGACCCGTTCCCCTGGATCGAAGTGTTTGGCCACCGGCGCGGCCGGGACCGTGAAAGGGCTTGTGGACAGCTGGCGCCGGGGCGCGGGTCGTTTCATCATGTAGGGCCAGTATGCGCTGTCAGGGGTCCCGACTCCAGATCAGACCTTGATGGGTGGCGAAGAGCCACGGGCCGTCGCCCTCGGTCACATGCGGGCCGAGGCCCGGGGTGCGCGGCGCCGCCGGGCGGGCGGCTGCGGGGCGGCGGGGAGCCGGGGTCGGGCAGCGGCTGGAACGGCAGATCGCCGCGGTGGCCGACGGCCAGGCAGAGCTGGCGGGCGGCCAGGCGCGTGGCGTCCGCGAGATCCAGGGCGGGGGCACTGGTAAGGAGCCGGATCGTCAGGCCGTCGAGCAGGGCCATATCGCCACGGCGGTGGCCGCGTACGCGCTGTCCGTCATCGACTTCCTCGACGCACTGAAGAACATCCTCGAACTCACCGTGGTGGTCCTCGGCCCCGGCCTGGCCATCAGCGCGGCCGACCTCGTCCTGCGCCGCAACCACTACCCGGGCCCGGGCCTCCGCGACGAGTCACCCACCGGCGCGTACTGGTACCACGGCGGCGCCAACACCGCCGGGCTGGCCGCGCAACTCCTGGGCAGCACTGGCGTTGCTGTGCCTGAACTCCACCATGTACGTCGGCCCCGTAGCCGACGCACTCGGCGGTGCCGACACCTCGGCGATTTTCGGGCCGGTCGTCGGCGCCGGCGTCTACGCCGCGCTCTTCACGACCGTCTACCGCCGTCAACTCGCCGTGGACCGCATCGCCGCAGGCCGCCGGCCCCGGCACCGGACGCCCACCCCCGAGCGCACCGGATGATCCACGCGCGGTCCTCGCCGGGTCAGTTCTCCGGGATGTACGCGGTGCACGTGCTGAACGCGCTGTTCAGGACGCAGTCGAACAGCTGGTTCCACTTGCTCTCGTCGTCGGCGGCAGCCTTGGACAGCGTGTCGGCACACGAGTCGTCGGTCAGGCCCCAGAGGGCACCCTCGGGCCAACCGGCCTCGCTGGTCCGGCTCTGGATGGCGTCGATGCAAGCCTGCGGCGGGTCGTAACTCCTGACCGCCGCCAGGAACTCGTTGTACTTGGAGTCCTCCGGCGAGCCGGACGAGCCCGGTACGGCGGCCTGCTGCTGCAGCGTCTGCTGCGCGGCCGACCTCGCCTCCGGCGACGCGTTCGGGTTCTGGAGGACCACCACCGCGTCCGCGACCTCGTCGGCCTTCTCCTTCAGGACGTCCTCGACCTTCGCCTTGTCCTCCGGCTTTTCCGGAGCCGTCTCCGGCTTCTGGACGGCCACCAGGCCGCCGGCGATCTCGTCGGCGGTCTTGAGCAGGTCGGCCTTGTTCGCCGCCGGGGTCATCGGGTCCAGGGCCACCGCCGAGTAGAAGGCGAGGTTCTGCGCGATCGCCTGGTTCTTCTCCCGGTCGGCCGCCGACAGGTTCGGGTCCTGGCTGCGCCGCACCGCTTCGTTGATGCCCTGGGCGAGCTTGGTGTAGAGCGCCTTGTCGGCCGCCGAAGTCGTGGGCGCCGAGGCCTCCTTCAGGACCACGTTGACGTTGTCCACGATGACCTTGTAGACGTCCTTGTTCTGCTGGGTCGCGGCCGGATCGTTGATGACCTTCAACGCCGTGGCCAGCCCGTCCCGGAGCTGCTTCTTCACGTCCTCGGACACGTTGAGGGCGGCGATCCGGGCCTCGACCTCCTGGGGCGTCACGCCCGCCTGGAACTGCTGCAACTGCTTCGGGATCTGCGGAGCCTGCGATTCGCCCTGCGAGGGACTGCCGGACTCCCCCTCCGAGGGTGTGCCGGGCTCGTTGTCCGAGGGAGTGCCTCCGTCCGGCGCGTCCGGCTGCTCGGACTCCGGCTCGGGTTCGTCGGGTGACTGCGGGTCCGGCGGATCGGGCGCCGGGGGTTCCGGCGACGGCGGGTCGGGTGGTGCCGGTGTGTCGGCGACGGGCGCGTTCGGGGCCCGGGAATCGGCGTCCGGCGCGGCGGCGGCCGCGGTGGGGAACGCGACTGCGGCGGCCAGGCAGGAGACGCCGACTATCCGGGAGAGCTGTCGCCGGGCGGTTTTGGACATGGTGAATCCAGGTGCGTTCGGGGATTGCTGCTGTGCCGGTGCCGCCCTCGGCCCTGGAACCGGGCCAAAGTCACCGGATGCGAAAGTTCAACCGTCCCCCCGATTGACAAGATCCACTCTTCGCCTCCTGATGGCCGGCCGCAAGTCAGCCGTGGTGACCGGCACGAGGTTGTCCTATGCTCCGCCGTCGAACGCGCCGCTCAGTGCCGCGATGTACGTCGCGTTCGCGGCGCGGTCGGCGAGCGGGATGTCGATGGGCCTGCGCGAGACCAGCATCCGGTAGTAGATCGGCGCGGCGAGGGCCGCGATGAGCTCGACGCCGTCCGTGGTGGGCGGCAATTCGCCCCGCCCGACGGCGTGTTCGACGATGACGGCGGCACGCCGGTTGCGGTCCGCGAAGAACGCGTGCAGAGCGTCGGACGCGCGCGGGTTCTTGGTGGCCGCCGCGACGACGGTCTCGATGAGCGCGCGGATCGTGGCGTTCTCCACGTACAGCGTGACGATGGACCGCGCGAAGTGGCGGAGGTCGTCGGCCAGCGAACCGGCGTCGGGAAAAGGGAGTTCGGTCGTCCCCAGGCGGGTCAGCAGGTCGACGACCAGCCCTTCGACGGTACGCCAGCGCCGGTACACGGTGGTCACGTGCACGCCCGCGCGCCGCGCGACGTTCTCCATGGTCAGCCCCGCGTAGCCGGTCTCGCCCAGTTCGGCGAACACGGCGTCGAGCACCGCCTCGCGGTTGCGCGCGGTGCGCCCGCCGGGGCGCTGCGCCCCGGGATTGTTCGCCGACTCGCTCACGCGGCCTCCGACCGTTCGCGGGTTCGCGGGTTCGCAGGTCAACCCGGGGACTATTAATGCAAGAATTCTAGCGTTAGTCTGGGGATCGCGGTCGATCACACGCCGTGTCGCACGGCGACCGACCGGCCGCGGCACTCGGGGCCCTCGCCCAAACCCTCCTCGGAGATCCCCGTGGAACTGCCCAGTACTTGTACCGCCGCAGTCACCGCCGACGAGGCGGACGCCCGCGGCGCGCCCGTACCGCGAGCACCGGCGGCGCCCGCCCCTCCCGGGCAGGTCGTCGCCGAGCTGCGGGTGCCTGCCGACGGCAGCCGGGCGCACGCCGTCCGCCGCTTCGTCCGCGAACAACTCCTGCACCACACCAGTGCGCCCGACCACACGGTCGACGACGCCGTGCTGCTGGCGAACGAGCTGTTCACGAACGCCGTACGCCACACGCCGGCCGGACACATCGCGGTCCGCCTCGTGCACGACCCCCGGCACCGGACGTTCGCCGTGCTCGTCGACGACCCCGACCCCCGGCCTCCGGCCCCGGCAATCCGGTGCGCCGGGAACGACGCGGACGCCGGCGAATCGGGACGCGGACTCGCCCTCGTCGCCGGATTCGCCCTCGACTGGGGATGGCACCCGAGCGGAACCGGGAAGTCCGTGTGGTTCGCGATGAGCACCGGCCCAGAGCCCGGCCAACCCCCACCCCACCAACGGAAGGACAGCCATGCGTGAAGAGGTCGAATTCGACGCCGACGGCACCACGCTGCGCGGCACCCTCCACCTGCCCGAGGGCACCGGCCCGTTCCCCGCGGTCGTCCTCACCCACGGCTTCGGCGCGGTCAAGGAGCAGTACACCGACGTGATCGCCGATTCCCTCGCCGCCGAGGGGTTCGCCGCGCTCCTCTACGACCACCCCAACTTCGGTGCCAGCGACGGCCTGCCACGGCAGGAGGTCGACCCCTGGGCGCAGATCGACGGCTACCGGCACGCCGTCACGTACCTGCACACCCGTGCCGACGTGGCCCACGACCGCATCGGCGTCTTCGGCACCAGCTACTCCGGCGGACATGTGCTCGTCGTCGGCGCGATCGACCGGCGCGTCAAGGCGGTGTACGCCCAGGTCCCGGTGATCAGCGGCGGCACCAGCCTCTCCCGCTTCATCAGTTCGGAGGCCCTGCAGGGCGTGCGCGAGATGTTCGCCCAGGACCGGCTGGCCCGGTTCCGCGGTGCCGAACCGGGGCTGATCCCCCTGATCACCGAGGATCCCGGGGCGATGGCGGCGCTGGCCGACCGGGAGACGTACGCCTGGTACCAGACCATCGAGCCGGAGCGCCTGGCCACCTGGCGCAACGAGGTCACCGTGCGGTCCGTCGAACTGCTCTCCGGGTACGAGCCGGCCGACTACATCGCCCGTATCTCGCCCACGCCGCTGCTGATGGTCGTCGCCCAGCACGACATCCTCACCCACAGCGATCTCGCGTTCGCCGCGTACGAACGCGCGCTGCACCCGAAGCGGCTCGTCACCCTCCCGGGCGGCCATTTCGTCGTCTACAACAAGGAGTTCGCGAACACGCAGGCCCTGGCGGCGGAGTTCTTCCGCGAGCACCTGGGCGGCTGACGCACGTCGCCGGTACGCGCCGCCGGGCCCCGCGGCGTGGCGGCCGCGGCCGGCCCATGCCGTCCTGTCCCGTCCTGTCCTGTTCGGCTCAGACGGCCAGGCCGGACTCGTAGGCGAAGATCACCAGTTGCGCCCGGTCCCGGGAGTTCGTCTTGGCCAGCAGGTTGGTCAGATGGGTCTTGACCGTGCTGGTGGCCAGGACGAGGTCGGCGGCCGTCTCCGCGTTGGACATGCCTTTCGCGACCCGGGCAAGGACGTCGCGTTCGCGTTCGGTGAGGGTGGCCAGGCGGAGGCGGGACGGATGGGGCTCGGGCGCGTCGGCGGGTGTCGGCGGTGTGGCGGTGAAGCGGTCGATGAGGCGGCGGGTGGCCGCCGGCGTGAGAAGGGCGTCGCCGGCCGCCACCACACGGATCGCGGTCAGGATGTCCTCGGGCGGGGAGTCCTTCACCAGGAAACCGCTGGCCCCCGCCCGCAGCCCGGAGAAGACGTACTCGTCCAGGTCGAACGAGGTCAGGATGACGACGCGGGCGGCCGACGCGCGGGTGATCTCGCGGGTGGCGTCTATGCCGTTCATGCCGGGCATGCGGATGTCCATCAGCACGACGTCGGGGCGGAGTTCGAGCGCCAGGTCCACGGCCTGGGCGCCGTCCTGGGCGGCGCCGACGACCCGCATGCCCGGTTCGGTGTTCAGCAGGGCGGCGAGGGAGACCCGGAGAAGGGCCTGGTCGTCGGCGAGCATGACGCGGATCTCGGGCCGCGCGGGCACCTCGGGCGGGGCAGGCATCCGGGACTGCACAGGTACCTCGGGGACCTCGGGAATCACAGGTGGGGTCACGGGCAGGCCTCGTCGGGGGTAGGGGTGTACGGGAGCCAGGCTTCGACCTGCCAGCCGTCCCGGGGCGCGGGCCCGGCCGTGACGCTGCCTCCGTAGAGGCGGACTCGTTCGCGCATGCCGTGGATGCCCTGTCCGTCGCCGCTCGCGGCGACGGGGCCGGGGTTGGTGACCCGCATGCGGACGCCGCCGTCGGTCTCGTGCGTGATGTCGACTACCGCCGAACGTGTGGCGGCGTGCTTGACCGCGTTGGTCAGCGCCTCCTGGACGATCCGGTACGCGGCCAGGTCGGCGCCCGCGGCGAGCGGGCCCGGGGGCCCGTGGACGGTCAGTTCGGTACGCAGGCCCGCGGCGGAGGTGGCGGCGACCAGGTCCGCGAGGTCGGCCAGACCGGGCTGGGGCGCCAGGCCGTCGGCGTCGTCGCCGCGCAGGACGTTCATCAACCGCCGCATCTCCCCCAGCGAGGAACGGCCGGTCCGTTCGATCGTGGCGACGACCTCGTGCAGGGCGTCGTCGGGGGCGGAGCGGAGGCGGGCGACGCCGGCCTGGACGGTCATCAGCGTGACGCCGTGCGCGACGACGTCGTGCAGTTCCCGGGCGATGGCCAGCCGTTCGGCGGCGAGACGGGCCTCTGCCTCGGCGTCCGCCCGGCGTCGCTGCTGATCGGCGAACGCGGTCCGCCACTCGCGCCGCTGGCGGACGACCTCGGCGAGCACACACGGCGGCAGCGCGACGATCAGCGGGACCACCACGAGTTGGAGTGGTGTCATGTCGTGCTGGGTGAGGACGATTGCCTGAGCGAGCAGCCAGGTGCCGGCCGCGGTCAGGACGGCCGCGCGCCGCGAGCGGACCGCCGCCGAGTAGGACGCCATCATCCAGACGGTGGGCTGGAGCGTGGTGTCGAGTTCGAGGACGTACAGGTAGGTGACCGCGTTGGTCCAGATCAGCACCGGCACCGGGTACTTGCGGCGCAGCAGCACCGGGGCGGTGACCAGCAGCAGGGCGGGTATCAGGCCGGGTTCGCCGTCACCGTCCGCTGCTGTCACCGCCAGCAGCACGATGGCGACGGCGTCCAGGCAGACCCAGTGCCACGGCCGCAGTTCGATCACACGGTGACGCTATCCCCCCGAGGACGCGGGCCACTTCCCCCCACGGTCGGAAGCACGGTCGGCACCCCGGGCGGAAGCGTGCCGCACACCCGGTCGGCGACCGTGGTCCCCGGGAGGCATTGATGATCAAAGTCACAGGGCTGGTCAAGCGCTACGGCAAAGCTGTCGCCGTCGACGGGCTCACGTTCTGCGTCCGACCGGGACGCGTCACCGGGTTCCTCGGACCGAACGGCGCGGGCAAGTCCACCACGATGCGGATCATCCTCGGACTGGACCGGGCCACCGAGGGCCGCGCGCTGATCGACGGCCGGCCGCTGCGCGAACTCGACCGGCCGCTCAGCCGGGTCGGGGCGCTGCTGGACGCCTCGGCCGTGCACGGAGGACGCACCGCCCGCGCTCACCTGCGGGCCGTCGCGGCGGCCGGCGGCATCGGGGACGACCGGGTCGACGCCTGCCTGGAACTGGCCGGGCTCGCGGCGGTGGCGAGCCGCCGGATCCGCGGCTTCAGCCTGGGCATGCGGCAACGGCTGGGCATCGCCACGGCGTTGCTCGGCGACCCGGACGTACTGCTCTTCGACGAGCCGGTCAACGGTCTCGACGCGGAGGGCATCCTGTGGGTGCGCACGCTGATGCGCGGCCTGGCCGCCGAGGGGCGGACCGTGTTCGTCTCCTCGCACCTGATGGCGGAGATGGCGAACACCGCCGACCACCTCGTCGTGATCGGCCGCGGCCGACTGCTTGCCGACGCCCCGATCGGCGAGCTGACCGGGACCGCGTCGCTGGAGGACGCGTACCTGGAACTGACCGGCAAAGCAGTCGAGTTCCACACCCGGGAGGTCCGGCCGTGACAACGCTCAAGTCGGAATGGGTCAAGTCCCGGTGGATCAAGCCCCGGTGGGTCAAGCCCGAGTGGATCAAGTCCGAGTGGATCAAGTCCGAGTGGATCAAGCTGGTTTCGGTACGTTCGACGTGGTGGTGCCTGGGCACCGCGGCAGTCCTGGTACCGGTGTTCGCGGTGCTGACCGCGCTGGCGACGGACGCGGTCGAGGCCGCGGCGCAGCCCAAGGCGTGGTTGGCCGCGGACGACGCGTTCGACCCGCTCAGACCGCTGAGCGGCATGCTGCTGGCGCAGTTCGCGTTCGGCGTGCTGGGGGTGCTGACGATCACCTCGGAGCATTCGACGGGCCAGATCCGCACCTCGCTCCTGGCCGTCCCGTACCGGCGGCGCCTGCTGGCGGCCAAACTCGCCGTGCTGCTGGCGGTGGTGGCGTCAGTGGCGTCGTTGCTCACCTTCGGGACGTTCTTCCTGTCCCAGGCCGTCTATCCGGACGGCCTCGGGATAGCGCTCGGCGACGGGGGCGCGTGGAAGGCCCTGCTCGGGATGATCGCGTACACGGTGTTCATCGCCGCGTTCGGATTCGCGGTCGGCGCGGCGCTGCGCGGGACGGGTGCCGCGATCACCGTGTTCATGGCCGTGACGTTCGTGGTCATGAGCGCGGTGCCCGCGGTGCTCCCGAACTCTGCCGGGGACGCAGCGAGCCACTACACCTTTCTCGGCCTGGCCGATTCGCTGACCACGCTCCAACCCGATCCACAGCCCGGAATGCCGGTGGCCGCCCTGCTCCTGGCCGCGTACGCCGTCGTCGCGCTGGCCCCGGCCCTCCTGCTGACGGAACGCCGGGACGCCTGACCCCGGGCGGCGCCCGGCGCGCCGCCCGGGCCGGGGCCGGTCAGGCCGAGTTGGGCCGACCGGTGCCCGGGGCCGCGGGTGGTCCCGCTGCCCGCGCGCCGCCGGGCACTCGACTTTCAAAAGCTTTTCAAAAATTGTTCCCGGAGCCCGGAACAACCTTCCGAAAATATCCCGTTGGATACCATGAGAGGCGGTTTGACCTGGGCATATACCCCTCTCATTTCATTTAACTGAACAGAAATAAATGGCGCCGTCCAGCGTTACCTGGTGCCTCGATCCTCCTGAGCGGAGTCGGCCCCCGATCACCGTGATGCGTTCGGCACAGTTGGCGCAGCTGAACGTGCCGTACGACTCCGGCGAGCACCAGTGGAACGACATCACCTCCTACGGCTTCGGCGGCTACTACTCGCACGCCATCGCCAAGAAGGAATGCCCCGGCGGCAAGCTCGAAGGCCAGTGGATCGGCAAGAAGGAGGACGCCAAGAAGGTCCTCTGCGTCCAGAAGGTCGACTCCGGACTCGCCTACCGCTCGCAGGAGCAGGAGTGGATGAGCCCCGACCTCGGTGACCTGTTCACCGCGCAGGGGCAGGACCTGGTGGTCTACACGATCTCCAAGGTCGACTGGTACGAGTACGTCACCGAGTGGCGCTTCGCCGACGACGGCCAGATCTCCGCGCGCCTCGGTGCCACCGGCGACCTGTCCCCGGAGGACTGGACGACGCCCGACAAGGGCTGGCCGATCGGCAAGGACGCCACCGCGATATCCGGCAACCACTTCCACAACGCCACCTGGCGCGTGGACTTCGACATCGACGGCGACGGCGGCGAGAAGGTCGAGCAGTACGACACCGTCGACACCGGTGTGCGCGGCAAGCGCGGCGAGGTCTACAGCACGGCCAAGACCGACATCACCAAGGAAGGCTCCTTCCAGAACGCCAACCTGCGGTGGTGGCGGGTCGGCAGCCAGTCGAGCAAGAACGCCGACGGCCACAACCGCAGCTACGAGCTGGTGCAGAACACCACCAACCAGCAGTACACGGCGAACGCGCCGCAGTCTCCGGCGGTGTCCTTCACGCAGGCCAAGGCGTGCGAGAAGTTCGCGAGCTTCAACGCCGACCCGGAGTGCGGCGCGCAGGACATCCCCGGCTACGTCAACGGGGAGAAGCTGACGGATCCGCTGATGTGGGTCACCGTCCCGTTCCACCACATTCCGCGGGACGAGGACCAGAGCCCGATGCCCGTCCACTGGCAGGGCTTCGACCTGCTGCCCCGCGACGTGACGGCGATGAACCCGCTCACGCCGAAGGGCCGCACGGACAACAACGGACAGGTCGGCTGATCCGAGCAGGCACCAAGGCCGGCCGTCCCCCGCGGGCGGCCGGCCCACGCGACAGCCCGTACCCATCCGGTACGGGCCGCTCGACCAGACCCGAAGGAGACCCGCGTGCTGCGCGGACTCGCCGTCACCGGCGCCCTGTTCGTCACCGGCGCGGGCATCGCACTCACCGCGATCGCCTTCTCCGGCACCTCCGGCTCGGCGGCCCCGGCCGCCGCACCCGCGTCACCCGCGGCAACCGCCGCCGCGTCACCGGGCGTGCCCCGCCCCGGGACGGCAGTGCCCGCCGGCCCCGGCCCCTCGGCCTCGTCCCCCAAGCCGCCCAACGCCGCCGACCTCACCTTCGCGCTCGGGATGGTCCCGCACCACGCCCAGGCCGTGGAAATGAGCCGCATCGTCCTCGCCAAGCCCGGCGTGCACCACCTGGTCACCACACTCGCCGAGCGCATCCTCGCCGACCAGCGGCGCGAGATCACCGACATGAACGCGTGGCTCGCGGCTTGGGGCCAGGACCCCATACCGGCCGACTCGCAGGCCGCGGCAAGCCATGCGGCCCACCACGGCGGCACCGGCGCGGCATGCTCACCACCCAGCAGATGGCCGGTCTGACGGCCGCCGACGGCGCGACCGCGTCACAGCTCTTCCTCGACCTGATGATCGAGCACCACCGCGGCGCCGTCGCCATGGCCCGTACCGAAGCCGCCGACGGCGGCAACGTGTTCGCCCGCAACCTCGCCGCGCACATCATCACCGAGCAGGAGACCGAGATCGTGCAGATGCAGACCCTCTCCGACTACGTCTGAGGGCCACGGCCGCAGGGCGGCCCACGGGCGCGTCCGCGGTACGTCCGACCAGCCCGCACGTCCGCGACCGGCCACCACCCGTCGATACGATTGGAGCCATGGCGCCCGACCCCGGCCCGACGCGACGCGACGCGACGCAAGCTCATCGACGCGGCCACCACCCTCTTCGCCCGGCACGGCGTCGCGGGCGTGTCACGCGCCGAGATCGGCCGTGCCGCCGGGCAGCGGAACACCGCCGCGCTCGTCTACCACTTCGGCGACCTCGACGGAATACTGCGGGCCGTCCTCGGCGAGAACGTGGCGCGGCTGCGCGAACGCCGCATGGCCATGCTCACCGACGCGGTCGCCGCGTCCCCGACGGACGTCCGGCCGGTCATGAAGGCCTTCGTACTGCCACGGGCCGACCTCGCCGACGGCGACTGGCGGGACCGGGCGTACGCGCAGATCCACGCCGACCTCACCGGGCACCCGGCGTGGACCACCGCCGCCGTCGCCCACGCCACCCGCAACGGCGACGGCCCCGAGGTCACCGCGGAACTCGTCCGGCGCTGCCCGGACGTCCCCGCCGACCTCCAGGCCGACCGCATCCTGCTCGTGGCCGCCTTCGTCGTCCGGGCGACCGCCGCCCGCGCCCGAGCCCTCGACATGGGCGGCGCCGACCCGGCCGAGTACCACCGGACCCACGCGCTGTTCGCCGCGAACCTGGTGGATGTCGGCGTGGCCGCAGTGACGGCACCCGTAAGTGAAGAGACCCGGGAAGCGAGCGCAATCGCCACGGCGTGACAGGGCGGCGGCATCGTGCGGAACACCGCGTACCGACGTGCGCCGGATAGCGCCACTGCCCATACGAAGAGCGTCTGCGCACCGGCCCGCAGTGTCACGCTGGCACCTCCGGCGCGCGAACGCCGGGCATCAGCCCAGTACCCGGAGCGTGCGGGATGCCTGGTCTCCGAGGAGTGAAGTCCCGGGGCCGGTCCGGCGTTTGAAGCCGGATCAGTCGTCGCCGCGGGGCGGCTCGCCGAACGCCCGGTGCAGGGGTACGTGCGGCGGCGGGCCGGGCATGCCAAACCTCACGGTGGCGCAACTACCGGCGCGGCGGCTGCGGTGTGACGCCGTCGTGGGGCCGCGCCCGTGCGGCCGGCGACCTCGCCTCCGAACCGGCCTGAACGGTCCGCCGGTCGGCCCCCAGTTCGAGGGCGATGGCCGAGCGCAGGAGGGCACGCGCGCGGGCGAGGGGCAGGGAGCCGGAGACCCAGCGTTCGCTGATGCCCTCGACGAGGGCGGTGAGGCGTTCGGCGGCGTCGGCGGGGACGACGTGCGGATCGATGTCCCCGGTCTTCTGGCCGGCGCGGATGAGGTCGTCGGCGTCGCGGACCCACCCGGCGGTGGCCTCGCGCAGTTGGCGGCCGAGCTCGGCGTCGAAGACGGCGCTGGCCCGGTACTCGCCCCATGCGGTGCTGTTCTCCACGACGTCCGGCTCGTCCTGGAGTTCGCGCAGCAGCATCTCCTCCAGATGGCCGCGCGGGTCGACGGCCGGGTCGATGGCGGATTTGGTGTACTGCTCGGCCCGCTCGTTGATGAACTCCCAGGTGCGCTGCATCAGCCCGGCCCGGTTGCCGAAGTGGTAGTAGACCAGGCCGATCGAGACGCCGGCCTCGGCCGCCAGTTCGTCCACGCGCAGGCCGCGGACGCCCCGGCGGGCGATCATCCGGGCGGCGGCTCCAGGATCTGCACCTGACGACTCGACACACTGGCCCCCAAGTGGGGCCTCCCGACCCCATCGACTGACTGAATATTCAGTCATAGTAGCCGGTGGGCGCGAGCCGGGAGCCGGGGCGGATCCCCAGCCTCGGCTGCGCGACAGCAGCGGCACCGGACGGGCCCGGTACGTCCGCCGCACCGGCCTGGGACCCGTACCGGGGCGTCCACGGCGCCCGTTCGGCAAGTCCGGGCGGCCGCGCGGCGGGTGGGGCGCCCCGGCCGGAACCGGGACGGAAGGTAGGGTTCACCCGTGGCCGACCGTCGTACCGTGATCATGGAAGCCGCCGCGCGGCTCATCGCCCGCCGGGGCGTCCGGGGCCTTCGCATCGAGGAACTGGCCGCCGAGGCCGAGGTCTCGAACGGGCTGATCTACTACCACTTCAAGGACCGCGCCGGAGTCCTGCGCGCGACACTGGAGTTCATCAACAACCGCGCCGAGCGCTACACCCGCGACCACGTGGCGGCCGAGCATCTGGCCGACCCCCGCAGGGTGTTGGAGCAGACCCTGCTGCTGGAGTTCCAGGACACCGCCGAGGTACGCGAGAACAGCACCGCCTGGGGCGAGCTCCGCGCCAGCGCGATGTTCGACGACCTGCTGCGCGCGGACCTGGCCGAGGCCACGAAGGCGTGGGACCAGGAGGTCGCCGACCTGATCGCCGACGTCGTGCCGTCGCTCGCGCCGAGCGCGGCACTGGCCGCCGCCCAGCGCCTCACGACGTTGCTCGAAGGTCTCAGCGGCCGCTGGCTGAGCGGCGGCCTGACCGTGGACCGGGCCCGCGAACTGATACTGGCGGCCATCACCGTGGAACTCACCCACCTGGCCAAGTAGCCCGTGGCCGAGTAGCCCGTAGCCGAGTAGCCGGTCGGGCGCGATTCGCCGTGACATCGCGGGCCGCTGCGACACGGCGGTCCGCCGCGGTACCGCGGGCCGCGTGGCGTCGCCGTGCGCCGACACCACGGCCTGGTTCACCCCCCGCCTCCCTCCGTGTCGCCTCCTCGCCGATTCCTGTCCGCAGTATTGACTGACTTTTCAGTCAGTGCCAGAGTGTGGACACCGCCGAACCGGCCCACCCCCGCAGCGCCCGCCTCCCCGGCGGCCCGCGAGGACCGGTTCGGCCGGATCGGCCAGGCCAGGCCGGCCGTCGACGGCACCGGGTGACGTGAGCCCGGACGCCCGGCGGCCTGATGCGTGCAGCCCCCGTCCCACCCGCGCCGTCCCCACCGAGAGCTACGCCCGACTGCGCGACAGCGGGGCGGGCACGCTGTACTTCGGCGAGGGCCTCAGCACCGTCAATGTCAACGTGACCAGCATGACGGGCCCGCTCGGCGACGTCCGGGTGCGCCAGGCCACGTCGCTGGCACTGGACCGCGGCGGCTTCGTGCAGACCGCGCTGGCCGGCAACGGCACC
Organism: Streptodolium elevatio; assembly: GCF_053592165.1. NCBI lineage: Bacteria > Bacillati > Actinomycetota > Actinomycetes > Kitasatosporales > Streptomycetaceae > Streptodolium > Streptodolium elevatio. The sequence goes on from NZ_JBSFVE010000014.1 coordinate 84,297, forward strand.
GTCACCAACTCGCTGACCCCGAAGGCGAGATGCTGTGGGTGCCGGTCGCCGAGTGGCCGTCGTCGGTCTTCCTCAACAAGAGGATCACCGGGGCGCCCACGACGATCGCGTACATGTACTACCCGTGGGCGGCCGATGTGGGGGCCGCGGGGTGAACCTGCTGAGATTCGCCGTACGGCGGCTCCTCGAAATGGCCGTCACCCTGCTCGGCGCCTCGTTCGTGGTCTTCGGTGCGATGTACCTGGCGCCGGGCAACCCGGCGAGTTTCCTCCTCGCGGGGCGGTCGTCGTCCCCGGCCGCCCTGGCGGCGATCGAAAGGCAGTACCACCTGGACGACCCGTTCCTGGAGCAGTACCTCCGCTGGCTCGGCAATGTGCTGCACGGCGACTTCGGGCGGTCGCTCGAGTACCGCACCGACGTGTCCGATCTGCTCTCGTCACGGCTGCCCACCACGCTGCTGCTGGTCGGCATGGCGCTGGTCCTGGTGGTCCTGCTCGGCCTCGCCCTCGGCTGGCTCGCCGCGGTGCGCGGCGGCGCGGTGGACTCCACGGTCCTGGTCGGCACCACCCTCGCGGTCGGCACGCCCGCGTTCGTCGCCGCGATCCTGCTCCAGGGCTTCTTCGCGGTCGAGTTGGGGTGGTTCCCGAGCAGCGGCAGCGGAAGCGGAAGCGGGCACGGCATCGGACAGATGATGTGGCACCTGACCCTGCCCTCTCTCGCCCTGGCGCTCTACCTGGCGGGGCTGCTCGCCCGGGTCACCCGCTCGGCGATGCTGGAGGCGCTGGAGGGCGAGCACGTCGTCGTCGCCCGCAGCCGGGGCGTACCGGAGCGGCACGTGGTCCGGCGGCACGTCTTCCGCAACGCGCTGGGCGCGGTGCTGACCACGGCGGGGCTGATCGTCTCCACGCTGATGGTGTGCACCGTCCTGGTGGAGACCGCGTTCAGCGTCGGCGGCATCGGCCAGCTGCTCGAACTGGCGGCCACCACCAAGGACTTCCCCACGGTCCAGACGATCTGCCTGATCATCATCGGGCTCTTCATGACCGTGAACCTCGTCGTCGACCTGCTGCTCCCGCTGGTCGATCCGCGCATCACCCTCGGAACGCGGTCCTCATCATGACCATGACTCTCGTACGGCGGCCCGGTCTGGCCCGGGTCCGCACCAAGCACGCCCTGCTCTACGTGATCAGCGCCGGCTTCGTCGGGCTCGTGGTCCTGGTCGCGCTGCTCGCCCCGTGGATCGCGCCGCACGACCCCAATGCGGTCGAGCTGGGCGACGCGCTCGCGCCGCCGTCCGGCGACCACCTGCTCGGGGTGGACTCCGCGGGCCGCGACACGCTGTCGCGGATCGTCGAGGGCGCGCGTACGTCGCTGCTCGGCCCGCTCGGCGTGGTGGTCTTCTCCACCGTGCTGGGCGCCGCGGTCGGCGTGGCGGCGGGCCGGCGGGGCGGGTGGCTGGACTCGGTGCTGTCGCGCGGTTCGGAACTCGCGCTGGCGTTCCCGCGCTGCTGCTCGCCGATGAGCCGACGACCGCGCTTGACGTCACCACCCAGGCCGAAGTGGTCGCGCTGCTCACCGATCTGCGGCAACGCTTCGGTACGGGGCTGCTGTTCGTGACCCACGACCTGGGTCTCGCGGCGGCGATCAGCGACCGCGTGTACGTGATGTACGCGGGACGCGTCGTCGAGACGGGGCCCGCCGAGGAGTTGTTCGCGCGGCCGCGGCACCCGTACACCGCGGCATTGCTGGGCTCCACGCCGTCGCCCTCCTCCGAGGGGCCACCCCCGCGTCGACTGGCCGCGATCGACGGGCAACCGCCGGACCTGCGCGAGGAGTTGACGGGGTGCGCGTTCGCGGCCCGGTGCGCGTTCGCGACCGACCTGTGCGGGCGGGAGGCGCCGTCGGCGACCCCGGCGCCGGGGGTGCCAGCACGCCGCGCGGCGTGCCACCACAGCGATGCGCTGGCGGGCAGCCGACTCGAAGGGAAGTCTGTCGATGCCTGACAATCTGCTTGAAGTCGCCGGTTTGTGCCGTGCTTTCGGCGACGTGAAAGCCGTCGACGACGTGTCCTTCACGCTGGCGTCGGGCGGTTCGCTCGGCATCGTCGGCGAGTCCGGCTCCGGGAAGACCACGACCGCACGGATCGTCGTCGGTCTGGAGCGGGCCGACGCGGGGACGGTCCACGTCCAGGGGCGCGACCGGACCGGCGCGGCGCTCGGCCGCGCGGCCCGGCTCGCCAGGGCCCGGCAGGTCCAGATGGTCTTCCAGGACCCGTTCCTGTCCCTCGACCCGCGCACCAGCGTCGAGGCGGTGCTGCGCGAGACGCTGAAGCTGCACTTCCCGGGAACCGACCACGCCGCGCGTATCCGCCGGCTCCTCGACCAGGTGGGCCTCGGCACCCGGGCCGCGGACGCGCGCCCGCGCGAACTGTCGGGCGGACAGCGCCAGCGCGTCGCCATCGCCCGGGCCCTGGCCGTGGAGCCCGCGATCCTGGTGCTGGACGAGGCGGTGGCCGCACTGGACGTATCGGTCCAGGCGCAGATCCTCAACCTGCTGGCCGACATCCGCGAACAGACGGCGGTCGGCTACCTCTTCATCACCCACGACCTGGGTGTGGTGCGCGTCGTCACCGACGAGGTGATCGTGATGCGGCACGGCAGGGTCGTGGAGGCGGGCGGGACGGCGGACGTGCTGGCCCGGCCGAGCCACCCGTACACCCGGCTGCTGCTCGACTCGGTCCCCCGCCCGGGCTGGGACCCCCACGCCATGCCACCGCCCGCCGCGCCCTGTAGCCGCGCCCTGACAGCCGTGCTCTGTCAGCCGTGCCCGGTAGCCGCGCCGGTAGCCGTCGTGCCTACGGCGTGTCGCGCAGGGGCCACACCTCGACGACACCGTGCGCGACGGCGCAGGGCGTCTTGGCCGCGAGTTCCACCGCCTCCTCCAGCGTCGCGGCCTCGATGAGGGCGAACCCGGCGACCGGGAGTGCCGAGGCCATGAACGAGCCGCGTTCGACGGTCACACCGTGGCCGTCGGTGTTGCGGACCTGTACGGGGGAATCGGCGATCCCCATGTCGGCCCCGGCGCCGCGGAGGCCGTCGTCGTGGGCGTGTGCGGCGTCGCGCACCGAGGCGTCGGTGCGGTCGTAACCTGCCTGGTCGCCGTACCCGATGGTGACGAACTTCGGCATCGCGGATTCTCCTTCGCTGCGTCCCTGTCCTGACACAAGTGGTGACCGGGACGGGCGCCGGAACTCATCGGTGACGGCCCCTCGGCATTTCGGGGCAAACATCGCCTGGACGCGACACTCATACTTGAGTCGTTAGTAGCCTTGAATCGTTCGTCTCTGCGAAGTTAGCTTGGGCTATGAGCGCGATCCAGGCCCCAGCCGCCGCCCGCCGACCGCGTGGCGCCGGATTCCGGGTGTCCGGCATCCGTCTTGCGCCGCCGGGCGCCGCGGGGCGATTCCGCCGCGCCGCGCACCGGATCGGCGTGACCGGCGGTCGTGTCCGCCGTCCGGGAGTCGGGTCGCCCCACCTGTTCGCGCCTGCCGACCACAGCTTCTCGATCGGAGAGGACGCGGGCTCCCACGCCTGGAGCCCGGGCCTCGAATGTGCACTGGCACGCAGTACCTGTGCAGCGTGATCCGCCTAGCCCGGAGGGACTTCCGATGTCCGAGAACCACGACGCAATCGTCACAGACGCGAAGACGGAGGGCGGCGGAGGCTGCCCGGTCGCACACGGGCGCGCGCCGCACCCGACGCAGGGTGGCGGCAACAGCCAGTGGTGGCCGGAGCGGCTGAACCTGAAGATCCTCGCGAAGAACCCCGCCGTGGCGAACCCGCTGGGCGAGGAGTTCGACTACGCCAAGGCGTTCAACACCCTCGACCTGGCCGCCGTGAAGCGCGACATCGCGGAGGTGCTGACCACCTCGCAGGACTGGTGGCCCGCCGACTTCGGCCACTACGGCCCGCTCATGATCCGGATGGCGTGGCACAGCGCCGGGACGTACCGCATCAGCGACGGCCGCGGCGGCGCCGGGGCCGGCCAGCAGCGCTTCGCGCCGCTCAACAGCTGGCCGGACAACGGCAACCTGGACAAGGCGCGCCGCCTGCTGTGGCCGGTGAAGAAGAAGTACGGCCAAAGCCTGTCGTGGGCCGACCTCATGGTCCTCACCGGCAACGTCGCGCTGGAGACCATGGGCTTCAAGACCTTCGGCTTCGGCGGCGGCCGCGAGGACGTCTGGGAGTCGGAGGAGGACGTCTACTGGGGCCCGGAGTCCGTCTGGCTGGACGACGAGCGCTACACCGGCGACCGCGAGCTGGAGAGCCCGCTCGGCGCGGTGCAGATGGGCCTCATCTACGTCAACCCCGAGGGTCCGAACGGCAACCCGGACCCGATCGCGGCGGCCCGCGACATCCGGGAGACGTTCCGCCGCATGGCGATGAACGACGAGGAGACGGTCGCGCTGATCGCGGGCGGCCACACCTTCGGCAAGACGCACGGCGCGGGGCCGGCCGAGAGCGTCGGGCCCGACCCGGAGGCCGCGCCCGTCGAGCAGCAGGGCTTCGGCTGGAAGAGCACCCACGGCAGCGGCGTGGGCGGCGACGCCATCACCAGCGGCCTCGAGGGCATCTGGACCAACACCCCGACCACCTGGGACAACACCTTCTTCGACATCCTCTTCGGGTACGAGTGGGAGCTGTTCCAGAGCCCGGCCGGCGCGAACCAGTGGCGGCCGAAGGACGGCGGCGGCGCGGGTACCGTTCCCGACCCGCACGACCCGGCCAAGACGCACGCCCCGACGATGCTCACGACGGACCTGTCGCTGCGCTTCGACCCGGCGTACGAGGTGATCTCGCGCCGCTTCCACGCGAACCCCGAGGAGTTCGCGGACGCGTTCGCGCGGGCCTGGTACAAGCTGACGCACCGCGACATGGGCCCGATCGTGCGCTACCTCGGCCCGGAGGTCCCGAGCGAGACCCTGCTGTGGCAGGACCCGCTGCCGGCCGCCGATTACGACGCGATCGACGCCGCGGACGTGGCGTCGATCAAGGAGAAGATCCTCGCGTCGGGCCTGTCGGTGGCGCAGCTGGTGTCGGCTGCGTGGGCGTCGGCGTCGACGTACCGCGGCAGCGACATGCGCGGCGGCGCGAACGGCGGACGCGTCCGCCTGGAGCCGCAGCGCGATTGGGAGGCCAACGACCCGGACCAGCTCGCGACGGTGCTGCGCACCCTCGAGGGCGTGCAGGAGGCCTTCAACTCGGGGCAGAGCAACGGCAAGCGGGTCTCGTTCGCCGACGTGGTCGTGCTCGCGGGCGCGGCCGCGGTGGAGAAGGCGGCCCGGGACGGCGGCGTCCAGGTCGAGGTGCCGTTCACGCCGGGCCGGGTCGACGCCACGCAGGACCAGACGGACGTCGAGTCGTTCGCCGCGCTCGAGCCGACCGCGGACGGGTTCCGCAACTACCTCGGCAAGGGCAACCGGCTGCCGGCCGAGTACCTGCTGCTCGACCGGGCGAACCTGCTGACGCTGAGCGCGCCGGAGCTGACGGTCCTGGTCGGCGGTCTGCGGGTGCTCGGCGCGAACCACCAGCAGTCGCAGCAGGGCGTGTTCACCGCGACCCCGGGCACGCTGACCAACGACTTCTTCGTCAACCTGCTCGACATGGGGACGACGTGGACGCCGGAGTCGGAGGACGCGAACTCCTTCGAGGGCCGCGACGCCTCGGGCGAGGTCAAGTGGACCGCGAGCCGGGTCGACCTCGTCTTCGGGTCGAACTCCGAACTGCGGGCGCTGGCCGAGGTGTACGCGAGCGACGACGCGAAGGAGAAGTTCGTGAAGGACTTCGTCGCGGCGTGGGCCAAGGTGATGGACCTCGACCGGTTCGACGTGCGCGTCTGACGGTTCGCGGGGAGAAGTGACAGCGGCGTCCAGGCCGGTCCCGACGGACCGGGCTGGACGCTGCTTTTGTGCGTCTGTCGACGGCCGGTCCACGGTGGCCTGGGCGGCAGGTCTGCGTCGGGTTGCGCGCTGGGTTGCGCCCTGGGTTCGGCGCCCGGGTCGGCGTCGGTGGCCACGTCGGCTGTACGCGCGGTACTACGTCGGCTGCGGGCGCCAGGTGGCCAGGACGGTCGTGACGAGCAGGTCGGGGGCCTCCCGCGAAGACAGCCGCCCTGCCTGCATTTCGGCCGCGGCCGCGTGCACCAGGCTGTAGAGGACGGTTACCAGCCAGGTCGCCGGCACGTCGTCGCGGAAGACGCCGTCGCGCCGCCCCCGCAGCACGAGTCGGTGGACGGGCGCGAGGATCCGCTCGTGGCGCTCCCGCATCTGATCGGGCGTCAGCGATGCCGACACAGCGGTGAAGAGGGACGCGTGGCGGTCGAGGACCTGCCATGACGAGCGGATGAGCCCGGCGAGCGCTTCGTCGGCCGGGCCCGAGTCGGTCGTACCGGCCACCGCGTCCACCGCTTCCGCGACCGATCGGTCGAGGGCTGCCTCCAACAGGCTTTCGCGCGTGGGGAAGTGCGCGTAGAGCGTGACCCGGCTGACGCCCGCGGCCCGTGCGATGGCCGCCATCCCCGCTTGCGGGTCGGCCAGCAGGCAGGTCAGGCCGGCGTCGACGATCGCGGCGGCGTTGCGCTCCGCGTCGCGCCGCCGGGGCCGCTCGGGTGCCGCCGCGCCCTTTGCCGGATGCTCCGCGGACTGCCCTGCGGACTCCCCCGCCGACTGTCCGGCCGCTTGCTGCCCTGCCGGGCGTCCTGCCACTGCTGCCTCCTCGTCGGTGGCGGCCCGTCGGTCCGCCGCTGCCCGCCGGCTGCTCTGCCCATCCGCGGCTCTGCTCAGGCGCTGCTCTGCCGATCTGCCGGCAGACAACAAACTTAACAGAGGTGTTCACATTTGGTGGTGACGCCGCCTACGTTATCCCTAACACTGCTGTTAAGTTTAGGGAGCGGCACCCGTGCATTCCGAACCGAACCCGCATGTCCCGCCTGCCTCGTCGGCCGGCTCCGCCTCGGCGTCCGAGGGGAGCGGAGAGCCGCGGCACGGTCACGAGCGCCAAGGCGGCGATCCGCACGCCGTCGGTCACCACCACGAGCCGCCGCCGGACCTCCCCGGCCGCGGACGCCTCCTCGTTCTGCTGTGCCTCGCCCAGTTCATGCTGGTCGCCGACGTGACGGTGGTGAACGTCGCGCTGCCCACCATCGGCGACGAACTCGATCTGGACGGCTCGGCGTTGACGTGGGTCGTCACCGCGTACACGCTCTTCTTCGGTAGCCTCCTCCTGCTCGGCGGCCGACTGTCCGATGCGGTGGGCAAGTTGCGCATGTTCCTGGTCGGACTGGGGGTGTTCACCGCGGCGTCCGTGGCGTCGGGCCTCGCCTCCGACGGCGGGCTGCTCATAGCCGCACGCTCCGCCCAGGGCGTGGGCGCGGCACTCCTCTCCCCCGCGGCGATGGCGCTGATCACAACGCTGTTCCACGGGCCGGCGCGTACCAAGGCGCTCGGCGTGTGGGCGGCCGTCGGCGGCGCGGGATCGGCGGTCGGGGTGCTGCTCGGCGGGGTGTTCGTGTCCGGGCCGGGCTGGGAGTGGGTCTTCTTCGTCAACGTGCCCGCCGGGCTGGTCGCGCTGATCGGGGTTCCGGTGCTGATCGGCGGGGCGGCGTCCCTGGTGGGGCCGTCGCCCGAACGCGTACCACTCGACCTGCCCGGGGCGCTCGCCCTGACCGCGGCGCCCGCGCTGCTGATCTACGGCCTGGTGCGGGCGCGCGACCACGGCTTCGACGCTCCGTCCACGCTCGCCCCTCTGGCTTCCGCCCTCATGTGTACGGCGGTGTTCGTCGCGGTCGAGCGCCGCGCCCGAAATCCGCTGGTACACCTCGAAGTTCTCGCCCGTCGTAGCTTGTGGGGCGGCAGCGTCGTGATGCTGGCCGCGTCGGGGCTGCTCATCTCGGCGTTCTTCCTGTGCTCGTTCTACCTCCAGCACGTCGCGGGCTACTCGGCGCTCAAGACCGGTCTGGCGTTCCTGCCGGTGGCCGTTGCCGTGACGGTCGGCGCTCACCTGGGCGGCGTCGCGGTGGGCCGGTTCGGGTGGCGTACGGTCGGCACCGCCGCGTTCGCGGTCGCCGCCGTCGGCGCGGGCCTGCTGGCCGGGTTGTCCGCGGACAGTGGCGTCTGGTCTGGCCTCGTCCCCGGATTCGCCCTGCTGTCTCTGGGCCTTGGCGCCGGGTTCGTGTGCGCGACGACGGCGGCCATGACCGGGCTCGACCACCGGGAGACGGGCACCGCGTCGGGATTGGTCGGCACCGCGCACGAACTCGGCGCGGCACTGGGCGTCGCGGTGATCGCGACGGTCGCCGGTGCGAGCCTGACGGGCGGGCCGTCGGCCGGGACGGGCGGATTCGGCGACGCGTTCACCGCCGCCGCGGTCATCGCCGCCGCCGTCGCGGTGGCCGGACCGGTGCTGCTCCCGGCGGGCAGGCCGGACCCATCGCAGCCACGGGCGACGGCGCACTGAGAAACCCGCCCGGCGCGTCACAGGCGCCGGGCGGGTCTTCGGTTGCGGGCCGCGTACGGCCGGCCGCACGCCCGCAACTGGGCGGGGGCGACGGCGGCACGGTCAGCCGCGGGCCCCCTCGGGGGTGGCCTGGGACCTCGTCTTGGTGCGCAGGCCCATCAACTGCAGATCGGCGAACAGCGCCACCACCGCGGCCTGCATGATGGCCCACGTCGTACCGACGGTGGTCATCGTCAACGTGTCGGTCACCGCGAGGGTGATGCTGCCGATGGCCCATGCGGCGTTGAGGAGCACGATCACGACGACCGCGGCGCGGCTGATGGCGGCCTTGCGGGCGACCAGCGCCACGTCGATCGCGTAGAGGGTGAGGAAGGCGCCGATTCCGTAGAGCACCGCGGCGTCGATGCCGAGGAAGGAGTCGAGCACCTGGGCGAGTGCGAGGTACGCGACACCGTTGGCACCCGTGACGATCGCGTCCAGGTAGAGGACCGAGCGCAGGAATCCCTGGCGGTCCGCGCGGTAGGTCCGGAGCCCGCCGATCGTCGCGCCGATCACGTTGGTCGACATGGTCACCACGTCCCTTCGTTGGCATTTACCGCTGTGTGGTGCGGTTCGTGTTCCGTGACCAGAACGCTACGAGTGCCGTGAGGACGGGGAATCGGTCGCGTATAGGTAATGCGGGTACGCAGGCAGGTGCGGGCCGTGCGGCGTGTGCGGCGCATGCGGCGTGTGCGGCTGTGCAGCCGTGCGCGACGCGTGCAGCCGTGCGGCTTACGCCGATGCCGGGCGGCCAGGCGGGCGCAGAGCGGCCCGTACCGCACTCACCGCCGGGTCGCGCAGCGCCGTGTCGCGGACGACCGCCAGGATGCGCCGTACGACCGGCGGGCCCTCGATCGCCACCGCCGCGACCTCTGTCGCCTGCTCCGGGCGCGCCAACTCCGGCAGCAGCGTGACGGCCTGCCCCGCACCGACCAGGAACAGCAACGCCTGTGCATCGGACGTGCGGTGCCGGATGTCGGGCGTGAAGCCGCCGCGCTCCCGGCACACTTCGGCGACGATCCGGCCGTGACTGGTCTCGGTGGGACCGCCGGCCCAGACCTCGTCCGCCAGTTCGCCGATGCGGGCGGCGGACGCGCCGGCCTGCGGATGGTCGCGCGGCACGACGAGCCAGATGCGGTCCGGATCCAGTTCGGCGAAGTGCAGGCCGGGGACGCGGGGGCGCGGGTCCGCGTCGAACTCGTCGCATATCGCCAGGTCGCAGCTGCGGCTCTCCAGCATGTCGAGTGCGATGTGCGGTTCGGTGACCGTCGTCTGGACACGTACCGCCGGGTGGTGCCGGGCGAGATGGGCGATGGCCGGGCCGACCAGGCTGACCGCCGTCGGAAAGCAGGCCACGCGTACGACACCGGCGACCAAGCCCGCCGTGGCGGCGACTTCGGCCTCGGCCTGCTCCATGCGGGCGAGGAGGGCGTCGGCGTGGTCGGCGAGCACGTACGCCGCCGGGGTCAGGCGCAGCAGCCGCCCCTCCCGCCGGAGCAGTTCCGTGCCCGCCTCGCGCTGTAGGGCCGCCAGTTGGTGCGAAACGGTCGAGGGACTGTAGGCCAGCGCCCGCGCCACCGCGGCGACGGTGCCGCGACGGCGCAGTTCGCTCAGCAGGCGCAACCGGTGCAGGTCCATCATCGTGCGAATACTGCCAGGTGAATCCGTCGAAAAGATGCGCTGGTTTCGACGGATCCCGGCGGGGAGCATCGTCGGGAGAGCGGGCACCCGGCGGCAGGCGGCGCCCGGCGCGGCGGGCGGCGCCGCGCACCCCATCCGAGGAGCCAAGTCATGGACCCACGCGCGCAACTGATGGTCCGTTATGCCGGTGCCTTCTGGCCCGAGGTGATCACGCGCGCGTCGGGGTCGTGGCTGGAGACGGCCGACGGACGCCGCGTCCTGGACTTCACGTCGGGACAGCTCTGCGCGACCGTCGGCCACTCGCACCCGCACGTCACGGAGGCGATCGAGCGCTCGCTGCGCGAGACCGTGCACCTGAACTCCCGCATGCTGTCCACCCCGGTCCTGGACCTCGCGGAGACCCTGGTGGGACTCATGCCGGAGGGCCTGGACCGGGTCATGCTGCTGAGCACGGGCGGCGAGGCGAACGAGGCCGCGCTGCGCATGGCCAAGCTCGCCACCGGCGGCTTCGAGGTGCTGGGCCTGACGCGCAGCTGGCACGGCATGACGATGGGATCGCAGGCGGTCACGTACGCGGCCGCGCGGCGCGGCCACGGGCCTTTGGCGCCGGGGGCGTTCGCGCTGCCCGCGCCGTACGCGTACCGCTGCCCGATCCGGCACTGCTCCGACACCTGCGACACGACCTGCCTGGAGGTCGGGTTCGAGCAGTTCGACGAGCAGACCACCGGCGCGCCGGCCGCCGTCATCGCCGAACCGGTGCTGTCCGCGGGCGGCGTGATCGTCCCACCGCCCGGCTACTTCGCCCGGCTCGCGGGCCTGGCCCGGGACCGCGGCATGCCGGTGGTCCTGGACGAGGCACAGACCGGCTTCGGCCGCCTGGGAGCCATGTTCGGCTTTGAACTCTTCGATTTCCAGCCGGAGTTCGTGACGCTGTCGAAGTCGCTGGGCGGCGGCCTGCCGATCAGCGCGGTGGTGACGACGGCGGAGATCGAGCAGGCGGCGTACGACAAGGGGCTGTTCTACTTCACGTCCCACCAGTCCGACCCGCTCCCGGCGGCGGCCGGTCTCGCGGTGCTCGACGTCGTGCGGGACGAGGGCCTGGTGGCGAAGGCGCGCGAGCGGGGCGAGCGACTGGGCGGTCACCTGCGTGAGTTGCAGAAGCGGCACGAGGCGATCGGCGACGTGCGCGGCCTCGGCCTGCTGTGGGGCGTCGAGTTCGTACGGGACCGGGAAACCCGGGAGCCCGCCTCGGAGTTCGGCGATGCCGTGACGGCCGTGTGCGAGAAGGCCGGGCTGTGCATGAACATCGTGCGCAGCCAGTCGGGTCCGATGAGCGCCTGCGCGCGGGTCGCGCCGCCGCTGACGGTGAGCGACGACGAGATCGACACGGCCGCCGAGATCCTGGACGACGCGCTGCGCCGGACCAAGTTGTGAGCCGGACCAAGCTGTGAGCCGAGCCAAGGTGTGAGCCGCACCAGGCTCTGAGCTGTATCGGACTCCGGGGCATACCAGGCTCCGAGGCCTACCAGGCTTCCGAGGCGTGCCAGGCGACGCGGTGGTTCAGCCGCCGTTCCGGACGTCGTAGCGCTCCTTGACCATGCGCATGTGCAGCCAGGAGTCGAGCACGCGTACGCCGGGCAGCCGGCGCACGTCCTCCAGGACGTCCAGCACCGCCGCGGTGCTGTCGGCGCCGAGCGTGGCCACCGCATCGGCCCGGCCCAGGCAGGTGGCCACGAACTGCACGCCGTCCGCGGCGGTCAGTGCGGTGAGCGCGTCGGGCCCGGCCACGCTCAGCGCCGTGCCCAGCAGTCGCGTGGCGCCCAGGACGCCGGGTTCCACAAGGGCGACGACGCGGAAGACCCCTGCGTCCAGCATGCGCAGGGTGCGTGCCCGGGTGGCGCCGGCCGACAGCCCGACGCGGGCGGCGAGGTCGGCGAACGACTGGCGCCCGTCCTGTTCCAGCAACGCCATGATGGCGCGGTCGAGTTCGTCCGTCTCGGTCGCGGCGGTGTCCAGGTCGTGGGGCAGCGCGTAGGGGTCCTTGACGACGCGCGTGTAGGGCAGCGCGTCGGCGGCGGCGACGCCCGGGAGGGCGCGCACGCGGTCGACGGCGCGGGACAGGGCCTCGAAGGAGTCCGCGCGCACCTCGGCCGCGACGGCGGCGCGGCCCGCGGTCAGCGTCACGAACACCGACTCGGGCAGATCGGCGATGCCGCGTGCGACGGGCCCGGCGGGTCCGTCGGCGGTCACCGCGAGGTGCGCGATGGACGTGCGGCCCGCGACGCGGGGGTGGACGACGGCGACGACGCGTACCAGCCGGGCGTCGAGCAGGCGCAGGACGCGGGATCTCGCGGCGGCGCGGGAGACGCCGACCGCGGCGGCCAGTGCCTCGTACGTCTGCCGGCCGTCCCGCTGGAGTTCCGCGACGAGGGCTTTGTCCACCCGGTCCAGGGCCACACGGTCGAAGTCGGCCGTGCCTGGATCCGGGCCCTGCGCCGGGTCCAGGGCCGTGCCGGCGGCTGCGGCCGCGGCTGTGGCGGGGGTGCCGTGGGGCGCGTGGTCGTGCGGGATGGGTTCGTCGGCGCGGCGCACGTGGGCGGACTCCCGGGGCGGAGGAACGGTGGCGGTCCCAGTGTGACGGTTCAGGGCCGTGGGGCGACGAATCGTCCGCGTGGCGCGGGCCCGGCAGACGATTCGTTCGCCCGATTCAAGGTAACGATCGGATCATCTCCTCAGATTGACTCTGGCCAACGCTTCGTTCATTCCCTATGGTCATCGCGAGCGAAACGTTCGCCTGTGGTTAATCCGGCAGATGATTCGCTCTCGATTGAGCACTACGAAGGGCGAAGGATCATGCGAAGCGCCACCACGACGCCGGACCGCGAGCGGACCCTGCTGGTCGCGGGAGGAACCGTGCACACCGGCGGCCCGCTCGGTGCCGTCGAAGCCCTCGCCGTCCGGGGCGACCGGATCGTGCACGCGGGCACCGCCGCCGACTGCCGGGCCGCGCTCGGGCGCGTCGATGCCGAACTGGACCTGGCCGGGCGGACCGTACTGCCCGGGTTCACCGACGCGCACTGCCACCCGGTCATGTACGGCCAGAACCTCGCCTGGGCCGACCTCCGCCCCGAACTCGTGCCCGACATCGACACCCTCGTCGCGGTGATGCGGCGCTTCGCCGGCAACCTGCGCCCGGACACGCCGGTACGCGGCTTCGGGTACGAGCACCGCCGCCTCGCCGAGGGCCGCCACCCGGTCGCCGCCGACCTCGACCGCGTCGCCGACGACCGCGAGGTCTACGTCATGAACGCGTCCGGGCACGGCGGGGTCGTCAACACCTTCACCCTCCGGAAGTACGGCATCACCCGCGAGTCGCCCGACCCGGTCGGCGGCCGCATCGGGCGCCACCCCGACGGCACGCCCAACGGCGAACTGTGGGACGGCGCCTGCGACCTCATCACCGGCGACGACGGCGTCAAGATCACCAACCACGGCCCGAACTTCCACCTCGACGACCCCGAGGACGAGATGCGCGGCCACCTGCTGCGCGCCCAGGAGCACTTCCTCGCGGCGGGGGTCACCACGGTCGGCGACGCGCAGGTCTCACGCCGGGAGCTGGAGACGTACCTGCGCGCCCGGGACGGCGGCGACCTGCGGATGCGGGTGTCCGCGTACCTCACCTCGGCGATGCTCGACGACGCGCTCGACCTCGGGCTCGGCCGCGCGCTGGGCGACGACCGGCTGCTCGTGCAGGGCGTCAAGCTCTACGCGGACGGCACGCTCGGCGGGTGGACGGCGTACTTCCCCGAGGGGTACGCGCACGACTGCTGCCACCACGGCCAGCTCTACCACGAGCCCGGCGAGTACGCGGACCTCCTGCGGCGCGCGCACGCCGCGGGCCTGCAGACCGCCACCCACGCGCAGTCCCCGTTCGCGATCGGCATGGTCCTCGACGCGGTCGAGAAGGCGCAGGCCGACACCCCGCGCCCGGACATGCGGCACCGGATCGAGCACTGCGGCCTGCCCACCGACGAGCAGATCACCCGCATGCGCGACCTGGGCGTACACGCGTGCCTCCAGCCGCAGCACCACCTGAGGACCGGTGACGGGACGCTGACCGCGATCGGCGAGATGGGCCACCGCTACAACCCGTGCGGGCTGCTCGCCGCGGCCGGCACGGCGTTCGCGATCAGCTCGGACGCCCCGGTCGCGCGGCCCAACCCCTTCGAGTCGGCCGCCGCGGCGGCCACCCGGCGCACGGTGCTCGGGACCGTCCTCGGCACCCCCGAGATGCGGCTGCCGACGGCCGAGGGCCTTGCCGCGCACGGGATCGGCGGCGCGGTCGCGCTGCACCGCGAGCAATCCGTCGGCTCGCTGCGGCCGGGACTGCTGGCCGACTTCGTGGTCATGGACACCGACCCCTACACGGTCGCCGACCCGGCGGTCTTCGCCGCGCTCGGCGTGGCAGAGACCTGGATCGGCGGCGCCCGGGCCTGGTCCGCGAACTGACCGGGCAGCGGCTGCGCCTCCGCGGCGTTCCCCGTGTTCCGCGTAGTTCTCGTGGCACCCCGTGACGCGTGACGGGCTCGCGGACCACTTGTCCGGCCCGTGAACCCGTCGCCGGTCCCGCGGCCCTCACGACCGGAGGCACCGCCGCCGATCCCACTCGCCCCACCCTCCACCCCCTCGCCGCCCCGCCCGGTGGCGTCCCACCGGCCGCTTAGGCTTTCCCCAGCGAAAGGCGCAAGATCATGAGCGCGACACTCGGCCGGTCCCCCGCCGGCTCGTCCCCCACCAAGACCCCGCCCACCGGCTCACCCCCGCCCGGGGCCGGGCGGGACGCCGCGTCCGGCGGCGGCGTCGAGCAGCACGGGTACGACTACATCCCGGAGTCCGACCGGTACATGACCCCGCGCCAGCTGGGGCTGTTCTGGATGGGCATCAACGCGTACCAGTTCTTCTTCGTACTGGGCTCGATCGCGGTCGGGATGGGGCTGTCGCTGGTCCAGGCGATCATCGCGATCGCGTGCGGCAACCTGCTCTTCGGCGTCGTCGCGTACTGCTCGGTCGCGGGCCCGCGCGCCGGCATGCCGACGACGGCCTTCAGCCGCGCGGCGTTCGGCGTGCTGGGCAACCGCGTCAACGCGGTGTGCACGTGGGCGATGTCGCTGGGCTTCAAGACGGTCAACGGCCTGCTGGGCGTGTTCGCCATGCTCGCGCTCTTCGACCAGCTCGGCTGGCACGACTCCGGCGGCGCGCTCGGCAAGGTCGTCGCGACCGTCGTCGTCCTCGGCGGATCCATCGTGATCGCGGTGTACGGCCACCGCGCGCTGGTCCGGGTCCAGCCGTACTTCGCGGCCGCCGTCACCCTGATCTTCCTGCTGATCGTCGGCAACATCGTCGGCGACGTGGACTGGGGCTGGAAGCCGGCCGACCCCGCCACCGGGTGGGGCGGAGTCGCGCTGGTGCTGATCGCCTGCGCGCTCATCTCGTCCGGGCCGCTGTCGTACATGGTCGTCGCGCCCGACTACGCGCGGTACCTGCCGAGCGGCACGCCCACCCGCAAGATCTTCCGCGCGGTCTTCGCGGGCGGCGCGGGCATGGTGATGTTCCTGGGCACCGTCGGCACCGTCGGCGCCGTCGCCGCCACCCGCGCCGACCTGTCCGACCCGGTCGCGGGCATGGAGCCGCTGCTGCCGGGCTGGCTGTTCGTCCTCTACATCGTGGCGTCGTTCACCGGCGCGGTCGGCAACAACGCCTCGGTGTTCTACTCCTCCGGCCTCGCCATCCAGGCCATCGGCATCCCGGCGCGGCGCTGGGTCGCCACCGCCGTCGACGCGATGCTCGCGCTCGCCGCCGTCCTCTGGGTCCTGTTCATCTACGACTTCGAGCACGCCCTCAACGAGTTCCTGGCCCTGGTGGTGGTCTGGGCGGGCCCGTTCTGCGCGGTGTGGATCACCGACGGCGTGATGCGGCGCTGGACGTACGACCGCGAGTCCGTGCACATCAGCACCCCCGCGTCCCGCTACTGGGGCACCGCGGGCGTCAACGTCGCGGGCATCGTCTCGATGCTGGCCGGCATGGCGACGGCTCTGCTGACCATCAACTCGGCGCTGGTCGAGGGCTGGTTGAGCACGCGCATGGACGGCGCCGACCTCAGCTGGTTCCTGCCGCTGATCGTGTCCGCGGCCACGTACGCGGTCCTGGGCCGCCGCTGGGTCCGCGAGACATCCCTCCCGGCCGCCGCGTAACCCCCGGACGCGCGCCTTCGCCCTCGCCGCGAAGGCGCGCGTCCGCGCCCGACTATCCACGCCCGACTGCCCGCACCCCGCCCCCGCTTTGCCTACGCCGCACTGTCCGCACCGCGGGTTACGTTGGCCGGATGGCGTACACCACCGAGGTCTCCCGGCACATCAAGGCCGCCCGCCCCGCGGTCTACCGCGCGCTGCTCGACCCGGAAGCGGTCGCCAAGTGGCGGGTGCCGGACGACATGCGCAGCCACGTCCACGAGTTCGAGCCGCGCGAAGGCGGCCGGTTCCGCGTCTCCCTCACCTACGAAGCACCGGACGGCGTCGGCAAGACCAGCGCGCACACCGACACGTACCACGGCCGCTTCACCCGCCTCGTCCCCGACGAACTGGTCGCCGAAGAAATCGAGTTCGAGACCGACGACCCCACCCTCCAGGGCACCATGACCCTGACCACCACCCTCACCGACGTCCCCGGCGGCACCGAGGTCCGCATCCTCCACGAGGGCATCCCCGACACCATCCCCCGAGCCGACAACGAACAAGGCACCCAAATGTCCCTAACCGCCCTAGCCGCCCTACTCGAATCCCCCTGACCGGCCGGGACACATACGGCTACCAGTGGACCGCCTTTCCCGCGACGTCATGCAGGTTGTACGGGGGGCGGCGCCTCGTGGGGGTGGCGGTGAGGAGGGGGCTGACGTCGAGGAGGGGGCGATGGCTGCCGGGTGAGGGGTGTGGTGGTTTCTGGTGGGGGGTGGTTCTAGGTTGGCGGGGTGATCGTTGGCGGGGTGGGGTCGAAGGGCGGGGGCGGGGCGGGGCTTCGGGCGGTGTTGGTGGCGTTGTGCGTCACGGAGATCACCAGCTGGGGGATCCTGTACTACGCGTTCCCGGTGCTTGCGCCCGCGATCACCGAGGACACGGGGTGGTCCACGTCGGCCGCGACCGCGGCGTTCTCGGTGGCGTTGGCGGTGTCGGGGATCGTCGGTATTCCGGTGGGGCGGATGCTGGACCGCCGCGGGCCGCACTTGCTGATGACTGTGGGGTCGGTCGTCGCGTCGCTGGCGGTGCTCGTCGTGGCGTGGGCGCCCAACCTGGTGTGGTTCACCGCCGGATGGGTGCTCGCCGGGGTCGCGATGTCGTCGATCCTCTACCAGCCCGCGTTCGCCGCGCTGACGCGCTGGTACGGGCCCCGGCACCTCGCCGCGCTGACCACGGTGACCCTCGTCGCGGGCCTGGCGAGCACCGTGTTCGCGCCGATCACGGTGGCGTTGTCGCACTGGTTGTCGTGGCGCGGAGTGTACGTCGTGCTGGCCGTGGTACTGGCCGTCGTGACCGTTCCGCTGCACGCGATCGTGCTGCGGCGCCCCTGGCCCGCGGCGCCGCCGAGCAAGCGGTCCGCGGAAGCGCCGGACGACGTGCGGTCGATCGTCCGCAGCCGCCCCTTCGTCGTGCTGGTCGTCGCGATGACGCTCGGCTCGTTCGGCATGTACGCGGGCGTGGTCAACATCGTCCCGCTGCTCGACGAGCGCGGCTCCGGCACGACCGTCGCCGCGTGGGCGCTCGGCCTCGGCGGCGCCGGCCAGGTCGTCGGGCGCATCGGGTACGCCGCCTTCGCCCGCCGCACCAGCGTGCGCACCCGCACCGTCGGCGTCCTGGCCGCCACCGCCGCGACCACCGCCCTGCTGGCGTTCGTCCCCGGACCGATCTGGCTGCTCGTCGCACTGTCGATCCTGGCCGGGACCGCACGCGGGGTGGCGACGCTGCTGAACGCCACGGCGATCACCGAGCGCTGGGGCGCGTCGTCGTACGGAACGCTGTCCGGGATCCTCTCCGCTCCCGCCATGGCCGCCTCGGCGATCGCGCCGTGGGCCGGCGCCGCGCTGGCCGGGCCGCTCGGCGGCTACCCGCACATGTTCGCGCTGCTCGCCGCGGCGTGCGGGACGGCCGCGGTGCTCGCCGTCGCCAGCGTGCCGGGCGGCCGCCGGCCGTCGCGGCCGTTCGTCGGCGCGCGGGAAGTGACGGACGTGCAGGACGTGCAGGACGTGCAGGGTGCGGACGAGAGCGGCTTGAGCGCACGACTGGAGAAGTGAGTACGGGGAGCCGGAGTTCGGTCGAGCGTGTGAGGTGCGGCATTGTGCCGCGGGCGCACACTGGATCCATGGCAGGAGCACGGACAGTACAGCGACTGACCGGTGTCTGCGATGCGGACGGCGGTTTCCGCGGCGAACTTGCGTACGCCATAGGCAGGGCACGCGGCACCGCGCACTGTGCGCTGAGCGACCTCACGCATGCCGGCCGTCGCCGCAGACCCGAGTGGGACGCGCTGCTGGCGACGCTCGGTGTTCCGTTCGACGTGGTGTACCTGAACGAACGGGACGACGCGGTGGCCGCGGCCAGCGAAGGCCGCGTACCGTGCGTGCTCGCGCACACCGACACCGGCATCGTGGTACTGCTCGGCCCCGACGACCTCGCCGCCATCGGCACGAGCGTGCTGCGCTTCGACCAGACGATGCGCGAGGCGGCCGACGCCGAGGCGCTGGTCCTGCCGCTCTCCGGACTGACCCCGTGACGGTACGTCACACGACGTGATCCGTACGCTCCGTACGCCGTACGCCGTAGGCAGGGAAGCGAGCGGCCGTCACGTCCCGATGACGCCCCCGTCGCGCTTGCGGATCACGACCGTCACCGAGCGCCGGCGCGCCCGGCCGGTCGAAGTCGGGCCAGTTGCCGACCGCGCGCGGGTTCTCCGGCGTCGGATGCCCCAGAACGACGTGGCCTCGCCGGGGTGCCGCACGTCCACGAACATGGAAAAACCCGGCCGGCCGACCGCCGCCCGGGCCCAATCAGCTCTTGATCAGCCCGGTCAGCTCCCGGGCGCCTCGAGCGCGCCGGCGCCGCCGGGGGCGCCCGGGGTCACGAGCGCCGTCTCGTACGCCAGAACGACGGCCTGCACCCGGTCCCGCAGGTGAAGCTTCGTCAGAATGCGCGTGACGTGCGTCTTCACCGTCTCGACGCTCAGCGTCAGGGCCGCCGCCAGTTCCGCGTTGCTCATGCCCCGGGCGAGAAGGCGCAGCACTTCCAGTTCGCGCGGCGTGAGCACGGACAGGTCGCCGCCCGGCGCGCGTTCCGCGGGGGCCGGACGCGCGAAGCGCTCCACGAGCCGCCGCGTGATGGTCGGCGCGAGGAGCGCGTCGCCCGCGCTGACCAGGCGTACGGCGGCCACCAGTTGCTCGGGCGTCACGTCCTTGAGCAGGAACCCGCTCGCCCCCGCGTTCAGCGCCTCGTAGACGTAGTGGTCGAGGTCGAACGTGGTGAGGATGATGATGCGGCACGGCCGTCCGTCCAGCGCGGGCGACGGATCGGCCATGATGCGGCGCGTGGCCTCCAGGCCGTCGAGTCCGGGCATGCGGATGTCCATCAGGACCACGTCCGGCCGGGTGCGGCGGACCGCGGCGCACGCCTCGTCGCCGCCGGCCGCCTCGGCGACGACGTCGATGCCGTCGGCGGCCAGGATCATGCGGAACCCGGAGCGTACGAGCGCCTGGTCGTCGGCCACGACGACGCGCAGTGCCGCTGCCGCGCTCACGGCGTCGGCACCGGGATCGAGGCCTGCACGCGGTAGCCGCCGGTCGGCCGGTGCCCCGCGCGCAGTCCGCCGCCGTGCAGCGCCAGTCGCTGGGTGAGGCCGAGCAGACCGCGTCCGGCGCCCAGCGGCTCGGGGCGGCGCCCGTCGGCGGGCCCGTCGTCGGCGACCTCGATGCGCATCGCGTCCGGCCGGTAGGTCACGGTCACCTCGGTACGCGCCCCCGGCGCGTACTTCAGCGCGTTGGTGAGCGCCTCCTGCACGACCCGGTACACGGTGAGCTCGATCCCCGGTGGCAGCGGCCGCGCCTCGCCCTGGGTCGTGAACCGCACGTCGAGCCCCGCGGTGCGCACCCGGTCCACGAGCACGGGCAGCCGCGACAGGTCGGGCTGCGGCGCCAGCGGCGGTCCCAGCGCGTCGCCGTCCGGCACCGTCCCCGGATCGCCCTGCGGCGGCGGCGCGCCCTGGGCGGTGAGCACGTCGAGCATCTGGCGCAACTCGGCCATCGTCTCGCGCCCGCTCGCCTCGACCGCGCGCAGCGCCTCGGTCGCCGCCTCGGGATCCGAGCGCAGGACCATGCGGGCGGCGCCGGACTGGATCACCATCACGCTCACATTGTGGCTGACCACGTCGTGCAATTCCCGGGCGATCCGGGCGCGTTCGTGGGCCACCGCGACCTCGCGCTCGCGCTCGGCACGCAGCGCCCGGCGGTGGAAGGCCCCGGCCCGGGTACGCCATGTGCCGATGGTGCGGCCGATGACGAACATCGACGCCATGATGGCGAGCACCAGCAGGCCGGGCGGGCCGTTGTCCTCGTCGGGGAACTTCGCCATGAGGGCGAGCGTCGCCGCACCGGAGACCCCCGCCGCCAACGAAAAACGCGGTACGTGCGCCGCGACCGAGTACGCGCCGATCGCGAGGGCCACGACCCCGGGGATCTCCATGTAGTCGGGGTCGATGGCCAGCGTGACGGCGAACTGCACCGCGAACGCCGTGACCGGCTGCGTGCGCCGCCAGGCGATCATGGCGGCAGCCAAGAGGCACACGGCGAACGTCCACGCGCTCGGCCCGGAGGCGGCGTGCGCCGGTGAGTCCGGGTACGCGTACGGGATCTCGCCGTAGGGGGTCCTGGGGTACGGAGGCGGGCCGCCGGCGTCGTCCGTCGGGAAGTTGTACCCGAGCATGACGGCCGTGGCGACGCCCAACGCGAGGGCGAGCAGGCCGTCCCCGCCCAGCGGTCCCGGGCGGCGTAGCAACTCGGCGGCCCGGCGAACACTCTGAGGGAGCGTCAGCCGGGCGCGCGGGGTCGGCGTCAGCGGTGCGGCGGGCGTCACCCGGGCATTCTCGCCGGTTGTGCGCGGCGCGTACATCATGCGTGCGAGCTGTCCGGGGTCCCTCGGGAGAGCTACCCGGCCCGCTCTCCCCCGCGCGAGCGACCGCAGGTTGGCTCGCCGTGCGGACGCCCGGCGGCCGGTCCGGAACCTAGCGTCCGGGGCCATGACAGACGTGATCCGGCTCGAAGCCGTGACGAAGAGGTACGAGGGAACGGGCCCCGCCGCACTCGACCGGGTGGACCTGGTCGTCGGCGCGCGCGAGGCCGTGGCCGTCATGGGCCCGTCCGGCAGCGGCAAGTCCACGCTGCTCAATCTGATCGCGGGGCTGGACCGGCCGACCGAGGGTGCGGTCACGGTGGCCGGGGTCGGTCTCGGCGGCCTGTCGGAGACCGCGCTCGCCAAGTTCCGGCGCCGGCACATCGGCATGATCTTCCAGTTCTTCAACCTGCTCGACGACCTGACGGTGCTCGACAACGTGCTGATGCCCGCCCGCCTGGGCGGGATCTCGCCGCGCGCCGCCCGGACGCGCGCCGACGAACTGCTCGGCTACCTCGGCATCGCGGGGCACGCGGACGCGTACCCGGCACGGCTGTCCGGCGGCGAGCGGCAGCGCGTCGCCATCGCCCGGGCGCTCATGAACCGGCCGCCGCTGCTGCTCGCCGACGAGCCGACGGGGGCCGTGGACACCGCCAACGGGCGGCACATCACCGAGCTGCTCGCCGAACTCAACCGCGACGGGCAGGCGTTGCTGATGGTCACGCACGACCTGCAGCTGGCGCGCGCGTGCACGAGCCGCATCGTGCGGATCGTGGACGGAAGGCTCGACGCCACGCCGCAAGCCCACGACCCGGGTGGCCCGCAGGACTCGCTGTGGGACGACGCGCAGGACGGGCGCACGACGGAGGCGTCCCGGTGAACGCGGTCGTCAAGGCCGCCTGGGCGGCAGTCGTACGCCGCCGGGTGCAGACCGTGGTGACCGCCGTCGTGGCGCTGCTCGCGACGGCGACCTCGGTGCTCGCCTTCGGCCTGCTGGTCGCGTCGATGGCGCCGTTCGACCACGCGTTCTCCGCGCTGCACGGCGCGCACGCGACGGTGAGCGTCGATGCGGGCCGGGCGACCGCCGAGCAGGTCCGCGCCACCGGCGCCGGGTCCGGGGTCGCCGAGGTCGCCGGGCCCTATCCGTCGACGAGCGCGCCGATCATGCTGCCCGGCGACGCGGTCGCGCACGGGACGATGACCGTGGTCGGACGGGCCGATCCGAACGGTCCGCTCGACACGCTCAAGCTCCGGTCGGGCCGGTGGGTCCGGGCGCCGGGCGAGGTCGTCCTCGGGGACGGCGAGGGGCCGCGGCTGGGCGTCGGGGACCGGTTGCGGCTGGGCGGGGTCGAGCTGACGGTCGTGGGCGTCGCGGCGTCCGTCACCGACACGGCGGGCGCGTGGACCGTGCCGGACCAGATCGCCGCACTCGCCCCCGGGGGCGCCGCGAAGACGTTCCAAGCGCTCTACCGCTTCGCGGACGCGGGCGACAGCGACGCGGTGGCGGACGGCGTCGCCGCGGTGCGCGCCGCGCTGCCGTCCGGGGCGGTGCTCGGGTCGACGTCGTACCTGGACGCCCGGCGCGAGGCGGCCGGGACGGCGGCTCTCGTGGTCCCGTTCGTCACCGCGTTCAGCGTGCTCGGCGTGGTCATGTCGGTGCTCATCGTCGGCAACGTGGTGAGCGGCGCGGTGGTGGCCGGGTACCGCGGGATCGGGGTGCTCAAGACGCTCGGGTTCACTCCGCGGCAGGTCAGTGCGGTGTATCTGGCGCAGGTCCTGCTGCCCGCCCTGGCGGGTGCGGCGGCGGGCATGTTCGCGGGCCACGCGCTGGCCGTTCCGCTGCTCGCGGACACCGAGCAGTCGTACGCGGTCCCCGAAGTGGCCGGGGTCCCCTGGTGGGTGGACGTCCTGGTACCCGTCGGCCTGCTCCTGGTCGTCTGCGTGGCGGCGCTGATCCCGGCACTGCGCGCGGGGCGGATCCCGGCGATCCAGGCGATCGCCGTCGGACGCGCGCCGCGGGCCGGCCGGGGGTTCCGGGCGCACCGGCTCCTGGCCCGCTCGCGCCTGCCGCGGGCCGTCGCCCTCGGGCTGGCCGGCCCGTTCGCGCGGCCGGCGCGCACCGGCATGACGCTGGCGGCGCTGCTCCTGGGCACCACGGCGGTGACGTTCGCGTACGGGCTCGGCCAGACGCTGGCTCGGGCCGACGACGGCTTGTCGCGGGAGGGGTCGTCGCAAATCACGGTCAGCCTGGGGATGGTGGGGGAACAGGGTGGGATGCATCAGGGGCCGCCGGAAGGTGCCGGCACGGCCGGTGCGGGGGGAGGTCCGCCCGCGCCGCCCGCCCCGCCCGCCCCGCCCAGGGGCCCGCAGTCGGGGCAGCCGACCGTCGAGCAGCCGCCGTCCGCGGACCCTGTGGCGGTGGCGGACATGCTGCGCGCCGACGCGTCGACCGCGCGGTTCACCTCGGTCACCACGCTGGAGGTCGAAGTGCCGGGGCGCACCCGGCCGTTGGAGCTGACCGGGTACGACACGGACTCGTCCTGGCTGGGGTACCCGGTGGTCGCCGGGCGCTGGTTGCAGGGGACGGGGGAAATCGTGGTGCCGACGTCGTTCCTGCGCACGTCCGCGCTGCGGGTGGGCGATGAGGTCGCGCTCGACCACGACGGGCGGCGCGTGACGGTGCGGATCGTCGGCGAGGCGTTCTCCGACGACGAGGAGGCGTTGCTCACCGACCGCGCCACGCTCTTGCAGCTCAAGCCCGATGCGGCGATCACCGCGTACGAGGCGCAGGTGACGCCGGGGACGAATGCGGACGCATACGCGGAGCGGATCTCCGAGGCCGGCGTGTTCGCGGCCGGGGCCGGGGCCGCGATGCCGCGCAGCGAGGAGAACTCGACGATCCCGATCCTGATCGGCCTGATCGGGACGCTGACCCTGCTGATCGCCGGGGTCGCGGGGCTGGGTGTGCTCAACACGGTCGCCCTCGACACCCGCGAGCGCGCGCAGTCGATAGGTGTCCTTAAGTCCCTGGGCATGACACCGCGTCAGACCATGGCCATGGTCGTGACGTCCGTGGTCGGGCTCGGCCTGGTCGGAGGTGCCGCGGGCATCCCGCTCGGGGTGGCGCTGCACCACTTGGTGGCGCCGGTCATGGCGTCGACCGCGGATCTGCGGCTGCCGGACTCGATGGTGTCGGTGTACGGAGTGCCCGCGTACGCGGTGCTCGCCGTCTCGGGAGCGGTGCTGGCCACGTTGGGGGCGCTGCTCCCGGCGGGCTGGGCGGCCCGGTCGCGGGCGGCGGCGTGGCGGACTGAATGAGGTCAGCGGGCGGTGGCGCGTACCGGGGCGGACATGGCGCCGATGAACATGTCGACCAGGTTGTCCGTGAACAGGTCCGGGTCGCGCCGCCGCCCGGCATCGACACCGCGGGCGTAGAACGCGCAGGCGTGGGTGACGCCGGTGAGGCCGACGAGGATGCGCTCGTCCATGACATCGCGCGGGACGTCGGGGATCCAGGCGCGCAGCAGTGCGGTGGCGTCCGCCGCGACGGTGTCGCCGAGCAGGTCGGCCAGGCGCGCCGGCGAGCGGTTCTCGTCGTCGACCAGTTGGGAGAGGAACCGGACCACCGCGCGCTGCCGGTCGTCGCCGGTCGCCAGTTCCGCGAGAGGGGTGACGGCGACCTCGGCGATCGTGCGCGGCTCGTCGGCCGTCGCCGCGGTCAGCAGTTCGCGGCGGCGCGCGACCACGGGCGGGAGCACGTCCTCCAGGAGCGCCTTGAGGACGCCTTCCTTGGACCCGAAGTGGTACTGCGTGGCCGCGGAGTTGCGCTGGCCCGCGGCGAGGCGGATCTCGCGCATGCTCACCGCCTCGATGCCGTCGCGGGCGAACAGCAGGAGAGCGGCGTCGAGCAGTTTGCGGCGGGCGGGCTCGGGATCGCGCGGCATACCCGGAACGCTACCGGCCAGCCGCGCAAGCCGGGGCCGGCCCGCGACCGCGGTGCGGCTGCCCCGTACCCCGAGCGGCACACCGGGTGCATTCCGAATCGTGGACGGAACGGGCATCGCACCCGCTGATGTATCTATCTTGTGCGCATGCCAGCCGCACCCACCGCCGCCGACCGCGTCTACCGGCACGTCAAGCAGGCCGTTCTCGAACGCCACTACGAGGGCGGCACGCTGCTGACCGAGGGCGAGGTGGCGGATGCCGTCGGCGTCTCGCGCACACCCGTACGCGAGGCACTGCTGCGCCTGGAGGTCGAGGGGCTGATCCGCCTCTACCCCAAGAAGGGCGCGCTCGTCCTGCCGGTCTCGGCCCAGGAGATCACCGACGTCGTGGAGACCCGGCAACTCGTCGAGGAGCACGCGGCCCGCAAGGCGGTGCCGGCGCCCCCGGACCTGATCACGCGCCTGGAGGAACTGCTCGCGCGGCAGAAGCGCGAGGTCGAGGCCGGCGACCTGGCCGCCGCCGCGACCACCGACCGCTGCTTCCACGCCGCGATCGTGCGCAACTGCGGCAACGCCATCCTGATCCGGCTGTACGACCAGCTCCGCGACCGCCAGCTGCGCATGGGCGTGGCCTTCCTCCACTCGCATCCCGACCGGGTCGCCCGGACGCTGACCGGGCACGAGGAGATCCTCGCGGCGCTGCGTGCGGGCGACGCGGACGCGGCGGTCGACGCCGTGCACCGGCACGTCGGATGGGTGTCCGAACTGGTCCGGGGCGAGGCCCGATGAGCGCGGCCGCCGCGGCACCGCGGCTCGACCCGCCGGGCGGCCGCCGGGCCGTCGCGGTCTGGTCGGTCGGCGTCGCGGTGTACTTCGTCGCGGTGATCTTCCGCACCTCGCTCGGCGTCGCCGGCCTCGACGCCGCCGACCGGTTCGACGTCAACGCCTCGGCGCTGTCGACGTTCTCGATCCTGCAACTGCTCGTGTACGCGGGCATGCAGATACCCGTCGGCGTGCTGGTCGACCGGTTCGGCACCAAGAAGGTGCTGACGATGGGCGTCGTGCTGTTCACCGTGGGCCAGTTGGGCTTCGCGTTCTCCCCCACATACGGCATGGCGCTCGCCTCGCGGGCGCTGCTCGGCTGCGGCGACGCCCTCACCTTCATCAGCGTGCTGCGGCTCGGCACCCGCTGGTTCCCGGCCCGGCGCGGCCCGCTGGTCGCGCAACTGGCCGCACTCGCGGGCATGGGCGGCAATCTCGTCTCGACGCTGGTGCTGTCCCGGATGCTGCACGATGTCGGCTGGACGCAGGCGTTCGCGGGCAGCGCGCTGCTGGGGATCGGGGTCCTCGTCCTCCTGCTGGTGTTCCTGAAGGACCATCCGGAGGGGCACGAGCCGGAGGCGCTGCCGCAGCGCGGGGCGGCGTTCGTCCGCCGCCAGATCGCCGAGTCGTGGCGCGAGCCGGGCACCCGGCTGGGCTTGTGGACGCACTTCACGACGCAGTTCCCGGCGATGGTGTTCCTGCTGCTGTGGGGCATGCCGTTCCTCGTCGAGGCGCAGGGACTGTCCCGGGGGACCGCGGGCGGGCTGCTGACGCTGACGGTGGTGTCGAGCATGGTGTTCGGGCTGGCGTACGGCCAGATCATCACGCGGGCGCGCGCCGCCCGGCTGCCGCTGGCGCTCGGCACGGTGGCCGCGACGGCGGCGAGCTGGGCCGCGGCGATCGGCCATCCGGGCGACGGCGCGCCGATGTGGCTGCTCGTGGTGCTGTGCACGGTCCTCGGGGCCTGCGGCCCGGCGTCGATGATCGGCTTCGACTTCGCCCGGCCCGCCAACCCGCCCGAGCGGCAGGGCACCGCGTCCGGGATCGTCAATATGGGGGGATTCGTCGCGTCGATGGTGACCCTGCTGACGGTCGGGGTCCTGCTCGACGCGACCGGCGACGACTACCGCATCGCGTTCTCGTCGGTGTTCGTGCTGGAGATCGTCGGCCTGGTGCAGATCCTGCGGCTGCGGAAGGCCGCGGTCGCGCGCGAGCGGCTGCACCTCGTGGCCGCTCCCCCGGCCGCCGCCGTACGCTCCGCCGCCTGACCGACGTGGATACCCTTTTCCCCGGTGGCGTCCGTCGCGGCGTCCACGGCGGCGTCCGTCGGGCGGGCCGTGCGGAGAGCCGGATGAAGAGGTGCAGTGGTTCCAGACAGCGGAGCGGGTCAGGCCGACCGGCTCGACGACCACGACTATCCCGCGTACACGATGGGGCGGGCGGCGGAACTGATCGGGGCCACGCCCGCGTTCCTGCGGGCGATCGGGGACGCGGGGCTCATCACTCCCGAGCGTTCGGAGGGCGGGCACCGCAGATATTCGCGCTCGCATCTGCGCGTCGCGCTGCGGGCCCGCGAACTCGTCGACCAGGGCACGGCGATCGACACCGCGTGTCGCATCATCAGCCTGGAGGACCGGTTGGCGGGCGCCTTGCGGATCAACGAGGAGCTCCGCCGATCGGGTGGCACCGCGGACACCGCGCCTGGCACACCGTCGGACACGCCGCCCGACACACCGCCCGGAACACCGCCCGACGTACCGCTCGACACCGTGTCCGACGCAGCGCCGGAAATGGCGTGGCACGCGCCCGCGGAGACAAAAAATCTCCAGCGGCCACGGGAGAAATTCGCACGGCGCCCTCGGTGATTCACCCGGAGTTCACGACACCGATATAACGTCCCGCATCCGGTCGCGTGCAACGTGATACGGTTGGAACCAGTTGCGGTTGTGGTTCCCAAAGACTTCAAGTGCACTCTTCGGCCGATGCGGCCGTCGGGTGCATTTCTGTGTCTCCGGCTTTTTCGGAGGGGCATCATTGCGGCGATGCGGGCTCCGCGCAGTGCGGACTCCGGGCAACTGCCCCGAAGGAGATATGACATGGCTACCGGTACCGTGAAGTGGTTCAACTCGGAAAAGGGCTTCGGCTTCATCGCTCAGGACGGCGGCGGCGCCGACGTGTTCGCGCACTACTCGAACATCGCCACCCAGGGCTTCCGTGAGCTGCAGGAAGGCCAGAAGGTCTCCTTCGACATCACGCAGGGCCAGAAGGGCCCGCAGGCGGAGAACATCGTTCCCGCCTGACGCGTTTTCCCGGCGCTGGGGCCCGCACCTTCGGGTGCGGGCCCCAGCGCTGCGTTTTCGCACCGGGATTAACCGCGGCGGTCCCGCCGTTCTGACGGCGGGCACTCGGCCCGGTTAATTCCCCTTGCCGTCCCATCGGCATTCACCGGCTTTCGCCGGCATACTTCGGCTCGGTCTTGCGATCCACGGCGCCTCCCGGCGCCGCCCGGAATTCCTTGATGCGTGCCGGATCAAGGAGGTTTCGCATGACCCGTACGGCTCGCCGTCCGGACGGCCGGCCCGGAGGCCGCGGCCGTTCCGGTGCCCCCAGGCAACACCGCTCCGCCGCACCCGCACGCCCCCGGGAGTTCGCCCTCCCGGTCACCGCCACACCCCCTCTGCCCCCGGTGTCCCGGTTCGAGGAACTCGACATGCCGGCGGCCCTGCTGACGGCGCTGACGTCCGAGGGCCTGACCGTGCCCTTCCCGATCCAGTCGGCGACACTGCCGAACACCCTGGCGGGCCGCGACGTCCTCGGCCGCGGCCGGACCGGTTCCGGCAAGACCCTCGCGTTCGGCCTGGCCCTGCTGGCCCGCACCGCGGGCCGCCGCGCCGACCCGAAGCAGCCCCTCGGCCTGGTCCTCGTGCCGACCCGCGAGCTGGCCCAGCAGGTCACCGACGCGCTGACGCCGTACGCCCGCGCGCTGCGCCTCCGGTTGACCACCGTCGTCGGCGGCGTCTCGCTCGGCCGCCAGTCCGCGGCCCTGCGCGGCGGCGTCGAGATCGTCGTGGCGACCCCCGGGCGCCTCACCGACCTCATAGAGCGCGGCGACTGCCGCCTCGACCAGGTCGCGGCGTGCGTGCTGGACGAAGCCGACCAGATGGCCGACATGGGCTTCATGCCGCAGGTCACCCGGCTCCTCGACCAGGTCCGCCCGGGCGGCCAGCGCATGCTGTTCTCCGCGACGCTGGACCGCAACATCGACCAGCTGGTCCGCCGCTACCTCGACGACCCGGTCGTGCACTCGGTCGACCCGTCCGCCGCCGCGGTCGGCACGATGGAGCACCACGTGCTCCAGATCGACCTGGCCGACAAGTTCGCGGCCACCACCGAGATCGCGGCCCGCGACGGCCGCGTGATCATGTTCCTGGACACCAAGCACGCCGTGGACAAGCTCACGAAGCACCTGCTGAAGAGCGGGGTTCGGGCGGGCGCGCTGCACGGCGGGAAGTCGCAGGCCCAGCGCACGCGCACCCTCGCGCACTTCAAGACCGGCCACGTCACCGCGCTCGTGGCCACCAACGTCGCGGCGCGCGGCATCCACATCGACCAGCTCGACCTGGTGGTCAACGTGGACCCGCCCGGCGACCACAAGGACTACCTGCACCGGGGCGGCCGTACCGCACGCGCCGGCGAGTCGGGCCGGGTCGTCACCCTCGTCCTGCCCGACCAGCGCCGCGACATGTCGCGCCTGATGGCGGACGCCGGCATCACGCCGCGCACCACCCGCGTGCGCTCGGGCGACGCCGAGCTCAGCCGCATCACCGGGGCACAGGCCCCGTCCGGCGTACCGGTCGCACCCACCGTGACCGCGGAGCGCACCAAGGAGCACGGCTCGTCCGGGGGCGGCGCGCCGCGGGGCGAGCGCCGCCGCGGATCCGGACGGCCCCCGGAGCCCGGCCGGCGCCGGGCGCCCCGGGGTGCGGGAACCCGCCGCCGCCGCTCGGGACCACGCGGAAGCGACTGAGGATCCCCCCACGGCGAGCCCTCGCTGTGACAGGCTGAACCCACCGGGTCGGCGGTATGGCCGTCCCTTCTCTCAACTCTGCCGAGGCCCTATGCGCTGCGTCATCGCCGGATTCTCCTTCGACCTCGTCAAGAACGAGGTCGAGGCAGCGATGCGGGACATCAAGCCGGAACCCGTCGAAGGGGACTCGGTGACCATCGGTCGCCGGGTCTACCCCGTCAAGCAGGTGGGCGAAGTGATCACCCGCCAGGACCGCCGCGACTTCTCCGCGAAGGAGGTCGTCCGGGCGCTGACCCGGATCGGCTTCACCTGCCACCCGGCTCCCGCGGCGAACCCGGC
Source organism: Streptodolium elevatio (assembly GCF_053592165.1). Taxonomy (NCBI): domain Bacteria; kingdom Bacillati; phylum Actinomycetota; class Actinomycetes; order Kitasatosporales; family Streptomycetaceae; genus Streptodolium; species Streptodolium elevatio. Next base: position 114,826 of record NZ_JBSFVE010000014.1, read on the forward strand.
TCCCACCCAGTTCGACCCGTCCTCTCCCCTCGGATACTGAGCCGGCCGACCGGCCCACGTACCGAGCCGATCCACCGGGCCCGCGGACCGGGCCCCCGACCGGGCACGGCCGCCGGGCCGCCCATACCGGCCCGCGCCGACCCACACCCGCGCGAAGACCCTGCTTCCAGGGTCTTCGCGCGTTGTCGTCCTGCGCCTCCGCGGCGCGTACGCCGTAGTCCCCGTCCGCGGCCCGTTCGACACGCCGTCACGCCGTCCCCGTAGTGCTGCCCGTCGTCACGCCGTCCGCCGTCCGGTATCCCGTTGCCCGGTATCAGCGCGCGTGCCGGGACCCGGGGCGTACGCGGCCAACGACTCCCTGATCTCCTCCGCGTACGGGCCCTGCCACCACGGAACGGTGCGCACCAGCGTGGGCCTGGCTCCGCTCACCTGCACGAGCGCGCGCCCCCGGGGCATGGCGCCCAGGTCGGCGATGTCGAGCACCTGCTCCTCGCGGGAAGACCGCGTGGTCGAGCCGGCGAACGGCATTCCCACGCGCGAGGAGACGGACTTCGTCCGGGGTTCGAACCTCGGGGCAGCCTGCGCAAGGTCGTGCAGGAACCGGGCATCGGCCGAACCACCCCCGTAGACCCGGACGTTCGCCGCGCTCCACATCGACGCCATGCCGTGCTCGCCCCAGATTGTGACCCCCTGCGCCCAGGACTGGAGGATCGTCATCATGACGATCCCACGCGAACCGTAGTGGCTGTAGAGAAACGGCAGTTCGTGCCACGGGCAGACGTTGGCGGCCTCGTCGAGGACGAAGACCGCGGGCACCGGCAGGCGGCCTCCCGGACTTGCGATGGCCCGGCCCTCCAGCGAGTACGCGAGTGCGGAGGTGAGCGTGAGGATCAGCGGCGCCGCGGCGCGGTTGGTCTCCTCCGACAACAGGTAGATCGTGCCGTCGTCGCGGTCCGCGAAGTCGGCGTGCCGGAACTCGGGGCGCCGCGGTCCGCTGCCGGGCGTGACCCACCGGGTGACGTCCGGTGCGGCCAGCGGCGACGCCATCTGGGACGCGGCACCGTACACGCCCGCCCGCTGCGACGCGGGGGCCGCGATGATCATCTCGGCCGCGTCGGCCACCCGGTCGGCCCCGGCCGCCCGGAGGATGCGTACCGGAGTTTCGTCGGTCGGGCGGTTCAGCCAGGTCAGGGTCCGCGTGACCGGCTGCTCGTCGAGGGACGCGGCGAGCAGCAGCGCACCGAACAACTGCTGGCCGGCGGGCTCGAAGTACCCGTCCGCGCGGACGTGTGACTGCCGGTTGATGCCGTTGAAGAACGACGCGAGCATGAGGCCCTTGACGACGTTGTCACCGACGAACGAGAGCGGGTTCCACCACCAGGTGGGCTGCTCGCCGGCCTGCCCCTGCGGGTCGAAGACCCATACCGGGCCCCGCTTTTCGCGTATCCCGCGGGTGGCGTCGACGATGTCGCGCTTGTTGGACGTCACCACGAGCGCACCCGGGGCCGCGGCCGCGGCGGGGATGGCCCGGGCGGCGGTCTTGCCGGTACGCGGACCCCAGATGTCCATGTGCATGTCCTCCCACGAACCCCACAGTTCGCGGTCGCGGCGTACCGACCGGCCGATGAACACCCCGGGGTCGTGGGCCCGGACGCCGAGCCGGGCGGCCGTCGCCGCCGCTCCGGACGTCGTCATGCCGGGCAGGTCCGCCGGCCCGGCGAGGAGCCGCGCGGTCCGGTCGATCGCGGGCCGCCGGGCGCGCAGCCGCACCGCCGTCACGACCAGAACTCCCGCCGCGCCCAAGGCGGCCGCCGACAGCACGGCGGCGAGCGTCCCGCCGCGCCGGGCGACGTAGCCGAGGAGCAGGATGCCGAGCGCGGCCGCCGTCAGGACACCGGCGAGGATCTCGGGAAATGGGTGCGGGCCGCGTCGCCGCGTGGTGGCAGACATGGGTGTCGTCTTCGCTTCCGTCGCCGGTGGTCGGGAACCTGCATATCGGGAACCTGCATGCGGCGGACGGCGCTTGGCGGTGCGGGCGCGCGTCCGGGCGGTTCACCGACAGCGGGTGCCGGGCGGGACGGGAAGCTGCCAGATGCGGTGCCGGACGATTGCGCACGGCATACCGAACGGGCGCTCCGACACGGGCCCCTCCTCGGTCTCGTCCGCCGGTCTGTCGTCCGTCGGTCCGTCGGGCTTTCGCCGGGCCGCCGGTCGGCCGGAGCGCCGGACCCGCAGCGTTGCGGTCCGTCGCGCGTCGGCCGGTCGGCAACTGGCGGGTTCCACTGGTATCACGCGGTTGTTGCCGGGGCTTCCCGGTGGGGCGGAAAGCGCGGGCCCTTTGCGCTTCGTGGTCTTGATCGACAGGCCAATCCGGGTTACCGGCGCGGTTGTTCGCCGGAACACGGATTTGACCGCGGCGACGCGGGCCTGCTTGCGTACCGGCACTGTGTGCAACTCACGTCGAATCCTTGTGAAGCGGGTCCACGTCGACCTCATGCGCTTTGCCGGAGCGCTCTGTTCGGGCTGCCGGTAGACCGCCCGACCTCCGACGCCCGACGCCTTCACCACGTACGAGGACGACATGCCCGCACGTTCGCTCACCCCTGCCCCGGCTCCCGCACCGAACCCGGCCGCGCTCCTGGCCTTCGCCGACCGGGCCGCCGCCGACCCCTCGCTCGTCGCCCGCCTGCCCCTCGACCCCGTCGACCGGACATGGCTGCGGATCGGCGGCCCCGGCGCCGCCGAGGCGTGGCTCATCGGCTGGCCGCCCGGCACCGGCACCGGCTGGCACGACCACGGCGGCGCGGTCGGCGCGTTCCTCGTGGTCCGCGGAACCCTGCACGAGTTCACGCCCCCGCATCCCGACGTACGTCCCGGCAGCCACGTGGACGTGCCGTTCGCGCCCGGCACCGAGACGCAGGTCCGCCTCCCCTCCGGCTCCGCACGTTCCTTCCCCCGCGACCACATCCACGACGTCCGCAACACCGCCCAGGCTGACCACGCCGTGTCCCTGCACGTCTACTCCCCCGCCCTCACCCTGATGCGCCGCTACGAACAGACCGGCGGACGCCTGGTCTTCCACTCCGCCGAGGGAACCGCCGACTGGGACCACGAACCCGAGGCGCCGGACCGGACCTGACGAGCCGCCGGAAGCTGTCGGTCCCCGCGCGCTAGAGTCGGCGGGTATCCGCTGGTGGTGGGGAGGACGACGGCGTTCATGACTCGGCGCAACGACGGGCTGATCGGGGGCTGGGCCGAGGCTCAGCGGCAGGAGCAGCGCCGACAGGACGCACAGCGCAGAACCCGCGAGCAGCAGCGGCGCGAGGCCGAGCGGCAACAGCGGGCCGCGGAGCGGGCGATGGCGCAGGCGCACCGCGAGCAGCAGGCGGCGTACAAGCAGCGCCGCGAGGCGGACGCGCGGCTGCGGACCGACGAGATCGAGGCCCGGGTCGCGGTGCTGGAAGGGCTGCTGGCCGCCGGGTGCCGGGGGCCGGCGTTCCGCACGTCCGCGATGCTGCGCGCGGAGCACGTCGAGCCGTTCCAGCCGGGGCATCTCGCGGTCGCGGTCCCGGCCCCGGTCGAGGCCAACTACCAGCCCGCACAGGGTGGTTGGGGATTTGGCCCGAGTGCGCAGGCGCGCGCGGAGGCACGGGCCAGGTTCGAGCGCGACTGGTACGCGGCGCAGGACGCCGAGGCCCAGCGGCTGCGGCAACTGGAGGCGTACCGGCAGCAGTACCAGCAGTGGGCCGAGACGACGCTGACCCAGATCCGCCACCACAACGCGCAGGTGCGGACGTTGGGCGACACGCTGCGCCGCGGCGACCCCGATGCCGCGGTGCAGTACTTCTCGGCCGCGCTGTACTCGTCGGCGGCGTGGCCGGACGGCTTCCCGCACCAGGTCGCCGCCGCGTACGACCGGGGCACGCGCGAGCTGGTGCTCGACTGGCAGTTGCCCGGCATCGACGTCGTCCCCGAGGCCAAGGCGGTCCGGTACATGCCGAGCACCGACCAGGACAAGGAAGTCGCGCGCCCGGTGACGCAGCGGCGCGCGCTGTACCGGGACGTGCTCGCGCAGACCGTGCTGCTGGTGCTGCGCGAGGTGTTCGCCGCCGACGAGTTCGGCGCGCTGGAGTCGGCCGTGGTGAACGGCTTCGTGGACGACCGGGATCCGGCGACCGGCCGCCCGGCGAAGATCGTGCTGGCGTCGCTCCGGGCGACGCGCGCGGACTTCACCCGGCTGGACCTCGCGCGGGTGAGCGCGCAGGACTGCCTGGCGGATGCGCTCGACGGCAAGTTGTCCGCGCGGCCGGACCAGCGTACGGCGGTCCGTGCGGTACGCCGCCCCGACGAGGTGGGCGGCAGCGCGGCCGTCGTGTCGCACGCGGACGACGACGCCGTGCCGAACCTGCTGGAGATGGACCCGATCGCCTTCGAGGGCCTGGTCGCCGAGTTGTTCCGGGCCCGCGGGCTCCAGGCGGTCACCACCCAGCGCTCGGGCGACGGCGGTGTCGACGTCGAAGCGCTGGACCCGGACCCGCTGAGCGGCGGCAAGATCGTCGTGCAGGTGAAGCGGTACCGGCACACGGTGCCGCCGACCGCGGTGCGGGACTTGTACGGGACGGTCCACGACGTCGGGGCGAACAAGGGCGTGCTGGTGACGACGTCCTCGTTCGGGCCGACCTCCTACACGTTCGCCCGCGGCAAGCCGCTGACCCTGATCAACGGCGACGAACTGGTGGACCTCCTGGCCCAGTGCGGGCTGCGCGGCAGGCTCGGCACCGGCGACACTCCCGGCGGCGCCGGTGGCCCCGCTGCGGGCAGCGGTGGCGGCGGACGGGGCGGTTCGCGCACGAGCCGGGGCGACGCGGTGCCCGGCCCCCGCGCGTCCTCCGGCCGGGCCTCCGGCCCGGGCGCCGCCGCGACACCGGACGGCACCCTGCCCGCGAACGGCTTCGCGGTCCCCGCCGCCGGCGACCCGCCCGCCGAGGACGCCGCCGTGCTCGGCATGACCTGGTCGGGCGGCGTGGCCCTGGACGTGTGCGCGCTCGTGTGCCGGGGCGACCGGGTGCTCGGCGACGACTTCTTCGTCTTCTACAACAACCCCGCGACGCCCGACGGCACGGTCCGCTCGGTCGCGGCGCGCGGCTCCGACAAGGCCGCGGTCGCGGTGCGCTTCGACGCCCTGCCCGCCCGGGCCGACCGGGTGGTCCTGGTCGCGGCCATCGATCCGGCGGTCAACCCGACCGCGGACCTGTCCGGTTTCACCGACGCCGCGATCCGGCTGTCGAACGCGTCCGGCACCGAGCTGGACCGCCTGGCCGTGTCCGACGGCCGGGCCGGGGAGACGGCGCTGGTGCTGGGCTCGTTCCGGCGCCGGGCGAACGGCGACTGGAAGTTCGTGGTCGGCGGCCGGGGGTACCCCGACGGCCTGGAACCGCTGCTCGCCGACTTCGGCGTCGAGGTCGCCTGAACGCGGCACGAGCCTGCCGCTTTCGGTATGAGACCGACACTCGTACGGCCTATGCGCCGAACACGCGATCGGGGTATATGACCCCTGGGACGGCAACTCAGAGGGCACGCGCGGCACACGCGCACCGGTGGCAGGGGGCGACCGGCCCGTCAGGGCAGCGGCCGCCCATTCTGTCGGCGTACCGCTGAAGTGAGGCAGGCCATGACTCACGGTGTCGAGCGCGAAGCCCAGCCGCCCGCTCCCGAGGAAGTCGGCCTCAAGGCCAACGCCATCGGGTTCCTCGACGCGCTGGTGATCGGTCTCAACGCGACGTCGCCCGCGTACTCGCTGGCGGCGGTCATCGGCGCGGTCGTCGCCCTCGTGGGGGTGTACGCCCCCGGCGTGGTGCTCGCGTCGTTCGTGCCGATGCTGCTCATCGCCTCGGCGTTCTACTACCTCAACAAGGCCGACCAGGACGCCGGGACGACGTTCTCGTGGGTGACCCGCGCGATGGGCCCGTGGGCGGGCTGGCTCGGCGGCTGGGCGATCATGATGACCGGTGTGCTGGTGGTCGGCTCACTGGCCGATGTCGCGGTGCGCTTCGGGCTGCTGGCGGTCAACCTCGACGACTGGGCGGACAACGAGGCGATCCGGCAGCCCCTCGCGGTCTTCGTGATCATCGCGCTGACCGCGCTGTGCGTCATCGGCACCGAGGCGTCGGCCCGGGTGCAGCGCGTGCTGATCCTCGCCCAGGTGGCGTTCCTGCTGGTCTTCGCGATCGTGGCGATCTCGCGCGTGTACGCGGACAACGGCCTTCCGGACAGCATCGAGCCGAGCTGGTCGTGGCTCAACCCGTTCGGCGAGGGCGGCTCCCCGCTGACCGGCGGCCTGCTGCTGGGCGTGTTCATGTACTGGGGCTGGGAGTCGGCGGTCAACCTGACCGAGGAGGTCGAGGACTCCGCGACGGCACCCGGCAGGGCCGGCATCTGGTCGACGATCCTGCTGCTGGTGACGTACCTGTCGGTGTGCATCGCGGTGGTGGCGTACGCCGGCACCACCTTCCTCGCGGAGAACGCCGACGAGGAGGAGTCGATCTTCGCGCTGCTGGCGAACGAGGCGATGGGCGGCTGGGACTGGGTGGTCCTGCTCGCGGTGTCGACGTCGGCGTTCGCGTCGACCCAGACGACGATCATCCCCGCATCCCGTACCGCGCTGTCGATGGCCCGGCGCGGCGCGCTGCCCCGGCAGTTCGCCCGCATCAACCCGCGGTTCCGCACCCCGGACATCGCCACGTGGTGGGTCGCCGCGGTGGCGATCGTCTGGTACGTGGTGGTCAACCAGATCAGCGAGAACGCACTGTTCGACTCGCTGACCGCGCTGTCGCTCCTGATCGCCTTCTACTACGCGCTCACCGGTGTCGCGTGCGCGGTCTACTACCGGCGGCACCTGACCGAGAGCGCCCGCAACTTCTTCCTGATCGGTGTCGGTCCGCTGGTGGGCGCCGGCCTGCTCGCGTGGCTGCTGGTGGAGTCGGTGCGGGACATGGCCGACCCGGAGAACTCGTACAGCGGCGACTCGTGGCTCGGCCTCGGACCGCCGCTGGTCATCGGTATCGGCATCACGGCCGTCGGCGTCGCCATCATGCTCCTGTGGCGCGTGCGGTCGGCCGCGTTCTGGTCCGAACGCCGTGGCGTGGTGGATCCCGCTTTGGTGCCGCGGAAGTCCGCGGCCGGCAAGGAGTCGTGAGATGTCGGTCGTCCTGGGATACGACGAGTCGGCGGGGGCCGCACGGGCACTGGGCGTCGCGATCGAGTGGGCGTCGGCGTTCGGCGAACCGCTCGTGCTGGTGTTCGGCGCGGCGCCGCCGGGGCTCGGCGGCGAGGAGTACCAGTCGCACTACGAGGCGGTGCGGCAGATGGGACGTACCGCGCTCGGCCGCGCGGTGCGGACCGCCGAGGAGGCCGGGCTGGAGACCACTGTGGAGATCCTGGACGAGAAGCCGGCCGAGGCGCTGGTCGACGCGGCGGCACGGCATTCCGCCCGGGTGATCGTGGTGGGCAGTTGGAGCGAGAGCCCGCTGCGGGGGGCGCTGCTGGGGTCGACGCCGCACAAGCTGCTGCACCTGTCGCCGATCCCGGTCCTGTGCGTGCCCACGACGGACTGAGGACGCGGGACCGGGGACGCGCGACCGGGACTGCCGCGAGAGCGGGCCGAGCCTTGTCGATACACGAACGTATTGGATACGTTCGTGTATCGAGAGGGGGTGGGACCGGTGGTCGCATCCGTCACCGCGCGGCGGGCACACACCCGGCAGCGCCTGCTGGACGCCGCACTCGACGTGTTCGCCGAGGAGGGCTTCGGACGCGCCACGGTCGAGCAGGTCTGCGAGCGGGCGGGGTTCACCCGCGGGGCCTTCTACTCCAACTTCACCTCCCTCGACGAACTGTTCCTGGCGATGTGGGAGCAGCGCTCGCGCGCCATGCTCGACGGCGTCCGCGCGGCACTCGCCGAGGTGTCCGCCGCGTCGGCCGAGGAAGGCCTGCGGGCAGCCGTGGACGCCATCCCGGTGGACGACGCGTGGTACCGCGTGACCGCCGAGTTCACCGCGCACGCGCTGCGCAACCCGCCGCTGCGCCGGGTGATGGCCGCGCGGGAGCAGGCGATCCAGGACACCGTGCTGCCGGCCCTGGTCGCCGCACTGGCCCGGCTCGGCCGCCGCGTCACCGACCGGACCGGGCTCGGCCACGCGCTCGTCGCGGTGCACGACGGCACCGCCGTGCAGGTGCTCCTGGAGCCGCACGACCCGGCGGTGCGGGAGCGCCGCCGTGCGCTCTTCACGGCCGTGCTCGACGCGTACAGCACACCCGACACGACGCTTGCGCCACCCCCGCGGCCAACCCCGCGGACAGCCATGCCGACACCCGCCCCGGAGGAAGCACGATGAAGGACGACGCCGACGTCATTGTGGTGGGAGCGGGACTGGCCGGGCTCGTGGCCACGTACGAACTCACGCGCGCGGGGCGGCGGGTGCTCGTCGTCGACCAGGAGAACGAGGCCAACCTCGGCGGCCAGGCGTTCTGGTCGCTCGGCGGGCTGTTCCTGGTCAACAGCCCCGAGCAGCGGCGCATGGGCATCAACGACTCCTACGAACTCGCGCTCGCCGACTGGCTGGGCTCGGCCGGGTTCGACCGCGACCGTGAGGACCACTGGCCGCGCCAATGGGCCCACGCGTACGTCGACTTCGCGGCCGGTGAGAAGCGGGCGTACCTGCACGGCCTCGGCCTGCGGGTGATGCCCACGGTCGGCTGGGCCGAGCGCGGCGGCGGGACGGCGACCGGGCACGGCAACTCGGTGCCGCGTTTCCATCTGACCTGGGGCACCGGGCCCGAGGTCGTGCGCGTGTTCCGCGAGCCGGTGCTCGCCGCGGCGGCGCGCGGGCTCGTCACGTTCAAGTACGGGCACCAGGTCGACGGGCTGGTCGTCGAGGACGGTGCGGCGGTCGGCGTACGCGGGACCGTGCTGGCCACCTCCTCGCACGGCCGCGGCGTGGCCGCGGAGCGGGTGGCCGCCGGGGACTTCGAGCTGCGCGCGCAGGCGGTCGTCGTGACGTCCGGCGGCATCGGCGGGAACCACGAACTCGTGCGCAAGAACTGGCCCGTGGACCGCCTGGGCCCGGCACCGCGCGCGATGATCACCGGCGTTCCGGCGTACGTGGACGGCCGCATGCTGGAGATCACCGAGGGCGCGGGCGGGTCGATCGTCAACCGCGACCGCATGTGGCACTACACCGAGGGCATCAAGAACTGGGACCCGGTGTGGCCCGACCACGCGATCCGCATCATCCCCGGCCCGTCGTCGCTGTGGCTCGACGCGACCGGGCGGCGCCTGCCCGCCCCGCTGTTCCCCGGCCACGACACGCTCGCGACAATGCGGCACATCCTGTCCACCGGGCACGACCACTCGTGGTTCGTGCTGACGCGCTCGATCGTGGAGAAGGAGTTCGCGCTCTCCGGTTCCGAGCAGAACCCCGACGTCACCGGCAAGGACCTCAAGCTGGTCCTGTCCCGGGTGAAGAAGGGCGCCCCCGGCCCGGTGCAGGCGTTCCTCGACCACGGCGAGGACTTCGTCGTACGCCCGACGCTGCGCGAACTCGTGGACGGCATGAACGCCATCTCCCCCGGCCCCGCGCTCGACTTCGCGGACGTCGAGCGCGAAGTGCTCGCGCACGACCGGAACGTGGACAACGCGTACTCAAAGGACCTCCAGCTGATGGCCGTGCGCAACGCGCGCGCCTACCTGCCCGACAAGATCACCCGGGTCGCGGCGCCGCACCGGTTCCTGGACCCGGCGCACGGCCCGCTGATCGCGGTCCGGCTGCACCTGCTCACCCGCAAGACCCTCGGCGGCCTGGAGACGACGCTCGACTCCCAGGTGGTGCGGCCCGACGGCGAGGTGTTCGACGGGCTGTACGCGGCCGGCGAAGTCGCCGGCTTCGGCGGCGGCGGCATGCACGGCTACAACGCACTGGAGGGCACGTTCCTCGGCGGCTGCATCTTCTCCGGCCGTGCGGCGGGCCGTGCACTCGCCAGGAGCCTCGGATGAGCCCGCGCACGGCGCTCGTCACGGGCGCGTCGTCGGGCATCGGCGCCGCGGTGGCCGCGGCCCTCGTGCGGCGCGGCGACCACGTCCTCGGGACGACGCGCGACCCCGCCAAGATCACCGACCCGCTGCCCGGCGTCGAGTACCTCGCCCTGGATCTGGCCGACAACGCGTCGGTCGAGGCGTGTGCGGCGGCGGCCGGCGACGTCGACGTGCTGGTCAACAACGCCGGCGAAAGCCAGAGCGGACCGCTGGAGGAGCTGCCGCCCGACGCGCTCGACCGGCTGTTCCGCACCAACGTGCTGGGGCCGGTGCGCCTGACCCAGCTCCTCCTGCCGGGCATGCGCGCGCGGCGCGACGGCCGCATCGTGATGGTCGGGTCGATGCTGGCCAGCTTCCCGCTCGCGTACCGCTCGTCGTACGTCGCCTCGAAGGCGGCGCTCAAGGGCTTCGCGAGCGCGGCGCGGCGCGAGGTGGCGCCCTACGGCATCGGCATCACGACCGTCGAGCCCGGGTCGATCAACACCGGGATCAGCGCCCGGCGGACGCAGTACCTCGCCGACGACTCCCCCTACCGGGACGAGTACCACACCATGCTCACCGCGCTGAACACCAACGAAGCCGACGGGATCTCGGCCGACGACGTGGCGACCGTCGTCCTCAAGGCGATCGACGCCGCGCGGCCGAAGCCCCTGTACGCCGTGGGCAGCAACGCGCCCCTGGTGTTCGCCCTGCGCCGCCTGCTGCCGCGCGGTGCCGCGGAACGCATGGTGTCGCGGCGGCACGGGCTGCGCTGAGGTCCGACGGACGGCACGGCTTCCCCGCCATCTCCGCTCCCCGCCTTCCCATCTTGAAGGGCTACTGCATGCAGCTTCTGCCGCACAACCCGACCGAGGGCGTCTACCCGGCCACCGACGACTACGTGCACGCCATGGAGGTACGCGGCGCCGAGCGGCTGCTGTTCGTGGCCGGCACGATGGGCCTGGCCCCCGACGGAAAGCCCGGCGCCACCCTCGCCGAACAACTCGATCTGCTCTGGACGAACATCAGGGCCATCCTCGCCTCCGCCGGCATGACGGTGGACAACATCGTGCGGCTGACCAGCTACCTGCGGGACGCGTCCTACGCCGAGGCGAACGCCGCCGCGCGCGTGGCGGCCCTGAACGGCCGGGCCGTCCCGACCACCGCGATCGTCGCCGAAACGCTCGTCGGCGAGTGGCTGGTCGAGGTGGAGGTCATCGCCGCGGGCTGACGGGGCGTGCGGCATCCCGGCTCGGTGGGCGGGGCGCTTCCGCGTACCCTGCCCACGACCGGGCAGACACATAGCGGAGCCAAAAACCGATCCGGCCACCGAGCCGGCAGAGGAGAGGTGCCGCAATGGCCGACCTCGCGCTGGGCCCCGTGCTGCGCTACGCGGGACGCACGACCGCCACCGTGTGGGTGGAGACCGACGGGCCGGGGACCGTACGCGTGGAGTGCGACGACGCCGCGGGCGAGGCCGCCACCTGGTCGGTGTTCGACCGGCACTACGCGATCGTGGTCGTCGAGGGCCTGGCTCCCGGCCGCACGCGCCCCTACCGGGTGGTGCTGGACGGACACCAGGTGTGGCCCCCGCGCCCCTCGGTGTTCCCGCCGAGCATGATCCGTACGGTGGGCGACGACTCCGAGCCCCAGCGAATCTCCTTCGGCTCGTGCCGGTGGTCGCGCCCGCCCAGCCGTGAGGAGCCCGACGAGCGCCACTTCGACCCGGACGTTCTCGACACCCTCGCGTCCCGGCTCGCGCGCGGCACCCCGGACGAACTGCCGGACGCCCTGCTCCTGCTCGGCGACCAGGTGTACGCCGACGAGATCTCCGAACGCATGCGGGACACCCTCGCCGCCCGCCGCGACCTCAGCCGGCCGCCGGGCCCGCAGGTCGCCGACTTCGACGAATACGCGCTGCTCTACCAAGAGTCCTGGAGCGACCCGCAGATCCGCTGGCTTCTCTCGACGGTGCAGAGCGCCATGATCTTCGACGACCACGAGATCGTGGACGACTGGAACACCTCGTACTCGTGGCGCGCCGACATGGCGCAACTGCCGTGGTGGTCGGAGCGCATCAGCGGGGCGTTCGCCTCGTACTGGGTGTACCAGCACCTCGGCAACCTGGACCCCGAAGCGTTGGCCGCCGACGAGACCTACATCGCGGTGCGCGAAGCGCCCGACGCCAAGCAGGCCGACGAGATCCTCCGCTCTTTCGCCCTGCGCGCCGATGCCGACGCGGACAACGACGACCAGGACAGCCCGCGCGCGTGGTGGAGCTACCGCCGCGACTTCGGACGCACCCGCCTGGTCATGCTGGACACCCGCGCCGGACGCGTGCTCACCCCGAAGCACCGCCACATCATCAGCTCGGGCGAAATGGCCTGGGCGGAAGAGCAGTTCGACGAGGGCGGCTACGACCATCTCCTGATCGGCAGCTCACTGCCCTGGCTGCTGCCGCATGCCATCCACGATCTGGAGTCCTGGAACGAGGCGCTGTGCGCGGGCGCACGCGGGCCGCGGATCGCCCGCCTCAGCGAAAAGGTGCGCCGCGCCGGTGACTTGGAGCACTGGGCCGCTTTCCGTGAGTCCTTCGCGACGTTCACCGCACTGCTGGAGCGCATCTCCGCGGAAGGTCCCCGAGCCGAGGGCCGGCCGCCCGCGACGATCTCGGTGCTGTCCGGCGACGTGCACCACGCGTACGCCGCGGAGGCCCACTGGCTCGACCGCGACGCCCGTTCCACCGTCGGCGCAGATCCCCAACGGCCTTCCCGCGTCGTCCAGTTCACCTGTTCACCGCTGCACAACGCGGTCCCCGCCGGAATCCGGATCGGCTTCCGCCTCGGCTGGGGCGCCGCGGCCACCCGCCTGGGCACCTTCCTCGCCCGTCACGCGGACCTCCCGCCCAAGCCGGTGCACTGGACCAAACTCGGCGGGCCGTGGTTCGGCAACCACCTGATGACCCTCACCCTCCACGGCCGCGGAGCCGAACTGGCCCTGGACCGCGCCATGCGGCCCCGCCGAGGCGGCGAGCCGTGGCTGCGCCGTATCGGAACCGCCAAACTCCGCTGACGCGCCGGGGCGTCGCACCCTCGGGCGCATCACGCGCTCGGGCATCACGCGCCAACCATCCGCGACCCTCCCCGTGATCCTCTCCGCGCATCGATCAAGGTGACGAATGATCATGCGTGGCAAGGGATTTCGCCGCTGATCCAATGCTCGCGACCCTCTGTCGATCGTGATGCGCTGCCCCTACACTCGGCATCCGGCAGCACGATCCGCAGCTGAGCGGAGGCGAGCAGCGGTGAAGCTTGTGGTGTTGGTCAAGCACGTCCCCGACGAGACCGTCGACCGTCCCCTGACGGACGGGGTGTTCGCCGACGACCTGACGGTGGACCGGGAGGCACTGACCTGTCGGCTCGGCGAGCCCGACGAGTATGCCGTCGAACAGGCGATGCGGATCGCCCGGCGCCGCATGGACGTGCAGATCTGCGTCGTGACGATGGGACCACCGGGCGCCGCACGGGCGTTGGTGCGGGCCCTGGCCCTCGGCGCGGACGAGGCCGTGCACGTCGTCGACGACGCGCTGCACGGCTCCGACGCGCAGGCGACGTCGCTGGTGCTGGCCGCGGCGGTCCGCCGCATCGGCTTCGACCTGGTGCTGTGCGGTACGGCGTCCACCGACTCCGGGATGTCCGTGGTGCCCGCCATGGTCGCCGAGCGGCTCGGCGTGCCGGTGGCGTGCGAGGCGGACGCGGTGTGGGCCGGCGAGGACGAGGTCGTGGTACGCCGCGACGCCGGTCCGACCACGGACGACATCGCCCTGACGCTGCCCGCCGTCGTGTCGGTCACCGAACGGGTCGGCGAGCCGCGCTATCCGGCGTACCGCTCGGTGGTCGAGGCGCGCGGCAAGGTCGTACGCACGTGGTCCCTCGCGGACCTGCGGATCCGCCCCGACGAAGTGGGCCTCGGCGCGTCGGCGACCGTGGTGCGCAGCGTGACGCCGTACGCGGGACAGGGACCGGCCCTGATCGTCCGCGGCGACGCCCGTGACGCGGCGGAACGGCTCGCGAGCTACCTGTCGGAGCACCAACTGATCTGAGCCGGCGGTCCGGCCGAGGAATGCGCGGGAGGCTCTGCATGCAACCTGTGCTCGTGCTCGTGGAATGTGACGGCGCCGAAGGCGCCGTCTGTGTGTCCGGGTACCGGTTGCTCGGCATGGCCCGGCGGCTGGGCTCGCCCGTGGCGGTCGTACGGCGGCCCGTGGAGCCGCGCGTCATCGCGGCGTTGGGACGGTACGGCGCGACACGCGTCTGCGTGGTCGAGGACATGGCGGAACCGGCCGTCGGAACAGCCGGCGCCGGTGGCGCGCGCGGCGTGGCCTCGACTGCCGTCGCCGTGCACGCGATCTCCGAACTCGCCTGGCAGATGTCCGCGGCGGCCGTGCTGGTGCCGTCCGACCGCGAAGGCCGGGAGATCGCCGCGCGCGTCGCGGTACGGCTCGGCTCGGGGATCGTCACGGACGCGGTCGACGTGTTCGCGGACCCGGACGGGCCGGTCACCGTGCAGGAAGTGTGCGGCGGCGCCTACCGCGTGGAGTCGGTGGTCCGCGGCACCGCGCCGGTGATCACGGTCGCCTGCGGAAGTGCCGCCCCCGCCCCGGCTCCCGCCGAGGCCATCGCGGAACCGGCGGTCGAATTGATGCGCGTCACGCTGCCCGAGGCGGACCGCCGGGTGCGCGTGGTGGCGCGTACCCGCAAGCCGGACCGCAGGCCGTCGGTGGCCGCCGCCTCGGTGGTGGTGGCGGGCGGCCGCGGCGTCGGCTCCGCCGAGGGGTTCGCGCTGGTGGAGAAGGTCGCGGACGCGCTCGGCGCGGCGGTCGGCGGGACCCACGCGGCGGCGGATCTGGGATGGTGCCCGCACGACGCGCTCATCGGGCAGACCGGTGCGATCGTGCACCCGCGCCTCTACATCGCGTGCGGGATCTCCGGGTCCGTGCACCACCGCGCGGGGATCCAGCACGCCGCGACGATCGTCGCGATCGACCGCGACCCGACGGCACCCATCTTCCGGATCGCCGACGTGGGCGTGGTCGGCGACCTGCACGAAGTGCTCCCCGCGCTGTTGGAGGAACTGGCCCGGCGCCGGAACCCGGCCGCCACCGAAGCGATCTGACAGCGCAACGGAACAGCAGACGGAACAGCACAACGGAACGGCACGACGGAACAGCACGGCGAGAACGGAGCACAGGGCACGGCGTACCGGTACCCGAGACCTCGCGGAGGCGTAAGTGGTCGCACGACTCGTCATCGGACTGGCGATCACGGCGGTGGCGTTCGCGCTCGCCGGTCGGCGTGTCCTGACCCTCTACCGGCTGGGCGGCAAGGGCCAGCCGGTGGACCCGGACCGCACACGTGATGTCGGGACCCGGCTGTGGGCCGTCACCACCGAGGTGTTCGGGCAACGCAAGCTGCTCAAGTGGACCGGTGCGGGGGCCGCGCACTTCGCGGTGTTCTGGGGCTTCGTGATCCTCGGCGCGACGATCGTCGAAGGCTACGGGGCGTTGTTCGACGAGGACTTCCACATTCCGCTGATCGGCAAGATGGCGTGGCTCGGCGCGCTCGAGGACACCTTCATCGTCGCCGTCCTGGTCGGCATCGTGGCGTTCGCCGCGATCCGGTTGCGCCAGTCGCCCGAACGGGAGGGCCGGGGCTCGCGGTTCTTCGGCTCGCACACCGGTGCCGCGTGGCTGGTGCTGTTCATGATCTTCAACGTGATGTGGACGCTGCTGCTCTTCCGCGGCTCGCAGACCAACACCGGCACCTTCCCGTTCGAGAACGGCGCGTTCGCCTCCGAAGCGGTGGGCGAGGTGCTGGAGCCGATGGGCGAGCACAACAACGAAATCCTGGAACACGTCGCGGTGTTGCTGTCGCTGGGCATCGTGCTGACGTTCCTGGTGCTGGTCGTGTACTCCAAGCACCTGCACATCTTCCTCGCCCCGCTGAACGTCCTGTTCTCGCGGCGCCCGCGCGCCCTCGGCACGCTGCTTCCGGTCTACTCGGGCGGCAAGAAGGTCGACTTCGACGACCCCGACGAGGATGACAAGATCGGCCGCGGCGCGATCGAGGACTTCACCTGGAAGGGCCTGCTCGACTTCGCGACTTGTACCGAGTGCGGTCGCTGCCAGTCGCAGTGCCCCGCGTGGAACACCGGCAAGCCGCTCTCCCCCAAGCTGCTCATCATGTCGCTGCGCGACCACGCGCTCGCCAAGGCCCCGTACCTGCTCGCCTCCTCCGACGAGGCCCGCGCGGCACTCCCCGCGGAACAGATCGCGGAGGCCGAACGCCCGCTCGTCGGCGGCTCGGACGTCAACGGCGTCATCGACCCCGACGTCCTGTGGTCGTGCGTCACCTGCGGCGCGTGCGTCGAGCAGTGCCCCGTCGACATCGAACACGTCGACCACATCGTCGACATGCGCCGCTACCAGGTGATGATGGAGTCGGAGTTCCCCAAGGAAGCCGCCTCGATGATGCGCAACCTGGAGCGCAAGGGCGACCCGTGGGGACGCGGAAAGAAGGCCCGGATGGAGTGGGCCGCCGGACTCCCCTTCGAGGTCCGGGTGTTGGGCGGCGAGGAGATCCCCGAGGACGTCGAGTACCTGTACTGGGTCGGCTGCGCCGGCTCACTCGACGACCACGCCAAGAAGACCAGCCGCGCGGTCGCCGAGCTGCTGCACGAAGCGGGCGTCGGGTACGCGGTCCTCGGCCGCGACGAAGGCTGTACCGGCGACGCCGCCCGGCGCATGGGCAACGAACTGCTGTTCCACGAGCTGGCGACGCAGAACGTCGAGACGCTGAACGCCGCGTTCGGCGAGCGCGAGACGAAGAAGATCGTGGTCACCTGCGCACACTGCTTCAACACCCTGGGCAACGAGTACCCGCAGCTCGGCGGCCACTACGAGGTGGTCCACCACACGGAGTTGCTGGCCAAGTTGGTCGAGGACGGCAAGCTCGTGCCGACCAACGAGGTCGACGCCGCGGTGACGTACCACGACCCGTGCTACCTCGGCAGGCACAACCGCGTGTTCAGCCCGCCGCGCGCAATCCTCGGCAGCGTTCCGGGAGTTCGTCTCACCGAAATGCCGCGCAACCGGGAACGCTCCTTCTGCTGCGGCGCGGGCGGCGCGCGCATGTGGATGGAGGAGACGATCGGCACGCGGATCAACGAGACCCGGACCGACGAGGCGCTGGGCACCGAACCGGACCTGGTCACCGCGGCGTGCCCGTACTGCATCGTGATGCTGACCGACGGCGTCGCGGTGCGGAAGCAGGAAGGCAAGGCAGCCGAGTCGGTACGCGTCACCGACGTGTCGGAGGTCCTGCTCCAGTCGATCCGCCGCCGCCCCGGAATGCCCGAGAAGCCGACGACGACAGCCGCAACACCTGCGGAGAACGGCAAAGCCGCCACCACGTCGTCCAACGGCACAACACCGGAGACGGACACCCCGAAGCCCCCGGAATCGACGGTGGTCCCCGGGGAGGCGTAGTCCCGGCCGCAGAAGTCACCGGCCCGGACCGGACCCGCGGGGCGGTCCGCCTCGTACGCCGTCGTCCGGGCCGGGGCTTCGGTCGGGGAGGATGGTCCTCGGTCGCGATGCGCTGCCGCGCCGTCGTGTGCGGGACTACCCGGTAGCGGGGTGCTCCGGACGTTCGCGAGAGCTTCATCCGTGTGTCAGGTCCACCGCCACCCCGCGTCGCCCTTCGTCGTTTGACTCAGCTCGGAAAGCCGGGTCAAACGACAGGAGACGACGTTGAGACGTGTTCTTCCCGCACTCGGACTGGCCGGCGCGCTGCTTGCCACCCTGGTCACGACGGGCGCCGCGGGGCCCGCTTCTGCGCACGGCAGCGGAGACCGGCCGTCGCGGTCGTCCGCGGAGCCGTTGGTGATCGCGCACCGAGGGGCCAGCGGCTACCGTCCGGAGCACACTCTTGAGGCGTACCGTCTCGCGATCCGCATGGGTGCCGACTACATCGAGCCCGACCTCGTGGCGACGCGGGACGGCGTGCTGGTGGCGCGGCACGAGAACGAGATCTCCGGTACGACCGACGTCGCCACGCGCACGGAGTTCCTGGGGCGCAAGGCGACCAAGACCATCGACGGGGTGTCCGTCACAGGGTGGTTCACCGAGGACTTCACGCTCACCGAGCTCAAGACGCTCCGGGCGAAGGAGCGCCTGCCGCTGGTCCGGCCGACCAACACGACCTTCGACGGCCGCTTCGAAGTGCCCACGCTTCAGGAGGTCGTGGACCTCGCGCGCGGCGAGGGCCGTCGGCTCGGCCGCACGATCGGCATCTACCCGGAGACGAAGCACCCGACGTACTTCCAGTCCATCGGCCTCCCCCTGGAGGAGCCCTTGGTGGACCTGCTGCGCCGGAACCGGCTGACCGGCCGCAAGGCGCCGGTGATCGTCCAGTCCTTCGAGACGGCGAACCTGCGCAAGCTCGACAAGATGACGGACGTCCGGCTCGCGCAGCTGCTGGACGCGGCCGGCAAGCCGTACGACTTCGTGGTGTCCGGCGACCCGCGCAGCTACCAGGACCTCGCGAAGGCCGCGAACCTGAAGTGGATCTCGACGTACGCGGACGGCGTGGGCACCAACAAGAACCTGCTGGTGCCGCGTGACGCGAGCGGCAAGCTGCTCGCCCCGACGACGGTGGTACGCGACGCGCACCGCGTCGGACTGGTCGTGCACGCCTGGACGTTCCGGGCCGAGAACCAGTTCCTGCCGACCGACTTCCGCCTCGGCGCCGACCCGAACGCCCGCGGCGACATCACCGCGGAGTACGAGCTGTTCTACGGCCTCGGTCTGGACGGCGTGTTCGCCGACCAGCCGGACACGGCGGTCGCGGCCCGGACCGGACTCCCGGACTGAGTCGCCGGCGGACCCGCCGGTCTCCCGGCAAGCCGGCAGCCCGCGGAGATCGCCAGGAGGCCACGGAGACTGAGGCGGCTGCCGAGTCCCCGCGCATGTCGTGCGCGCACGGCACGGCATGCGCGGGGTCCGTCAGTCGACGAACAGCCGCTTGATCAACTCGGGGTAGTCCCAGCTCAGTTCGCCGAGCATGCCGGCCAGCACCGGCGGGGCTCCCTTGACCTGCGGGGTCGTGGCGACCAGACCGGGCACGGCGACGCTGCCGCCGCTGAAGCGCGAGCCGGGGGTGGCGGGCGCGTCCACCCGGTACGTCCGCCACACCGGCTGGTCGTGCTTCAGCATCACGAGGTCGTGGCCGTTCCAGGCGAGGAACACCCAGCGGCCCTTGCTCGCCGCGCGGACCAGCAACAGCCCCTCGTGGTGCGGCCCGAGCGCGTCCACCGCCTGCGCCGCCACCGGCAGCGGGTTGGCGAACGAGCCGGTGACCTCCCAGATCCCGTCCTGGTCGTCCGCCGACCAGCCGGACTGCGCGAGGGACGCCAGGGCGTCGGCGTACGGGCCCTCGAACTCCGGTGTGTCGTCCAGGAAATCGTCCTCTTGCCAGCTCGACGCGGGCAGGGTGGGCGCGGGCGGGGTGAGCGCGGCGGGCACTGCTGCGTCCGCGGCTTCGGGGGCCGGGGGTGCGGCGGGCGCCGGAGCCGGAGCAGGTGTGGGGACGGCCGCGGCCACCTGCGGGTGGGCCCGCTCGGGCGCGGGGACGGCTGCCGGAACCGGCGCCGACACCGGCGCCGCGGTGGGCGTCGGTGCAGCTGTGGGCGGGACAACCGCCGCGGCACGCGGAGCCGCGGCATCCTGGGCCACCACCGCCGGGTCGCCCGCGGTCTGCGCGATCCGCAGCCCGTCGCGGGGCATCAGCGCCGGGTCGCCGCCCGCGAGGACCGCGAGTTCCACGGTCCCGCCGGCGCCGGCCGACTCGCCGAGAGCGGCCCAGGTGAGGTCGGATCCGCCGGTCAGCACGGTCCAGGTGTCGCCGGTACGCCACTGGACGAGGCGTCCTTGCGGCATGTGCGCGTCGTCGACGATACGGATCTCCGCGTCGCGGCCGGCGAGGGCGCGGGCGAACGCGTCGGGGTCGTAGCCGACGCGCGGCGGCGGGAGGGCGAGCGCGATGCGGGCGGGGGCGAGGCGTTCGACGAGGGCGCGTACGGCCCGTGCGTCGGCGTCCACCACCGGTGCGGACAAATGCAGTTCGTCCACGGGGCCCTCGGGAAGGCGGCCGAGCAGAGGAGCGTGCAGGTTGTGCAGGAGGCGTGCCTCGGTACCGGGTTGCCCCGGCGCCGTGTCGTCGGGGGCGCTTATATGTCGCTCGGCGATGATGTCGGCCAGGTCGCGCAGATGGGTTTCCGCCCACGGCGGGAACCCGACGGTCCCCGGCAGCATCTCCAGCCAGTCCGCGAGGTCGGCCAGCATCGCGTGCGAGGCGCCGCCGTCGCAGGCGACCGAGGTCCACAGGGCGTCGCCGCCCGAGGCGCCGACCGGTGCGGCCGAGCCCACCGCCAGCCGCGCCGACTCGTCGCCGAGCAGCAGCAGCACGCGCGGGGAGAACGGACGGGAGGCGCGCGGCCGCGCTCCGCCCGGGGCCGGCGGGTGGACGCCGTACGGTACGTCCGCGATCACCGCGGTCCGGGCCCCGAGGCCGCGTACGGCCTCGACGGCACTGTCCACCTCGGACCCCCGCTCGGCGGGGAACCCCAGGAACAATGCCTCACGCGGCGAACCCTCGGCCGACGCCCATGCGGCGACCGGGCCCAGTCCCGCTCTTGCCGGCGACCATGCCGGTCCTACGGTCTTGACGCTCACACCGCCCCCTCACTTGATCACCATCGTATGAGGCGGCACGGGCCTGTGCCGAGCGGGCCGGGGCTCCGGGAGAGTTGTTTGCCCAAAGCTTGGGGTGCGCCGGGTTGTGGAGAGGTGGTGCGGCCCGGTTGCACGCGTGCGGGAGGGCGGGCGGTCAGCGCTTGGTGTAGACCTTGCCCGGCGTCAGCCTCGTGCCGCCGTACAGCTCGGAGACGGTGACGAGGTGGTAGCCCCGCTTGCGCAGCCCGGTGATGATCGCAGGGGCGGCGTCCGCGGTCGAGCGGTGGATGTCGTGCATCAGGACGATCGAGCCGGGGCGCACATTGCCCAGGACCCGCGACGTGACGACGCGTGCGTCGCGGTCGGCCCAGTCGCGCGGGTCGACGCTCCACATGACGACGGGCGCCTTGATCGCGGCCCGGACGCGCTCGTTGTGCGCGCCGTACGGTGGCCGCACGAGCGAGGGGTAGCGCCCGGTCGCCCGGGTGATCGCGGTCGCGGAGCGGCTCACCTCACGGCGCACGGCGGTCGTGGAGAGTGTGCGCAGGTCCTTGTGCGCGTACGTGTGGTTCGCGATCTCGTGGCCCTCGTCCGCCACCCGGCGGGCGACGCGCGGGAACTTGTCGGCCTGCACGCCCAGCATGAAGAACGTCGCCTTGGCCCGGTGTGCGCGCAGGTGGTCGAGGAGGCGTCCCGTCGATGCCGCCGCGGGTCCGTCGTCGTACGTCAGTGCGACGCACTTGGCATGGCGGCAGTCCACCCCCGCCGCCTCGGCGGTCCCGGCCCCGGGGCCGAGGAGTGCGGACAGGAGCACGACGACCAGCCCGCCGACGACGGCGCGAACACGCACGTGGATCCCCCAACTCGTTCGACCCGGAGCGCACGCGGACCGGGCACGGCGTCAGGCGCCGCTGCGGCGCCGCAGGGGCCGTACCCAAGGCGCCAACCGGGCATTCGAATTCGCACGATGACGACTCGGACGGGTGAAGGGGCCGTGCGCCGGCCGCGGCGCGGGGACCGGCCCGGCGGCCTCAGGCCGCGGCGATCGGTTGCTCTGCCCAGATCGTCTTGCCACCGGCCGTGTAGCGCGTGCCCCACCGCTGGGTGAACTGCGCGACCAGGAACAGCCCGCGGCCGCCCTCGTCCAACGTACGGGCGTGCCGCAGGCGCGGAGACGTGCTCGTCGCGTCCGACACCTCGCAGATGAGGCTGTCGTCCCGGATCAGGCGCAGGTTGATCGGGCCGGCGGCGTACCGGATCGCATTGGTGACCAGTTCGCTGACCACCAGCTCGGTGGTGAAGGCGATGTCGTCGAGCCCCCAGTCGGCGAGCTGCCGGGTCGTACGCTCGCGCGCCTCCGCCACCACGGCCGGGTCCGCGGGCAGCTCCCACGACACGACATGCGAGGCGTCCAGGGTGCGGGTGCGGGCGACCAGCAGCGCGACGTCGTCCTCCGGCGGCTGGCGTACAAGGGTGTCCAGCACCGTCGCGCAGATGTCGTCAAGCGGGCGGTCCGGCCGGTCGAGCGCCGCGCCCAGCAGGTCGAGGCCCTGGTCGATGTCGTGGGCCCGCGACTCCACCAGGCCGTCCGTGTAGAGCACCATCAGGGTGCCGGACGGGAGTTCGAGTTCCGTCGACTCGAACAGCATGCCGCCCAGCCCGAGCGGCGGACCCGCCGGCAAGTCGGGGAACTCTACCGTCCCGTCGGGACGCACAAGTGCGGGCGGCGGGTGGCCGGCGCGGGCGAGGGTGCAGACGCGGCTCACCGGGTCGTACACCGCGTAGAGGCAGCTTGCGCCCAGAGCCGTGGTGTCGAGGCCGCCTTCGCCCCGGCCTTCCTCGTCGACGAAGCGCATGACCAAGTCGTCCAGGTGGGCGAGTAGTTCGTCCGGAGGCATGTCAAGGTCGGCGAGGGTGTGCACGGACGCCCGCAGGCGTCCCATGGTCGCGGCCGCGTGGGTTCCGTGGCCGACGACGTCGCCCACGACCAGGGCCACGCGCGCGCCGGACAGCGGGATCACGTCGAACCAGTCGCCGCCCACGCCGGTGCGGTCGTCGGCGGGGAGGTAGCGCGAGGTCACCTCGACCGCGGTCTGCCGGGGCAGCCCGTGCGGCAGGAGGCTGCGCTGCAAGGCGAGCGTCGCGGCGTGCTCGTGGGCGAAGCGGCGGGCGTTGTCGATGCTGACCGCGGCGCGCGACACGAACTCCTCGGCGAGGATGAGGTCGTCGCCCTCGAACGGCTCGGGGCTGCCGCGCCGGAAGAAGTGCGCCACGCCGAGCACGCGGTCGCGGACCGCGATCGGGACGACCATCAGCGAGTGCAGCCCCACCGCGCGCAGGCGGCGGGCCACCTCGGGGTCCCGGGCGATCCAGCCGACCGAGTCCGGGTCGAGCACCGGTTCGAGGACGGCGCGGCGGTCGACGAGGCAGCGGGCGGCGGGCGAGTCGGCGCGGACCGGGACGTACTCGCCGTTCCGGGCGTACGACTCGCGCGGATCGTCGCGGGCCGAGCGCTGCCCCACGCGTCGCAGGCCGGGGTCGCCGGGCACCGGGCCCGGGGCCGGCTCGATGCCGCGCAACACGGACTCGCGCAGGTCGACCGCGGCGAAGTCGGCGAGGCCGGGCACCGCGACGTCGGCGAGTTCCTGGGCGGTGCGGGCGACGTCCAGCGTCGTGCCGATGCGCATGCCGGCCTCGCTCAGCAGCGCCATGCGCCGCCGGGCGCGCCAGCGGTCGGTGACGTCGACGACGACGTAGCAGATGCCGAGCGGTTGCCCGGCCGGGTCGTCGACCCGGAAGAACGAGGTGGAGTACGCGTGCTCGTGCTCCGGATCCGCAGCCGTGCGCCCGCGGTACTCCAGATCGATCAGCGGTTCGCCGGTGGCGAGCACGCGGCGCATGTTGGCCTCGATGGATGCGGCCGGGAGGTCCGGCAGGACTTCACCGAGGGTGCGCCCGAGGCGCTTCGCGCGTGGGATCCCTCCGCCGCGTTCGAGGGTGTCGTTGAGCCATACGCAGCGCAGGTCGGTGTCCATCAGGGCCATGCCCAGGGGTGCGCGGCCGAGGAGGTGGTCGACGAGTGCCCAGTCCCAGCCGGCCGGGAGCCTCCAGGGCTCGTCGGCGTCGCGGCCGTCAGGCCGGGCGTTCGGCGTGCCCATGGTTCTCCACCTCATTCGGTCGTCGGTGCTCCCCGTCGGCCCCCGCATTGGTCTCGGTGTCGGTCCCGGTGTCGTCGGTCCCGGTGGCGGTCCCGGTGTCAACCCGGGTCTCGCCCCCTCTCTCTCCCTGCCCCGTCCAGCGCGTGAGCAACAGGGCCACGTCGTCGGCCCGGTCGGTGACCCGGCCCGCCTCGCGTACCAGGCGGTCCGCGAGGTCGGCGACCGCCACCGTCGCGCGCGACCCGCCCGGCGGGTGGCCGCGGGCCACGGACGCGCGCAGCCGTTCGATGCCGTTGCCGATGTCGTCGCCCGCGTCCTCCACCAGGCCGTCGGTGTACAGGGCGAGGAGCGAACCGGGGCGCAGGACGACCCGGGTGACCGGGTAGTCGGACGAGCGGTCCACCCCGAGGAGGGTGCCGCCCGCCACGTCCAGGACGTGGGCGTCGGCGTCGGGGCCGCACACGATCGGCGGCGGGTGCCCGGCCCGGACGATGCGGCACACGCCGGTACGCGTGTCGAGTTCGATGTAGCAGCAGCTGGCGAACAGCCCCGGGTCCAGGTCGGCGAGCAGCCGGTTGGTGCACGCGACGACCTGCCCGGGTTCCTTGCCGCCGGTCGAGAAGGCACGGACGGCGCTGCGGAGTTGGCCCATGATCCCGGCCGCCGCGACGCTGTGGCCCTCGACGTCGCCGATCACCAGGGCGACGGCGTTGCCCGTGTCGATGACGTCGTACCAGTCGCCGCCGATTTCCATGCCCTGGGTGCCGGGCAGGTAGCGCGCGGCGACCTCCAGGTGCGGCAGGTCGGGCAGCCGGTGCGGGAGCAGGGCGTGCTGGAGGCCGCGGGCGAGCGCGGATTCCGCGTCGAACAGCCGCGCGCGCTCCAGCGCCTGGGCGATCAGGCCGCTGAGCGCGGTGAGCACCGAGCGCTCCTCGGGGCTGAACACGTGGCGTCGGCCGAAGCCCAGGATGCAGCTGCCGACCGGCCGGTCCGACGCGATCAGCGGCAGGAACGCCCACGACGACATCTCGTCGACGGGGATGCCCGGGTACGCGCCGGTCAGGTCGCTCACCGACTCGAAGAAGATCGGCACGCCGTGCGTGAGCACGTCGACGCCGGGCAGCCCGGCGTCGGTCGTGACCCCCTCGAAGGGATCCAGGAAGCCTTCCGGGTAGCCGGTCTGCCGGACCAGGTGGAAGCGGCCGTCGCGCACGATGTAGACGGCCAGCTCCTGTCCGCCGAAGGCCGGCAGGATCTGGTCGGCGACGACCTCGCAGACCTCGTCGACGCTGACCGCCTCGGTGAGCGCGCCGGCCATCTGGAGCACGTGGTAGATCGCGCCGAGCCGGGCGGGTGTCGCGGGGAGGGTCGGCGGGGGCGCGGGACGGTCGTCGTGCTCGGTGCCGCGGCCTCCCGGTGCGCCGGGCGGCGGGCCGACCGGGACGACCTTGCCGGTCACGCCGTAGGGGTCGGGGTAGAGCGAGAAGGCGAGCCAGCGGTCGTGCGGGGTGCGGGCCAGGAACGCGCCGGGCTGCTGCGAGAGCATCGCGGCGCGGTAGCGGTCCTCGTACGAGGGGTCCGCCAGCCACGGGAACGCCTCCCACGGAGTGCGGCCGATGACGTCCTCGAGGCGGATCCCGAGCATGCCCTGGAGGTTGCGGTTGGCGTACGTGATGCGGCCGTCCGGGTCGAGCGAGAAGACGCCGTCGCGCAGCCGCTCGACGGCCTCGGCCGCGGCGGCGCCGAAGCCGAGGTCGAGGACCGCGCCGACCAGGTGCGGCCCGGAGTCGTCGGGGACACGGCCCCACAGCTCCAGGAGCCTGCGTACGCCGCCCTCCCCCTCGACCTGGAGGCGCCACGCGAGCACGCGCCCGGTGTCCACGGCGCGCCGGGCGGCCTCACGGAACTCCCGTCCGCCGCCGGATACGACACGGTCGGCCAGGGTGGTCGCGCGGCCGTCGAAGTCGGCCGGGGGCACGCCGAACAGCTCGCAGAGCACGTCGTCGGCCGCGAAGGCGCCGGTCTCGGTGTTCCAGTCGAACAGGCCGACGCGGATCGGCGACAGGACCGGGGTCCACAGCGGGGCGGCGGTCGGCGGGCCGTCGTACTCGACCGGTTCGCCGCGGCCGGCGATCTCGGCCAGCACGTTGCCCAGGCGCACGCAGGCCGCCCGCAGCCGGCGGCGGCGCGCCCCGGTGAGGCCCTGGCCCGGCGTCGCGGGCCACAGGAGCACGATCGCGCCGCAGGCCTCGTCCCCGCAGCGCACGGCGGCGGTGGCCGAGGCGAAGGCGTACGGCATGCCCAGCGCCAGCTGCGGGAAGCGCCGCACCGTCTCCCCCGCGTCGGCGAGAAAAACGATTCGCCCTGTCCGGAACGCCTCGGCGGCGGGCATCGCGCCGTGCACCGGGATGCGCCCCCACGGGTCGACGAGGGAGACCGACAGGCCGGCGACTTTTGCCAGCACCAGAGCCCGTCGATCGGGTGACCTGAGGTAGGCGACGCCGCCGTACGCGCCGGTGGCCTGGACCGCCTGGGCGAGCCCGGTCGAGAGCGCCTCGTCGAGGGCGTCGGTGAGGGTGTCGTGGCCGCCGGGACCGGGCGCGGGCGGCCCGTGCGCAGGGTGGGCGGGGGGCTGGGGGCCGTGGGCACGCCTGTGCACAGCCCCGGGCTCGGGCGCGATGCCGGTCATCGTGCCGTACCTGCGTGCCGGCTCGCGCGGCGCGGCGCGTGCCGCGCCGATCGCTCGCACATAGTTCTCGGGGTACGCCTCCCCCGGTCCCGTGTCAAGCGGAGCCGCACATCGGAGGGACCGCGGAACGGCCGCGCGCGGCCGCGCGAAACGGCTGCGGAACCGCTACGGCTTGCGGCCCACTCCCGCGTACATCCACATGCGGTCGCTGCCGCCGCGCGGGTGGCGGTCGGGACGCCAGTACGGCACCTGCACGATGCCGGGCTCCACGATCTCCAGGCCGTCGAACAGCTCGGCGACCTCCTTGTGCGAGCGCAGCGTCATCGACGTCGACGCGCTCTGGTAGGCGTCCGCGGCCGCGTGCGCGGAGTCGCTGTTCACGTCGCCGGTGGTGTGCGAAAGGATCATGAGGCTGCCCGGGGCGAGCGCGCACATGAGGGTCGCCAGGATCCGCCCGGGGTCGTCCTCCTCGGAGAGGTAGTGCACGACGGCGGTCAGGACCACCGCCACCGGCCGCGCGAGGTCCAGCACCTCGCCCAGTTCCGGGCTGCCGAGCAGCGCCTCGGGTTCGCGCAGGTCGCCGCCCACCACGCTCGCCGCGCCGCCGGGACGGGCCAGCAGGGCGCGGGCGTGCGCGAGGACCATGGGGTCGTTGTCGACGTACACCACGCGCACGTCGCGGGATCCGGTGCGGGCGTAGTCGTACGTGTCACCAGCGGTGGGGAGGCCCGCCCCGATGTCGAGGAACTGCCCGACCCCGGTGCGTGCCGCGAAGGCGACGGCGCGGCGCAGGAAGCCCCGGTTGTGCCGGGCCATCTCGCGGATCTCCGGGGCCGCCGCGAGGGCGGTCTCGGCGGCCTCGCGGTCGATCGCGAAGTTGTCCTTGCCGCCGAGGTAGTAGTCGTACATGCGGGCCGGGTGCGGCCGGTCGGTACGGAACAGCGGGACACGCACCGGAAGCGGCTCGGGCGGGTGCGCCGCCTGCGGCGGCACGGCCTGGCCGCGCGGCGGGGGCAGTCGCTGCGCACCCATCGCGTCCGGCGCCCGGCATGCGGAGCGCGCGCGGGACCCGCGCTCGTCCTCCGGCATCGGCATCACTCGTGTTCTCCGGTCTGGTCGCGGGGCACCCGGCGGGCCGGGGGTGGATCCCGCCGGGCGGCCCCGCCGCCTCCTCCACCCGTCACGGGAGAGTCAGCGGCGGAGGAAGTCCGTCACGACGGTGTCGAAGCGGCCCTGCTCCTCGACGAATGGCACATGTCCGCTCTCGGCGAAGCGCTCCACCTGTGCGTCCGGAAGTGCGTCGGCCAGGTGGCCCGCGAGGTCGCCGGGGAAAATCTTGCTCTGTTCTCCGTAGATCAACAAGGTCGGCACGCGGACTTCCGGCAAAACCCCGCGGAAGTCCGCGTGCGCCATGTCCATCCACACATCCAATGCGGCTTCCGTGGGGGTTTGCGTCGTCTCCGCATAGGCGGCGTCGACGTTCTCCGCAGGCGGCAGCTTGGCGAAGCAGGCCTCGATGAACGGCTTTATCGCCAGCGGCCGGGCGTGCCGCACGGTCTGCGCGAAGACCGCGAGATCGGTCGCCGAGTAGCCGCCCATGAGCGCGAAGTCCCAGTCGGGGCCGTCCAGGAAGCGCGGCGACTGGTCGACGAAGACCGCGCTGCGCAGGCCGTCGCAGCCGAACTGCCGGACGTACGACAGGATCACGGCGGTGCCCATCGACCAGCCGACGAGCGTGGCGTCCTCGGCGTCCAGCGCCTTGAGCAACTCGCGGACGTCGCGGGCATATTGGGGTATCGAATGGCCTTCAGGCGTCTTGCCCGATTTGCCGTGGCCGCGGAAGTCCGGGGCTATGACGCGGTGGTCCGCCGACAGCGCGGGCACGTTGCCGGCCCAGAAACCGCTGTTCATCGTCCAACCGTGCAGCAGGACGACGGGACGGCCCGTTCCGTGGTCCTCGTAATACAGCGGCAGACCGTCGGACAACTCCACGTATGGCACTGGGGACCCCATCCTCCGCTACAGCGGGCGCTGACCAGTTCGACGAAACGCTCGGCGACTCGGTTCCCGATTGTGGCCGACGCGCCACGCTGTGAGCATGCGCACGCAAGGGGTTGCGTCAGGGTTGTAGCGTGGGCGGTATGTCGGACCGACGGGGCGCGCGGGCGCGGGACCGCGCCTTGGGGGGCGGCGGGCCGTCCTCCGACGTCCGGCCGTCGATCCGGGCTTCCTGGTCACGGGCACGACGCAACAACCTTCCCCCGGACGCGTATCTGCCTCCCGTGCCGTTGGACGAGCACGCGCTCGCGCGGCGCCGCGACGCGCACCCGCTGGCCAAGGTGTGGCCGGTGCTGCGGCGTTCGCTGGCCGCGGCCACCGCCGGCCCGGGGCAACTGCTGTTCCTCAGCGACGCCGACGGCCACTTGCTGTGGGTCGAAGGCGACCACGCCACCCTGCGCGTCGCCGAGCGGGCGCACCTGCTGCCGGGCGCGCTGTGGAGCGAGGAGTTCGCGGGGACCAGCGGCGTGGGCACGGCGCTGGCGACCGGCCGGCCCTTCCAGGTCTTCGGCGCCGAGCACTTCCTTTCCGCGGCAACCGCCTTCACCTGCACCGCCACCCCGATCCACGACCCCGCGACCGGCGAATTGCTGGGCGTCCTGGACTTCACGTGTGCGGAACGCGACTGGCAGCCGCTCGCGGTGCCGCTGCTGGACACCGCGCGCCGGCTCGCGCTGTCCGAACTGGAGGCGGTACGCCTGCGCGAGACCGCCCGGGTGCGCAACCGCTACGTCGAACGCCTCACCCGGCGCCTCGGCACCCGCAGCGCGATAGCCGCGCCGGACGGCGCCATCGTGCACTCCGACCCGCCGGGTTGGCTGCCGGCCCGGCTCCCCGGCCCGCCGCGCGAAGGCCCCGCGGTACTCCCGGGCGGCCAGGTCGTGCTGCTGGAACGCCTCGCCGCGGGCGGGCTGTTCCTGGTGACCGCGGGCGACGCCGCGACCGGCCCGGTCGTCACGCCGACGCTGCGCTTCCACGGTCTGGGCCGCGCCCGGGCGAGCCTGGAGATAGCCGGGACCACCCACGAACTGGCGCGCCGGCACAGCGAGATCATGGCGCTGCTGCTCGCCGACCCGGGCGGCATGACCGCGAAGGCCCTGGCCACCGAGGTGTACGGCCCCGAGGGGCGGGCCATCACCGTACGCGCCGAACTGGCCCGGCTGCGCGCCGTCCTCGGCCACCGACTGGCCTCCGACCCCTACCGCGTAACCGGCGAGTTCGAGGCCGACTTCCTCGCCCTCGACCGCGACGTCGCCGCGGCACCGGTTCCCGAACTGCTCGACCGCTACCCCGGGCCGCTGCTCCCCGGCTCCCGGGCCCCCGGCGTCGCGGCGCTCCGCGACCGGCTGCACGACCGCCTGCGGCACCGTGTCGCCGACGCGGCCGACCCCGACAGCGCCATCCGCTGGGCGGCCCTCCCGCACAACCGCTAGTGCGGTGCCCGGAAAGTCGCGCCGGGCAGCTCCCGCGCCCGGCGCGACTTTGCCGTGGCTGCCTAGGACTTGACGTAGTCGCGCAGGTGGCGGGCGGTGAGGGTGTCCGCGCTCGCGACCAGGTCGGCGGGCGTCCCGGTGAAGACCACCTCGCCGCCGTCGTGCCCGCCGCCGGGGCCCAGGTCGATCAGCCAGTCCGCGTGCGCCATGACGGCCTGGTGGTGCTCGATGACGACGACCGTGTTGCCCTCGTCCACGAGGCGGTCCAGCAGCGCGAGGAGGTTGTCGACGTCGGCCATGTGCAGGCCGGTCGTGGGCTCGTCCAGGACGTACGTCGACGACTTCTCGGCCATGTGGATCGCCAGCTTGATGCGCTGCCGCTCGCCGCCGGACAGTGTGTTGAGCGGCTGCCCGAGCCGCAGGTAGCCGAGCCCCACGTCGTTCAGCCGGCCGAGGATGGCGTGCGCCTGCCCGGACGGGAAGAACGCGTGCGCCTCCTCGATCGGCATGTCCAGGACCTCGCTGATGTTCTTGCCGCGCAGCCGGTACGTCAGCACCTCGGGGGTGAACCGCTTTCCCTCGCACGCCTCGCACACCGACGCGACCCCGGCCATCATCGCCAGGTCGGTGTAGACCAGTCCGATGCCGTTGCAGGTCGGGCAGGCGCCCTCCGAGTTGGCGCTGAACAGCGCGGCCTTGACCCCGTTCTCCTTGGCGAACGCGGTGCGGATCGGGTTGAGCAGCCCCGTGTACGTCGCCGGGTTCGAGCGCCGCGATCCGCGGATCGCCGACTGGTCGGCGACCACGACGCCGTCCCGGCCGGACAGGTTGCCGTGGATCAGCGAGCTCTTGCCGGATCCGGCGACGCCCGTGACGACGGTCAGCACGCCGAGCGGGATGTCGACGCTCACGTCCTTCAGGTTGTGCTGGTCCGCGCCCTCGATGGCGATGTGCCCGGTCGGCCTGCGCACGCTGTCGCGCAGCCGCACGCGGTGCCCCAGGTGGCGGCCGGTGAGCGTGCCGGACGCCCGCAGGCCCGCCACGTCCCCGGTGTAGCAGATCTCGCCGCCCGAGGTCCCGGCGCCGGGCCCGAGGTCGACCACGTGGTCGGCGATCGCGATGACCTCGGGCTTGTGCTCGACGACGAGCACGGTGTTGCCCTTGTCGCGCAGCAGGAGCAGCAGGTCGTTCATGCGCTGGATGTCGTGCGGGTGCAGGCCGACGGTCGGCTCGTCGAAGACGTACGTCACGTCGGTCAGGCTCGACCCGAGGTGCCGCACCATCTTGACGCGCTGCGCCTCGCCGCCGGACAGCGTCGACGAGGTGCGGTCGAGGCTGAGGTACCCGAGGCCGATTTCGACCAGCGACTCCAGGAGCGCGCGCAGGCTCGCCAGCATCGGCGCCACCGACGGGTCGTCCACGCCGCGTACGAACTCGGCGAGGTCGCTGATCTGCATCGCCGAGCACTCGGCGATGTTGCGCCCGTTGATGCGGGACGACAGCGCCGCCGCGCTCAGGCGTGTGCCCCCGCAGTCCGCGCAGTCGGCGAAGACGACCGCGCGGTCGACGAACGCGCGGATGTGCGACTGCATCGCCTCGCGGTCCTTGGCGAGGTAGATGCGGCGGACCTTGACGACCAGGCCCTCGTAACTGATGTTGTTGGAGCCGATCTTGACCTTGCAGGCGGGCTTGTGGAGAAGGTCCTCCCACTCCTGCTCGGTGAAGTCGGCGAGCTTCTTGTCCGGGCTGTAGAAGCCGGAGTTCGCCATCGTCTGGCCGTACCACCCGTCGACGTTGAAGCCGGGGACGGTGATGGCCCCCTCGTTCAGCGACTTGGTGCGGTCCACGAGTTGGTCGATGTCGATGTCGGAGGTCTGCCCGATGCCTTCGCAGCGCGGGCACATGCCCTCGGGGCTGTTGAAGCTGAACGCGGTGGAGGTGCCGACGTGCGGCTGCCCGAGCCGGCTGAAGACGATGCGCAGCATCGTGTACGCGTCGGTCGCGGTGCCGACGGTGGACCGCGAGTTGACGCCCATGCGCTCCTGGTCGACGACGATCGCCGCACTCAGGTTGTGCAGCCCGTCGACGTCGGGCCGCCCGAGGTTCGGCATGAACGACTGGATGAACGCGGTGTAGGTCTCGTTGATCAACCGCTGCGACTCGGCGGCGATGGTGCCGAACACCAGGGAGGACTTGCCCGATCCGGACACCCCGGTGAACACGCTCAGACGCCGCTTGGGCAGGTCCAGCGACACATCCCGCAGGTTGTTCTCGCGGGCGCCGCGCACCTGGATCACGTCGTGTTGGTCCGCTGCGGCGGTTCGGCGGTCGGAGGACGAGGCGGGCATACGCGATCTCCTTGCGGCGGTTCGGGGGTTCCGGCCACCCTATGCAACGCCTCCGACATCGACCGCCCGCGCGCTTCGGCGGAGCGCGGTCGTCTGCCGCACGTCGCCGACGCGCCTCGCCCTCACCTCTCCGCAGGCATGCGCAGCCGCGGTCGCCGCAACGCGATGCGGGTCAGGTACGCCGGGTTGTCGCGCGCGTACCGCTGCCACAGCCGGCGTGGTCCCGTTGCCCACGACTGCGACCTGCGGCCCGCGTGGCTGCCGAACGCCGTGCCCACCCCCAGCACGACGGGGGCTTCGAGCCGGCCGCGGTGCTCCGCCATCCATCGCTCCTGCTCGGGCGTGGGGAGGCCGACCCAGAGCAGGTCCGCGCCGCTGCCGTTGATGCGGGCGGTGATCGCCGCATGCTCGCGCGGCGTCAGCGGACGGGAGGGCGGCGAGTAGGCGCCGACCACCTTGAGGCCGGGGAACCGCAGGCCCAGGTGGTTCGCCAACATCTCGGGCACGCCTTCCGCGCCGCCGTAGAAGTACGACGTCCATCCGCGCTCCACCGCGCGGGCCAGCACGTCCAGCATCAGGTCCGGCCCGGTCACCTGCCGCATGCCGGGCGCGCCCGCGCGGTGCCCGGCCCGGACCATCGCCGCACCGCCGGGCACGGTGAGCCCGGATTCGTTGTGCGCGCGTCGGAGTTCGCGGTCCCGCCGGGACGCCATGACGCCCTGCACGTCCGTGACGCACACGTAGTGGCGTTCGCCGGTGTCGATCCACCGGGTGATCTCGTGGACCGCGGCGGCCCGGTTGACGACGCTGATGCCGACGCCGAGGACGTCGACGCGTGCGATGCCGCTCATCGGCGCACCCCCGCGAGGAGTGCACGGGTCAGGCGCGCTCCGGTGCGGCCACCGGCACCGGTGAAGACGGTGTCGACGTGCGGCATGGCAGGCCCCAATCTAAAGACAATGTGACAAACCACTCCGGAAGGTACTGGTCCCCCGCCGCGCGCACGGCGTTCCGCGCTGCCGCGCACGAAGCGCCCACCCGTTCGGCGCACCGCGCCCACCCGCGTGCCACTGATCCACCCGCCCCGCGCGGTCCCGGCGACCGGCCTCCCGGTGCCCTGCGCCCGACGCCCTGCGCCCTGTGCCCTGCGCCCGGAGAGGACCTCCGCCCGCAGGTCGACGGTGACCCGCCCTGGCGCGGGTACACCGGGGCCCGATCGCGTCCCGCGCCGCCCGCGCGGCGTCGAACAAAATTCAAACGGATGATTGAAGACCAGGGGTTTCGCAACGCCACGGGGCGAGGCATCCTTGGGGGCGGCTCCGGCGGGACGGGCAGGTCCCGGTGGACCGCAGGTCGGCGCGGTGCGGCGGCGCCTCGTGGTCAACCATCTTGGGGGACTTGTGAGTTCCGATCAGACGAAGCGCACCGGGCCGGATCCCGAAACGCGCCCGGAGGCGCCCGCGTCCACCGCCGCCCCAACTGCCCCCGCCACCCCCACCTCGGCCACCGCCCGGTACCCGGACCTCCCGGCGTTCGCGGTGAAGCCGGTCGCCGTCGTCGCGGTCGTCTTCGCGGCCGTGCAGGCCGCCTTCTCCGGCCGTTACGGGTTCCACCGCGACGAGCTGTACTTCATGGCCGCCGGCGACCACCTCGCCTGGGGCTACGTCGACCAGCCGCCGCTCACCCCCTTACTCGCGCGCGCGAGTACGGAGTTGTTCGGCGACTCCCCCACCGGGTTGCGTGCGGTCGCCCTGCTCGCCGCCGTCGCCGCGGTGTTCGTGGTCGCCCTCACCGCACGCGAACTCGGGGGCACACCAAGGGTCCAGGTGCTCGCGGCGCTGTGCGCGACGGTGTCGGCGTACGTGCTCGCGAGCGGGCACAT
Source organism: Streptodolium elevatio (assembly GCF_053592165.1). NCBI lineage: Bacteria > Bacillati > Actinomycetota > Actinomycetes > Kitasatosporales > Streptomycetaceae > Streptodolium > Streptodolium elevatio. The sequence goes on from NZ_JBSFVE010000014.1 coordinate 149,255, forward strand.
GGTCTCGACCTCGACGTTCGACCTGCTGTGCTGGCTGGTCATAACCTGGATCGCACTGCGGCTGCTGCGCACCGGCGACGGACGCTGGTGGCCGGCCATGGGCGTCGCCGTCGGCATCGGCCTGTTCAACAAGCACCTCGTGGCGATGCTCGCCGGCGCGCTCCTGGTGGCCGTGCTCGCGGTCGGCCCCCGACGGGTGCTGCGCAATTGGTGGCCGCTCGTCGGCGCCGCGATCGTGGTGGCGCTGGCCCTGCCCAACGTGCTGTGGCAGATCGACCACGACTGGCCGACCCTCGATGTCGCGGAGGGTATCCGCGAGGAGGACGGCGGCGAGAACCGCGCGATGTTCGTGCCGCAGCAGATCATCATGCTGTCGCCGTTCCTGGTCCCCGTGTGGGCCGCCGGACTGGTCGCGCTGTTCCGCGACCCGGCGCTGCGCTGGGCGCGGGCGGTCGCCGTCGCGTACCCGCTGGTATGCCTCGCGGTGCTGGCGACCGGCGGCAAGTCGTACTACGCGCTGCCGCTGCTGCTGGTCATGACCGCGGCCGGCTGTGCGCCCGTCGTGCGGTGGATGCGCGACGGGTGGCGTACCCGCCGGGCCCGGCTGGTCATCGCCGGGTTGGCGGTGTCGGCGGTGGTCAACGCGGTCGTCACCCTGCCCGTGCTGCCCGCCGACTCGCTCGACGTGCCCAACGCGATGAACAAGGAGCAAGGCGAGCAGGTCGGCTGGCCGGAACTGGCCGACGCGGTCGCGCTCGGCTGGCGGCAGGTCCCCGCCGACCAGCAGGCCCGTGCGGTGGTGTTCGCCGGGAACTACGGGGAGGCGGGCGCGCTGGTGCGCTACGGACCCGAACGCGGCCTTCCCGAGCCGTACTCGGGCCACATGGCCTTCGCCGACTGGGGGCCGCCGCCGGACTCGGCGAACGGGCCGGTGCTCCTGGTGCGCATCGACGGCGCCGAGGGCCAGGACCGCTTCTTCACCGGCTGCCGACTGGTCGGGCGCGTCGACAACGGCAAGGACGTCGACAACGAGGAGCAGGACGCGCAGGTCCAGTTGTGCACCGGGACCACCGCACCGTGGTCGGTCATGTGGCCGGACATGCGGCGCGGCTACTGACCGGCTGACGCGAGGCCGTCGAGGACCGCGGGGCCTACTCGGAGCCCCGGGCCTTCTCGCCGGGCCAGTCGAGCTTCAGGCGCTCCATCTTCGGCAGCGCTGCGACGATAAGGTCGTACGAGTCCTCGATCATGTCGAGGACCAGGTCGTCGCGGACGCTTCCGTCGAGCGTCACGGTGTTCCAGTGCCGCTTGTTGAGGTGGTAGCCGCCGACGATCGCCGGGTACTCGGCGCGCAGCCGGATCGCCAGCTCGGGATCGCACTTGAGGCTCACTGTGAGCGGCGTGTCGCCCAGCGCGCCGAGCGCGAAGATCTTGCCGCCGACCTTGAACACGGACACATGCGCATTGCGCGGGAACGGGAACTCCTCGCTCGCGCCGTTGAACGCGAGGCACGCCGCCTTCAGTTCTTCGGGTGTCATGTGATGATCATGCCTGGCGGGACGCCAGTTGCACGAGCGTCACATCCGAGGGCGCGCCGACGCGTACCGGCGGCCCCCATGCCCCGGCGCCCCGCGTGACGTAGAGCTGGGTGTCGCGGTAGCGCTCCAGCCCGGCGACGGTCGGGTTGGCCAGTTCGGCGACGAAGTTGCCCGGCCACAGCTGTCCGCCGTGGGTGTGCCCGGACAGTTGCAGGTCCACCCCGAAGTCGACGGCGTCGTGGATCGCCACCGGCTGGTGCGCGAGCAGGACCGAGGTGCGCGTACGGTCGCGGTCGCCGAGGGCCGCCGCGAAGTCGGGGCCGTCGCCCTCGTCCTCGCCCGCGAAGTCGTTGACCCCGGCGAGGTCGAAGGCGGGCAGTTCGACCCGGGCGTTCTGCAACGGGTGGATGCCGAGCTCGCGTACGTGCTCCACCCACTCGTCCGCGCCCGAGAAGTACTCGTGGTTGCCGGTCACGAAGAACGCCCCGTGCCTGGCCCGCAGCCCGCGCAGCGGCTCGGCCGCGGACCGCAGGTTGTCCACCGAGCCGTCGACGAGGTCGCCCACCACGGTGATGAGGTCGGGGTTCGTGCTGTTGACCGCGTCCACCACGCGCTGCGCGTGGCCGCGGCCGAGGATCGGCCCGAGGTGGATGTCGCTGACCACCGCGATGCGGAACCCGTGGGCGGCACGCGGGAGTTTGGCGAGCGGCACGGTGACGCGCTTGACGCGCGGCCCGCGCAGGACGCCGTACGCGCCGTACCCGACCGTGGAGGCCGCGACCGCCGCGGCCCCGACGGCGACCGTGCGGGACACGAACAGGCGCCGGGACACGGCCGGTTCGGCTCCGGGGTCGGGCTCGGCTGCGTTGCGCGGCGGTACGGCGGGCAGGCTCGGCGGCTCGGGGTGGTCGGCGCCGAAGGAGTCGGCGGACGCGCGCGTACCGGGCACGTCGGCGGGCACCGTGACCGGTTCGGGCAGCGCTTCGTGCGCGAGGCTGTGCGCGGGGGTGTGCGCGGGGTCTTCGTCTTCCGAGGCCCTGCCGGGGGCCGGTTCGCCGCCGGGTGCGGCGGTCGCCGCGTCGCGGCGGGCGAGGAAGCGGCTGAGCAGCGGGCGTACCGCCTCACCGACGAGGAGCGCGAGCACGAGGTAAAGCAGCGTCGCGAGCCACAGATAGCCGGGCCAGGCGAGCACGCGTTGAAGGGTGAACGGCGCCTCCGCGCGCGTGGACAGCGTCGCGCCGAAGCTCACGAGCGGGAGGAGGACGACGACCACGGTGCCGACGCGTCGCGCGGGGCCGCCGGGACGGGTGGTGTCGCGGACCATGCGACGCCACACGTACCAGTGCACCGCGATGACGGCCGCGACCAGCGCGACAATGGCCACGACCACCAGAACAACCGCCACTCGCCGCTCCCCGCATGTGTTCCTGCCGGAAGCCTACGTTGCGTCCCCCGCACCCCCACCAGGGGCCGCCGTCGCCGGGATGGCGCAGCTGCCTGACACACTCCCGGCCATGGCCTCTGCAGACCTTGACGTGGCAGATCATGAAGTACGCGACTCGTGGAGCCGAATCGACGCCTGGCTCACCTCGCGCTGCCGGCCGGTCCCGGCCAGGCCGGCGGCGGACGACGCGCGCCTGGCCGCCGTCGAGGCCGAGTCGCGCGTCGCGCTCCCGGCGGAACTACGGGCGTGGTGGCGGCTGACCGGCATTCGTGCCGACTTCTGGATTCCCGAGGTGTTCGCACCGATGAGCCTGGACGACGCCTTGGAGACACGGGAGATCTGGCTGCTCGTCGCGGACCAGGAAGGGCCCGCGGTCGACGGGAACGGTGTACCCGAGCCGCGCTTCCTGCCCGAGTTGCTGCCGATCGCGATGTCCGCCGGCGGCGACGGACTCGTCGTCGACCTCCGAGCGGGCGAGTCCCACGGAGCGGTGTTCCTCTGGGACCACGAGCAATGGGGGCTCGGCGTACCGATGTGGGCGTCGATCGACGCAATGCTCCAGGACGTTGCCGTCGCGCTCGAAACGGGCGCTCCGGCCCTGCGCGGACAAGCCGCCCTCGGCGGCGCCGAAGCGCCCCGCCTCGCGGTGATCGACGCGTCGGGATACTTGAACTGGCAAGCGGCACCCTGAACTTGCGCACCAGGCGGGCGGTCGGGGCCTGCCTCGTGTGAGGGGTCCGCGCCGTGCTCTCCCCAGCACGCGGGCCTTCTGCGGATGTGCCGCCCTCGGTGTCGCCCGAGCGCTCCGCGGCGCGGTCCGGCGCCAGGCCGCCGGGACGCTTAGGGTGATCCGGATGGTCGGCGGGCGGCCGTTCGGACGGGACTCTGGAGAGGGACGCATGGGCATCGGGGATCGCGTACGCGGCATAGGCGGCGCCGTCGGGTCGGCGGCCTCGGCCGGTCGCAGTGCGGTGGGACGCGGGATCAGCGCCCGGCGCGACAACATCGCGTCCGGGGACTGGGCCCGCTCCGCGCTCGGCGAGATCACCGTCCCGGACGCACCGGCGACGGCGGCGTGGGAACACTCCCTCGGCGTCCTCATCTGCCGCCACCCGCGCATCCCGGCCGCGACCGCCCGTCTGCTGCGTCCGCTCGACGGCCTCGGCGCGGTGCGCTTCGGGCCGGAGGAGGTGGGCTTCGACGGCGAGGACATCGCCTGGAGCAAGGTCACCGGGCTGCGCATGCGCGAGGCGTTCGCCGTGATGACCACGGACGGCCTCGACGGCGAGGTCGACCGCATCCGTGACGTGCTGCCGCCGCTGCCCGGCCGCAAGTGGGTGGTCGGCAAGGCGGTGGAGGCCGCCGCGACGGTGATGCTCGCGTCGCTGGAGCAGGCCGCCGAGCGGCGGCTGGACGCGGTCGAGGTGCCGTACGAGATCACCTACAAGAGCTTGTTCGGCCGCGAGAAGACGCTGACCGCGAGCCTGTTCGCGACCGCGCTCCTCGCGCACCAGCCCGGTGTGGCGGAGAGCCTGGTGGCGACCGCGCGTGCGAAGGGCGTCGCGGTCACTCCCGCACCCGCGATGACGGAGGACGCCGCAGCCCGCGCCGCCGGTCTGCGGGCCCGGACCGACGCCATGGCGGAACGCCTGCGCACGGTCCGCGAGGAAGCGGAGCGGCAGGAAGCCGCAGGCTCGCTGGAGGAGGCGGAGGAGGAGAGCGCCGCCACCGCCACCGGCGCACCGAAGGGCGCCTGACCGCCCCCTGCCCGGATCCCGGCGCGGGACGTTTTATCCTCGGATGTCCGTCGACCCCCGGCTCCGGCCGCGACCCGCCGCAAGGCGGTGAGGAGGCACCCCGTGCGCGCTTCCGCGCCCGACGACGCGAGAGGCGCGGACATGGCGGCCGGCGGGCCCCGCTACGACCAGGGTCGGGGACAGCAAGGGCCGACCGCGCCCGGTGCACGACGGGCCGGGCCGGGGCCGCACGCGCAGCCCGAACACAGGCCGACGCCACACAACTCCCCGCACCACAGCTCCCCGCAGGACAGCTCCCCACCGCACGGACCCACGCAGGACGGCCCCTCCCAGCACAGCCCCCGGCAACACCGACCCGCACACCGCGGACCCACGCCCCCGGACATGGCGCAGGTCGCCGGGCAGCAGGGCGACGGGTTCCCACCCGGTTGGGCGCCCGCGGCCCGCGTCGCGGTGGTCCCGGATGCGCAGGGGACCGGCGGGCGGCTGCTCGCGCTGGGCGAGGACGGCTCCGCGCAAGGGGCGCCGTTTCGGGTGCCGGATCTGGCGGCGGCGGTCGACGCGATCGAATCCGGCGGTCACGCGCCGCGCTGGGTGTGGGCGACTTCGGACAGCGCGTACGCGCCGCTCCTGCCGGTGCGCGTGGGCCGCTGCCACGACCTCGCGCTGACCGAGGCGCTGCTGCGTGCGCACGAGGGCCACTTCGGCGACCCGCGTTCGCTCGGCGCCGCATGGGCCCGGCTGCGCGGGCTCCCGATCCCGGACGACTTGCCCATGGGCGCCCAAGCGGCGGACCAGGGCAGCCTGTTCGCCCCGGACCGGCTGCAACTCCCCTCCGGAGTCGATGCGTTGGACGCCGTCGTGGCGGTGCACGCGGACCAGTTGCGGCGCGTCGCGGCGATCGGCGACGACGGTGCCCGGGCCCGGTTCCGGCTGCTGGTCGCGGCGGAGTCGGCGGGCGGGCTGGTCGCGGCCGAGATGGCGTACGACGGACTGCCCTGGCGCGTGGACGTGCACAACCGCCTGCTGACCGAACTCCTCGGCCCTCGTCCGCAGATCGCCGGTGCCGTGCCGCGGCGCATCGCCGACCTGAACGCGCGGCTGCACGAGGCCCTCGGAACAAGGCCGTTCAACCCCGACTCGCACCAGCAGGTGGTCAAGGCGTTCGCCGAACGCGGTATCCGCCTGACCTCACTCCGCTCGCACTACCTGCGTGGTGTCGACCATCCCGCCGCGGAGATCCTCATCCGGCACAAGGAGTTGTCGCGCCTGCACGCCGCGCACGGTTGGGCGTGGCAGGACACGTGGGTGCGCGGCGGGCGCTTCCGTCCCGAGTACGTGGTCGCCGGTGTCGTCTCCGGGCGCTGGGCCAGCCAGGGCGGGGGCGCGCTGCAGATCCCCCGGATCCTGCGCGGCGCGGTGGTCGCGGACCCGGGCTGGTGCCTCGTCGTCGCCGACGCCGCCCAGCTCGAACCCCGCGTGCTGGCCGCGATGTCGCGCGACGCGGGCCTGGCCCGGACCGCCGCCGCGGGCGACCTGTACGAGGCCTTGGCCGCCGCCGCGTTCCGCGGCGACCGGGACAAGGCCAAGCTCGGTCTGCTGGGCGCGATGTACGGGCAGACCAGCGGCGACATCGGCCCGCTCCTGGCGACGCTGCGCCGCCAGTACCCGCAGGCCATGGGCTTCGTCGAAGCCGCCGCCCGGACCGGCGAAGAAGGCGGCATCGTACGGTCGGTGCTCGGCCGCCCGTGCCCGCCGCCGTCGCCCGAGTGGCTGGACCGCGCCGACCCCGGCGGTGAGCCGGGGCCCGAACGCGCCTTCGGCCAGGGCGGCTTCGACAGGACGTCCGACCGCGGTGCCGAGCGCGGTGACGGTGACGCGGACGCCGCGGGCCGGTCGACGCGCGCCCGGGGGCGGTTCACCCGCAACTTCGTGATCCAGGCAAGCGCCGCCGACTGGGCCGAGGTGCTGCTCGCGACGCTGCGGCAGCACCTCGCGCGGTTCCCGCCGAGCCCGTCTGGGGCCCGCCCGCATCTGGTGTTCTTCCAGCACGACGAGATCATCGTGCACGCGCCGCGCGAGACCGCCGAGGCGGTCGCCGAGACGATCACGCGCTCCGCGGACGAGGCGCGAGGGCTCGTGTTCGGCGACACGCCTGTGCGGCTGCCGATGGTGCCGGTAATCGTGGACAGCTACGCCGAAGCGAAGTGACCGACTTCGGGGAGGCCGGACGACCGGGGGTCCTGAGGACCAGGTGACCGGACGACCCCAACCGACCGGGCGCGCTCAGCGCTTCGCGTTCTTCGGATGGACCTTGCGGTAGCGGGCCTCGAAGGCGCAGTAGACGCCGAAGACGATCAGGCCGGCCGCGATGGCGTACAGCGGCCACGGCCCCAGCGGGCCGCTCGCGGTCTCGCGCAGCGTGTCGTCGAGGCCCTTTGCCTCCTGCGCGTCGAACTTCGCGGCCGCCGCGGTCAGGAACACGCCCACCGCGCAGATCACCACACCGCGCGCCGACCGGCCGATGACGCCCAGGATTTCCACCAGACGGCGCGATTCCTTGGACATCTGTCCGAGCTTCAGCTTGCGGGTGAAGCGTCGCCGCAGTGCGTTGACGACGATGACGACGCCGGCTATCGCGACGGTCAGGCCGACCACGAGGACGAGCCAGCGGCCGCCGGTCTGTTCCATGGTGCGGGCGGTGATGTCCTTGGACTGCTTGTCGGACGACTGCCCGCCGCCGCCCTGCTTTCCGCTTTTGTCGTCGAGGTTGAAGGCGACGACACCAGCACAAATGGCGGCGTACAGAACGCTCCTGGCCAGCGAGGTCAGGCGTTTGGTCACCTTGTCGCCGTCGGGGACCGGTTGGCCGTACAGCGCCTCGACGAACCGCCAGATGGCAAGGCCCGCGAACCCGACCGCGATCGCCCACAACATCGCGCTGCCGCCCGGCTGCTCGGCCACCGCACGCAACGCACCCTGACGGTCCGCCTCCTCACTGGTCGCGTCGGCGCCGACCTGCACGGCGAGCGCGCCGACCAGGACGTAGTTGACGCCGCGCGCAATCAGCCCGACGCGGGCAAGCGCGCCGAACCATCTGCTGCCGGCGGCTTCCCGCCCGGCTTCCTGAACTGTGCTGCCACTCGCGGACATGACGGCTCCTCTCGTGGAGCCACTAGCCCGATTCGGCGAGTGCATGCGCAAACAAGCGCCCCGCGCGAGGCGCGGGGCGCTTGTCCGGTCGATCCGCCGGTGCCTTCCGGCGGGGGCAGCGTCAGGTGCGGTGGGCGGCTTCGGCGAAGTGGTCGCGGATCTCCGCGAGGACACGTTCCAGCGCTTCGCCCGGCACCACGACGTCGCCTTTCGCGGGGTCGACGACCGTCAGGGCCCCGGCGGGGCCGTCGGGCACCGGGCCGAGGGCCAGGCCCTCGTGGCCGGGCGTACCGCCGAATTTGCCGGGGGTGCGGCTGTAGCCGGACCGCGCCTCGGCGCTGTCCGGCAGGCCGGGCCAGGTGCCCTCGTCGACCGCGGCGCGGACGATGCAGTGGTTCCAGCCCTCGAGGTCGGGCCCGGGCGCGACCACGATCTCGCCGCGCAGTCGGGGCGAGTCGAGCTCCCAGGCGATGTGCATCTCGTCGCCGTCGGCGTGGGTGCGCAACACCGATGAGTGGCTTCCGCCGTCACGGTCGACGGCGGTCAGCGTCACCGAATCGGGGCCGTGGTCGTCGGCACGGGTGACCATGCCGATGAAGTCCGGGATGCGGTGCGGATCGGACAGCACGTGGAAGACCGTGTCCTGCGACGCGGCCACCTCGACAGCGCGTTCGTGGATCGTCATGGCGCAACCTTCTTCGGTTCCCAGCAAAAGGCCTGCGTGTTGCTTCCCGCAGTTCATGGTCCTACTCGGACGACGCGCATGCGAACGGACCGCCCGGGGACCGGACGGCGCCCACTCGGCGCGGGACCCCGGGTCCCCCGCGCGTGGCGCCGGGGACCCGGGGTCCGGAAGCTGCGCCGGTCAGTGGCGCTTGCGGCCCTTCGGGCCGGTGTCACTGCCGCGCGACTGCTTGCGACCCTTGGCGCGGCGGTCCTGCTGAGCGTCGTGCTCGGCGACCAGCGTGTCGGACGCGTTGTCCTGCGCCTGCGGCCGGTCCTGAGCGGAACGGTCGTGCGCCTGGGCCGCGTCGACACGGTGCGCGGGCTCGGAGAACATCGGGCTCTTGTCCTGAAGATGCGGCTTGGCCTTCTGCTTGGCCATGGTGTGTTCCTCCTTGGGGAGTTCACGGGCTGAACTCCCTTTCACTGTCGCACCGACGATCACGTTCCGCCTCTCGACCGATCACACAGAGCCACTATTCGATCCGAGCGCGGCGCTAAATGTCGGCGCTGCCGCCGCGCGGACGCAGTCCGCGCATCGCCGTCTCGACGACCCGATCGGCGTAATCCGCGTCCAGCGGACCGGTGCGCAGCAGCCACCGGCTGAGCAGCGGGCTCCAGATCGCGTCGACCGCCGCGGCGAGGTCGACGTCGGCGGCGATCTGCCCGGCCTCCTGCGCCGCGCGCAGCCGCCGCAGCTTGAGGTTCTCGACGGGCTTGTGCAGACGCTCGACGTACGCGGCGGCCAATTCGGGGTCGTTCATGACCTCGGACGTCAGCGCCCGCATGGGCAGGTCGTAGCGGGGGTCGGCCATCTCCGCGACGGTGGCCCGGAGCACGGTCTTCAGGTCCGCCTCGATGTCGCCGGTGTCCGGGAGCGCGGCGGCCGGGACCTCGGCCGGACCGCCCGGATCGCCGGGGCTCCCGGCGGCGGCACCACCCGCGGATTCGCCTTCGCCCGGGTCGCCGGTGGTGAGCATGAGGAAGGCGTCGAAGAGCACCGCCCCCTTGCTCGGCCACCAGCGGTAGATCGTCTGCTTGCCGACGCCGGCCCGGGCGGCGATGGCCTCGATGCTGAGCTTCGCGTACCCGATCTCGCCGGCCAGGTCGAAGGCGGCGGTCAGGATCGCGCGGCGTGACGCCTGGCTGCGCCGCGCCGCGTTGGGGGATTTCTGGGATTTGTGCTGCTGCTCGGCCATGGGAGGACGGTAGCAGGGAACGAGACGAGACGGACCGTCTTGACAGACCGGAATCCACCGGCCATAGTCATGGCATCAAGCGAGACGCAACGTCTCGTCTAGAGCGAGGAGACACCGTATGCGCACCCCAGTGACCGCCGCCCCCGTCGCCGCGAGCACCGCCGCCGAGGGCCGCGTCTGGTTCGTGACCGGTGCGAGCCGGGGCCTCGGCCGCGCCTTCGCCGAGGCCGCGCTCGGCGCCGGGGACCGGGTCGCCGCAGCGGCACGCAGCGGCGACGCGCTGCACGAGCTGGCCGCCGCCCACCCCGGGCGCGTCCTGCCGCTCACCCTCGACGTCACCGACCGGGACGCGGTCTTCGCCGCCGTCGGTCAGGCCGTCGACGCGTTCGGCCGGCTGGACATCGTGGTCAACAACGCCGGAACCCTCTCGATGGGCATGATCGAGGAGTTCACCGAGGACGAAGCCCGGGCGCAGATGGAGACGAACTTCTTCGGCGCGCTGTGGGTGAGCCAGGCGGTGATGCCGCACCTGCGCGAGCAGGGGTCGGGGCACATCGTGCAGATCTCCAGCATCGGCGGGTTGGCCGGGTTCCCGCTGTCCGGCATGTACGCGGCAAGCAAGTTCGCCCTGGAGGGCATGAGCGAGGCGCTGGCCATGGAGGCCGCCTCGTTCGGCGTCAAGGTCAGCATCGTGCAGCCGGGCGGCTACTGGACCGACCTGTACACCGCGATGCGCCACACGACGCCGGTCGAGGCGTACGCCCCGCTCCGCGCCGAACTCGAGAAGCAGTGGGCCGAGGGCTCGGTCGACAGCGAACCGCACCTGGCCGCCGAGGCGTTGCTCAAGCTGGTCGCCAGCGACGAGCCGCCGCTGCGCCTGCTGCTCGGCAGCATGGTGTACGACCTGGCGTTCGACATCGCCCGCGGCCGCATGGCCACCTGGTCCGCGTGGGAGGAGACCAGCCGCGCCGCGGAGAAAGCGGTCCCGATGCCTGGCTCGACGGCCGGTACGACGCCCGGTGCCGAGTCGGGCACTTCGGCCTCGTGACGGGCGCCGGCCTGTCCCCGCGCGGGTGGGGACAGGCGTTCGGACGCAAGGTCCGTCAGGCGCGCCGGGGTGCGGTCTTCAGTGCGTACCGCGCCCCGGGCACCGCGTACGGCAGCGCGACCGCGTGCCCGAGAACGGCGACGAACGTCCCGTGACTGCCTGAGACTTGCCCTCTACGAGCGTGGCCGGGGGTCGGCGGGCTGCTCGGCGGATCCTTCGGCGGCACGGGCGGCGGACTCCTGCTTGCGGACCAGCTTTTCCACCAGGCCGCCGAGTCCCGAGGTCAGTGGCCAGCCGACATAGTGCGCCAAGTGCACGACGACCTCGCGCAGTTGATCACCCGTCAGCTCGCCGCGTTCCATCGCGCTGGAGAACTGGATCTCCAGCAAGTCGTCCTTGCCCAGCGCCGCGAGGACACCGATGGTGAGCAACCGGCGCTGCCGGATGTCGAGTCCGGGCCGGCTCCAGATCTCCCCGAAGAGGTGGTCCACCGTCAGGTCGAGGTACGGTCCGCTCGCCCCCTCCAGGCTCATCGGCAGGCTGTACACCGCGGACATCATGCGCAGGCCCCGGGCCCGGGCGTCCTCCTCCGCCGGGGCGGGCTCCGCGGCGGCCTGCTCGACGTCGTACTCCTCGAGACCGAACACCCGGTGGTAGCCAGGTTCGACGAGACGCGCGACAGGCACCTCCGCGCCGACCTCGTCGGCCAGCGCCATCGCGGCACGCAGGTCCTTGTGGGCCATCGCCGCCGCACTGCGCATCATCTCGGGGGCGGCCCGCGGGCCCATCAACGCCGTGGGCCCTCCGGTCAGTTCGTCGCCCGCCACCACGACCTCGCGCAGCTTGTCCACCTCGATCCCGGACGCCTCCGCCATCCGCCGCGCCTCGTCGGCGGCCGCCCAGACGGTGTACTGCATGTGATTGCGGATCAACTTCGCCCGCATGCCGGTGCCGGGGCCGCCCATGTGCACGACCTTGGAGCTGAACGCCTCGACGACCGGCCGGACCCGGGCGACGGCCTCGTCGCCGCCGCCGACCATCGACACCAGCCGCCCCTTCGCGGCGGCGGCGGGACCACCGGTAACCCCGCAGTCCACTACGTGTACGCCGGACTCCGCCCCGGCCTTCGCCAGGTCCTCCAAGGTGGCCATGGCAATGGTGCTCAGCACCAGCACGACCGCCCCCGCGGGCAGCGCGCCGAAGGCGCCGTCCGGGCCGGTCAGTACCGCTCGCGCCTGGGCGTCGTCGAAGACCGCGACCACCAGCGCGTCCGCGTCCGCGGCGGCCTCGGCCGGGGTCGCTGCCCCCGCGGCGCGGTCCCGGAACGCCTCGACCGCCGCCGGGTCCACGTCGTACACGGCGACGTCGAAGCCCCCGTCGACGAGTGCACCCGCGACCCCCGAGCCGATCATCCCCACGCCGACAACCGCGACCTTGGCCATGGCACACGCCTTCCCTCGGTCGACGCCGTGGCCCCGACCACCACCCGTTCTGACACCCCGTCAGCGCAGGCTAGGTCCCCGGCACAGGCGTTGCAACGGCAGGCCGCCTCGACGGGGGCCTGCAAATCGGTGCGTTCCGGGCCGATTCGGCGATCTTGGTGCCCCCGGCGATCTCGGCCGCCCTGACGGTCCCGGCGATCGTGGCGGTAGCGGTGACCACGGCCGTCCCGGCGGTCACCCGGACGCGGGGCCGCCGGGGACGACGAGGCCGGACTCGTACGCGGCGACGACCGCCTGGGTGCGGTCGCGCAGCCCCAGCTTGGCCAGGACCCGGCTGACATGCGTCTTGACCGTCTCCTCGCTGACCAGGAGGTGTCCGGCGATCTCGGGGTTGGACAGGCCCGCGGCGAGGAGCCGCAGCACCTCGGTCTCGCGCGGCGTCAGGGCTCCGAGGCGCGTGTCCTCGGCCGCCGGGGTCGGCGGCTTCGGGCGCATGCGCGCGAATTCGGCGATCAGCCGCCGGGTCACCGTCGGGGCGAGAAGGGCCTCGCCGGAGGCCACGACGCGGACGGCGTCGAAGAGGCGCTCGGCGGTGACGTCCTTGAGCAGGAAGCCGCTCGCGCCGGCGGCGAGCGCGTCGTAGACGTGTTCGTCGAGGTCGAACGTGGTCAGGATGAGGATGCGCGGTGCGCCGGCCCGGGCACCGACCGCCCCCACGGCGTCGTCCGGACGCCCGGCGTCAGGTACCGCCGCGGTGCCGCGTACCGCCTCGCCGCGGGGGTCGGCGCCGGCGTCGTGCGCGACGATGCGCTCGGTCGCCTCGATGCCGTCCATGCCCGGCATCCGTACGTCCATCAGCACCACGTCGGGGTGGGCCTCGGCGCACACGCGCACCGCCTCGCCGCCGTCGGCCGCGGTGCCGACCACCGCGAAGTCCGGCTGCGTGGCCAGCAGGCCCGCGAAGCCCGCGCGTACCACCTCGTGGTCGTCGACCACGACGATCCTGATCGGTGCCGTGCCGGTCACGTCCCCTCCCCCTGCGCCCCCGGCGCGGGCAGGCGGGCCTCGACGACGAAACCGCCGCCCGGTGCCGCCCCCGCGTTCAGCTCGCCGCCGACCATCGTCGCCCGCTCCCGCATCCCGACCAGCCCGTGCCCCGCAAGCGCCCCCGGCACCTTGCCTCCTCTGTCGCGCGGTCCGGGCCCGTTGTCCCTGATCCGCAGCCTGATCCCGGTCTGTGTGTAGCGCAGTTCGACGTCGACCGCCGCGCCGGGAGCGTGGCGGCGGGCGTTGGTCAGGGCCTCCTGCACGATGCGGTACGCGGTCAGCTCGATCCCCGGGTCCAGCGGCACGACGCGCCCGTGCACGATCAGCCGGGTCGCCCCGCCCGAGGTGTCCCGGGCGTCGTCGACCAACTCGATGAGCTGCTGGAGCGCGGGCTGCGGCTTCCGCCCCGGGCTCTCCCCCGCGTCCTCGCGCAGCACGCCGAGCAGCCGGCGCATCTCGGTGAGTGCCGCCCGTGCGGTGTCGCCGATCGCGAGGAAGCGCCTGGCCCCGTCGGGCGGCAGGCCCGTCGTCGTCAGCCGGGCGTTCTCGGCCTGCACGGAGATCATCGAGATGTGGTGCGCGACCACGTCGTGCAGTTCGCGGGCGATCCGGGCCCGCTCGCCGCGGGCCGCGTGTTCGAGCAGGCTGTCGGCCACCGCCTGGGCGGCCGCGCTGTACACGCGGGCCTCGTTGCGGGCCCGCCGGGCGATCCCGGCCCCGGCCGCCGCCGCGGTCAGCGAGGCGAGCGTCAGCGTGAGGGTCCGCTCCCCCAGGCCGAGGTCGGGCGCGGCGGCGATCGCGTAGCCCAGGAACAGCGGGACCGGCAGGGCGGCGAGCACGCGCTTGTTCTGCCGCCCGAGCTGGTGCACGACGGTGAGCTGGGCCGCCGTCCCCGCGACGGTGAGGAGGTGGAAGGGGGTCATGGCCACGAAGTTGGCGGTCGTCACGAGCACCGCGGCCGACACCGCATGCGTCGGCATCAGGACGAGGGGCATCGTCGTGATCAGGGCGAGCAGGAGAACGAGCGGGTGCTCCTGCTCGCCGAAGCCCGCGTCCGGCCCCGGCAGGCGCAGGACGGTCTCCAGGAAGGCGAGCACCCCGAGCAGCACGCCCGCGACCAGCGGTGCGTGCGGTGAGGCCGCGATCCTGCCCATGACCGACATCGGTGTGTACGTCCCCTTCTTCCCCCGGTCCGGCCGGGCGCGGGCCGCCTCGCCGGAGATCCGCGTACGCCATTGTCACCGCCCCGTCGGCCGCCCGGCGTCCCCCGGGGCAGCCTTCCCGGCATCCCCCGCACGGGGGACGCGGGCCTCCCCCGGTCCCCCGCGCCGGGGCCGCCCAAGACGGCTCCCGTGCGTGACGACCCGGGTGGCGCCCGCTCCCTAATCTCCTCGGCATGGACGCAACCATCGAAGTCTCGGACCTGCGCAAGCGGTTCGGTCCGGCCGTCGCCGTCGACGGCCTGTCGTTCACGGCGCGCCCGGGCCAGGTCACCGGATTCGTCGGTCCCAACGGGGCCGGCAAGTCCACGACCATGCGGATGATTCTGGGCCTGGACGCGCCCGACGGGGGACAGGCGCTGATCGGCGGCCTCCCCTACCGCGCGATCCGCACACCTCTGTACGAGGTCGGCGCGCTGCTGGACGCCGCCGCGGTGCACCCGAGCCGCCGCGGCCGGGACCACCTGCTGTGGCTGGCGCACTCGCACGGCGTCCCGACGCGCCGCGTCGACGACCTGCTGGAGCAGGTGGGCCTCGCCTCGGCCGCGCGGCGCCGGGCCGGCGGCTACTCGCTGGGCATGCGGCAGCGCCTCGGCATCGCGGCGGCGCTGCTCGGCGATCCGCCGGTGCTGCTGCTCGACGAGCCGGTCAACGGCCTCGACCCGGAGGGCATCCGCTGGATCCGGGGCTTCCTGAGGTCGCTCGCCGCGGAGGGCCGCACGGTGCTCATCTCCAGCCACCTGATGAGCGAGTTGGAGGACAGCGCCGACCACTTGGTGGTGGTCGGGCGCGGACGGCTGATCGCCGACACGAGTGTGGCCGAACTCCTGGCCGCGGCGTCCGGCGACCGGGTGGCGCTGCGCACCGGCGCGCGCACCCAGGCGATGGGCGTGCTGACGGATGCGGGAGGCACCGTCGCGGCGACGGGACGGGACACCCTGACGATCACGGGGCTCCCCGCCGAGCGCATCGTGGCGCTGCTGGGCGAGCACGGCGTGCCGTTCTCGGAAGTGGCGGCACACCGGGCCTCGTTGGAGGAGGCGTACATGGAACTGACGCGTGACTCGGCCGAGTTCCGGGCTGCCTCGAGTGGCGACGGCGACGCGCGGATGAACGGCGCGAGCGGCGCGGACACCGGGGAGGGGCGATGACGACGCAGACTCCCCCCAAGCCGGCCGCCTACCGGTCCGCCCTCGCCCGGGGCGGCGACGGCTTCGTCCGTCTGCTGCACGCGGAATGGACGAAGCTGCGCACGGTACGCCGCTGGACGATCGTGATGCTGAGCGCCGTCGCGGTGACGATCCTGGTCTCCACGCTCTCCGCGGGCGGCGATTCGGTGAGCGGGGGCGGCGGCGGAGCACCGCCGCGCGGACCGGACGGCACCCGGGTCGTCGACGCGTTCCAGTTCGTCGGGCAACCCCTCGCCGGCGACGGGACGGTGACCGCACGGGTCACCGGCCTGACCCGGGACACCGCCGAGGAGGACGACAGGAGCATGACCCTCGGGGGCGGCAAGCCGGCGCCGTGGGCCAAGGCCGGCGTCATCGTGAAGGCGTCCACGACGCCCGGTTCGACGTACGCGGCGATGATGCTCACCCAGTCGCACGGGGTGCGGTTCCAGACCGACTTCACGGTCGACCGGGCGGGCAGCTCCGCGCCGCCGTCGTCGCCCCGGTGGTTGCGGCTCACCCGCGCCGGGAACGTCGTGACCGGCTACGAGTCGGCCGACGGCGTGGTCTGGGACAAGGTCGGATCGGCCACGCTCGAGGGACTGCCGGCGAGCGCCGAGGTGGGGCTGTTCGTCACGTCCCCGGGGCTGTTCGCCGTCGAGCGGCAGTTCGGCTCGACCTCGGTCGAGGGCGGCCCCTCCTCGGCGACCGGCACCTTCGACGGGTTCTCCGTCGACGGCAGGACCGAAGGTCCGGTCCGCGGTGTCGACGTCGGCGCACCCCCGCGCGGGCCCCGTGTCCCGGGCGCGCCGGACCGGCCGGACGGGCCCGCGGGAGAGGGACCCGGTCCCGACGGCCCCGGGAACAACACGGCGTCCGAGTCCGGCGGCGTGCACACCCTCACCGCCTCCGGCGACATCGCGCCGATGGAGTCCGAGACCGATCTCGCGCAGCGCTCGCTGGAGGGCGCGATGATCGGCCTGATCCCGCTCGCGGCGCTGGGCGTGCTGTTCATCACCGCGGAGTACCGCAAGGGCATGATCCTGACGACGTTCACGGCAAGCCCGCGGCGTGGACGGGTACTTGCCGCGAAGGCGCTCGTGTTGGGCACGGCGGCGTTCGCGGTCGGACTGGTGGCGTCGGTCGCCTCGTTCCTGATCGGCCAGCCGCTGCTGCGCTCGTCGGGCCTCCGGCCGCCGCAGTTCCCGGAACCGTCGCTGGGCGACGGACGGGTGTTCGCCGCGGTGGTCGGCACCGCCGGAGTGCTCGCCCTGGTAGCGGTGTTCGCCATGGCGCTCGGCGCGCTGCTGCGCAACACCGCCGCGGCGGTGAGCGTCATCATCGTGCTGCTGGTGCTGCCGCAGATCCTGCTGTCCGGACTGCCGTTGGACGCGGCCCGGTTCATCATGCAGGCGACACCGGTGGCCGGGTTCGCGGTGCAGCGGACCACCGACGACTTCGGCCAGGTCGACAGCGCGTGCATACCGGAGGACGGCTGCTACCCGCAGGCTCCCTGGGCCGGTTTCGGCGTGCTGTTGCTGTACACGCTCGCCGCGCTGGCGCTGGCCGCGTGGCGGATCCGCCGGCGCGCGGCATGAACATCGGGATCGGCGCGACCCCGCGCACCGAAGCGGGCAAGGCCCCGGCGGTCGCCGCCGACCACCGGGATCCGGGGAAGGCTGCGGTCCTCTCCGGATCCCTGGTCCGGTCCCTGGTCCGGGACTTGCACGCCGAGTGGACGAAACTGCGTACCCTGCCCAGCACTTGGTGGCTCATCGCGGCAATCGTCGTGCTCACCACGGCCGTGGGGGCGCTGACGACGGGCGCGGTGGACACCGACCAGTGCCGCACCGACGCATCGTGCGGCGAGGACGTCGTCAAGCTCAGCCTGACCGGCACCTGGGTCGGCCAGACGGCCGTCGCGGTGCTGGCGGTCCTCGCGGTCTCCGGCGAGTACGCCACCGGCATGATCCGCACGACACTCACCGCGATGCCGGTCCGGCTCCGCGTCCTCGGCGCCAAGGCCGCGGTCTTGGCGGCGGTGGCCGCGGCGGCGGGTACCGCGGCGGTCCTCGCCTCGGTCGCCGTCGGACGGTACCTGCTGATCGGCGGCGGCTTCACCCGGGCGCACGGCTACGAGCCGCTGTCGCTCGCCGACGGGCCCACCGCTCGCGCGGCGTTCGGCACCGTGCTCTACCTCGTACTGATCGCCCTGCTGAGTGCGGGGATCACGTGGCTGCTGCGCGACACCGCGGGTTCGCTCACCGCGGTCCTGGGCCTGCTGTACGTCTTCCCCGTCCTCGCGTCGCTGGTCTCGGACGACAAGTGGATGGAACGGCTCAACGAGATCGGCCCCGCTTCGGCGGGCATGGCGGTCCAGACGACGGTCGACATGGCGTCGGCGCCGATCGGTCCCTGGGCGGGGCTGGGAGTTCTCGCGCTGTGGGCGGCCGGCTGTCTGGCGCTGGGCGCCACCGCCCTGCTGCGCCGCGACGCCTGACGGGTGCCCGGAATCAGCGCAGTGCGCGGGCGAGTTCGTCGGCGGCCTCGGTCAGGGACGGGCCGTACCACGTGAGGTGACGGCCGCTCAGCAGGACGGTCCGGGTCCCGGGGAAGCACTCGGGTCCGTCGTCGGCCGTGAAGCGGTACGGCTCGTCGGGCAGAACCACGAGGTCCGGCGCGGCGGCGACCAGGTCGTCCAGGCCGACGCACGGGTAGCGCTCCGCGTCGCCGGCGTAGAGGTTGGCGATACCCAACCGGCGTAGCAGGTCCCCGGCGAACGTGTCGCGCCCGACGACCATCCACGGCCGGCGCCAGATCGGCACCACCGCGGTCCGGGGCGGCCGGGCGGCACGGTCGATCCGTGCCCACGCCGCCTCGGCCCGTCCCAGCCACTCCGGCTCGTCCAGTCGGCAGGCGCCGCACAGCAGGCGGCGCAGCGAGGTGAACGCCTCGTCGAGAGTGCGGACTTGGGTGACCCAGACGGCCAACCCCCTGTCGCGCAATGCGTCCAGGTCGGGGACGCGGTTCTCCTCCTCGTTGACGATCACCAGGTCGGGGGCGAGGTCGGCGACGGCGTCGAGGTCCGGGTTCTTCGTGCCGCGTACGCGCACCACGTCCAGATCCGCGGGGTGGCTGCACCAGTCGGTCGCGCCCACCAGAAGCCCGGGCGCGGTGGCCGCGACGGCCTCGGTGAGCGACGGCACTAGGGACACCACCCGGCGCACCCGGTCGGGGACCGGGACGGCATACCCCTGGTCGTCGGTGTCGCGCTGCTCGGTCATCGGCACTCCTGTTCGACGGACTTCCAGAGTAGGTGGCGTCTTTGTGGGCAGGCGCCGGAAAAGCGCGCGGCCGGGCATTTTGTATGACTGTTCCGTCCCCCGGATAGCCGCCAACCGGTCGGGGTAATGCCCAGTCGTCCGGGTGGCGGAAATCGGGGAATGGCCAAGGGGGTCTCGTGACGCAGCCTTTCGAACTGCCGGCGTTCTACATGCCGTATCCGGCGCGGCTCAATCCGCATCTCGAGTCGGCGCGGACGCATACCCGCGATTGGGCCCGCGAAATGGGGATGCTGGAGGGGTCGGGTATCTGGACCACCGGGGATCTGGACGCCCACGACTACGCGCTGCTGTGCTCGTACACCCATCCTGATTGCGACGAGACGAAGTTGTCGCTGGTCACGGACTGGTACACGTGGGTCTTCTTCTTCGACGACCATTTCCTGGAGGTGTACAAGCGGTCGCAGGACCGGGACGGTGGAAAGGCCTATCTGGACCGGCTTCCGCTGTTCATGCCGGTGGACCTGGCAAGCGGGTTCCCGGAGCCGACGAATCCCGTCGAGGCGGGACTCGCGGACCTGTGGGCGCGTACCGTCCCCTCGATGTCGGAGGACTGGCGGGCGCGATTCGCCGAGCACACGGCGAACCTGCTCAACGAATCCCTGTGGGAATTGTCGAACATGAACGCGCACCGGATCCCCAATCCGGTGGAGTACATCGAGATGCGCCGCAAGGTCGGCGGCGCGCCGTGGTCGGCGAACCTCGTCGAGTTCGCGGCCGGGGCGGAAGTGCCGCCGGCGATCGCCGAGTCGCGTCCGTTGCGCGTGCTGCGCGAGACGTTCGCGGACGGCGTGCACCTGCGCAACGACCTGTTCTCGTACGAGCGGGAGACGCTTGACGAGGGCGAGCTGAGCAACGGCGTGCTCGTCCTGGAGACCTTCTTCGGCTGCGGCACGCAAGAGGCCGCGGACGCCGTCAACGAGCTGCTGACCTCAAGGCTCCAGCAGTTCGAGGACACCGTCTTCACGGAGCTGGGACCGCTGTTCGCCGAGTACGGCACCGACCCGCGGGGCTGCGCGGACGTCCTCGCGTACGTCAAGGGGCTCCAGGACTGGCAGTCCGGCGGCCACGAATGGCACATGCGTTCGTCGCGCTACATGAACAAAGGCGTCGATCTGAGCGGCGGCGGCCTCCCGTTCCCGTTCGCGCCGTCGGGACTGGGCATGTCGGCCGCCAACATCGTCGCGACGCTCAACCGGGTGAAACGCCGCATGCACCACCAACACCCGGTCGGTCCCTCGCCGTTGCCGCAGTTTGCGCTGCCGTTCTCGGTGCGGGTCAGTCCGCACCACCAGGCCGCGCTGCGGGCATCGGTGGCGTGGGCCCGCGAGATGGGCATGCTCGAACCGCAGCCGGGCGATCCCGGCTCGGACATGTGGACCGAAGAGATGCTGGAGGGCTTCGACTTCGCCCTGTGCTCGGCCGGGCTCGACCCGGACGCGACGCGGGAGGAACTGGATCTGTCGGCGAAGTGGCTGACCTGGGGGACGTACGTCGACGACTACTTCCCCGCGCTGTACGGCCGGACCGGCGATGTCGCGGGCGCGAAGCTGCGCGCCGACCGGCTCATGGCGCAGATGCCCGTGGACCTGGGAGAGCCGCCCGCGCCCGCGACGGTCATGGAGCGCGGCGCCGCCGACCTGTGGATGCGGACCGCCCCCGCCATGCCGCGACGCGTGCGGCAGGACTACCACGACTCCGTCCGCAAGATGCTCGACGGCTTCGTCTGGGAGGTCGCCAACCTCTCGCACCACCGCGTACCGGATCCGATCGACTACATCGAGATGCGCCGCGCGACCTTCGGGTCCGACCTCACCATGAGCCTGTGCCGCCTCAAGCACGGCGCGGACGTCCCCGACGAGGTCTTCCGCAGTGGCCCGGTGCGCTCCCTGGAGAACTCGGCGGTCGACTACGCGACGCTGCTCAACGACCTCTTCTCCTACCAGAAGGAGATCGAGTTCGAGGGCGAGGTGCACAACGCGCTGCTCGTCGTCGAGACGTTCTTCGGCTGCGACCACGACACGGCGATCGGGATCGTCACCGACCTGATGAACCAGCGGCTGAGCCAGTTCCAGCACGTCGTATCGCACGAACTCCCCGTTTTGTACGCGGACTTCGACCTCAGTCCGGCGGCGCGTGCGGGCGTGGAGGCGTACGTCGACGACCTGCGCAACTGGCTCGCCGGCATCTTGCACTGGCACCAGGGCGTCAAGCGGTACGACGAGGCCACGCTGCAACGCAACTTCGCGCCCGCGCCCATGCGCTCGCCGGCGAAGCCGGGCGTGCCGTCCGTAGCCTCCGTACCCGCGACGGCGTCCGTACCGTCCATGCCGTTCACGGTCCCCGGCATCTCGGGATTGGGGACGTCGGCCGCCCGGGTGCGCGAACTGCTGGGTCGCGCCGGATAGACCGGCGCTGCCTCCGGGACAGGCACGGCGGACCGGTCCATCCGCTCCGGCCCGCCGTGCCGCCTGGCGCACCTTGCGTACAGACCGGTCAGACGCCGATCAGACGCCGATCAGGCGCCGGTCGGGCGCCGGTCGGGCGCCGGTCAATCGTCGGTCGGGCGCCGGTCACACTCCCGTCACACACCGGCCAAGGCCGCGCCCAACTCCTCGCCCTCGACCTCCAGGTGCCGCACGAACTCGCGGACCGCGGGGGTCATCGTGCGCCCCGCTACCAGAGTCGTCCCGACCGTGCGACGGACCGACTCCAAGGGCACCGACAGCGGCGCCAGTTGATCGTCGCCGGTGACCACCAGCTCGGGCAGCGCCGCGATCATGTCGGTCGCCAGCAGCAGGGCGCGGACCGTCAGGATGGACGTGCATTCGACGCGGTCGGCCGGCAACGGGAGCCCGCTGCGGTCGAACAACGCCTCCAACTCGCCGCGCAGTGTGGTCTGTTCGAGCGGCAGGATCCAGGGGTGGGCGAGCGTCTCGGCGAGCTCCACCTCACGGCCCGCCAGGTGCAGGGGGTGCGACCGGCGCGCCATGAGCCGGATGGGTTCGTGGTAAAGGGCGTGCTGGCGTACGCGCCCCGGCTCCGGCGGCGGACTCAGCCGCCCGACGACCACGTCCACCTCTCCGGCCAGCAACTGCTGGTACAGCACGTCGTACGTCGCCTCGCGCACCACGACCGTGACCCTCGGACGCTCCCGCTTCAGCGCCGCCACAGCGCGCGGCAGCAGCACGCTCGTGCCCGCCAGAAGGGTCCCGACCGTGACCGTGCCCGTCTGGCCCTCGCGGAGCCCGGCCAGGTGCTCCCCCGCACGCCGCACCTCCGCCAGCACGAGCCGGGCGTGCTCGACCATCGCCGTCCCGTAGACCGTCGCGGTCATGCCGCGCGGCCCCCGGTCGAAGAGGCGCGCGCCGACCAGGTCCTCCAGCTCGCGCAGGGTCCGCGTCGCCGCCGGCTGCGTGAGGTGCAGCGCCTCGGCGGCCCGCACGACGCTGCCGTGCTCGGCCACCGCGACCACGAGCCCGAGATGACGGAACTTGAGCCGTCCGTCGAGAAGGTCGATCACCTGCCGTCCCCTGCCTTTCGCCGCCCCGCGGCCCGTTCACCGGCCGAGCACCCGACCTGCCGACCCGCCGCCCCGCCGGCCTGCCGCCCCGCCGGCCTGCCGACCCGCTGGCCTGCCGAACGGCAGACCGGCTGACCAGCCGCGATGCCGCTATATCTATCACGATATATCTCTGCCCCGAACCGGCATTGGTTCGGCATGCCTCCTTCTCGGGATGATGCGTGCACAAGGCATACGCCGACGCGGCACCGCACAGCGCCACGCGACCGCACAGCGCCACGCCGCAACGCAACCGGACAGCGCCAAAGGCACAGCGCCACAGCTCAACACGGCACAGCCGCCGCGCGGCATCGCGGCCAAGCGCCGCCCCAACGTCCCGTCTCTCACCGAGGAGGCCCCTCAGGTGGCCCCGCAGCCCCCCGCTCCGGCACCCCGGCCCACCCGCTGGGCGCACTACATCGCCGGTCGTTTCGAGACCGCGAGCGAAGGCGACCCCTTCGACCTCGTGGACCCGGTCACCGGGCAGGTGTTCGGCAGCGTCCCGCACGCGGGCCGCACCACCGTCGACCGCGCGGTGGCGGCCGCCCGCACCGCACTCACCGGCCCCTGGGGCGACCTGGACACCGCCGGCCGCTGCCGGGTGCTGCGCCGCATCGCGGACGGCATCGAGGCCCGCTTCGCGGAGTTCGTCGCCGCGGAGATCGCGGACACCGGCAAGCCGTACGCGCTGGCCTCCTCGATCGACATCCCGCGCGGCATCGCCAACTTCCGCAGCTACGCCGACCTCGCGCTCGGCCGGGCCGAGGAGGCGTACCGCACCACCACCCCCGACGGCCTGGGCGCGCTCAACTACACCGTGCGCCGCCCGCTCGGCGTGGTCGCGATCGTCTCGCCGTGGAACCTGCCGCTGCTCCTGCTGACCTGGAAGGTCGCTCCGGCGCTCGCGGCCGGCAACACGGTCGTCGCCAAGCCGTCCGAGCTGACCCCCTCCACGGCCACGCTGCTCGCCGAGGTCATGGACGAAGCCGGAGTTCCCGAGGGCGTGTTCAACCTGGTCCACGGGCTCGGGACGGACAGCGCGGGCGAGTTCCTGACCTCGCACCCGGACGTCGACGCGATCGCCTTCACCGGCGAGACCCGCACCGGCACCGCCATCATGGGTGCCGCCGCCCGCAACCTGACCCCGGTCTCCTTCGAACTGGGCGGCAAGAACGCGGCATTGGTCTTCGCCGACGCCGACTTCGAACGGGCGGTCGACGGCACCGTGGCCTCCGCGTTCACCAACAGCGGCCAGGTGTGCCTGTGCACGGAGCGCGTGTACGTGCAGCGGGAAGCCTTCGACGAGTTCGCCGCCGCCCTCGCGGCGCGCGCCAAGGACCTGGTGCTCGGCCGCCCGTACGAGGACGGCACGCGCCTGGGACCGCTGGTCTCCGCCGAGCACCGGACCAAGGTGCTCGGCTACTACGCCCAGGCGGCGCGCGACGGGGCGGTGCTCGCGGGCGGCGGCGTACCGTCGTTCGGCGACGACCGCGACGGCGGCTTCTACGTCGAACCGACCGTGCTCGCCGGGCTGCCGGAGTCGCATCCGGTCGTCCGCGAGGAAATCTTCGGACCGGTGTGCCACCTGGCGCCGTTCGACAGCGAGGACGAAGCGGTACGGCTGGCCAACGACAGCCCGTACGGCCTCGCGGCCTCCGTCTGGACCACCGACCTGTCGCGCGCGCACCGCGTCGCACCGCGCCTCGACGTCGGCATCGCCTGGGTCAACTGCTGGAACCTGCGCGACCTCCGCACGCCCTTCGGCGGCGTCAAGTCCTCCGGCATCGGCCGCGAAGGCGGCGTGCACTCCCTCGACTTCTTCTCCGAGCCGACGAATGTGTGTGTGAAGTGGTGACGGACCGACAGATTCTCGTCGAGGCGGCCGACCGGCTGGACCGGGCGCGGGAGACCGGCGCGCCGTGCGATCCGGTGCGCGACCTGCTGCCCACGGGCAACGTCGCCGCCGCGTACGCGGTGCAACGCATCCAGACGGAACGCCGGGTGGCCGCCGGGCGCCGGGTGGTGGGCCGCAAGATCGGCCTGACCTCCGCCGCCGTGCAGAAGCAACTCGGCGTCGAAACACCTGACTTCGGTGTGCTCTTCGACGACATGGCGGTCCCCGACGGTGCCGAGATCCCCTTCGGGGCGGTGCTCCAGCCGCGGGCCGAGGCCGAGGTGGCGCTCGTCCTCGAACACGACCTGCCACACGAGCGCACCACCGTGGCCGACCTCATCCGCGCGACGGCCTTCGCCCTCCCGGCGATCGAGGTGGTCGGCAGCCGCATCCGCGACTGGGACATCACCATCACCGACACGGTCGCCGACAACGCGTCGTCCGGCCTGTACGTGCTGGGCGGACGCCCCACCCGGCTGCGCGACATCGACCTGCGGACCGTCGGCATGGTGATGGAGCGCCGCGGCGAGCAGGTCTCCGTCGGCGCGGGCGCGGCCTGCCTCGGGCACCCGCTCAACGCCGCGCTCTGGCTCGCCGACGCCCTGGCTGCCCAGGGCGACCACCTGCGCGCGGGCGACACCGTGCTCACCGGCGCGCTGGGCCCCATGGTCGCCGCCGCGCCGGGGGACGTGATGGAGGCACGCATCCAGGGGTTGGGCACTGTCCGGGCCGCATTCGGCCGCAGAGCCGAGGACGGTGCGCCGTGACCCTCCCTCGCGTCACCCCGTGCGCGGCGGCAGCACGCCGCGCCGCCCCCCTCGTGAACGGAGACTCCGCATGACCGGCATGGTCGAGCGCTGGGCCGACACCCTGGACGACGCGGCGGTGTCCCGCAAGCCCGTGGCGGGGCCGACCGAACTGGCCGGTGTGCCGCTTGCGGACGCGTACGCGGTGCAGCGCGCGGTCGTGGGCCGCCGCCTCGCCCGTGGCGACCGCATGACCGGCTTCAAGATGGGCTTCACCTCGGTCGCCAAGATGCGTCAGATGGGCGTGCACGACCTGATCCACGGCAGCCTGACGGACGGCATGTACGTCCCCGACGGCGGCACGGTCGACGTCGGGGTCCTGCTGCACCCGCGCATCGAGCCCGAGGTCGCGTTCCTGCTCGACGCCCCGCTGGGGGCGGGGGCCGACAACAGCGCCCCGCTCGCGGCCGTGGCGGCGGTGGCCGCCGCCGTCGAGGTCATCGACTCGCGCTACGCCGGGTTCTCCTTCACCCTCCCCGAGGTCGTCGCCGACAACGCGTCGTCCGCGGGCTTCTCCACCGGCCCCTGGCACCCGGCCGACGGCGTCGATCTCGGCAACCTCGGGGTGCTGCTCGAAGTGGACGGCCGCCTGGCGCAGGCCGGCAGCACGGCGGCGATCCTGGGCCATCCGGTGCGCTCGCTCGCCGCCGCGGCGCGCTTGGCGGCCGCGTACGGCACGACGCTCCAGCCGGGATGGGTGGTGCTCGCGGGTGCCGCGACGGCCGCCGTACCGCTGGAACCGGGCGCGCACGTGCGGGCGACGGTCGACAGGCTCGGCTCGGTCGAGGTGACCGCGTCCACAGCGGGGGACGCGCGGTGAGCGGCACTCCGGGGATCGTGCCCGGGAAGGCCCGACCGCGCGGCCGGTTCCCGCACTTCCGGCGCGCCGGCGACCTCGTCTTCGTGTCCGGCACCAGCTCGCGGCGCCCCGACGGCACCTTCGCCGGGGCATCCGCCGACCCGATGGGCGTCACCGACCTGGACATCCGCGAGCAGACGCGCGCGGTGATCGGGAACATCGGCGACATCGTCCGGGCCGCGGGCGGTTCGCTCGCCGACGTGGTGTCGATGACGACGTACCTGGTCAACATGAACGACTTCGGCGGCTACAACGAGGTGTACGCGGAGTTCTTCGACGAGTCCGGGCCCGCGCGCACCACGGTCGCGGTGCACCAGCTGCCGCACCCCCACCTCTTGATCGAGATCAGCGCGACGGCGTACGTTCCCGAACTTCGGGACCATCCGAACAGTTCGCCCTCGTCCTGACGGAACGCCACCAGACCACCTAGGAGCGCCCATGTCCGGCAGCACGCCGCGCGCCCCGTACCGCCGCAACGCGTTCAACCTCAACGCGTTCAACCTCGACGCCTGGATCGAGGCGAACCACCACCTCCTTAAGCCGCCGGTCGGCAACGTCCAGATCTGGCAGGACGCCGACCTGATGGTGACGCTGGTCGGCGGCCCGAACCGGCGCACCGACTTCCACGACGACCCCATCGAGGAGTTCTTCTACCAGCTGCGCGGCGACATGGTCCTGCGCGTCATGGAGGAGGACGGGAAGCCGCCGCGCGACATCCCGATCCGCGAGGGCGACATCTTCCTCGCGCCCGCACACCTGCGGCACTCGCCGCAGCGGCCCGAGCCGGGGAGCATCGGCCTCGTCGTCGAGTTCGCCCGTCCGGCCAGAGCGCGCGACGCGTTCGAGTGGTACTGCATGTCGTGCCACCACCTCGTGCACCGCAGTGAGCTGCAGTTGCAGTCGATCGTCGACGACCTCCCGCCCGTCTTCGCGGGCTTCTACGCGGACGACGACGCACGGACCTGCCCGCAGTGCGGCGCGCTGCACCCGGGCCGCGACTGGCCCGACGACCTCCGCCCGCACACCGACAAGACCCGTCAGGAAACCCAGGCACCATGACCGTCATCGACGTGCACGCGCACGTCTTCCCCCGGATCTCGCGCGCCGACGCGGGCGTGCTGCGCGACCACGACGGCCCGTGGCTGCGCGACCACGGCGACGGCAGCGGCATGATGATGCTCGGCGACACCGAGTACCGCCCCGTCACCCGGGCCCTGTGGGACCCGGCCGTCCGCGTCGCCGAGATGGACGCCTCGGGCGTCGACATCCAGGTGGTGTCCAGCACGCCGCTGATGTTCGGGTACGACGCCGACGTGGCGCGCGCCGCCGAGTGGTGCGACCGCGTCAACGCGCAGATGCTCGACTTCTGCGCGCAGGCCCCCGACCGCCTCGTGCCGCTGTGCCAGGTTCCGATGCAGGACACCGAGGCGGCGTGCGAGTCGGTGACCCGGGCCGTTCGCGCCGGCCACCGCGGCGTGCACCTCGGCAACCACGTCGGACCGCACGACCTCGACCACGGCGCGGTCACCGAGTTCCTCACCCACTGCGCGCACGAGGGCGCCGCCGTCCTCGTGCACCCGTGGGACATGCCGGAGAACCCGCGCACCGACGACTACATGCTCGCGTGGCTGGTCGGCATGACCGCCGAGACGCAGCTGTCGATCCTGCGGCTGGCGCTGTCCGGGGCGTTCGAGCGCATCCCGGCCGACCTGCGCCTGCTGTTCGCGCACGGCGGCGGCTCGTTCCCGTACCTGCTCGGGCGGGCCGACAACGCCTGGCACCGGCGGGACATCGTCCGCAAGGACAGCCCGCTGCCGCCGTCCGGCTACCTCGACCGCTTCCACGTGGACTCCGCGGTCTTCGACCCGCGGTCGCTGCGCCTGCTGGTCGACGTCATGGGCAGCGACCGCGTACTGCTCGGCACCGACTACCCGTTCCCGCTGGGCGAGGCCGAGCCGGGTGCGCTGATCCGGGCGAGCGAGCTGACCTCGGCGCAGAAGAACGCGCTGCTCGGCGGCAACGCCGCACGCCTGTTCGGCCTCGACGACCTGGTCGGCCCCGGCCGGGCCCGCGGCGGTCCGGGCGTCGTGAAGCGCAGCACGAACGTCCCCGTCGGCGCGGCGGGTTCCGACCGTACGAACGGCACGATCACCCGGGAGACCCGATGACCGGCTTCGACGCCGCCGCCGCGATACGGGCAAAGCGGCTCCACGACCGGGCGGCCGAACTGGACGCGGCCGACGGACTCGCCGCGCTCCGCGACCGGTTCCTGCTCCCCGAGGGCGTCGTCTATCTGGACGGCAACTCCCTCGGCGCGCTCCCGGCCGCCGTTCCGGACGCGGTCGAGGACGCGGTGCGCCGCCAGTGGGGCACCGACCTCATCCGCTCGTGGAACGACAACGACTGGTGGGACGCCCCGACGCGGATCGGCGACGCCGTCGGCCGCCTCGTCGGTGCCGCGAAGGGCCAGGTGGTGTGCGGCGATTCGACGAGCGTGCAGCTCTACAACGCGCTCACCGGCGCCGCCCGCCTGCGCCCCGGCCGCAAGCTGCTGCTGACCGACCCGGACCACTTCCCGACCGACCAGTACATCGCGGACGCGGTCGCCCGCACGCTCGGGTTGACCGTGCGCCGCGTCCCGGTGCGCGAACTGCCCGGCGTGCTGGCCGCCGACGGGCCCGACGTCGCGGTGGCGGCGTACGGCCCGGTCGACTACCGCACCGGCGAGTTGTACGACATGGCCGCACTCACCGACGCCGTGCACGCGGCCGGCGCGGTCGTGCTGTGGGACCTCTGCCACGCCGCGGGCGCCGTACCGGTCGAACTCGACGCGATCGGCGCCGACTTCGCCGTGGGCTGCGGTTACAAGTACCTGTCCGGCGGCCCGGGGGCGCCGGCGTTCGTCTACGTCGCGGCGCGCCACCAGGACGCGTTCGACCACGCGATCACCGGATGGCACGGGCACGCCGAGCCGTTCGGGATGCACGGCACCTATACCCCGGCCCCGGGCATCTCCCGGGCCCGGATCGGCACGCCGCCGCTGCTGTCGATGCTGGCCCTGGAAGCCGCGCTGACCGCGTTCGACGGCGTGGACATGAAGGCTCTGCGCGCGAAGTCGACGTCCCTGACCGGGTTCTTTCTCGACTGCGCGGACACCCTGCTCGACGGCCTGGGCTTCACCGTGGCGACCCCGCGGGACCCCGAACGGCGCGGCAGCCAGGTGTCGTTGCGCCACGAGCACGCGTACCCGATGGTCCAGGCGCTGATCGCGCGGGGCTACATCGGCGACATGCGGGCTCCGGACATTCTGCGGTTCGGCTTCAACGCCCTGTACGTCACACACGCCGACGTCGCCGGGCTGGCCGCCGAACTGCTGCGCATCACCGAGGAACGCGATTACGCCGACGGCCGGTTCGCGGCGCGTTCCACCGTCACCTGAGCACCGGAGATCAGAGCACCAGAGCACCTGAAGTCCCGTCACCCACTCCCTTTGCCGGGGCCCGTTCCCGCCCCGCGCATGTGCTCCGCGCCAACTCCCGGTTTCACCCTGCCCGAAAACCGACACCCGCGACGGAAGGACCGTCCCTATGCGCGTCCCCCGCACCATCACCGGTCTCCCGCTCACCCGGAGATCCGGGGCGTTCGTGGCCGCGGCCGTGGCCACCGCCACCACCGCGGCACTGCTCGCCCCCGCGAACGGCTCCGCGAACAGTACGGCCACGGACGCCGCCCCGGCCGCGGCGACACCTGGAACGGGTGCCGCCACGGACCCGAACATCCCGTTCGTCTGCGACAACAGCCGTCCGCAGCCCGCCGATCCGGGCAGCTACGGCATGCAGTTGGACGGCAGCTTCCTGCACCCGGCGTCGACCCCGGTCGACGAGGAGAACCCGCATCCGTTCCCGGGGCGCATGGACGACTACGACACCAAGTCGTACAGCAAGAACGTCAAGGTGGAAGCCGCTTACGAAGGAGCCGACTTCACGCCGGACTTCTTCCACACGTGGCAGAACATCGTCGACTTCAACGGCCGCCGGTACATGTTCCAGTACGACCGGTCCGAGGGCCGCGTCTACGACATCACCGACGTGCGCAACGTCAAGGTCGTCGAGCGCATGAGCCGCAACGACGTGGACGGCGACGAGTCGAAGGCGAACGGCTCCTGGGCCGCCTACGACTACTGGGGGGCGACGACCATCCAGTGGAACGCCAGGCTCAACTCCTACGTCATGGTCATGTCCTTCGAGGACAAGCGCCAGATCGACGAGCTGCACCCCGAGCCGGGCAAGGACAAGTTCGACAACCCGGCCGGCGTCGCCGCGGTCCGCGCCAAGCAGGGCCTGAAGGGCTTCAAGGTCTTCAAGCTCAACGGGCCGCTCAAGAAAGACTGGCAGCTGCTCGCGACGGTCAGCACCGACTCGACGCAGGCCGACCCGTTCAAGAGCGACCTGTCCAAGCCGCAGCAGGGCTCGGGATCGCTCGACGTACCGATGTGGGACGGCGGCAAGTACCTGTTCCTCGCCGTCGCACCGAACGACACCTACGCCAACACCGAGTACCCGACCAACCTGCACTCGGCGGGCTACCAAAGCTGGGACATGTCGGATCCGACCAAGCCCCGGCTGCTGGACACCTGGCACCTGGAAGGCCAGGTGAAGGGCGAGGAGGCCGCGTACGCGAAGAATCCGCGGTGCGGCAACCGGACTTCGTGGATGGGCGCGCGCATGCCGCTGTTCATTCCCAAGCCCGTCGAGAAGGGCGGCAAGTACGGTTTCGCGGTACAGGGCGGCTACGGCCTCACCGTGCTCGACATCTCGAACCCGGCCGATATGAAGCAGGTCGGCCACCTCGACCTGCCGCCGTCCGTGGCCGGCACCGAGGGCGACAACATCGACGTGTCGCAGTACGAGAAGACCGGCATGATCTACCTCTCGGGCTACCCGCTCACCGAGGACTGCTACGAGCCGTACAAGCCGATCTGGCAGATCGACGCCCGCGACCCCGCCAAGCCGCGCGTCGTCGGGCAGCTCCCGCGGCCCACTCCGCCGAAGTCCTCCGGGATCACCGACTACTGCCAGCGCCGCGGCAGCTTCGGGCCCAAGCGCACCGGCTACTACACCAACCCCGGCAAGCAGGACAACGGCACGCTCGTCTACGGGTTCTACAACGCGGGCGCGCAGATCTTCGACGTCGACAACCCGTCGCGCCCGGAGATCGACGCGTACTTCGTGCCCAAGGCGTACGGCACCAAGACGAAGGACTGGCCCACCGAGAACGGCGAGTTCCCGGACTGGGCGAAGGGCAACCAGACGCACGGCGTGTACGTCGAGTGGGACCGCAACATCGTGTGGGTGATGACCAACCACGGCATCTACGCGGTGTCTTCGCGCGAATCCCTCGGCCGTCCGAACCTGGGACGCCCGGACCACCCCTTCCGCAACAGCCAGTTCTGATCCACCCGCGCTGACGTGGGCGCCCGGCCGCCGCACCGCCTCGCGGCCGGGCCGCCCACCGGCCCCCGTCACCCCTGAACTCCCCCTCGCTCCCCCTCGCTCCCTCGGGGCGGTCCACCCGCCGCCCCGAGGGCGCCTAGCCCTGCCCTTTTCCGGTCCAGTTCCCCGAGGAAGTCCCCATGCGCCACCGCTCCGCCCTGCCCACGGCCGCGGCCCTCGTCGCCGCCGCCCTGACCCTGACCGCGTGCGGTTCGCGTGACTCCGGCAACGCCGGCTCCAGCGCGAACGGCTCCGGACCGGGTCAGGGCGGGTCCACCGTCGTCATCGGCTTCGACGGCCCGCTCACCGGCGACCTGTCCGCCCTCGCCCTCGGTGCCCGCAACGCCGCCGAACTCGCGGTGCGCCAGGCCAACGAGAAGAACCTCGTGCCCGGCGTCACCTTCAAGCTGGAAGCCCTCGACGACCTGGCCCAGCCGTCCAACGGCCAGCAGAACGCCACCAAGTTCGTCGCCGACGACCGCGTCCTCGGGGTCGTCGGGCCGCTCAACTCCTCGGTCGCGCAGTCGATGCAGAAGGTCTTCGACCAGGCCAAGCTGGCCGCGGTGTCGCCGTCCACCACGAACCCGGCGCTCACCCAGGGCGAGAACTGGGCGTCCGGCGACAAGAAGCGGCCGTTCGCGTCGTATTTCCGGACCGCCACGACGGACGCCGTGCAGGGCCCGTTCGCCGCGCAGTACATGAAGAACGACCTGGCCAAGGGCAAGGTCTTCGTCGTCGACAACAAGAAGGCGTACGGCGCCGGCCTGGCCTCCACCTTCAAGGCCGAGTTCACCCGCATCGGCGGCCAGGTCGTCGGCGAGGACCACATCAACTCCGGGGAGAAGGACTTCTCCGCGGTGGTCACGAAGATCCGGACCTCCGGTGCCGAGGCCGTGTACTTCGGCGGGGAGTACGCCGACTCCGGCCTGTTCACCGACCAGTTGAAGAAGTCCGGCGCGCAGATCCCGCTCATGGGCGGCGACGGCATGAACGACGCCAAGTACATCCAGCTGGCCAACGGCAACGGCGAGGGCGACTACGCGACCTCGGTGGGCGCGCCCGTCGAGGCGCTGCCGTCCGCGAAGGACTTCGTCGCGGCGTACGGCCAGGGCGGGTTCAAGGAGCCGTACGGCGGCTACGGCGGCTACTCCTACGACGCCGTCTCCGCGCTCATCCAGGCGGTCAAGGCGACGGTCGAGGGCAACGGCGGCAAGCTGCCGGGCGACGCCCGCGCGAAGGTGCTCGCGGCGCTCCAGAAGGTGGCGTTCGACGGAGTCACCGGCCGCGTGTCCTTCGACGAGTTCGGCGACACCACCAACAAGCAGCTGACGGTGTACCAGGTCAAGGGCGGCCAGTGGGCGCCGGTCAAGAGCGGAGAACTGACGGGCGGCAACGCGGGCGCGTCGGCGGGCGCACCGGCGCAGGGCGGAACCCCGCAGTGAACGAGTTGCCGCAACAGCTGGCCAACGGCCTGATGCTCGGGTCGATGTACGGCCTGATCGCCATCGGCTACACGATGGTCTACGGCATCGTCCAGCTCATCAACTTCGCCCACGGCGAGATCTTCATGATCGGCGGCTTCGGCGCGCTGACCGTGTTCCTCGCCCTGCCCGACGGCGTCTCGCTGTGGTTCGCCGTGCCGCTGATGCTGATCGGCGGTGCCGTCGCCTCGGTGCTGGTCGCGGTGCTGGCGGAGCGGTTCGCGTACCGCCCGCTGCGCACCGCGCCCCGGCTCGCCCCGCTCATCACGGCCATCGGGCTGTCGCTGGTGCTCCAGCAGCTCGTGTTCCTGTTCTACCCGGACGCCAAAGCCGCTCGGTCCTTCCCGCAACTCGGCGGTGGGCCCTACCACTTGGGCGATGTGACGCTCCAGTCGGCGGACCTGTTCCTGCTCGCCGCGGCGCCGCTGTGCACGCTCGCGCTGGGGGCGTTCGTCCGCTCGCGTACCGGGCGTGCGATGCAGGCCACGGCCCAGGACCCGGGCACCGCACGGCTGATGGGCATCGACACCGACCGGGTCATCAGCGTCGCATTCGCCGTCGGTGCGGCGTTCGCGGCGGTGGCCGCGGTGGCGCACGGGCTGCGGTACGGCCAAGTCGACTACCAGATGGGCTTCGTCACCGGCCTCAAGGGCTTCACGGCTGCGGTACTCGGCGGCATCGGCAACATCTACGGCGCGATGCTGGGCGGACTCGTCCTGGGCGTGGCCGAGGCCCTGGCCTCGGCGTACGTACAGGACCTGCCCGGGATGGGGCAGTTCGGCGGCGGGTCGTGGGCCAACGTGTGGGCCTTCGTCCTGCTCATCGTGGTGCTGCTGGCCAGGCCGCAGGGCCTGCTCGGCGCGCGTATCGCGGATCGGGCGTGAGAAGCATGGGACTCGACACTCTGACCCCCTCGTCACTCTCCGACGTGCGGACCGCTGTGCGTACCGCCGTGGTGCGGCGCGTCCGGGTGCCGCTGCCGACCCGGGTGGCCCGGGCGGCAACTCTGGTGGGTGGGCTGGCTCTTGCCGGTTCGACGTTCCTCGCCTGGACGTGGACGCCGGCGTTCCCCGGCAACCTGACGGTCACCGGGTACCCGGGCGGGCTCCAGGTGCTGACGCTGATCCTCGGTGCGGCCGTGGCGGTGTTCGCGCTGGCGTCGTACGGCGTGCGCGGTCTCGGCTGGCTGGTTCCGGCGGGTGCGACGGCCGCGCTCCGACGGCTCGCGCTCGGCGCGGTCGCGGTCACCTGGTTCACCGTGATGGCCATCGCGGTGGAACTGGACGGCCTGGCCAACCTGGAGCCGGGCGGCGTGGTCGCGGCGGTCGCCGCGGTGGTGCCGCTCGTGGGCGCCTGGGCGCTGCCCGACGACGCGCGGGAGCCCGGTCCGGCCCGGGAACTCCCGGACGCCGTGGAGATCCTGGTCATCGCGGCGGTGCTGGCGCTGGGGCTGCTGGTGTTCACGTACGGCATCGGCACGTCGTACGGCCAGCTCTTCGGCGGCTTCCTGATCGCGGTCGGATTCGGCTGCGCGGCGCTGGCGCGGGCGGGCCTCGCGCGACGGCTGACGGCCCTGACCGCACGGCACCGCAGCGTCACCACGGCCGCGGCGTTCCTCGCGGCGGCGGCGTTCCCGTTCACCCAGTCGGACGACCGGTACGCCACGGTGGCCGCGAACATCCTGGTGTTCGCGACGGTCGCGCTGGGCCTCAACGTGGTCGTCGGGCTGGCAGGTCTGCTGGACTTGGGCTACGTGGCGTTCCTGGGCGTCGGCGCGTACACCGCGGCCCTGGTCTCCGGGTCCCCGGCCTCGTCCATCCATGGCTTTCAACTGCCCTTCTGGGCAGCTGCGTTGGCCGGTGCCGCGGCGGCGATGCTGTTCGGCGTGATCATCGGGGCGCCGACGTTGCGTCTGCACGGCGACTACCTGGCAATCGTGACGCTCGGGTTCGGCGAGATCTTCCGCATCACGGTCAACAACCTGGACGGGGTGTCCGGCCCGGACGTGACCGGCGGCCCCAACGGCATCCCGAACATCCCGGACCTCGACATTCTGGGCTTCGACTTCGGGGCCGAGCACGTGGTGTTCGGCGTGACGCTCGGCCGCTTCGCGAACTACTACCTGCTGCTGCTCGTGGTGACCGCGATCGTGGTGCTGGTCTTCCGCCGGGTCGGCGACTCGCGGATCGGGCGCGGCTGGGTGGCGATCCGGGAGGACGAGACCGCCGCGCGGGCGATGGGCATCAACACGTTCAAGCTCAAGCTGATGGCGTTCGCGCTGGGCGCCGCGCTGGCGGGACTGGCCGGGACCGTGCAGGCGCACATCACCTACACCGTGGTTCCGGAGCAGTACCTGTTCGCCGGCCCGGTGCCGCCGAACTCGGCGTTCCTGCTGGCCGCGGTGGTGCTGGGCGGCATGGGCAGCATCACCGGCCCGCTGCTGGGGGCGGCGCTGCTGTACCTGATCCCGGCGAAGCTGGAATTCCTCCAGGAAGGCCAACTGCTGGCGTTCGGCGTGGCGTTGATCCTGCTGATGCGTTTCCGGCCCGAGGGCCTGGTCCGGGACCGCGGGCACGAGGCGGAGTTCCACACGGAGCCGAACGTCGACGCGAAGGCGGGGGTGTGAAGCGCATGACGCTGTTGGACGTACGCGGGGTCACGATGCGGTTCGGCGGGCTGACCGCGGTGAACGGCGTGGACCTGACGGTCGCTCCCGGCGAGGTCGTGGGACTGATCGGTCCGAACGGGGCCGGGAAGACCACGTTCTTCAACTGCCTGACCGGGCTGTACTCCCCGACGGAGGGCGAAGTCCGTTACGACGGTGCCATCCTGCCGCCCAAGCCGCACCGGGTGACGGAGGCGGGCATCGCCCGCACGTTCCAGAACATCCGGCTGTTCGGCGGCATGACGGTGCTGGAGAACGTGCTTGTGGGCCGGTTCTGCCGGACGCGCGAAGGGCTGTTCTCGGCCATCTGGCGCAGCCGAGGCTTCCGGCGTGCGGAGGAGTCTGCGCGCGAAAAGGCTTTGGAGCTGCTGGAGTTCACCGGTCTGGCCGATCAGGCCGACCGGATGGCCCGCAACCTGCCGTACGGCGGGCAGCGCCGTCTGGAGATCGCCCGCGCGCTCGCGAGCGACCCGGGACTGCTGCTGCTCGACGAACCGACCGCCGGGATGAACCCCCAGGAGACTTTGGAGACCGAGGAGTTGATCCTCGCGATCCGCGACCGGGGGGTGGCCGTGCTGGTGATCGAGCACGACATGCGCTTCATCTTCAACCTCTGCGACCGGGTCGCGGTGCTGGTGCAGGGCGCCAAGTTGGTGGAGGGGCCGCCGACTGCGGTCCAGGCGGACGAGCGGGTCGTCGCGGCGTATCTGGGTGAGCCGTACGAGGAGTCCGCGGCGGCACGGGAGAGTTCGGAGGTTCCGGCATGACGGCGACGGAGGCGGAGGCGGCTGAGGCGGCGCAGGCGGCTGAGCACGCGGAAGCGGGGACTGCGGAGTCGGGGGCCGCGGCTGCGGGAGGTCGGTCGCGGACCCTGCTCGACGTCGAGGGCCTGCGCGTGGCGTACGGGCGCATCGAGGCCGTCAAGGGCATCTCGTTCCGCGTCGACGAGGGCGAGGTCGTCAGCCTGGTCGGGGCGAACGGCGCGGGCAAGACGACGACGCTGCACACCCTTTCGGGACTGCTGCGGGCGGCGGCCGGAAGCGTGGAGTTCGACGGGAAGGCGATCCACCGCACGCCCGCGCACCGGATCGTGGCGCTGGGCCTTGCGCACTCGCCCGAAGGCCGGCACATCTTCCCGCGCCTGTCGATCGAGGAAAACCTGCTGCTGGGGGCGTACTTGCGGCGGGATGCGGACGGCATCGCGGCGGACGTCGCGGGGGCGTACGACCTGTTCCCGGTGCTCGGCGAGCGGAAGCGCCAGGCGGCGGGAACCTTGTCGGGCGGCGAGCAGCAGATGCTCGCAATGGGACGGGCGCTGATGTGCCGGCCCAAGCTGCTGATGCTCGACGAGCCGTCGATGGGCCTGTCGCCGATCATGACGCGGCGCATCATGGACACGGTCGCCGAGCTGAAGTCGGGCGGCACGACGATCCTGCTGGTTGAGCAGAACGCCCGTGCGGCGCTGGCGCTTTCGGACCGCGCGTACGTCATGGAGACCGGCCGGATAGTGCTCTCCGGGACGGGCCTGGAACTGCAGGACGACCCCTCGGTCCGCAAGGCCTACCTCGGCGAGTAGCCGGGTGCCGTCGGCGCCGTGTTGTCACGTGTCACAAAACCCTTGCCGGAACTCTACGTTACCGGCCAGTTAAGCCGAGGATCTTCAACCTGCATGATGTGCGGCAGTGGGTTCCGCTGTCCCGCGACCAGCAGGAGGCATCGTGAAGTCCTGGTACCGGCAAGGGTTCTGGCGTCTCGGTAAGGGCGTCCTGGCGGCCGCGGCGCTGCTGGGGCTTGTGGCGGGCACCGGGGCCGCGTCCGCCTCGGCGGCGTCGGCCCAGGCCCGACAGGTGTACGTCGCCCTGGGCGACTCGATGGCGTCCGGGCCGCTGATCCCGAACATCACGGGCCCGGTGGCGTGCGGCCGTTCGACGAACAACTACGCGCACGAGCTCGCCGCGAGCCTGGGCGTGGACGAGCTGCGCGACGTCACGTGCAGTGGCGCCGACACCAAGGACATGACCCAACCACAGTCGCTGTCCCTCCTCGGCGTCGACATGGGTACCGCCCCGCCGCAGTTCGACGCGCTGTCCGCCGACACCACACTTGTGACGCTCACCATCGGCGGCAACGACGCGGGCCTCGTGGGCATCGCTGAAGACTGCGTGCAGCTCAACCCGTTCGGGGCCACCTGCAAAAGCCGCTACACCGCGGGCGGCGTAGACCAGGTCGCCGCGCGGGTCGACTCCGTCGGCCCGAAGCTCGCCGCGGTCCTCGACGGCATCCACGCCAAGTCCCCGAACGCCCGTGTGGTGGTCACCGGCTACGGCCTCTACATCAAGCCCGGCGGCTGCTGGCCCGTCCAGCCGGTGCTGCCGACCGACGCCGACTACCTCCAGGCCAACGTCGACCGCCTCAACTCGGTGATCGCCACCCAGTCCGCGGCACACGGCGCGGAGTACGTGGACGTCCGCACCCCGAGCGCCGGCCACGACATCTGCCGCTCCGCGTCCACCCGCTGGATCGAGGGCTTCGTCCCCACCAACCTCGCCGCACCCCTGCACCCCAACCAGCGAGGCGAAGAGAACTACGCGCTGATCATCAAGGACGCGATCACCTGATCCCCCCGACCCCGGTGCGGGCGGCGGACAGGGGTCGCCGCCCGCACCGGCCCACCGTTCCGGATCCCGTCACCCCCCGACGACTTGCCCCCATCCGGACTCACGCACGGTCCACTCACACCCGCCGCCCTCCGGACGCAGATAAATGAGCCGCCCACGCTCGTCGCTCA
The DNA here is from genome assembly GCF_053592165.1 of Streptodolium elevatio. Classification (NCBI taxonomy): domain Bacteria; kingdom Bacillati; phylum Actinomycetota; class Actinomycetes; order Kitasatosporales; family Streptomycetaceae; genus Streptodolium; species Streptodolium elevatio. The sequence goes on from NZ_JBSFVE010000014.1 coordinate 187,883, forward strand.
GGTCGAGGACGTCCATGACCTGCTGGCGGCCGCATTCGAGCGTTTCCACCCATGGGCGAGGGGCACCTCGTGGCCGAGCGTGCCCGTGTCGCCGAAATGGAACGTCACTACGATCTGTTGCGAACGGAGATTCTGTCCGTCTCCGCATCAGCGAAGCTCCTGCGCGAACTCCTGAAGAGCACTTCATGACGCAGCACGCCACCGGCCCCCTCTGGAGGACGTCCAGCTACAGCGGGAACCAGGGCGGCGAATGCGTGGAGGTCGCTGCGTTGTCTCCTGGGGTGGGGGTCCGTGGCAGCAAGGAGCGTTCGCGCGGAGTGCTTTCCGTGTGTGCCCCGTCGTGGGCGTCCATGACTGCGGCTCTCCGATCGACGGTCGGCTGACCGGACTCACGCCAACAACGCACTTTCCGGCGGGAGTTCGATCCAGTGGTTCGGTGGGCCCGCGACCTGTGACGCGCTGGTGATCGTGACGCCTGCTTCGGCGGCGGCGTAGGCGAGTTGGTACGCCTCCCATTTGTCCCGGCCGACCACACCCCTGGGGTCCGCGTCCCAGAAGCGGTAGAGCCAGTGGCCGTCAGGGGATCCGTCGTATGCGCTGCGTCCGATCTCCTCGTGCCGGACGTCGACTCCGTCAACTGCCAGGTGCCCGAAAGTGCCCTTGATATGGCTGAGGTAGATGCCGTAGGTGCGGGTGCCCGGTGACAGTGCGGCAACCACCGCTGACGAGCCCGCCCGGGAACCCTGCGGCTGCACGACCACGCATCCGCCGGGTACCGCGCGGATGCCGAGGAAGCGCTCGGCGTTGTCGCGGTCCTGCGGGTCGAATCCCCCGGGGCCGGTGCCGGAAGGCACCGGGGCGCTGTCGGGGTCGAGGACCGGGCAGCGCGCCGGGTCGCCGCCGAGGCGGCGGATCACCTCATCCTCGCCGAGGGCGGCGACGAACGTTGCCGAGAAAACGTAGTACTCCTCCTCGTAGAAGACCTCGGCCCGTCGGTCCGCTTCCGCCTGTTCGGCACGTTCGGCGTCGGACGGTGGGACGTGTCCCGGCAACTCCTCGAACAGCGGCGCCATTTTGGTCCACCGGACGATCGATCCCGCCGAGCGACCGCTCAGCACCGGTCGCCACGGGTCGGCTCCCGACCCGAGCAGGACGGCGACATTCTCCGCGTTGCCCTGGCACACCGCCTTCCACAGCGGTGTCTCGCCGGTCCACTGCGCAACGACATCGACGTCGTCCGCCCGAGCCGCCATCTCCGCAAGCACGTCCGAGGTTCCGTATTCGGCGATGACGTGCAGCAGGGTGTCGCCTTCGGGGCGCCGCTCCGTCGGGTCCGCGCCGTGTTCCAGTCGCGCGCGGACGAGTTCGGCATCGCGGAAGCCGTTGCGTCCCATGCCCTCCCAGTCGCCCCGCGCACGCTCCGGAAGGGGCGCGGGTGGGTCGGGGATGACGGGTCCGTCGAAGTTGCCCATGGCCTGAGCGTTCCAGTCCCAACCGACACGAGCAGTCCTGGGACCGCGGGGCGCGGGCGGCTTCAGTTGCCGTTTGCGGGGAGCTGCGGGGCGTAGCGGTTGAGGATGTTGCCGGAGGCGAACGTACGCGAGTCGGTGAGGGTGAGGGGTACGCGGTCGGTCGCCGTGCGGAACAAGGACAGGCCGTCGCCGAGTACGACAGGGCACACCATGACGCGTACCTCGTCGAGCAGGCCGAGCCGCATGAGGCTGACGTTGAGGTCCGAGCTGCCCATCACGATGACGTCGCCGCCGGGAGTGGCCTTGAGGGCGGCCAATTCGTCGGTGCTGTTCGCGACGGTGGTGTTCTCCCAGTCGGCGTCCTCGAGGGTCCGGGAGACGACGATCTTGGTGGTGTCGTTCATGAGCGCGGCGATCGCAGGGTCGTTCTCGCGGGCGAAGGCGGTGGGCCAGAAGCCGGCCATGACCTCGTACGTCCGGCGCCCGAACACCATCGTGTCGATGCTGTTCAGCTGTTCGACCGCGAAGGTGTTGAAGTCGTCGTCGACGACCGGCCAGTCGAACGCGTCCTCGGCGCCCACGTAGTAGCCGTCGACGCTGGCGACGAGGAAGGAGAAGATCTTGCGCATTGTTCTCACCCGTGTTCCCGGTTGCCGGTGCCCCTTTCGGGCGCCGCTCGCCGGGGACGTCGGAGCCGTCGGGGCCGTCTCGACATCGGCGCCGGAAAATTCTCGAAATCTGTTGTGGGAGTGCCATGGAGCGGGTCGACCTGGGTGAGACGCCGTACGTCGCGGCGGCCGCCGCGATGGCGGAGTGGGTCCGCGAGCGACAGGAGGGCACGGTCGGCGACCGCCTGTTCCTGCTGTCGCACCCGCCGGTGGTGACGTACAGCGCCCGTACGCCGGCCGCCGACCTGCCCGGCGCGGACTCCGGCATCGCGCTGGTGGAGGTGGACCGGGGCGGGCATGCGACGTACCACGGGCCCGGGCAGCTGATCGGCTATCTGGTGATGAACGTCCGCGACGGCGGGCCCGGCGACGTGGTGCGCTGGATGGAGCTCGGTCTCGTGCGGGCGCTGGGCGCGCTCGGGTTCCCGGCGGTACGCCGTGACACTCCCCCGGGCGGCGCGAGTTTGGTGGGCGTGTGGACTCCGGACGACCGCAAGATCGCGTCGATCGGCATGCGCATTCGCAAAGGCGTGACGAGCCACGGGTTCGCGCTGAACGTGTCGATGGACCTGAGCCCCTTCACGACGTTCACGGCGTGCTCCCTGCCCGGTGTGACGATGACGTCGATCGCCGAACTCGCCGGGGAGGCGGGACGCGCGGTCCCGAGCGAGGCCGAAGTACGCGATGCGGTGTGGGCCGCGCTGTCCGGACCGGCGGCAATCGACTCCTGAAGCCGTTGCGGGGACGTCGTATGCTCCCTTGATGGCCAGGCGCGGACTGAAGGATCTCGGCGGATTCGGGCAGGCATGCATCGTGCTGGTGCTGTGCCTGGCCGGGGTGGCGGTGGGCCTTTTCGTCTGGGGTGACGACGACGGAGGCGGCAGCGGATCCGGATCGGCGTCCGCTTCCGCGTCCGCCACGGTGCCGCCTGACGGGGCGTCGGTCGGCGGAGGCTCAGGTGTTCCGGTGCCCGATCCGACGGTCACCGAAGGGCTGGAGTTGCCGGTCGAGGTCACCGCGCCGCAGCCTGCGTACTTCAACGGCGACGACGCGAAGCTGAAGGCGGCGCTGCCGCCCGCTCCCGGTTCGGACGCCACGGTGACCGCGAAGGTGCTGCACGAACTGCAGGAGGACACCCTGCGGTTGGCCGGGGTGCCGGGCCGGATGACCGCGTCCTGCAACGGCGGCCAGGTCCCGAACAAGGCCGGGGAGAGCACCGGTTGCACGATTGTGTACGAAGGCGTCGAGGTCACCTGGGCCGTCGTGATCCAGAGCGTGGGCTTCGGCTCGGTCTCCTACCAGACCCTCCAGCCGGAGACGGGTGTCCTCGTGGACACCGGCGTTCAGGGTGCGTTCTGGGTGATGTACCACGACAAGTCCGACGAACTCCGGTGCGACGTCATGCCGCACGTCTCCGTCACGCGGCTCGACCGCTACTCCGGCTTCGAGTGCCAGTACCTCGACCGCACCAGGACGCCGGCGCGCTGGGTGAACGTGCCGGTCGTCCTGCGGCAGTTCGGCGTCCGCTTCTCCTGACCTGCTCCGGCAACCGCTGTCGGGTGCCGTGGTCCGGGGTCAGCGCCCGGTCCACTCCGGCGGGCGCTTTTCGAGGAAGGCCGTCAGGCCCTCCTTCGCGTCCTCGGAGGCGAGGACGGTGTGGAAGCCCTCCTCGGTGACCTGCCACCCGAGTTCGTCGTCGGTCGTCGTCACCCGCTCGACGGACTGCAGGACGTGCGACACGGCAGTCGGCGAGTTCAGGCAGATGCGCTCGGCCAGTTCGAGTGCGCCTTCGAGTGCCTGCCCGGGCTCGGTGAGCCGGTTGACGACGCCGAGGCCGTACATGCGGGCGGCGTCGGTCGGGTCACCGGTGACGAGCAGTTCGCGCGCGACGTTGAGCGGCAGCGTACGCGGGGCGCGGAAGATCGCCCCGCAGTTGGCGAGCAGGCCGCGCCGTACCTCGGGGAGGCCGAAGGTGGCCTCGCGCGAGGCCACCACCAGGTCGCAGGCGAGCACGATCTCGAAGCCGCCGCCCAGCGCAAAGCCCTCGACCGCGGCGATGAGGGGCTTCGTGCGCGGGCGGCGGATCATGCCGTACGAGCCGCCGCGCTCGGTCTTGGGTGCGTAGCCGGCGGACAGGTCGGTGCCCGCCGAGAAGACGGTCGGCGTGCCGGTGACGACGCCGCACCACAGGTCCGGGTCGCCTTCGAGGAGGTCGAGGCCCTTCTCGATGCCGTCGCTGATGTCCTGGTCGACGGCGTTGCGCTTGTGCTCGCGGCGCAGCGCGATGACGAGCACGCGGCCGCGGCGTTCGAGGACGACGGTAGGTGTGCTCGGGGAGCTCGTGTTCGACCCGGACATCCGCGTACCGCCTCTCGTCACGACTCATTGACCATGTCAACTTACTGGGTGCGGCGTGCCGAGTGGCGTGCGGCGGGCCGAAGGGTCCGCGCCCCGGGCCGGTCCGGCGGTCCGGCGGTCCCGCGGCCCTGGGTCAGTCCGGGAAGTCCGCCTGCGCGAAGTGGTAGGTCCGGTGCGCGCGGTGGCCGTTGATCAGACTGCGCGAGTCGAGGCGCAGGGTGAGCGCGCCGGGACCGACGGTGCCGTTGTACAGGACCGTTCCGGAGGAACTGGTGACCGCGAACGAGATTGCATTGCCTTCCAGTTCGTAGACCCCCTGGCTGCACTGCTTGTTCTCGGGGCCGAACCAGCGGGCCACCTGTTCGACGGTCCCGGAGCTGGTGACGCTGGTGACGCGGTCGGACGCGGTGAATCTGAGGTAGCCGTAGAAGACGTCGCCGTTGGGCTCCCGCGCCTCCTTGTCGTCGATGTACAGCCCGGCGGTCAGCGGATGCAGCGCCTCGCCGGAGTTCGGGGACGCCTTGGGGTCGTACGCGTGCCGCTCGTCGAACCCGCCCTTTTCGCCCAACAGTTGCCTCCCGCGCGGTTGGACCCGGTTGCGACACCATGGTCGGCGCCGCCGTGCCCAGTGTCTCGCGGGGCGAGGTGTGCGGTGAGAGTGCGGCTCGCGGGCCGCGGCCTGCGGTAGAGGCGCGGCCCGCGGGAATGGCGCGGCCTGGGAGAGAGGTGCGGCGGGCGTGTGACTACGGGATCGGGCCGACCGACGGGCCGCGTGAGCCGGCGATGCGGCCGGGCGGCGGCCCGTACCCCTCGATCACCGCGTGCCAAGGGGTCTGGAACGTCGGCAGGGTCGAGCCGACCGCCCACGCGGACGGCGTGACCGGGTCGGCACCGGGGACGGCCGCCACCGAGAACAGCGAGGCGCCGCGCGCGTCCGGGTCGTCGGCTGCGGGCACCTGGGTCCAGGCGGTGCCGTCCCAGCGGAGCAGCACGGCGGGGGTCGTCTCGTCGGGTTGGGAGCCCACGGCCCACACGACGCCGCTGGTCGGGTCGGCCGAGGCCGCGTGCAGGTTGGCGTCGATCGCGGGGGTGACCGCCTGGGACCAGGCGGTGCCGTCCCAGTGGTACGCGACCGGGCGCGACTCGCCGCCGGCGGTGCTCGTACCGCCGACCGCCCAGACGTCGTCGGGTGCCAGCACGGTGACGCCTTCGAGACTGTGCGCCTGCGCCGGGTCGTACGGAATGTCGACGATGCGCCAGGCCTTGCCGTCCCAGTGCTCGACAAGTGGGCGGCCTACGCCGTCGGTGTACGCGACGCCCACCGCCCACGCGCCCCCTGCCCGGTCGGCGGCCGCCGCGAACAGGATCGCGCTGCCGCCCGGGTCGGGGGTGGCCGCGGCGGTCCACTCCGTTCCGTCCCAGTGGTACGCGAGGGGGTGGGGGTTGGCGATCCGGTCCTGCGCGAGGGCGCCCACGGTCCACACGTCGGCGGGGCCGATGGCGGCGGTGCCGAACGGGTATGCGGAGATGTTGTACGGCTGCTCCGGCATGGGCGTCTCGCGCCAGGCCTTGCCGTCGAAGTGCACCGCGAGCGCACGGTCGTTGAAAGCGGCCTCGTCGTTGCGGTGGCCGATCGCCCATACGTCGTCGGGCGCGAGCGGGGCCACGGTGTCGAACTGGCCCGTACCGGTGGCGAGGGGGACGGCGAGGTCGTGCCACAGCGTGCCGTCGAAGTGCTGGACGAGTGGCCGGCTGTCGGCGATCTCGCCGCGGTAGCCGACGGCCCAGACGTCGCGCGGGCCGAGGGCGGCGACGGCGCGCAGCTCCTGGTTGTCGCGCGGAGTGCCGAGGGGCCAGGTGTGCCAGGCGGGGTCGTCGGCCTGCGGCTCCGGGTGCGGGTCGGTGTGCGCGTCGGCGGTGGGGGCGGGGGCGGCCAGCGCCAACGAGACCAGGGCCGTGGCCAGGACCGCCCTGCCCCGTGGGCGCGCCGTTCGCGCCGTTCGCCCTGTGGTCCGCAACCGCGTGCGCATGCCGCTCCTCCCGTGGTGGAGCCGCCGACGCTACAAGACGGCCAACCTTCCGGTGGGCCGTTCGGACGCTCGCTCCGCGGACCGGGCCGGATATTTCATCCGTACGGCGCAATCAATATGACGGACGGTTCACTCACAGCCGTGCATGAACGCACGTTCGGGAACGGCCGTTTGCGAATGGCGATTCGCAAACGGCCGTTTGTCGCGGGGGTTCACGGACGGCGGTTTGCGAACGGACATTCGTAAACGGCCGTTCGCAAACGCCTGCCCGCCCCCAGTCGCGAACGCGCATTCGCAAACGGGGTTCATGAATGCCTGTTCGTAAACCGGGTTAACGAACCGTCGTTCGCGAACGCATTCATCAATGGCCGTTCGCGAACCGCGTTCATGAACAGCCATTCGCAAACCGGATTCATGAACAACCGTTCGCGAACGGCGTTCATAACCCGCCGTTCACAAACCGGTGTTCGTGAACGGCCGACAGCTCACCCCGCCCGGCACGGCGCCCCGCCGCACACGTCCACAACCTGCCCCTTCGTCAGGAACGCCGCCTTCTGTACACGCGCCGCCGCCGAGTTGCGCGGGTCGGAGTGCGGGTCCTCGCCGTAGTCCGGCTCGAACGGCGGAGTATTGGTGGTCGGCGGCGCCGGCGTACCGCTGTCCCACACGACCAGCGCCGACGACCCCGAGAACGGGTAGCGCGTGATGGGCGCGATACCCCAGTACGGCGTCACGTCCGGACTGCGCCCCGGCGCGAGCGCCGGCGTCGCGATCCGCGCGCCCATCGTGCGCGCCTGCGCCTCCGCCGACACGTTCGCCACCTGGTGGTCGCCGAACGCGATCTGCATGAGCACCTGGTGCCGCGGCGTGTGTGGCAGCGGACGGTCCGTCAGGTTCGCGGCGTACCCGTTCGTCTCCGCACGGTCCCACAGCAGTTGCATCAGCAGCAGACCGAGCTGCTGGTCGATCTTGTCCGGGTACGCCTGGTCGATCAGCGGCTGGAACTGCACGAAGTCGCTGCTCCGGTTCAGCAGCAGGCCGCCGTAATTCATACCGGTCACGCCCAGCACACCCCGCCTGACGTCCTGCGACACGGCGACCGTGATGCCGCCCATGATCCCGCCCTGGCTGTTCCCGTCGTAGACCACGCCTTTTCGGGTGTCGATGACCGGACGCCCTTCAGCCGTGCGGAACGCCGGGTCCGCCGCGAAGCCGCGGGGATTGCCCAGCAGCCGCCCGAGGAACAATGTGTCGAGCACCCCCTGCTGCAAACGGTCCGCCACCGCGTCGAAGTGGCCGATGTTGGTGAGCGACGCGATGACGACCGGGATGTCGTCCTCGCTCATCCCGATCCACTTGGTCGCGCAGAACGTGAAGTTGTGCTCGTTGGCCATCGACCGCACGTTCGAGCCGCGCACCTCCCGCTCGCTGCCCAGCAGACCGTGCCCGTACAGCGAGGCCTGCGACGGCGCCGCAAAGGCGCTGCGCGGGATCTCGCACTGGAACGGCGCCTGCTGCACGTTGCCCGGCAGCTGCCGCGGCTTGCCGTCACGGCCGTAATTGAACGACGAACCCGGCGGCCCTCCCGGTGCGTTCAGATAGCTCGGCACCGCCACGAAGCCCTTGATCTCGCGGGCGATGCGGTCGTCCTGCTCGGGCGTGAAGTCCTGGACCGACGTGATCGTGTACGCGGGCGCCTGCCGCCCCAGGTCCTCGAACGCGTCGTCGCGGATCTCCAGCAGGCTGCCGGTGGTGTTCTCGGTACTCGCCACCGTGAAGTCCCAGGCCAGGTACAGGCTCCGCGGGTCCACGCGGCCGTGGTCGGCGAGTTCGCGCAGCACGGGCCGCAACTGCTTTTGCCGCGCCCACAGCGGGTCGTGGCGCGGGAGCGTGCGGCCGACGAGGCTCGTGAAGACCGAGTTGGGGGCGATCGACGCCCCCGACCCGTCCCGCAGGTTGCGCAGGCCGACCGAGTACGTGTGCCCCGGGATGAAGTTCCGCGCCGGGTGCACCAGCAGGGCCTGCCGGTCCGGGCTCGTGGCGTGCGAGTCCAACTCCGCCCAGTAGGGCCAACGTTGGCCGGTCTCGTTGTCCACGATGACGATCGGCGCGTCCCGCGAGAGCGAGCGCGCGATGTCGGTGACCGGGGCGGCGCCGGACCTCGGCAGGCTTATCCCCGGCACCCGCACCACGAGGGTCGACCCCGGCGAGAACCCGTCGCCGCGGTTGTACGCCGCGGGGTCCGCGGTCTGGCCGGCCGCGTTCACCGGCATCATCGACGGGGTGAGCGCCAGGCGCCTCCCGGTCTCGCTGCGCCGGTCCCTGACGGTGTACCAGTCGTTCGGGTACGGCAGCATGCACGCGGCCGGGTCAATCGGATCGCACTCGGGCGCGCCCGCGCGCTCCTCGGCGGTCAGCGCCTCCGTGCGGCCGTCGCCGCCTTCGTCGTGGGCAAGTGCGGGACCGGCCGGCACGGACAGCAGCAACGCGCCCGCAAGCGCGACGACGGCACGGGTTCGGGGCCTCAACGGACCACCTCCTGGGACTTCCGCGTACAGGGCATGGACGGCGCCGCGCGCTGAACGCACCTCCCCCGACGGCCCTCGGCGCCACGACAGAGGCCCCGGATCGCGGCGGACGATCCGGGGCCGAGTCACGGCGCGACCGGACGCCGGATCCCCCCACCCCCGCCGCGGCACGCTGTGCGGGCTGTCGCAGCAGTGCGCGGCAATGGTTCACTGACATCTTGCTGGTCTCACGACGCGTTGCCACCTGGGAAGTTACGCAGACTTAACGGGGGTGCCCTGTGACCCGTCACAAGCCCGCCTCGCCGCGCGGCCGGTCCGTCACCCCCGAAACCGCCCCGCACCACTCCCCCGAAGCACCCGCGGACCCCGCGGACCGCGCCGCACCACCCGGTCCGACGCCGCCCGGCCCGACGCCACCCAACCCGACGCCACCCGGCCCGACGCCGCCCGGCCCGACGGCGGCCGGTCCCAAGGCGGCGGCCCGCCCCCCGCTGCCGCTCACCCTCGGCGGCCGCGCGGTGGGGCCGTGGCTGGAGGGGCGTGCGGCGCGCCTGACCGGGCACGTGGTGCGGCGCATCGTCGACGAACTCCCCGTCTACCGGCTGCTGCCGCGCGAGGAAGTGCACGGCGAAATCGCCGAGATCATCGACCACAACCTGCGCATCCTGGCGCACGTGCTGGCCGAGCGGCGACCCGCCACCGAAGGCGAACTCGGCGCGCAGCGGCTGTCCGCCGCACGCCGCGCCGAGGAGGGCATCCCGCTGGACGCGGTGCTCGGGGCGTACCACGTGGGGATGCTCGCGGCGTGGGAGCAGATCTCCGCCGACGCCCGTCCGGAGGAACTGGCGGACGTCAAGGAGGCGTTGGCCCTCCTGCTGCGCATGCTGCGGCAGGTTACGGTCGCGGTGAGTGCGGCGTACCTGGAGGAGCGCCGCACGCTGGAGACCCAGGAGCACCACGGGCGGCGCTCGCTGATGGCCGCGCTCATCGCCGGCGAGCCGGTGGACGACCTGGCCGAACGCGTCGGCCTGCGACCGGCCCCGAACTACGTCGTGCTCACGCTCGTGATCGGACCGCACCCCGACGAGCGCGACACGACCGGCAGCCCGAAGATCTCGGCGCGGCGCAAACTCCGGCGCGCACAGGCCGAGTTGGAGCGCTTCGCCGACGAACCCGTGCTCGCCGTGATCGACGCGGCCGGCGGCACGGTCCTCCTCCCGGTCTCGGACCGGCCGCCGGCGTGGTCGGACCTGTGCGCGCTGATCGACCGTACGGCCAAGGCCGCAGGCGCGGAGATCACCGCGGCCGGGGCGGTCACCGCACCGGCGGGGGTGCCCGACGCCGTACGCCAGACCGCCGAGGTCGTCGACCTGGTCCGCCGCACCGGCCGCGGCACCGGGCTTTTCCGCCTCGCCGACGTGCTGCTCGACTACCAGCTCAGTCGCCCGGGCGAGGCGCGCGAACGCCTCGCCGCCCTCCTGGAGCCCCTGGCGGCACGGCCTGAACTGCTGGAGACTCTGGAGGTCTTCCTGCGCCTCGGCCTCAGCCGCCGCCGAGCGGCCGCCCGTCTGCACGTGCACCCCAACACGATCGACTACCGCCTGCGCCGCATCGCCCAGCTCACCGGACTGAATGCGGCCCGCACCACGGACCTGCCGGTGATCAGCGCCGCCTTGGTGGCACGCCGCGCCGGCGGAGGCGCCACTTTGCCGATCAATGGTTGAACATGCAACGACACGCTGGTTGAATGAGCAACGACCTAGGCGCAGCGGGCGATTCCCCGGCAATGCCCCACGCCATCGTTCCGCGATTTCCTGGGAGTTCCCATGACCACCGCACCTCTGCGTCCCGAGCTCGCGTCCGGCACCTGGGTCATCGACCCGGTGCACTCGGCCGTGACGTTCTCGGTACGCCACCTCGCCCTCGCCGGGGCGCGCGGCGCCTTCGGTGAGTTCTCGGGCCACATCACCGTAGGCGACGACCCGCTGACCTCCGAGGTACGCGCCGAGATCTCCATAGCGTCTCTCAACACCCTCAACGAGGCCCGCGACGGCCACCTGCTCAGCCCGGACTTCTTCGACGCGGCGAACCACCCCACCGCGGTCTTCACCTCCACCGGCGTCGTCCAGGACACGGACGCCGACTACGTCGTCAAGGGCGAGCTGACCCTCAAGGGCGTGACCAAGCAGGTCGAACTCAAGCTCACGTACAACGGCACCGTCACCGACCCGCAGAGCGGGGCCGAGAAGGCGGGCTTCAGCGCGGTCACCGAGATCCTGCGCAGCGACTTCGGCGTCGGCACGGTCATCACCCTGCCCAACGGCTCCCTCGCGCTGGCCGACAAGGCCCGCATCGAGCTGGAGATCGAGGCCGCGCTCACCACCTGAGCGATCCCCCGACCGGCACGACGACCAGCGCGACGCCGCCGGGCCTGCCCCGGCGGCGTCGTCGCGTTCCGGGCGGCTCGTCCGGCGGCCCCCTATGCACGTATGCCGAGAACGCGGTCAGCCGGGACCGCCCGTCGCGACGCCGTCCACCAGGAACGCGCACTCGCCGCTCTCGCGCATCCGCAGCGCGACCCCCACCCGGTGCGACACCCGTACGTGCAGCGCGGCCAGCGCTTCCCGGGCGGGCAGCGCCGCGGCACCGATCAGCTCCGGGTCGACCGCGCGCAGGTCGCGGACCTGATCGTCGGTCAGCACCGGTGCGTCGAACAGGAAGTGCATCAGGACGCGGCCGTAGACCCGCGGCGGGGTGACGTCGCACACGAGCAGGCGCCCGAGGTCCAGGTCGAGGCCGATCTCCTCCAGCACCTCGCGCCGGGCCGCGGTGTACGGGTCCTCGCCCTCCTCGGCCATCCCGCCGGGCAGTTCCCACCCGTCCTTGTACGAGGGGTTCACCACCACAACCCGCCCGCGCCCGTCCAGGATCACCGCCCCGGCAGCAATCGCCGCCCCCGCCTGTCCCCCCACGAAATCCTTGACGCCCTCCGGAACCTCGCCACCCTGCACCTGAGACACCATCAAGAACCCACCTCTCAAGTCGATCCCGCACGCGACCAGTGCGCATTCACGATCTTGCACCCGATCGCCCCCGCAGGAGCCGACCGCGCCGCGGGCTGCGCGCCGCAGGTTGCCAGCGCGGAACAACACCGACAGCATCCCGCCGATGGGAATCGACGACCTGACTCCAGCAAAACAACGTGTTTGGCAGGCCTTCGGCGGCGGCGAGGGACTCGACTCCCGCAGCGACGGCGACAACCACGCGCGGGACGGGGCGCCCTGGGGCCCCGAGCGCACGGTACGTGCCTCCGTACTGCGCAGACCTGTACGCGGGAGATGTGCACTATTGCACCTCGTGGTTCTGATGCCGAGGGCTTGAATACCGCTCCCGGCAGTGCTGGGCGCGATCTCCGGTCCGCATGGGCGGAGCCGGAGATCGCGCCTTTGCGCGCCGGCGCGCTGGGCGACGCAAATGCGGAGTGCAAGAGCTGAGCGCCGGGGTGCTGAGTGACGGGTGCCGGGTGCCGAGTGCCCAGTGCCGGGTGTCACGCCCGAGGTTCACGCTCGAACATTCGAGAGCGTCACGCCCGCAAGCAGCACGGCCACGGCCCGGGCCCGCTTGGCGTGGGCCGAAACCCTCGTTGCGTACGGGCAAGTGCGGCTCGACGCGGCCACAGTCCGGGGCAGGTGAACCTCAAGGCCGCGAGGCTGCACGCCCCGGCGGCGTGGCCTTGCTCGCCGAGGCGTTGCCCGCGGGCACAGACCTGCGTGCCGTACACCTCCTCGCCGACGGCGAGGTCAATCTGAGCCGTGCCAGGATCCCCCCGCCGCCTGGACCTCGGGCACGCCCGGCTTTCCAACCCTTCATCGCGTCGGCCGGCTCTTCGCCACCACGATCGCTGCCGGGGTCACGCGCACTCTGAGCCGCCAATAGCCCCGGCACCCCGCTGGCGGCCGGTCGAGCCGCTCACGGAGTGCCGGGGGGTAGTTCCGGGTAGTTCGAGGGTTCTCGGACGCTCGGACTGCGGCTACTCGGCGGAGATGGCGTTGAGGATGTTCATCTTTGCCGCGCGGGCGGCGGGGCGGGTCCCGGCGATCAGGCCTCCCGCGGTTCCGGCCGCGAAGAGGACGGCCAGTTGCAGGGGCGGGAGGACGTACGGGAGTTCCTGGTCCCCGGACAGGACCGAGACCGCCGCCCAGGACAGGAACGCACCCAGGACCAGCCCGGTGAGCGCACCGAGAGCGGCGACGTACGCGGACTCCCAGCGGAGCGAGGCCCGCACCTGGCCGCGTTCGGCACCGACCGCGCGCAGCAGGCCCAGTTCGCGGCGGCGTTCGTGGGCCGCGAGGGACAGCGTGTTGGCGATGCCGCCGAGGGCGATCAGCAGGGCCAGCGCGAGCAGGACGTACACGACGGTGACGAACTGGTCGACCATGGCCATGGACGAGTCGACGTAGCCGTCCCGGTCCTCGACCGGCGGATTGCCGTACTGCACCGCCACCTTCTCGGCGGCCTCCCGCACCTCCGCGGCCGAGGCGCCGGGCGACAGCGCCACCACGGTCAGTGCGTCGACGTCGGTCACCGCATGCGGGGACCACGCCTGACGGTCGATCAGGTAGTCACCGACGATCGTGGTGCGGTCGTAGATGCCGACCACCGTCAGCGTCGCGCGGGCGCCGTCGGGGTAGGTGATCTCGACCGGCGAGCCCGTCTTCCATCCGGCGTCCTCGGCCTTGGGCTGCGACACCGCGATCCCGCCGGTGCCCAGACCGGTGGCCGTGCCGGAGTCGAGGCCGAGGTCGAGCGCGGCGTCGAGCCGGGAGGTGTCGGCCGCCACGATCGTCTTGCTCGAACCGTCCAGCAGCGCGTTGCCCTGCTGCATGCCGACGGCGGTCTCGACGCCGGGCAGTTCGCCCGCCTGGCGGGTGAGTTCGGGGCTGTGTCCGCCGCCGGCCCATCCCGCGGGCGACGACCCGCCGATCACGACGTCCCCGACGATGGTGTCGCGGGTCTCGGCCGCCGCGCCGTCCTTGAGCGACGCCGCGAAGACCGCGAAGACGGTGACGACCGCGATGCCGACGACCATCGCCGTAGCCGCGCCGGCCGTACGCCTCGGGCTGCGCAGCACGTTGCCGCGCGCCAGCATCGGCCCCGCGCCGAGCCGCCGGAACGGTGCGGTGATGACGCCGCCGACCGCGCGGACCACGACCGGGGCCACCAGGAGTACACCCGCGAGGGACGCGAGTGCGGCGGCGGCCAGCAGCCACACGTCGTCGGCGAGGATCGTCAGCGTGATGCCCGCCGCCGTGAGGACGGCACCGGCCGCGGTACGCATCGGCGGGATCCCCGCGGACTCGGCCGCGGAAGTGCGGAGCGCCGCGATCGGCGGTACCCGGGACCCGCGTACGGCCGGTACGAGCGCCGACAGGATCGTCACGACGATGCCGACCGGCAGCACGATCATCGCCGTCTCCGCACGGAAGACCAGACCGTCCACCGGGAACGCGAACCCGAACGCCGCGAACATGGCCTTCAGCCCGGCCGCGAGCCCGAGGCCGGCCAGCAGGCCCACGACCGACGCGACCACGCCGATCAGTGCCGCCTCGCCGATGGCCTGCGACCGGATCTGCCGCCGGGACGCGCCCAGCGCGCGCAGCAGCGCCGCCTCGCGCATGCGCTGCGCGGTCACCACGGAGAAGGTGTGGTTGATGGAGAACGCCGCGACCACGAGGGCGATGGCGGCGAAGGCCGACAGGAACGTCCGGAAGATGTTCAGGAATCCGTCGGATACGGCGTCGACCTGTTCCTGTGTCGCGTCCGAGCCGGGCAGGGCCTGCACGCCGGGCGGCAGGACCCGCTGGATGGCGGCGGCCGCGGCCTCCTGGTCGGCGCCTTCGTCGAGGCGTACGGACACCGAGCTGATCTGCCCCGGATCGCGCGCGACGTGGGCCAGCGCGCCTTCCAGGGTGAACCCGGTGTACGAGGAGCCGCCGAACGCGTCGGCGTCGCCGAACCTCGCCACCCCGACAACGGTCACCGGGGCCGGAGACGGCGTCAGAACGGTGATGCGGTCCCCCGGTTCGAGGTCGCCCTGTTCGGCGGAGGCACGGTCGACCACGACCTCGTCCGGCGTCTGCGGGGCGCGGCCCTCGGCGAGCGTGTAGGGGTTGAGGGCGGGGTCGCCGACCCAGTTCCCGGCGATGCGCGGACCGTTGCCGGTCAGCATGTCGCCGTCCTTGCCGACGAGTTGCCCGTAGCCCACGACCACGGGCTCGGCGGCCGCGACGCCGGGGACGCCGCGTACCAGGTCGGCCGTGTCGCCGGGGATGGCCGCCCGGGTCGTGCCGGGCTCGTCGGTGACGTCGGTCGCGTTGCGAACTACGACGTCCGTACCCGCGCCGTTGTCGCGGATCAGGCCGGTGATCGAGGACTTGACGGTGTCGGACAGGATCAGCGCGCCGGACAGGAACGCCGTGCCGAGCACGACGGCGAGGACGAGGCCGGCGACGCGGCGCTTGTACGCGACGAGGTTGCGTACCGCCAGGCGGCCGATGCCCACGCTGCCGAGGCGGGTTCCGGGCGGGGAACTCGTGTACTTGTGACGGTTGTTCGCAGAGCTGCTGTTCGCAGGGCCGCTGTTCGAGGGGCTGTTCGTGTTCACAGGGACACACCGGCCTTCGGCAGGTCGAACGCCTTCATGCGGTCCAGGACCGCCTGCGGGGTGGGGGACTCCATGCGGTCGGCGATCCGGCCGTCGGCGAGGAACACGACGGTGTCGGCGTAGCCCGCGGCCACCGGGTCGTGCGTGACCATCAGGACCGTCTGGCCGAGCGAGTCGACGGCCTCGCGCAGCAGCCCCAGCACCTCGGCCCCGCTGCGCGAGTCGAGGTTGCCGGTCGGCTCGTCCGCGAGGATCAGCTCGGGCCGGGTGGCCAGCGCGCGGGCCACGGCGACGCGCTGCTGCTGGCCGCCGGACAGCTCGCCGGGCCGGTGGCCCAGGCGGTCGCCGAGGCCGACCGCACCGACGACGCGCTCCACCCACTCGGGGTCGAGGGTGGTGCCGGCCAGGGCGGCCGGGAGCGTGACGTTCTCCCCGGCCGTCAGCGTGGGCAGCAGGTTGAACGCCTGGAAGACGAATCCGATGCGGTCGCGCCGCAGCCGGGTGAGCTGCTTGTCGGAGAGCGTGCCGAGGTCGGTGTCGCCCAGCAGGACCTGGCCGCCGGTCAGCGTGTCCAGGCCGGCGAGGCAGTGCAGCAGCGTCGACTTGCCGGAGCCGGACGGGCCCATCACGGCGGTGTACCGGCCGCTCGGGAATCCGACGGTGACGTCGTCGAGGGCGCGTACCTCGGTGTCGCCGGTGCCGTACGCGCGGACCGCGTGCACCGTGCAGGCCGCGTACCGACCGGGCTCCGCGGCGGACGCGGGGAATACGGGGGACGAACTGGACATGGTGGGCTCCGGGTTCGGCTGAAGGAGGCTGGGACGTCCCCAGCGGGGAGATCCGCAGCTGGGAGATCCGCAGCTGGGAGATCCGCAGTTGGGAGATCCGCAGTTGGGAGATCGGTGGAAAGGTGTCGCGGAGGAGGTGCCGGGAAGGGTGCTGCGGAACTGCCTCAAGCCTCGTCGCCGGGCACCGCCGTGACGTCCCTCGCCAGGAGTGACCCGCACACATCCCCCGGGAGTCGCCGGGGGCGGCGCCGGTACCTGCGCCTACTCCCCCGGGAGCAGTGCCGCGCGCCGCGCTGCGCCGCCGGGAGACGCCGCGACGTCGCCGGTCAGGGGACGTTTCGGACGGTCCGGGCGGCCTACCCTGAAGCGGTGATCCCCTCCACCCCACCCAGCGGTCCTTCCGGGGCGCACCCGCGAACCGGCAGGTCCGCCACCGGCCGGGCGACCGGACCGACGTCCGGCGCGACGTCCGACCCGGCGTCCGACACGGCCTCCGGTGCCGTGCCCGGTACCGCGTCCGGCGCGGCTCCCGGCGATGACAGCCCCCCGCCGCTGTTCGGCCCGCCGCTGCCCCCGCCCTTCGGCCGTATCCCCCGCGACCTCCTCGTCACCCTCGCCCTGGGCGCCTTCCAGATCGGCGGCACCTTCGCCGCCGCGCACAACCAGCGCGACGAACCCGGCCTGCGCGACCTCGACCCGCTGGCAATCGTGCTGGTCGTGATCGGCCCGCTGCTGCTCCTGGTACGCCGCCGCTACCCCGTTCAGGTGCTCGTCGCGTCGCTGCTGCCGCCGCTGGTCTACACGCTCCGCGAGTACCCGCCCGGACCGGTCTTCCTGTCCCTCATCGTGGCGCTGTTCACCGCGATGACCGCGGGCCACCGCGCCGTGTCGTACTCGGTACTCCTCGCGGGGTACCTCGCGATGGGCTGGCTGGGTCCGCTGATCCGCGACAACGAGCTTCCCAACCTCGCATGGGCGGGCGGGGTGGCGGCGTGGCTGCTGGCCCTGGCGGCGTTCAGCGAGGTGGTGCGGGTGCGGCGGGCGTACGTGGCCGCCGAACGCCGCCGCGAGGCCGAGGAGGAAGCGGCCCGCGAGGAGGCGGAGCGCGCTCGCGCGGGCGAGGAACGCCTGCGCATCGCCCGGGAGTTGCACGACGTGCTTGCGCACCACATCTCGCTGATGAACGTGCAGGCCTCCGTGGGCCTGGAGTTGATGGACGCCAACCCCGAGCAGGCCCGGACCGCACTCACCGCCGTCAAGCAGGCCAGCCGCGAGGCACTGGGCGAGCTGCGCGGCGTCCTCGCGATCCTCAAGGGCGAGGGCGAGGCGGCCCCGCGTACCCCGACCGCCGGGATCGCGGACCTCGACGACCTGGTGGCCCGTGCGTCGACGGCGCATCTGGCGGTGCGTCTGGAGCGGGACGACGCGGTGCGGGCGCTGCCGGGGCCGGTGGGGCTTGCGGCGTACCGCATCGTGCAGGAGTCGGTCACCAACGCGGTGCGGCACTCGGACGCGTCGCTGGTCACCGTACGCCTGGCTCTGGAGCGGACGCCCGACGGCGAGGCGCTGCGGGTGACCGTCGAGGACGACGGGCGCGGGGACGCCAAGTCCGCGTCGACGTCGGCGCGGGCGGCGACGCCGCCCGCCGCCGGCGGGGGCCACGGCCTGCGCAACATGCGCGAGCGCGCGACCGCCCTCGGCGGCACCCTGACCAGCGGCGCACGGCCCGGCGGTGGATACCGGGTGGTGGCCCTCCTGCCCCTGGCCGGACAAGATGGTGGCGACTCCGCCGCCGACCCGGGCTCCGGGACCGGCGGCAGCCGCCGCACCGAAGGGGACGACGCGTGATCAGGTTGGTGCTCGCCGACGACCAGGCGCTGGTCCGTGCCGGGTTCCGGGCCCTGCTCGACGCCCAGCCGGACATGACCGTGGTCGCCGAGGCCGCCGACGGTGCCACGGCACTGGCCGCGGTACGCGAACACCGTCCCGATGTCGTGCTCATGGACATCCGCATGCCCGGCGGCGACGGCCTGGAGGCGACCCGGCACATCACCGCCGACCCGGCGCTGGCGGACACCCGGATCGTCATCCTGACGACCTTCGACCTCGACGAGTACGTCTTCGAGGCACTGCGCAACGGGGCGAGCGGGTTCCTGGTCAAGGACACCGAGCCGGCCGAACTGCTGCGCGGCGTAAGGTCGGTGGCGGAGGGCGACGCCCTGCTCTCGCCCGGCGTGACCCGCCGCCTCATCGAGGAGTACACCGCGCAGGCCAGCGCCCCGGCCGAGGTCCCGGACCTCGAACTCCTCACGACGCGCGAGCGCGAGGTTGTGGGGTTGGTGGGCCAGGGCCTGTCCAACGAGGAGATCGCGGAGCACCTGGTGGTGAGCCCGCTGACCGCGAAGACGCACGTCAGCCGGGCGATGGTGAAGCTCGCGGTGCGGGACCGCGCGCAGTTGGTCGTGTTCGCGTACGAAACCGGTCTGGTGCGCCCGGGTCGCCGCTGATTCCCACGCCGGGCGGGCTCGGCGCGGCCCCGCCGCCCGGCCTGTCGCCGGGCCTGCCGCGGGGCCTGCCGCCTTGTCCCGTCGGCTCGGATCAGGAGCCCTGCACCGCCAGTTGCCGCCAAACGGCCTCCCGGGTGACGCCGAAGCCGGCGAGCACGTCGGCGACCGTACCGGGCAACGACACCATCGACAGGAGCAAGTGCTCGGTCCCCACGACGCGTTCGCGCCGGTCGACGGCGTCCCGCAGGGCACGTTCCAGGACCTGCTTGGCCCCGGGTGACATGCGGTGGCGTGCGCGCACTGCGGTGCGGGCCGCCTGTCCGGCGGGCTGCCGCCCCGTCAGGCTGCCTTCCCCGTGGGCCGCTTCCACCCGCGCGACGACCTCGTGAATGTCGATGCCGAGGGTCGCCAGGGCGTCGGCGTCCGCGTCCGTGAAGCCGCCGCGACGGCGGCGACCGGCCATTCGGCGCGCGATCTCCTCCCGTTCGGCGGCTCCCACGCCCAGTTCGCGCAGTACGCGTGCCGCACGCCCCTCCTGATGCGCCAACAGGGCGAGCGCCATCTCCTCCTCCCCGATGCGGTCGCCGCCGGTCTCCGTGACCCACTCGGGCGAACTCCCCACGACGCTGCGCAGGGACGGGCTGAACCGCTCGAACATCACTGCCTCCCATGCTTCTTGTGCACGGCCTGACGGGAGACGCCGAGTTCCTGGGCGATCTCCTGCCACGACCATCCCTGGTTGCGGGCGCTGCGGACCTGTACGGACTCCAGTTGCTCGAGCAGCCGCCGCAACGCGGCGACCGCCCGCAACCCGACCCGTGGATCACGGTCCCCGGCCTTCGTGGCCAGGTCGGTTGCGTTGCTCATACCTGTCAATCTAAGTTGACATCGACGCCTTGTCAACCACAGTTGACGCCGCGCCATGGCGGCCGCCCCCAGGCCCCGGGGAACCTGCGTCGGTGTCGGCATCGGCGCCGGCGTGGGCATCGGCGAACAGGGCTTCCGGCGCGCGGCGTTGACGAGCCGCAGGAGCCATCAATGCGTCCCGGTTTTGGCAACGAAAGTTCCCGATCGAGCATCGGCGCTGCCATGGTCCTCGCGGAGGTGAGGGTGATGGAGACACACCGCGACATGACGGTCGACCGCGCCGACGAGGTCCGGCCGCCGGACGGAACATCAGTTGACGGAAAGGGCGTTGAGGCACCGGGCGGGCGGATGCCACTGGGCGTCTATTTGCTGGCTTTCAGCCTGTTCGCGATGGGCAGCGCCGAGTTCCTGCTGGCCGGCGTCCTGCCCGCGGTCGCCGACGACCTGGACGTCTCGCTGTCGTCCGCGGGCACGCTGATCTCGGCCTTCGCGGCCGGCGTCGTCATCGGCGGGCCGCCGCTGGCCGTCATGACGCTGAACTGGCCGCGGCGTACGACCCTGGTCGTCACACAACTGCTCTTCGCCGCTTCCGTCGCGGCCGGACTGGTCACCGACAGCTACGCCGTCCTGCTGATCAGCCGCTTCGTCAGCGGGCTCGCGTACGCGGGGTTCTGGGCGGTCGCGGCGGTCACCGCGATCAGCCTCGTCACGCCGGACCGCACGGCCCGCGCGTCCGGAGTCGTGGTCAGCGGCTTGGGCATCGCGATGATCGCGGGCGGCCCGGCGGGCGCTCTGCTCAGCCACTTCACCGGATGGCGGGGCGGGTTCTGGGGAGTGGTCGCGCTCACCGTCGCGGGGGCGCTCGCCGTCCTGTTCACGCTGCCGGAGACCCGTGCGGACGGGGAGCCGAGCGTACGGCGCGAACTGCGCACGCTGCGGCGGCCGCAACTGTGGGCGGTATACGGCGTCACAATCCTCAGCACGGCCGCGTACATGATTTCCTTCAACTACCTGGCGGCGTTCCTGACCGACGTGACCGGCATTCCCGAGGTGTGGGTCCCGGCCGTCCTGGCGCTGTTCGGTGCCGGCGCGTTCATCGGCCTCGCGGTCGGCGGCCGAATCTCCGACGGACGACCCTTCCACGCGCTCTTGATCGGGGCGGCCGGGATTCTCGTCGGTTCGGTGCTGCTTGCGCTGCTTGCGGAACACGTGTGGGCCGTCGTACCGCTCGTGCTGTTCCTGGGAGTTGCCGGGTTCGTGCTGAACCCCGCGATCTACGGACGGGTGTTCGCCATCGCCGCGGACGCACCGACGCTCGCGGGGGCGACCACGGTCTCCGCGTTCCAGTTGGGCATCAGCATCGTCCCCGCGCTGGCCGGGGTGGCGCTGGACGCGGGTGCCGGGGTCACGTCGGTCGCGTGGATCGGCGCGGGACTGGCCGCCGCGACTGTGCCGGTCGTACTCCTGGACCGCGCCCTCACCCGTCGGTGACGCCACGGAGCGCGGGGGCGCGTTTGCCGGTTTTCCCCGCGCTCCCACTGGTACGGGCAATTTGCGGACTTCCGGGGAAGAACACCGGAATGGACGCACAGGTGATCGCCGGCGCGCTCGGAGTCGTTGCGGGACTGGTCGGGGCGTACCTCCACCGACGGGGCCAAGTGCGGTCATGGGCACCGCACTTGGCCATGGGGGCGGCCATGGGGGCGATGGTCCTGCCGCAGCACGACCCACTCGGTCCGGCGGGCTGGATGCTCGTCCTCGGCGGCGCGGCCGCCTGGGCGCTCGGCCGCCCGGGCCCCGGCCTGCCGCGTCGGCGCGTGGCGGTCGCGCTGGATCTGTACGTGATGGGCGTACTCACGCTCCTGATGCCGGCCCTGCACGGCGGCGCGGCGCACGGATCGACCGGCGGCGGCGCGCACGCCGGAACGTCCGACTGGTGGCTGGGACCGTACGTCGGCGTCCTCGCCCTCTGGGCCGTCGCCCGCTTCGCCCTCGCCGCCACTGACCGCCGCCGTCCCGCCTTCGCTTGCGCTGCCGAACCCGAGACCGGAGCCGTAATCGGACCCGGACCCGCCCGCGGCGTCGGCGGAGACGTGGGTGTGAGCCTGAGTGTGAGCGCTGGGCCCGACCCCCAGACGAACCCCTCGGTCACATCCGCCTGTTCAGCCGCGATGATGACCGCAATGGCCCTGATGGCCTTCGTACCCTGATGCCCCGCGCGGGAGTCGGGGGCTTCGTGGTCATGTCGTGGTGTCGCGCGGGGTGCTGTGGGACGCGTTCAGCAGGGTGGCGGCCAGGATGGCGGCCAGGGCCAGGAGGGCTGCGGCTCCCAGGAGGGCGAGGGAGAAGCCGTCCGTGGCGGCGCGGTTCGGGTCGGCCGAGTCGGCCAGGGCGGCGTCCGTACGGTGCGCCGCGAGGGCGACCAGGGTCGCCAACCCGACGGCTCCGCCGATCTGTTGCATCGAGGTGAAGACGGCGGATCCGAGCCCCGCGTCGTGTTCGCCCGTGCCGGCGAGTGCGGCCGTCGCCAGGGCGGGCAGGGCGAGTCCGCAGCCCAGGCTCGTGACGAGAAGCCCCGGAAGGACGCCGGAGGCGTACCCGTCGCCCGGTTCGATGCCGGCCAGCAGCACGTTGCCGGCCGCGGTGATCAGCGGTGCCGCCACCAGCGCCCACCGCATCCCGAGCGCCGCGACCGCGCGCGAGGACAGCCACACACCGGTCAGGATCCCGGCGCCGTAGGGCAGATAGGCCATCCCGGCGGTGAACGGCTCGTAGTGCAGCACCGATTGCAGGTGCAGCATCAGCAGGAAGGCGATCGCGTACAGGGACGCGGAGACCAGCAGCGTCGCCCCGTTGGCGACGAGGCGCGCGCGGACCGCCAGAAAGGCAGCCGGCACGAGCGGTTCGGCGGTACGCGCCTCCACCGCCGCGAACACCGCGGCCAGGACCGCGGCGAGCACCAGCGGCACGACGGACGCCGCGTCGCCCCAACCCGATTCGGCGGTCTGAAGCAGGCCGTAGACGAGCGCCACGACCGCGCCGGTGCCGAGGACGGCGCCGGGCACGTCGAGCCCCCGCGCGGAGTCGGGCGCCCGGCTCTCCGCGACCAGGCGCGACATCAGCACCAATGCGGCAGCAGCTACCGGCAGGTTGATCAGGAAAATCCACCGCCACGACGCGAGGTCCGTCAGCGCCCCCGAGACCACGAGGCCCATGGTGCCGCCCAGCCCGGCGATGCCACCCCAAATGCCCAGCGCCCGGCCGCGCTCCTCGGGACCGGGGAACAGGCAGCTGATGAGCGACAGCGCCGCCGGACTCGCGACCGCGGCACCCGTGCCCTGCACGAAGCGCCCGGCCACGAGCTGCCACGGCTCCTGCGCCAGCGCGCAGAGCAGGCTCGCCGCGCCGAACAGGGCCACGCCCCACTGGAACACGCGGCGGCGCCCGAGCATGTCGGCCATCCGGCCGCCGAGCAGCAGCAGTCCGCCGAAGGCGAGGAAGTACGCGTTGACAACCCATGCCAGGCCCGCCGTACCGAACCCGAGTTCGCCGCGAATGCTCGGCAGCGCGACGCTCACCACGGTGTCGTCCAGGACCAGCATGAACTGGACGAAGCACAGGACGGTGAGGGCCACCATGCGGCGGTCGGCGACGCCTTGCCGAGGGGTGGATGGGGCAACGGACGGTACGGCCGCGGCGGACGAAGCCGCCGCGCCCGGAGGATCAATGGGCATACGACGACGCTAGGCGGCACCCACCGTGTCCGCGATCCGCTACCGGGCCACGTGATAGCGCGTTGAGGACATAGCGTTGCGGCCATGAAGGTCGTGCGGGAGTTGGAGGCGCTGAACGCGCACACGGTGCCACCGGGCGTGGGCGCCATCGTCGTCGGGAACTTCCCGCTGACGTCCGGGGACTGGATCGCCGCGCACAGCCACACGCACCACCAGTTGGCGTGGACGCGCAGCGGAGTCCTGGGTGTCGCGGTCGACGACGCGTACTGGGTGCTGCCGCCCACGCTGGCGCTGTGGGTGCCCGCCGGAGTCGTGCACCGGACGGGCGCGACGCGCGACGCGGTGCTGTCGAGCCTCTACATCGACCCTGCCCGCTGTGTCCTGGACTGGACGGAACCCACCCCCGTCGCGGTGGACGGGCTGCTCGCGCACCTCATCGCCCACCTCAACCGGGACGACCTCGCCGACGACGTCCGGCTGCGGGCCGAGGCGGTGGTGCCGGACCTGCTGCGACCGCTGCCGTCGACGCCGATCGACGTGCCGCTCCCCGCCGACGACCGCGTACGCGAGGTGGCGGACGCACTGCTCGCCGACCCCGCCGACGCCCGCGGCCTTGAGGCGCACGCGCGTGCCGTCGGGGTGAGCAGGCGTACGCTCACCCGGCTGTTCGTACAGGACACCGGCATGAGCTTCGACCGCTGGCGCACCCGCGTACGCTTGCGCGCCGCCCTCCCCCTGCTCGCCGAGGGCCTGCCGGTGTCCCGCGTCGCGCACGCCGTCGGGTACGCCACCCCCAGCGCCTTCCTCGCCGCGTTCCGCCGAACCGTCGGCACCTCCCCCGGCCGCTACCTCCACGGCGATCCGCCCGACGAACACCCGTGACCCGACGAGCGGGTGACGGTGGCCCCCGAAGTTCGGAAACACGAGGACGGGAGAGCACCGTGATCGACGGGGCCGTGGCCGGGAGCCGGGGCCGGGACTGGGACCGGCTCCGGCGAGGGCCCGGACCGAACGCGTCGCCGATGCGGACGGAGCCATCGAGCCGTTGGCCTTCCGCACCGCACCCCGGGGCGCCATACTCGCCCCCCGTGCCCACCCCGCCTGACCAGTCGCACCCATCCCGCACCGAAGATCCGGGCGGCCGCGGTACGGCACGAGTTGTTCCCGGGCGCGATGGCGGCGGCGCCGGGGTCGTCTCGGTCTTCTGGCGGATTCTCGACCGGGCGGTGCGGAGGCGACGCCAAGGGCGTGTGACCTGCGAGTTTTGTCATCGTACGTTGACCTGACGTTGCGTCAGTTCTACGGTGGGGGCGGCCCCGGCGGATCGTCGGTGCGGCGGGACGGCCTGGAGGTGTGGTGTCGGCACGGCGGATGGACGGCAAGGTCGTGGTGGTGACCGGGGGCGCCAGTGGGTTGGGGCGGGCGTCGGCGCTGCGGCTGTCGGAGGAAGGCGCCGCCGCGGTCGTCGTGGCCGATATGGACGGGGAACGCGCCGCCGCGGTCGCGGGGGAGGTCACCGCGGCCGGCGGGGCGGCGAGCGCGTTCGCGGTGGATGTGACCGACGCCGAGCGGTGCGAGGAACTCGCGCGCGACGCGGTCGAGCGGTGGGGACGTATCGACGTCCTGGTCGCGGCGGCCGGGGTCAGCAGCGCCGCCGTCGGCGCCGGCGAGCAGGAGCACGACGGCACCGACGCGGGACTGCTGTGGTCGACCGACACCTGGCACAGGGTGGTCGACGTCAACCTCAACGGCCTGATGTACACGGACCGCGCCGTGGCCCGGCAGATGATCGCCGCGGGTCAGGGCGGGTCGATCGTGAACATCGCGTCGATCTGCTCGGTGTGGACCAGCGGCAACAGCACCCCGTACGCCGTGTCCAAGGCCGGCGCGTGGATGCTCACCAAGTCCCTCGCGGTCGAACTCGCCCCGCACGGCATCCGCGTCAACGCCGTCGGCCCCGGCTTCATCGAAACCCCGATGACCGCCGCGACCCGCGCCGACGAGGCCGCCGCCGCGGGCGTCACCGGCCGCACCCTCATGGGCCGCTTCGGGCAGCCCCGCGAGGTCGCCGACACCGTGCTCTTCCTGGCCTGTGACGAGTCGTCGTACTTCACCGGCTCGATCCTGTACCCCGACGGGGGCTTCAACGCCCCCACCCGCTGAGGACGGCCGCGCCCGCACCGTTCACCCAGTGCCCGAACTCTCACTCCTCCTCCGCGAGGGCGAGGAGTTTGGTGACGGTGGCCCAATTCCGGCCGGTGCCGCGGACCTTGAGCTTGCGTTCGACGACGATCGGAAGCTTGGCGTCGCGCATGCCTTCGGGGAAGTTGTAGTAGATCTCCCGTTCGGAAAGGGCCATTTCCTCGGGGGCGTGGGCGCTCGCGTCGAAGCCTTCGAGCTTGGTGCGGTCGACGGGGTCGGCGTAGAACACCACGAGGAACTTCGAAGGGTGGCCCACGTCGAGGGGGTTCGCGTCGACGGCGGCGCGGATCTCGTCCGCGGTGCGGACCATGACGGCGATGTCGGTGCCGTACTTCGCGGCCAGTGCGGTTTCCACGGTCTTGGCGACCTTGGCCGTCGCCGCGACGGGCGCGGTGAAGACCGCATTGCCGCTCTGCAGCAGCGTCTTGGCGTCCGCATAGCCGATGTCGGCGAGGAGGGCCCGGAGTTCGGCCATCGGGACCTTGTTGTGGCCGCCGACGTTGATGCCGCGCAGCAGTGCGATGTACCGGGTGGTCCGGGTGGTCCGGGTGGTCATGTGAGCGCGTCCTTGGGGTCGAGGAGTCGGGCGACAGTGAAGGCCGAGTCGCCGGGGCGGCCGAAGTCCTGGACCATCCACACCTCGGAAAGGACCGCCTTCGCGAACGCCCAGGCGGTGAGCCGCTCGCGGCCGAGGTCGGCGCCGGGGACCGTGCCGTCGAGGTCCGCGGCGAGGCGGTCCAGGCGCGCGTCGAGCGCCCGGCCTGCCGTACAGCCCAGGGATCCGGCGAGGAAGTCACCCGGGTTCCACAGCAGTTGTGCGGTGTCGAAGCCCGGGTCGCCCACCGCGCCGTGCGGATCGACGGCCAGCCACGCCGGGCCGGCGGCGCGTCGGGCGCGCAGGACGTTGTCGTGGTGCAGGTCGCCGTGCAGGAGCACCCGGGTGCCGGACGTCGCGACCAGGACGTCGAACACCTCCGCCGCGCGGTCCACCAGGCCGTCGCCGAGCGGGCCACCGCTGCCGAACTCGGCGCGGTACCAGGCGAAGTGCTCGGAGTGTGCGGCGATGTCGGTGACTTCAAGCCCGGGTGGCACGGGCCGCCACAACGCGCGCATGGTCGCGGCCAGGACGCCGGTCGCCGCGTCGTCGGCCGCCGCCGTACCGGACGCCGTCACCTCGGCCGCGAGCGGCGTACCGGGCTCGGCGCGCTCCATGAGGTAGGCGTTGAGACCCGGGTCGAAGTCGTATACGCGCACCGCGCCTTGGCCGTCCCAGGCGCGGAGGACCGCCGCCTCCGCCGCGAGGTGGCCGGTGCCGGGCGGAGCGATCTTCAGGACGGCCGCGCCCTCCGGCCCGTCCACCGGGACGACGAAGTTGTAGGACAGGGGATAGGGATCACCGACCGTGAGTGCGCGGCGTGCGGCGTACGCCTCGACCAGGTCCGGCAGTTCGGCGAGCCAGGCACGTCCCGCGGCACCGTGCGCGCCGCTGACGAAGCGCCTGAACGCACGGTCCGGCTTCCAGTCCGCCCGCATCCCGGTCGGCCCCCGTTCGTGGTCCCCGTACGCCCGCTCAGACCGCCGCGGGCAGTTCGGCCGGACGCGGTTGCAGCAGGGCGTCCATCAGCGGTGCGGACGGGTCGATGGTCAGGTCGAGCGACGCGGGCGGACGGCCCGCCCGGATCAGCAGATCGCCCACGGCCGCCGTCATCGCGCCGTTGTCGGTGCACAGCCGCAGCGGCGGTACGCGCAGGGTGATGCCCGCTTCCGCGCAGCGCTCCTCGGCCATGGCCCGCACCCGCGAGTTCGCCGCGACGCCGCCGACCACGACAAGGGTCTCCACGCCGCGGGCCCGGCACGCCGCGACCGCCTTGCGCGTCAGCACGTCGGCGATCGCCTCCTGGAGCGAGGCCGCGGCGTCGGCGACGTTGGGCTCGCGTCCGGCTCGGCGCTCCCCCTCCACCCAGCGGGCCGCGGCGGTCTTGAGGCCGGAGAAGGAGAACCCGAACGGGTCGTCGCGCGGCCCGGTCATCGGACGCGGGAACCGCACGGCCCGCGCGTCGCCGTCGCGTGCGGCGCGGTCGACGTTGGGACCGCCCGGGTAGGGCAGGCCGAGCACGCGCGCGGCCTTGTCGAAGCACTCCCCCGCGGCGTCGTCCACGCTGTCGCCGAGGTGCTCGATGGGGTCGACGGCCAGGTCGCGGACGTAGAGGAGGGAGGTGTGGCCGCCGGAGACGATGAGCACGACCGACGGGTTCGGCAGCGGTTCGCCGTCAAGGGTCGCGGCGGCGACGTGGCCGGCGAGGTGGTGCACGCCGTACAGCGGCACGTCGAGCGCGACCGCGTACGCCTTGGCCGCCGCGACACCGACCTGGAGTGCCGTCGCCAGCCCGGGGCCCGCGGTGACGGCGACCGCGCCGACGTCGGCCAGCGTGAGCCCCGCGTCGTCCAGTGCCGCCCGGACGACCGGGGTGACCGAGTGCAGGTGCGCTCGTGCCGCGATCTCGGGCACGACGCCGCCGAAGCGCGCGTGCTCGTCCATGCTCGACGCGACCGCCTGACCGAGGACGACGCCGTCCCGGACCAGGCCCACGCCGGTTTCGTCGCAGGACGTCTCGATCCCGAGGACCACCGGACCCACCGCTGCCACCATGCCTTCCGCCGCCGGCCTGCCGCTGCCTGCCGCTTGCCTGCCCTATGCGTGCTGCCCGCCCGGTGCCGTTCGCTCCGGTTGCCTGCCGGTACTGTCGCCCGGCCGCCGGGACGATGCTAGTCGCCGAACACGCGATCCGGCGTCCGCGCAGGTCAGCGTGGGTGGGATCGGCGATACCACCGTCATCCGGAATCCGGACCGGGCGGAGTCGGGTTGGCCGCACACGTAGCCAGAACCGCCCATCCCACCGGCCCGGCACTGTCGGGCCCGATCCCCCGGAGGGGACCATGCAGCAGCAGACGCAGACCGCGGCCGACGACCGCCAGGTGCACGGCCACGTCGCGGACGGCTTCGAGGAGGTGCGTACCGAGTTCGAGGCGCTCGTGGCCGCCGAGTACAACGAGCCCGGCTCGCAATTGGCCGCGTACGTCGGCGACCGCCTGGTGGTCGACCTGTGGGCGGGCGAGGGCATGCGCGGCGACTCGCTGCACCCGGTGTTCTCCATCACCAAGGGCGCGGCGTTCACGGTGGTCGCGATGCTCGTGCAGGACGGTGTGCTGGACCTGAACCGCACGGTGGCCTCGTACTGGCCCGAGTTCGCCGCCGAGGGCAAGGGCGAACTGACGGTGCGTGAGCTGCTGGCCCACCGGTCCGGCGTCATCGGCGTCGACGGTGGCTTCAGCACCGACGAACTGGCCGACGACCGCATTGTGGCGGCGCGGCTGGCGGGGCAGAAGCCCTTCTGGGAGCCGGGCAAGGGGTACGGCTACCACGCCTACGTCATCGGCGGGCTCACCGGCGAGGTCGTGCGGCGCGCCACGGGGCAATCCGTCCAGGAGATCTGGGAAGAGCGCGTACGGGCGCCCTACGGCCTCGACTTCTACATCGGGCTGCCGGAGGACCAAGAGGCCCGCGTCCAGGACGTCCGCCCGATGGCGCCGCCCCCGGAGGTGGCCGCCCAACTCGCGGCGAACCGGCCGGCCCGGGACAGCCACCTCGCGGTGGCGTTCAACTTGCACGCCACCCCGCCCACGGATCTCGCGACGTTCGCGAACACGCGCTCGGTGCGCGCGCTCGGCCCGACCTCGGCGGGCGGCGTCGGCAACGCGCGCGGGCTGGCGCGGTTCTACGCGGCCGCGATCGGCGACGTGGACGGCCGGGCGGCGCTGCTGCGACCGGAGACGATCGCCGAGTTCTCGCGTCTGCACACGCCGGGCACGGATCTGGTCACGGGCGAGGAGGACCACTTCGGGCTGGGGTTCGAAACGTCGCACCTGCGCTACCCGTTCCTGGGCGGCACGGCGTTCGGGCACAGCGGGGCGGCGGGGTCGCAGGCGTTCGCGGACCCGGCGAGCGGGGTCGCGTACGGGTACACCCGGCGGCGCTTCCACTTCCCGCCGTCGGGCGGCGCGCCGGAGAACGACCGGCTGGCGGCGGCAGTCGTACGTGCGGCGAAGCGCCTCGGCAAGTAGGGGCCGCCCGTGCCTGCTCATCAGCGGACCGCGACCCGCACAACCGCCAACCGCCAACCGCCAACCGCCAACCGCCAACGGCCAACGGCCAACGGCCAACGGCCAACGGCCAACGGCACAAGGTACGGCCGTCGTGCGGGTCCGCCGAACAGCCGTGTGACGCCGGTCACATCCTCCCGGCCGACTGAACCTTTCCGCCACGCTCGGTCTGTCTTCTCCGTGAGGGTTGAGGGGGCGAGCGTGGCGGACACGGCGCGGGCCGGGGGCACACCGCCCCTGGACGGCGACTTCGCGGGGTACGTGATGCGGCGCTGGCCGGTCGTCGTACGCACCGCCTACCTGGTGTGCGGCGACCGCTCGACCGCCGAGGACCTCGCCCAGGGCGCGTTCGTCCGACTGCACCGGCACTGGAAGCGGGTCAGCGCGAGCGGCGCGCCCGACGCGTACGTCCACCGCATCGTCGTCAACCTGGCCGTCCGCCACGCCCGCAAGCACCGCCGCGAGGTCGCCGACGCGCAGCCGCCGGACGGCGTCGCGGAGGACGGATACGCGCGCGTCGACCAGCGCGACGAACTGTGGCGCGCGCTGCGCAGCCTGCCGCCCAGAATGCGGGCCGTGCTCGTCCTGCGCTTCTACGAGCACCTGAGCGAACGCGAGACCGCCGACGCGCTGGAATGCGCGATCGGCACCGTCAAGAGCCAGACGTCGCAGGGGCTTGCGCGGTTGCGCGGCCTGCTGGGCGAGACGTACGACGCGGGTCGGCCCCACGGCACAGCACCGTCGGCGGCCCACCGACCGGATGCGGAGCTGCCATGAACCCGGAGACCGAAGGGAGGCTGGCCGCGGCGCTTTCCGAGCGGGCCGACGAAATGCCTTTCGGGGACGCCCCGTTGGCGGCGATCAGGCGGGAGAGCGCGCGACTGGACCGCAGACGGCGGCGTCTGGTGACGGCCGGTGCGGCGTGCGTGGCCGCGACGGTGGTCGCCGCAGGCGCGGTCGCCGCGTTGTCGGACACGGACGGGCAGGCACCCGCAAAGCCGCTGCCCTACCCTTCGGACCTGGCTCCCCGGCCCGCCCCCGGGCCCCTCACGCCTTCGCCGGGTGCGACGGCACCCCCGGACGTGCCGACTGCCGCACCGACGGCGGCATTTCCGCCCGCCCCCGATCCGGCGATCGGGGCGCTCGACGCGGACGCCGTACGGTCCGCGATGCGTTGGCCGACCCGCGGATCACTGCGCGGCGACCCCGCCGTGCGCGACGCGGCGCGGGCCCGCCTGATCGCGGATTCCGCGACGGGCAAGGGAGTTCTGCGCTCCCCCGACGACGCCGCCTGGCTCGACGTGACCGTCTGGTACGCGGCCGATACCCCGGCCGGCCGCATCGTCGTGGTCGGCGCCACGGTGAACCGGCCCGGCGCTTCGGTGGGTGCGGACATCGTCGTATGGGCGGGCCCGACCGGCACACCGATCGCGGATCTCCGGATCGTCGGCAACGTGGGCGAGTCGCTGGATGCCGACATGACGCTGTCGCGACTGATCGAAACCCCGGGCGGCTGGTGGCTGTTCGCCATGTCGGCGCCCGGTGCGGACGCCGCGAAGGTCTCGTGGCACCCGCAGTTCGACAAGCGGGGACCGGCACCCCGGACATGGGTGGACGTCGGTGCCGACGACGGCGTGGTGCTCACCCCCGCCCCCGGACGCGCCGTCGCCGCCCGCGTCGCCCTCATGCGCGGCGGAACGGTCGCCGAACAGCCGGTGATCGAGGACAGCCACGACCTCGACGACCCCAGTTTCCTCCCCCCGGGGCCGACCCCGGACTCGGCCCCGGTCACCGAATGGCTCGCGGCCCGGCTGGCGTTGCCCCTCGGGGTGTCGGCCGGCGACCTGGCCGTCAACGAAGTCGCCTACGGCCGCGGCACGAACGGCCACGCCAACCACCTGCTGACCGTCCGCCTGCCGAGCGGTGCCGTCCTGGTCGCCCTCGTCGCGGACCGCCCCGTCCCCGACGGGCCGCCGCTGCGCAGCCTCATGGTCGCGGTCGCCCCGGGTGCGGTCGCGGCGGGCGACGAAGCCGGCGGCTCCACCGACACGATGGTCCGGGACCGGGTGTGGACGTGGATCAAGGAGGACCACGTCACCGTGGCCGCACCGTCCGCTCCGGACACCGAAGTACGCCTGAACCAGCCGGGATCGCCGCCCCGCCTCGGGACCCTGGACGCCGACGGCTTCGCCGACCTCCCCGTCCGGCCGGACCTCCCGGTCGCCGGCGTGACGGTCGAGGTCGCCCAGGCGAAGGACATTTGGCGCCCCTCGGTCACCCCCGGCTCCAAAACCCACACCGACCCCTTCGACCTCCGCGACTGAAGCGCGGCCGAACCGACTGTCCCGACGGAACCGGGCCGAGCCCGGCTCAAGGGCCCTCGCCGCCCCGCGGAACGGTGCGTGCCGGCCGTCAACGGGTCAACGGGTCAACGGGTCAACGGGTCAACGGGTCAACGGGTCAACGGGTCAACGGGTCAACGGGTCAACGGGTCAACGGGTCAACGGGGAGCGGACGGCTGCGCAGGCGCCGCAGTGGCCGGTTAGGGCTACTGCGGTGGGGTCGAGTGTGAAGCCGTGTTCGGTGGTCAGGCGTTTTGCCACGTCGGCGAGCAGGTCGGCGGCGACCTCGTCGACGCGGCCGCAGGTGCGGCAGACGACGTGCAGGCGCGGCTCGGCGTCCCCGAGGAGGGACGCGGACAGTTGGTAGGCGGCGGCGTCCTGGCCCATCCTGGTCTGGACGACCAGCCCCAGCCGTTCCAGTGCGTCGAGCGCGCGGTAGATGGTGGTGCGGTGGACGCCCGGGGCGGCGCGGTTCACGCGTACGAAGATCTGATCGGCCGTCAAGTAGCTCTCGGTGTCGGCGAGGACGCGCAGCACGGCGGTCCGGGCGATGGTGACGCGTTCCCCGTGCGCGCGGATGCGGCGTACCGCCTCGTCCACCGGGTCGGGCCGGGAGGGGGTGGGGTGGGGCGCCGCGGGGTCCATATGCAACAGTGTCGCATCTGGGTGCGGAACGGACGGCGCCGGGACCGGAGACCGGACGGAAAGCGGGGAGGGCGGCATGGACTCGATGGCGGGATCGCCGGGCGCCGCTGCCGCGCGGCCGATCGAGCCCCCGGCCGACGGCTCTCCGACGACGACCGGAGCATCCGGGGTTGTCCCGGGCCGGGTACGGCAGCGCGCCGACGCGTGCCCGGGCACGGTCGACGCGGCGCCTGCGGATGACGGCCTGGTTGCCCGGGTGCGCCTCCCCGGCGGCCGGATCTCTCCCGCCCAGCTCACCGAACTCGCCGCAGTGGCGGCTGCGTTGGGCACCGGATCGGTGGATCTGACCGCGCGGGCGAACGTCCAGGTACGCGGACTCTCGGCAGACGGCGTCGGCGAACTGGGCCGAAGGCTCGCGCGGGCGGGCCTGCTGCCCTCGCCGACGCACGACCGGGTCCGGAACATCGTCGCGAGCCCCTTCGCGGGGCGGGCGCCCGGTGCGCTGGTCGACGGCGACGAGTTGGTCACCTCGCTCGACGCTGCACTGTGCACGGATCCGGAACTCGCCTCTCTGTCAGGGCGTTTCCAGTTCGCCGTGGACGACGGAACGCTGCCGGTCGCGACCGCCCGGCACGATGTGGCCCTCGTTGCGGTGGCCCCAGGCGTCGTCGCGTTGCGGGTGGCGGGGGTCGACACCGGGCTGTACGGCACGTCGCCCCACGAGGCAGTCACTCTGGCGACGGCGGCGGCCCGGGCCTTCGTGCGGGCGAGTGAGGCCAGTGGGGCTTGGCACGTCCGGGAACTCCCTGGCGGAGCGGAGGAGTTGGTCGCGGCCCTGGGCGGCGGCCCAGTACGCTCGCATGAGTCGGACGGTGCCTCGCACGGCGGCCCGGCTCCTCGGACCCGACAAAAGCGCGTCGCGGTCGGTGTCCTCCCGCAGGCGGACGGGCGGTTCGGCATATCCGCGCTCGTACCACTGGGCCGCCTGACCCAGGCTCACCTGGCCGTCCTGGCCGGATTCGGCGCGCACGGCTTCCGGCTGCGCATCGCGCCGTGGCGTGGCGTGGTGGTCGGCGACGTACCCGAGGTGGAGGGACGCGAGGTCGGGGTACGCGAGGTCGGGGTACGCGAGGTCGTCGCGGCGCTCGACGCGGTCGGCCTGCCGTCGGATACCGGTTCGCCCTGGCTCGGCGTCAGTGCGTGCAGCGGGCTCGGCGAGTGCCGCCGGGCAGGAGCCGATGTGCGGTCGCTGGCACGCGACTTCGTCGCCCGGAGGAGCCACGACGACGGGACCGCCGTGCACTTCGCCGCCTGCGAGCGCGGCTGCGGCAGACCCCCGGGCGCGTCGCTCGTACTCGCCGACGGCGCCTTTGCCGAGACCGATGCCGATACCGACGCCGCTGCCGACGCGGCCACGATGCCCGGCGTATCGCCCGCCCGCTCCGAACCCCTGTACCCCGCACACCTCGAGAGGTCCTCGTGGACGACTGGCTGAAGGACGGCGCCGAGATCTACCGGCGTTCGTTTGCGACGATCCGCGCCGAGGCCGATCTCGCCCGGTTCCCCGACGACGTGTCGCGCGTCGTCGTACGCATGATCCACGCCTGCGGCATGACCGACCTCCCTGACGACGTGGAGTTCCACCCCGACGTCGTACGCGCCGCCGGCGAGGCGCTGCGCGGCGGCGCGGTGATCCTGTGCGATGCGCAGATGGTCGCGTCCGGTGTGACGCGCGCCCGCCTGCCCGCGGAAAACGAGGTCAAGTGCCTGCTGTCGGACCCGCGCGTACCGCAACTCGCGTCAGACCAGGGGACGACGCGCAGCGCCGCAGCGGTGGACCTGTGGGGCGACGACCTCAAGGGAGCCGTCGTCGCGGTCGGGAACGCGCCCACGACGCTCTTCCGGCTGCTCGAACTCCTGGACGCGGGGGCCCCGCGTCCGGCCGCAATCGTCGGGGTGCCGGTCGGCTTCATCGGCGCCGCCGAGTCGAAGCGTGCGTTGGCCGAACGCGCCGGAGACATCCCGTACTTGGTGGTGCACGGACGCCGCGGCGGCAGTGCGATGGCTGCCGCGGCGCTCAACGCGATGGCGAGCGTGCGGGAGTGAGCGCAGCCGTCGCCCCCGACTAGTCGTCAGCCACCACCGAGACCGTCCCCGTGAGCCACACGCCGGAGCCCCCCGTGACCGAAGCCGCGCTTGACGCCGTGCTCGCATCCACCTCCCCCGCCGCACCCCCAGTCGACATCGACGCCGACGCCGACGCAAAAGCCGCCGAGTCGGCCGCGTCCGCCGCAGGCGCCCCCACCGGCCGCCTCTACGGCGTCGGACTCGGCCCCGGCGACCCCGAGTTGATGACGCTCAAGGCGCACCGGCTCATCACCTCCGCGCCGGTGATCGCGTACCCCGTAAAGAAGGGCGCCCCGGGTGTCGCGATCACGATCGCGGCGCCGTACCTGCGCCCGGAGCAGATCCGGCTGCCGATGGAGTACCCGGTCACGACCGGCGAGACCGACCACCCGGGCGGCTACGACGGCGCGCTGGCCGAGTTCTACGACTCCACGGCGGCCGAGATCGCCGCGCACCTGGACGCCGGGCGCGACGTCGCCGTGCTGTGCGAGGGCGACCCCTTCTTCTACGGCTCGTACATGTACTGGCACGAACGCCTCGCCGACCGCTATCGCGCCGAGGTCGTCCCGGGTGTCACGTCGGTCAGCGGGGCATCGGCCGTGCTGGGCCGACCGCTCGTGCAGCACGACGAGGTGCTGACCATCCTGCCGGGCACGCTGCCGCCCGATGTGCTCGCGGCACGGCTGCGCACCGCCGACGCCGCGGCGGTGATCAAGCTGGGGCGCCGGCACTTCGGGCACGTGCGCGAGGCGTTCGAGGACGCCGACGCCGCCGGGCGCGCGTGGTACGTCGAGCGGGCGACCACCGATCGGCAGCGCGTCGCGCCGTTGTCGGAGGTCGACGCCGGATCGGTCCCGTACTTCTCCCTCGTCATCGCCCCGTCGCCCTCCCCCGGCACGCCGTTCGCGACCAACCGCACGCCGGGCACGGTCGTCACGGAGGAGTACGCGGTGCCCGCCCCCACCGGCGTCCTCGGGTCGGTCGACGTGGTGGGACTCGGCCCGGCCGGGCCCGCGTGGCTGACCCCGGAGGCGCACGCCGCTCTCGCGGCGGCCGACGACCTGGTGGGGTACGGCCCGTACGTCGCCCGCGTGCAGCCGCGCCCCGGCCAGCGGCGCCACATGACCGACAACCGGGTGGAGGCCGAACGCGCGCGCCACGCCCTGGCGCTCGCCGAGGCGGGTGCGCGGGTGGCGGTCGTGTCGTCCGGTGACGCGGGCGTCTTCGCGATGGCGTCCGCGGTCCTGGAGGCCGCCGACGAGACCAAGAGTCCCGTGCCCGTGCGGGTCGTCCCCGGGCTCTCCGCCATGCAGGCGGTCGCCTCCCGGGCCGGGGCACCGCTGGGGCACGACTTCTGCGTCATCAGCCTGTCCGACCGGCTCAAGCCCTGGGACGTGATCGCGCGCCGCCTGACCGCCGCGGCGAGTGCGGACCTCGCGGTCGCGCTCTACAACCCGGCGTCGAAGGCACGGCGGCACCAAGTGGCCGACGCGCGGGACCTGTTCCTGGCGTACCGCGATCCCGCGACGCCCGTGGTCGTGGGGCGGGACGTGGGCGGCCCCACCGAGGCGGTGCGGATCGTACCGCTGGGCGAACTCGACCCGGAGACGGTCGACATGCGGACCCTGCTCATCGTGGGCGCGTCGACGACGCGGACGTACCCGCGGCCGGACGGAAGCCTCGGGGTCTACACGCCGCGCCGCTACCCGGCCTGAGCGCGCGGGGCGGCGCCTGCCCACGTACCGCACAGGTCTGACGGCACAGGTCTGACGGCACAGGACAGTCAGGGACCGCGAGGCAACAACCCGGCCCCGCGGTGCCTCACTCCAGGACGTGCGCGACCCACCGCTCCGCCTCGGCGACCGAGGCCACGCACGTCTCGGCGGCCACCGCCGGACGGCTGATCACGACGACCGGCAGCCGCAGTTCGCGCGCCGCGTCGAGCTTGGCGGCGGTCTGCCCGCCGCCGCTGTCCTTGGTGACCACGACGTCGATCCCGTGCCGGCGCATCAGCGCGATCTCGTCCTCGACGGTGAAGGGGCCGCGGGCGAGCAGGAGTTCGAGGTTGCGCGGGACGGCGTCCTCGGGCGGCTCCACGCTGCGCAGCAGAAACCACAGGTCGTCGAGGCCG
The DNA here is from genome assembly GCF_053592165.1 of Streptodolium elevatio. Lineage (NCBI taxonomy): Bacteria > Bacillati > Actinomycetota > Actinomycetes > Kitasatosporales > Streptomycetaceae > Streptodolium > Streptodolium elevatio. Next base: position 225,107 of record NZ_JBSFVE010000014.1, read on the forward strand.
GCGTAGGGCGCGGTCTCCATGCGCCCGGTGGTCAGGAACACCCGGCTCCCGACGCCGGGCAGCAGCGCGGCGGCCTCCTCGGCCGACCCGACACGTCGCCAGTCGTCGCCGTCGCGCTCGGTCCAGCCGGTCCGCTCGAGTCTGAGCAGCGGTACGCCCGCCGCCGCGCACGCCGCGACGGCGTTGGCGGAGATCCGCGCGGCGAAGGGATGCGTCGCGTCCACGACGGCGGCGGCACGATGCTCGCGGAGCCACGCGGCGAGTCCCGGGGCACCGCCGAAGCCGCCGACCCTCGTCTCACCCGGCGGCAGGACGGGCGCCTTTGTGCGGCCGGCCAAGGACGAGACGACGCGTACGCCGCCCGGCGGCGGCTGCGCCACCAGGCGCGCCGCCAACTGCCGCGCGTCGGACGTACCGCCGAGGATCAGGACGACCCGCCGCTCCGCCACCGCCCGTTCTCCTGCCTGTCCGCGCCGGGGGCTGCGCCAACCGCCGCCGTGGCGCCCCATCCCCGCGTTGTGCCGATCCCCGATCCCGATCCCGGTGCCGCGACGGCGCCGGTGTCGCGTCCATCCCACCATCCCGCTCCGGGGGCCGCGCCAAGCCCCCCGGGGCGGGCGCCGTACCGGCGCACCACGCCGAGCACTCCGCGCGCACCCGCGCACCCGCGCGCCCGCCGGGAAGGCCGATAAAGCTGACATATAGTGAGGAACCACTACCTCTAGTCGCCGAGTCCCGGAGGCCGCCGTGGACGCCCGTGCCCAGCAACTGGCCGATGCGCTCGTCGCGAAGTGGTCCGCCCCGGCCGGAGTCGAACTCATGACCGCCGGCGCCACCGTCCTCGGCCAGATCATGGGCGAGGGACCGCTGCCGGTACGCGACGCCGCGGCAGTCCTCGGCTGGCCGGACGAGGACGTCCTGCGCCGCTTCGACGCCATGGGCTTCCGGCTGGAGCTCAACGGCAAGGGCGACATCGCGGGCGCGGGGCTCTCCCTGCTGCCGAGTGCCGCGCACACGGTCGAGATCAACGGCACGCGCTACCACGGCTGGTGCGCGATGGACGTCCTGATGTTCCCGATCGTGTTCGGCAACTCGTCGCCCGCCGCGTCCCGTTGCGCGGCGACGGGCGACCGTGTCCACCTCACCGTCACACCGGACGGGCTGAAGGACCTCGACCCGGCCGGCATCCACGTCACGCTGGCCCCGGCCGCCGGCGGCGAGATCCGCGAAGTCTTCTGCAACCGCGTCAACTTCTACGGCAGCCGGGAGGCCGCGGAGGCGGCCGCCGGAGCCGACCCGGACCTCGCCGTGTGCACGGCCACCGAGGCGTGGACGGTGGCCCGGCGGCTGGCCGCACTCTTCTGACCGGGGCGGCCCGGTCAGCGGAGTCCGAAGGCGCGACAAGCGGATCGACGCCACACCGACTCCCACACCGGCGCCGCCCCCGAACCCGGCACCGAACGATGTCCGCGGGCACCGGCGGCGGTGCGCGCGGGCATCGTCCGGACGCCCAGCCGTCGACATACGGCCGGCGGGCGGTCATCCCAGCTGGCCGACCTTGTAGTCGCCGTTGGCGGGCTGCTTGACCATGACGTTCCCGCGGTTGAAGGCGTTGATGACGGAGATCGCGCAGACCAGCGCGGCGAGTTGCGCCTCGCTGTAGTGCTTGGCGGCGTTCTCCCACACCTCGTCGGTGACTCCGCCGGCCGCGTCGGCCATGCGCGTGCCCTGCTCCGCAAGCTCCAGCGCCGCGCGTTCGGCCTCGGTGAAGACGGTGGACTCGCGCCAGGTCGCGACCAGGTTGATGCGCGTCGCGGACTCGCCCGCATGTGCGAGCTCTTTGGTGTGGATGTCGATGCAGACGCCGCAGCCGTTGATCTGGCTGGCCCGGATGTTCACCAGCTCCAGCGTGGAGTACGGCAGATCCGTCTCCCTGAGCAGGTGGCCCGCGGCGATGAAATTCTTCATGATCTTCGCGACGACCGGGCTGCCGAAGAGGTTGAGTCGAGCGTCCATGATGCAACTCCTGTGTCGTCGTTGTGGCCTACACCCCCGAGACGAAACAGCCGCAACCCCTGTGACATCGACCGGCCCCCCGCCTTCGGAGCGCACGGGCGGCCGCTTTCGCGGCTTGCCGGGGCTGCATCGGTGACGGCCGATTCCCGCCGGTCATCGGGTGCGCGACCCGCTGTACTGGATCTTGCCGCCGCCACCCGGCGGCGTCCGATCCGGCGCCGAGCCGATGCCGAGCCAGCGGGAGAAGCACCGTGCCCACCGCCAAATCCCCCGTACCTGCTTCCCTACCCGAACCTGCGCCCGTCCCGGGTCCCGACACCGAAGGCCGCTCGGTGCCCGGCAGCGGCGGCCATACCCCTGCCCCCGACGCACCCGCGCACTGGTCCGCCGTCGTCGGCGTGGCGCTGGGCATCTTCACCATCGTCACCAGCGAGATCCTGCCGATCGGCATGCTGACCGGCCTCGCCGACGACTTCGGCGTCTCCGACGGCCGGGCGGGTCTCCTCATGACGCTGCCGGGAGTGCTCGCCGCGCTGTGCGCTCCCCTCGTCGCGGTCGCCGTCGGCCGCGTCGACCGGCGGATCGTGCTCACCGTGCTGATGGCCCTGCTCGTCCTGGCGAACCTGCTGACGGCGTGCGCGCCCGCGTTCTGGGTCGTGCTCGTCGCCCGGGCGCTGGTCGGCCTGGTCATCGGCGGCTTCTGGTCGATCGGCGCCGGACTGGCGCCACGGCTGGTGCCCGCCGCCTCCGTGGCGACCGCCACCGCGGTGGTCTTTGCGGCGGTCCCGGCGGGCTCCGTCCTCGGCGTACCCGCGGGCACGCTGCTGGGCCAACACGTGGGTCGGCGCGCCGCGTTCGTGGTCCTGGCGGCGCTCGCGCTGGCGGTGGCCGTCCTGCTCGCGACGGCACTGCCCGCGCTGCCGGTCGGCACGGTGACAAGGCCGCGTACGCTCGCGGCTCTGCTCCGGACCCGCGGCGTGCGGGCGGGCCTCGCGGTGACGGGTCTGATCGTGGTCGGGCACTTCGCCGCGTACACGTACGTCACCGCGTTCCTCCGCGACACCACCCACGTGGACGGCACGCGTATCACCGTGTTCCTGCTCCTCTACGGCGCCGCCGGGGTCGCCGGCAACTTCGTCGCGGGCGTCACGCTCGCCCGGGGACCGCGCGCGACGTTCGCGGCGTCCGCGATCGGGATCGCCGCCGCCGTGCTGCTGTTCCCCGTCCTCGGACGGTCGTGGCCGGGAGCGGTGGGGCTGCTGGTCGTCTGGGGGTTCGCGTACGGCGCCGTCCCGGCAGCGTCGCAGACCTGGTTCGCACGCTCGGCGCCGAACGCGCCCGAGGCGGCCATGGTGGTCTTCACCTCGTCGTTCCAGGCGACCCTTGCCGGCGGCGCCTTGCTCGGCGGTGTCGTCGTCGACGCCACGTCGGCGTCCGCCGTCATGGTGCTCTCGGGCGTCGTCTGCCTGGCCACGGCCGCGACGGTGGCGCTCTCCGCCGGGCCGAAAGGCGATTGATCCACAGGCGGTGGTCGCAAGACCTGTCACCTTCAAGGGTGACCAGTCGGCACCTCGGGCGGTTTACAGGGCGACGGCCGGTGAGGACTCCGGCGCCGGGCCGGGGGCGGCAACCGCTCCGGGTCGAGCGGAGCCGCCACCGCGGTGCTCTACCGTGCTCTCTGCGGGGCGGCCGGCGGTGCGGCCCGGCGGTGTGCGGGTGACGATGCGGCAAAGCGGGCGAGGGGCGGCGGCAACAGGTGGGCAGTGGCGTCAAGCAGTCGCTGGGGCGGGAGTTCGGGTGGCTGTGGGCGTCGTACGCTACGGGCACCCTCGGCACCTGGCTCGCCTTCGGCGCGTTCCCGCTGATCGCGATCATGACCCTGGACGCCGGGCCCGCCGAGGTGGCGGTGCTCGCGGCCTCCGGGCCTGCGGTGGGTGCGGTTCTGGCGGTGCCGACGGGGCCGTGGGTCGAGTTCCGCCGCAAGCGCCCGGTGATGATCGGGGCGGACCTCGTCCGGTGCGCGGCCATGGCGAGCGTGCCGGTGGCGTACGCGCTCGATGCGCTCTCCCTGGTACAGCTCGTGCTCGTGTCGGTGGTCGTCGCGGCGGCGGACATCACGTTCCTGGCGGCAGGGGGCGCGTATCTGAAGTCCCTGTTGCCGCCTGATCAGTTGCTCGTCGCCAACGCCCGGCTCGAAGGCACGAACTGGACCGCCTCCGTGCTCGGGCCGCCCGCGGGCGGCGCCATGATCGGACTGTTCGGACCGCTGGTCACGGTGGCGGCGGACGCGGCCAGCTACCTGCTCTCCGCGACGGGGATCCGCGCGATAGGCCGCCGGGAGCCGCGCCCTTCGCGGGTGAAGGACCCGGCGGCGCCGGGGTCGCGGATGCGGGCCGGGGACCTGCTCGACGGGTGGCGGCACATCCTGTCCGACCCCGTGCTGCGGCCGCTGTTCTTCAACGGGGTGCTGGTCAACGGTCTGATCATGGCGTCCGCGCCGCTGCTGGCCGTCCTGATGCTCGACGACTACGGCTTCGCCCCGTGGCAGTACAGCCTCGCCTTCGCGGTGCCGTGCGTCGGCGGGCTCGTCGGCTCCCGGCTCGCGCCCGGCCTGGTGGCGGCCTACGGGCAGCACCGGGTCCTGCTGGCGGCCGGGACGTTGCGGGCGTGCTGGCCCCTGGGGCTGGCGTTCATCGGCCCGGGAGTGTCCGGGCTCATCCTCGTGATGGCCGTCGAGTTCGGACTCATCGCCTGCTGCGGAGTGTTCAACCCGGTGCTCGCCACGCGGCGGCTCCTGCACACGGACACGGACCGGGTCGCCCGGGTGCTCACCGCGTGGTCGGTGACCAACAAGGCCTCTATCGCGGCCATGACCGCCCTGTGGGGGCTCCTTGCCGCCGCGTTGAACAGCCCGCGTACCGCGATCGGCATCGCCGGTCTGCTGCTGCTCGCGACGCCGCTGCTCCTCCCCCGGCATCCGCCGCGCGGCGAGGGCGACGAGGCCGGGGAGAGCCCGGATGAGCGGGAGGGTCGCGACGGCTCGGACAGCCGGGACGGCGAGGACGCGGCGTACGACGCGGTTCAGCCGTAGGCCGCGGTTCGGTCCTGGGACGCGGTTCGGCCTGCCCGGTTCACCCGTGGGTCGTCGCCGCACCCCTCGTCTTGTCGGCGAAAGGTCCGGTGCCGGTGAAGGCGAGTGCCGCGAAGCGTTCGGCAATGAGGCGGTGGGTGGCCGCGTCCGGGTGGATGCGGTCGGGGAGCGGGAGTTCGGCGGCGTCGGCTTCGCCGTACAGTTCGAGGCCGTCGAGGTAGTGCAGGTTCGGGTCGGCGGCGGCCCGGTGCGCCACGATGCGGGCGAGTTCGGCGCGGATCGTGGTCAACGTGAGGCGCGTACGGTCGGCCGGGTCGCCGGTGGCCCGGAAGCCCATGCGCCCGGCGGCCAGTTCGTCGGGGTCCGGGAACGCGGGGCCCGGCGTGTCCTCGTGGATCGCGCAGTGGATGGACGAGACGACCAGCAGCGGCGTGGTCGGATGCCCCTCGCGGATGGTGTCGAGGAACCCGTGCACCGCAGGGGCGAAGGCGCGCAGGCGCATCAGGTCGTGGTTGACCAGGTTGATGCCGAGCTTGACGCTGATCAGGTCCGCGGACGTCTCGCGCATGCTGCGGGCGGTGAACGGGTCGAGCAGCGCGCTGCCGCCGAAACCGAGATTGACCAGGTCGACACCGCCGAGTGCGGCGGCGAGGGCGGGCCAGGTGGTGGTCGGGCTCGCGGCGTCGGAGCCGTGGCTGATCGAACTACCGTGGTGCAGCCAGACCTTGCGGCCGCGGTCGGGCACCTGCTCGACGGGGGCGTCGGTACGCAGCGCGACCAGCTCGGTGGTCTCGTTGTGCGGAAGCCAGATCTCGACGTCCTTCAGGTCGGACGGCAGCCCCGCGAACCGGAGGTGCCCGGGGCACCCCGTCGGGTCTCGGCGGTTCCGGCGGCCATGTCGACGACCAGCGTGTCGCCGCCGGCCACGGTGCCCTGGGCGGTGAGGCGGCCGTCGAGGAGCAGGTCGTACACGCCGTCGGGACGCGGCGGAGCGCCGGGGTAGACGCGCTTGGTCGGCACGGTGTCGAGTTCGACGGCCGTCGCGCGGGTCCGGAAGGCCAGACGTACGCCTGACGGCTGCGACTCGGCCATCGCCAACTGCCCGTCGAGCCACTGGGCACGCGCCCACGCGGGCAGCCGATGCGGCAGCAGGCCGCGGTCGGTGCGCTCCAAATCGAGGGCGCCGCGCAGCAGTTCGGCGGAGATGGGGGTGCTGACGAGGTTCTCGGCGGGGTGGGACATGAGTGTTGCCCTCGTGGTCGGTGGAGCGGTCGGTGGGTTGGCCGCGCAGCGCCGGTCAGGACGCCGGCGCCGGTCAAAACGGCAGCCGGTCACGACGGCAGCGCGGGTCAGGACGCCGGCGGGTCGGCCGCGGGCCAGTTCCGCAGCAGGGCGTCGAGGGCGTCGAGCATGCGCGACCAGGTCTCCTGCGTGTCGGGGGCGCTATGGCTGAAGCCCCCTCCCATCTCCAGCGAGATGTACCCGTGGAAGACACTGCCGAGCATGCGTACGGCGTGGGTCTGGTCCGGTTCGGCGAGGTCGTAGCCGCGCAGGAGCGCGCGCGTCATCTGCGCGTGCCGGACCCCGGCACTGGCCGCCGCGGTCTCGGCGTCGAGACGCAGTTGCGCGGCGGCGTAGCGGCCCGGGTGCTCACGGGCGTAGTCGCGGTAGACGTCCGCGAACGCGGTCAGCGCGTCCTTGCCCGCACGTCCGGCCAGCGCGGCGGCGACCCGGTCGGCCATCTCCTCGAGGGCGAGCAGGGCGATCCGGGTCTTGAGCTCCTGGGAACTCGCCAAGTGCGAGTAGAGGCTCGCGACCTTCACGTCGAACCGCCGCGCGACCGCCGAAAGGGTCACCTGGTCGAAGCCGGCCTCGTCGGCCAGTTCGGCGCCCGCCCGGGCCAGGCGTTCAGCGGTCAGTCCAGCGCGTGCCATGCCCGTCCTGCCTCTCTGTCGGCAGAACCGAGTATGCATCTGCCTAACACTTTTAGGCAAAAGGCAAAAATCCTTAGCTTTGCGAGGCGGCCTGGGCGGCCACCACCCGGTCGGCGGCGGTGCAGGAGGCATACTCGGTGGGACGGACGGCGGGGACGGGGACGGACCGGTCCGTCACCGCCACGTGCCCCCGGGACACGATCGGCCTTGTATCCGCTGCCTGTTGCGGGCAGGCTCCGCCGCATGGCCGAACTCGATCTTGCAGTCCGCGACCTGCTCGCGAAGCAGGCGATCACCGAAGTCGTCTACACCTACTGCCGTGCCCTGGACCGCATGGACCGCGACCTCGCGCTGTCGGTGTGGCATCCGGGCGGCACCGCCGACTACCCGCCGATGTTCAGCGGCACCGGCGAGGGCTTCGTCGACTGGGTGTGGAAGGCGCACGAGGCGCTGACCTCGCACTCCCACCAGATCACCAACATCCTGATCCAGATCGGCGCGGACGGCACGAGCGCGGTGAGCGAGTCGTACGTCACCGTCCTGCTCCGCGGCCCCGGCGCCGACGACTCGGCGATCTCCGAGATCACCACGCGCGGCCGGTACGTCGACCGCTGGTCACTCCGCGACGGCCGCTGGGCCGTCGACTCGCGGCGCCACATTCTGGACGCCCAGACCGTGCAGACGATCCCGCGCGAACTCGCCGACTTCGTGCCGCCGGAGGACGCGGGCCGCCGCGACACCGACGACCCGTCGTACGCGGTCTTCCGGCCGTAGCGCCGACCTTCTCGGGCCGACGCGCCACGGCCGCTCCTCAGCGGCCGTCCGCCCACTCGGTGACGTCGACGGTGTCACCGATCGCGAGCTTGCCCGGGCGTACGACCGAGTACTGCGCGCCGAACAGCACCCCGCCGCTCGCGCCACGGCGGTACGTGGCCAGCGTACGCAGCGGCTCCGGCCCGGCCTTCACGCCGCGGACCTGGTCGACGGTGGTGACGACGCAGCGCCCGGCCTGCTTGGCGAAGGCGAGTTCGGTGTTGCCGACGAGCATCCGGCGCACGTCGTCCTCGCGATGCGGCTCGGTCCAGCCGTCGACCACGATGTTCGGCCGGAAGCGCGTCATGGGCAGCGGACCCGCGTCGCCGAGGCGCGCGTTGAGCCCGTCGAGCGACGCGCGCGACACCACGAGCAGGGCCCCGCTGTCCGCGAACGCCGCCGTGCCGGGGACCAGCCCGGGCGTGACCCGCTCGTGCTCGGGCGGCACCCGGACCAGGCGGCTCGGCACCCCGAGGACGCCGGTCAGCCACGCGGCGACCGCGTCGCCCTGGTCGATGCCGCGGTACGGCGTCCCGAACATCTCGATGTCGACGCGCGGCGACTCGGTGTCCACGTCCAGGAACAGTTCGCCCGCTTCCGCCGCGCGCAGCGCCAGTCGCCGCCCGTCGGCGTCGATCCCCGCGTGCACGACGGACAGCCGGGGGTCGGTGCGCTGGCTGCGGAAGACACCGCGGTCGTCGACGACCATGAAGGTCCGGTCGTGCGCGATCCCGGCGTCGGTCAGCACGGCCTCGGACGCCGGCAGCGCCGCGCACCCCTTGACCGGATAGACGTTGAGTTCGACGACCGATGCCATGGCGACAGAATATCCGGGCTGGTCACGCCCCTCGGAATCCCGCCTGCCGCCGCGCCGCCGGGCTACAGCTCCTCACCCGACAGCAGCGGCTCGAAGGCCTCGTACGCCTCGATGTTCCGGAAGTGGCGCGCGTACAGGTCGGCGCCGTCGCCCAGGTCGTCCCGGAGCACCGGGGCGACGTCCACGACGTGGCGCAGCGTCCAGGTGACCGTACGCCCGTCCTCGTTCAGGTACGACGTCTGCGCCGCCCGGCCCAGAGCCTCCGCCTTCGCCCGCGCCTCGTCCTCCCCCACCGCGCGCACCAGCACGAAGCTCTCCTGGAACAGCGGCGCGTCCCCCGGCACGTGGGACTCGCTCACCAGCACCGCAACGTAGCTCTGCATCCCGACCACGCTACCCACCGGGTCCCGGTACGAGGCCGTCCGCGCCCTCGAACACGCCGAGTGGATCGAGGCGGCCGAGACCGTCCGGGGCGGCGCCCGAACGGAGCGGACCGTCTACCGCACCTGACGGACGTCGGCGCGGCCTGCGCTGCGCCGCAGTCCGCTGCGGCTCAGTCCGCCACGGCTCGTTCTCGGGCCGGCGAGTACAAGTGGCTTTCGCAGAAGCCGGTTTCGTCGCCGAGCACCCCGCCGACCATGATGACGGCCACGGACTTGATGCCGTTGTCGTGGACGAGGGACGACAGGTCGGCGAGGCGGCCGCGGACGACGAGTTCGTCCGGGCGGGACGCGCGGGCGACCACGGCCACCGGACATTCCGCGCCGTAGAGCGGCACCAACTCGTCGACGATGCGGGCGGTTTCGCGGACCGCGAGGTGCAGGACGAGGAGCGCCCGGGACTGCCCGAGGGTGGCCAGGTCCTCGCCGGGCGGCATCGCCGTGGAGTTGTTGGAGACACGCGTCAGGACGACGGTCTGGCCGACCCCGGGCAGGGTGAGTTCGCGGCCGAGGGTGGCCGCGGCGGCGGCGAACGCCGGTACGCCCGGGGTCAGGTCGTACGGGATCCCCAGCGCGTCCAGGCGGCGCATCTGCTCGCCCACCGCGCTGAAGAACGAGGTGTCGCCGGAGTGCAGGCGCACCACGTCCAGGCCGTCGGCGTGGACGGTCCGCATCTCCGCCACGATCTCGTCGAGGGTGAGGTTCGCGGTGTCGACGAGCCGGGCTTCGGGCGGTGCGGAGTCGAGGAGTTCGCGCGGGACGAGGGCACCCGCGTACAGGCACACCGCGGCGTTCTCGACGAGCCGCAGGCCGCGTACGGTGATCAGGTCGGCGGCGCCGGGGCCCGCGCCGACAAAGTGCACGGTCATGCGGTGGACTCCTCCCGGAACTGGGCGGACGGTTCGCGGTCGGCCTCGGCGAGGCCGGGTTTCACCGCGACCCATTGCGTGACCGGCATCAGGGTGCGCCAGCCGGTGAACCGGCCGACGGGGGTCGAGCGGCTGATCTGAATGCGGGTCAGGTCCCCGCCCAACTCGGCCCGGTGGCGCACCAGTTCCGCTTCGGTCTCGGCTGTGACGGCGTTGGCGACGAGGCGTCCGCCGGGGCGCAGGGCCGCCCAGCAGCGCTCCACCACACCGGGCACGGTCAGGCCGCCGCCGATGAACACCGCGTCGGGGGTGTCGGTGTCGGCGAGGAGGTCCAGGGCTCCGGGCGCCGCGCCGACGAGGACGTACAGCCAGGGCACCCCGAGGTCGGCGGCGTTCGCGCGTACGCGGTCGGCGCGTTCCTCGTGGGACTCGATCGCGACCGCGCGGCAGGCGTCGTGCGAGCGCAGCCACTCGATGCCGATGCTGCCGCTGCCCGCCCCGACGTCCCACAGCAGTTCGCCCGGGCGCGGGGCGAGGGCCGCGAGCGTGACCGCGCGGACCTCACGCTTCGTCAACTGGCCGTCGCTGCGGTACGCGTCGTCGGGCAGACCGGGAACCGTGCCGGCCGGGACCGGGGGCGGGGCCGGAGCCGCGGTTGTCGGAGCCGGAGCCGGGGCAGCGGTTGCCGGAGCCGGGGCGGGGGCCGCCGCGGGCGGCCGCTCAGGCATCCTCGCCGCCTTCCAGATCTCCCTCGACCTCCAGGTACGCATCCCGCAGCCCCGCCAGCGTCGCCGCCTCGGGCTTTTCCCACAGCCCGCGGTCCGCCGCCTCGATCAGCCGCTCGGCGATGCCGCGCAGCGCCCACGGGTTGGAGGTCCGCATGAACTCGCGGTTCTCCGGATCGAGCACGTACTCGGCGGCGAGGCGCTCGTACATCCAGTCCTGCACCACGCCCGTCGTCGCGTCGTAGCCGAACAAGTAGTCGACCGTCGCGGCGAGTTCGAACGCCCCCTTGTACCCGTGCCGCCGCATCGCCTCGATCCAGCGGGGGTTCACCACGCGGGCCCGGAACACCCGGGCGGTCTCCTGCTCCAGTGTCCGGGTCCGGACCGCGTCGGGCATCGTCGAGTCGCCGATGTACGCCGCGGGTGCGGTCCCGGTCAGCGCGCGCACCGCCGCGACCATGCCGCCGTGGTACTGGAAGTAGTCGTCGGAGTCGGCGATGTCGTGTTCGCGCGTGTCGGTGTTCTTGGCGGCGACGGCGATGCGGCGGTACGCGCCCTCCATGTCCTGCCGCGCGAACACCCCGTCCAGGCCCCGGCCGTACGCGTAGCCGCCCCACGTCGCGTAGACCTCGGCCAGGTCCGCATCGTCGCGCCAGGTCCGGGAGTCGATGAGCGGCAGCAGCCCGGCCCCGTACGCGCCCGGGCGCGAGCCGAACACGCGTGTGGTGGCCCGGCGTTCGTCGCCGTGCTCGGCGATGTCGGAACGCACGTGCGCGCGCACGAAGTTGTCCTCGTCGGACTCCTCCAGCCCGGCGGCCAGCCGCACCGCGTCGTCGAGCAGCAGCACCACGTGTGGGAAGGCGTCCCGGAAGAACCCGGAGATGCGCACCGTCACATCGACGCGCGGGCGGCCGAGTTCGGCGAGCGGGACGGGCTCCAGGCCGGTGACGCGCCGCGACGCGTCGTCCCAGACCGGGCGTATGCCGAGCAGCGCCAACACCTCGCCGACGTCGTCGCCGCTGGTGCGCATGGCGCTCGTGCCCCACACCGACAGCCCCACCGAGCGCGGCCAGTCCCCGGTGTCCGCACGGTACTTGGCGAGCAGCGAGTCGGCGAGCGCCTGGCCGGTGTCCCACGCGAGGCGGCTGGGCACCGCCTTGGGGTCGACGGTGTAGAAGTTGCGGCCGGTCGGCAGCACGTTGACCAGGCCGCGCAGCGGCGAACCGGAGGGCCCGGCCGCGACGTAGCCGCCGTCGAGGGCGTGCAGCACCGCGCCGATCTCGTCGCCCGTTCGGTCGAGCCGGGGCACGACCTCGGTGGCCGCGAAGACTAGTACGTCGGTGACGGCCGACAGGTCCGCACCGGGGACGCCGTCCAGCACCTCGGCCGACACGATGGTCGCGGCGGCCGGGTCCCAGCCGCGCGCCTCCATGCCCGCGACCAGCGCGAAGGCCCGCGCCTCGGCGTCGTCCGTGTCGCGGCGCCCGGCGGTGCCGCCCTCCACCAGGCCCAGGGCCTCGCGGAGTCCGGGCAGCGCGGCGGTACGCCCGCCCCACACCTGACGCGCCCTCAGCATCGCGGTGACCAGGTTGACCCGGCCCTCCCCCGTAGGCGCCGTCCCCAGCACGTGCAGCCCCTCACGGATCTGCGCGTCCTTGACCTCGCACAGCCAGCCGTCCAGGTGCAGCAGGAAGTCGTCGAACTCCGCCTCGTGCGGGCGGTCGTCGATGCCCAGGTCGTGGTCGAGCCGGGCGGCCTGCACTAGTGTCCAGATCTGTGCCTGCACGGCCGGCGCCTTGGCCGGGTCCAGTGCCGAGACGTTGGCGTACTCGTCGAGCAACTGCTCCAGGCGCGTCAGGTCGCCGTACGTCTCGGCCCGCGCCATCGGCGGCACCAGGTGGTCCACGATGACCGCGTGCGCGCGGCGCTTGGCCTGCGCGCCCTCGCCCGGGTCGTTGACCAGGAACGGGTAGATGAGCGGCAGGTCGCCGAGCACCGCGTCCGGCCCGCACTCGGCGGACAGGCCCAGGTTCTTGCCCGGCAGCCATTCCAGCGTGCCGTGCTTGCCCAGGTGCACGAGCGCGTTCGCGCCGAACCCGCCGGCATCGCGGGCGGCGTCGAGCCACCAGTAGGCGGCCAGGTAGTGGTGACTGGGCGGCAGGTCGGGGTCGTGGTAGATGGCGACGGGGTTCTCGCCGAAACCGCGCGGCGGCTGGATGATCAGCACGATGTTGCCGGCGCGGAGGGCGGCGAGGACGATCTCGCCGTCGGGGTCGTGCGAGTGGTCGACGTACAGCTCGCCGGGCGGCGGGCCCCAGTGCTCCTCGATGTTGGCGCGCAGGCCGACCGGGAGCCGGGCGTACCGCTTGCGGTACTCGGCGGCGCCGATGCGCACCGGGTTGCCTTCGAGCTGGGCCTCGGACAACCACTCGGGGTCCTGGCCGCCCGCCGCGATGAGGGCGTGGATGAGCGCGTCGCCGTTCGGGGGTTCGATGCCGGGCAGGGCGTCGGGGCCGTCTACCGGGCCGACGTCGTATCCGACGTCGCGCAGCGCGCGCAGCAGCGCGACGGCACTTGCGGGTGTGTCGAGTCCGACCGCGTTGCCGATGCGCGCGTGCTTGGTCGGGTACGCGGAAAGCACGACACCCACCCGGCGTTCTGCGGCCGGGACGTGGCGCAGCTGGGCATGGCGTACCGCGATGCCCGCGACGCGCGCGGCCCGCTCGGGGTCGGCGGCGTAGTACGTGAGGCCGTCGGCGCCGGTCTCCTTGAAGGAGAACGGCACGGTGATCAGGCGGCCGTCGAACTCGGGCACGGCGACCTGGGTCGCGGCGTCCATGGGCGACAGGCCCGCGTCGCCGGCCTCCCACTCCGCGCGGCTGGTGGTGAGGCTGAGCGCCTGGAGGACGGTGATGTCGAGGCCGGCCAAGGCGCCGACGTCCCACGCCTCGTCGTCGCCGCCCGCGGAGACCTCGGCGGGCCGGGCGCCGCCCGCGGCGAGGACCGTGACGAGCAGTGCGTCCAGTTCGCCCAGCGCGTCGAACAGCGCGGGTTCGGCGCCGCGCAGCGAGGCGCACCACACCGGGACCGCCCGGCCCCCGGCGTCCTCGATCGCGTCGCAAAGCGCGGACACGAAGGCGGTGTTCCCGGCGAGGTGGTGGGCGCGGTAGTAGAGCACGCCGACGCCGGGGGCGCCGGGGTTGCGGGTCGGGCGATCCAGGCGGCCCCAGGCGGCGACCTCGACGGGCGGCTCGAAGCCGTGCCCGGTCAGCAGGAGGGTGTCGGAGAGGAACCCGTGGAGGTTCGTGAGGTTCTCGGCGCCGCCCTGGGCGAGGTACGCGTGGGCCTGGGCGCTCACCCCCGCCGGGACGGTGGCCAGCTCCATGAGCGCGGCGTCGGGGGCCTGTTCGCCGGATACGACCACCACCGGGCGCGGGCCCGCGAGCAGCGCGTCGAGGCCTTCCTCCCAGGCGCGGCGGCCGCCGAGGAGGCGGACGACGACGAGATCGCAGCCGTCGACGAGGGCGGGCAGGTCCTCGGGCGAGGTGCGGGAGGGGTTCGCGAGCCGCCACGCGCCCGCACTGGCCTTGGCGCTGAGCAGGTCGGTGTCGGAGGTGGAGAGGAGGAGGATCACCGGGCCACCTCCGCGCGGCGCGCTGTCGCGTCCGGGGCGAAGGCGGGGGTGCCCGCGGGTATGCGTACGCGTGGTGCGGCCTGCGGGCACGACGGAGTCGTCACTGTGCGCGCCTCTCCGGGGTCCTCGCCCCATCGGACAACAGGGGTGGAACGCGCAGTTCCTGACTCCCGCACCGCACCGCTGCCTCCGGCAGCCGCGCGGGCGGTCACAGTGGCGGGACCGTGCCGGACTTGCACCGGCTTCCTGTCCGCGTCCTCCCCGCACCGACGAGGGCCGGTGCGGGGTCAGCATCGCCTAGGGCACCACAGTCCCGCAAGTTCGGGCGGCTTCCCGCGATACGTAACGATTCAGGAAAACAGTCGAAAAGCATACTCTGACCAACAACACGGTCTAACTTCGTATATATGCCAGGTAGTTGGAGCGCACGAGGATGTGCGGACCGGCGTGCACTCCTCCTGGAGTACCTCGTGGAGCGCGCGCCCCGGCACTGGGCGGCGATGATCGCGCACGGCGCGCGGACCATGGCCCCGGTCGAGTGGCGCGGCGAGCCGCCCGCCGAACAGGCGGCGCGCATGGCCCGGGTGCAGTTGTCGCGCGTGGTCGAGGGACCGGCGTACGCCTTCGACGACGTGGCGGTTCGCGCGCTGCTCACCGCCTCGGTCGGCCTCCGCCTCCCGATGGCGGCCGAAGTGCTGCCCGCCACCCGGGGGTTGCTGATGTTCCAGTTCCCGGTCGGCGTCGACCCGTCGGACAACTGCACGCCGCTCACCGCCGCGACGTGGGGGCCGAGCCTGCCCCGGCACTTCGCGGGCGTATGGCTGACCTGGTGGTTCGACGCGGAGGCCGCCGCGGCGCGCGAGGTACGCGAGGGGCGGCTGTCCGAGACGGAGGCGCGCCTCGGCCTCGCCCACGTGGGACCGTGGCTGCCCGCGGGGCATCTGACGGTGCCGTACGTGCCCATCCTGGAGACGCGGCTGTGGCCCCGGCGCGCGTCCGACCGCGTGGATCCCGAAGCGCTGATGGTGCGGGCGATAGCGGGGTCGTGGCTGGCGCTGACACACGGCCTGCTGCGCCCGGTGCCGGCCGCCACCGAGCTGACGAGCCCTCAACCACCGGGCTCCGCACCGCTGGTGGGCCTGCACATGGTGCGGGCGGCGGGCCGCGATCCGGCCCTGCTCGCCTCCGGCATCCGGGCCGCCGCCGACGGCGCGGCCGCGGCGGCTCGGCACCGCTACGGCCCGGTGCGGGACTTCACCGGACGCCCGTACCCGCCGGAGCCCGACGACGGCGTGGCATGACGGGACTTGGCGGCGCCGGGTCGGCCGTTCATGGGACTGCCGCTCAGTCTCTGCCGCCCACGCCGCTGAGCACCGCCTGCTGCTCGGCCCGGGTCTACTCGCTTCCCGTACGCGACCAGAACTCCTGCCACGACGCCCACTTCTCCGGCAGTTCGGCCCGCGTGATGAGGGGGTTGCCGGGGAAGTTGTACCGGTCCGCGACCTGGAGCGGGTGCTCCTGCACATCCGCCGCGTAGAACACCTTGGGCTTGCGGCTGCGGAAGTACCAGCGGCCGTCCCGGCGTTCGTAGCGGTCCCAGTACTGCATGGGCATGACCACCCAGAGGTCGCCCACTTCGTGCTCGGGACGGCAGTAGACGACTCCGATGGCGTGGTCCTCGTCCACCAGGTCGATGATGTGGTTGCCGATCAGGTGGAACGTGATGCCGTACGGCCGCAGTACCGGGTCGAACCAGCGGGCCAGCGCCTCGCGGCCCACGCCGCCCTCGCCGGTCTGCACGTCGTCGACGAAGAGCGAGGCGAGCGCCGGCACGTCGCGGCTGTCGAGCGCGAGCGCGTACCGGGCGGCGAGCTGTCGGATCTCCTCGTACGCCTCCAGCCGCGCGAGGCGGTCGGTCTCGGTCCCGGTCATGCTGCCGCTCCTCGGGTGGTCCACTCCCCCGTCGATCAAGGTCCCCGCCAGTCTGACACACCGTCAGATAGCTGGGCTCAGACGTCCTCGTCCAGCAGCCCCAGCTCGTGGGCGAGGACCGCGGCCTGCGCCCGACTGCGCACCCCGAGCTTGGGGAGGATGCGGCTCACGTGCGTTTTGGTCGTGGCCTCCGCCATGGCCAGGTGCTCCGCGATCTCCTGGTTCGACAGACCGCGCCCGAGGCACACGAAGACCTCGCGCTCGCGCGGCGTCAGCGAGTCGAGCGCCGCCTGGGCCGCCGAGTCGGGACGCGCTCCCGCCTTCGAGCCCGCGTCGGTCGCGAAAGCGGCGATCAGACGGCGGGTCACCGAGGGGGCGATCATGCCCTCGCCGCGCGCGACCAGGCGAACCGCCTCGGTGAGCACCTCGGCGTCGGAATCCTTCAGCAGGAAGCCGGACGCCCCCGCCCGCAGCGCGCCGAAGACGTACTCGTCGAGGTCGAACGTCGTCAGCACCAGCACGTCGGCAAGACCGTCGCGCACCACCTCGCGGGTCGCGGCCACACCGTCCATGCGCGGCATCTGCACGTCCATGAGCACGACGTCGGGGCGGAGCTCGCGCGCCAGCCGGACGGCCTCCTCGCCGTCCGAAGCCTCGCCGACGACCTCGATCCCCGGCGCCGACCCCAGGATCAGGACCAGCCCGGCGCGGACCGCGCCCTGGTCCTCCGCGACGACGATGCGAATGGTGCCGGCGGTGCCTGTGTCCATGCTCTGCCTGTCTCCCCGGTGCGGTGGTCTCGTGGTCGTGCTGTCGTGCTGTCGTGCTGTCGTGCGGTCAGAGCGTCCGGTTGTCAGGTCGTCGTGCCGTCAGGTCGTGCGGTGGATCGGCCGGCCCGAGCCTTGGGCGCCGCCCGGGTCCCCGAGCGGCAACTCGGCCCTGACCTGCCAGCAGGCCGTCTTGCCGTCCGTCCCCTTCCCGGGCCCGGCCGATTCCTCCGGCCTCGGCCCCGCCTCGAACGACCCGCCGAGCAGGGACGCCCGCTCGCGCATGCCGACCAGGCCCGCGCCCGCGCCGGGTGCGCGCGGCCCGTCGCCGGGGACGTACGGGCTTTCCACCGCGACCACGAGGCGCCGCGTCGACTGCACGAGACGCACCTTCACCATCCCCGGGGCCGCGTGCTTGAGCGCGTTCGTCAGCGACTCCTGGACGATCCGGAACGCCGCCAGCTCCACCGGGGCAGGCAGCTGCCGGCCGCCGCCGTTGAGCCTGCGGTCGTCGAGCGAGAACTCCAGCCCGTTGTCGGCGCCGCTGCGGGACGCGCGGGCGAGCATCGCGTCCAGCGAGTCCAACCTCGGTACGGCCGCCTGCGCCCCTTCGTGGTCCCCCGCGAACGCCGTCTCGCCACCGCCGCTGCCGCGCAGCAGCCCGATCAGCCGCCGCATCTCCGCGAGCCCCTGCACACTGCTCTCCCGGATCACCGCCAGCGCCCGGGACGTCGCCTCCGGATCGTTCTTCGCGACCGTCATCGCGGCCGTCGAGTGGATCGCGATCGCGGAGAGGTGGTTGGCCACCACGTCGTGCAACTCGCGTGCCATCCGCGCGCGTTCCTGTTCGACCGCGGAACGCCTGTCCAATTCCGCCAGCAGCGCCGTCTGTTCGGCACGCAGGCGTTCGGCCGCCGCCTCGTCGCGGTGGGTCCTGATGATCCAGCCGGTCCACGCGGACGTCAGCGTCACCAGGCCGGCGAACACGCCGACGATGAGCGCCTTGACGTCGCGCAGGACGCTGAGCGCGACCACGGTGCTGAGGATCGTGAACACGACGCAGGCCGGCGCGACCCGGCGGGCGGTGCGGAGCGGTGCGTACAGGGCGGCCGCGTAGATCAGGTCGGCGAAGAGGACGACGGTGGCGACGTTCGGCACCGTCGTCTGGTCCACGACGACCGTGACGGTGCCGATCGCCAGGGCGGTGCGCGGCGCGCTCCGGCGCAGCACCGTCGTGCAGGCCATGACCGTGAGCGGGATCAGGGTCAGCGCGCGGGGCAGATCGTGGTACGAGTCGTTCAGGCCGACGGCCCACACCGCGACGCCGCCCACCCAGCCGGCGGCGGCGAGCAGCAGGTCGTGGGGATGGGGGCGCTTCCGTGCCATGCCGGCCTTTCGAGTGCGGGTGCCGAGTCGGGGCTGCGGCGGTGATGCGGGGGTCTGGCTGCGTGGTCCTGCCGTGGGGTCCTGCCGTGGGGTCGGTCGGGTCGTGCTGTACGAGTCCATCGCACCACGTGCGACTACGCCACGCCGCCCTCCCCGGGGCGTGTCCATGGTGACTCCGCGTACATCGAACTATGCAGCCCACGATCGTCGCACCCGACGACGATTCGGGGGCCCTTCGCCGGGAGTCTGGAAGCAGGACGGAAGCCCGAGCGGCGACAAAGGAGACCGTGATGATGATCGCCCTGATCGTCGGGTGCGAGATCGCCTTCTGGGTGATCCTGGCCCTCGCGCTGACCACGAGGTACATCTTCCGCCTGCGGCGCACGAGCACGGCGCTGCTGATCGCCGTACCGCTCGTCGACGTGGTCCTGCTGGTCGCCACGGTCGTCGACTTGAGCAACGGGGCGACCGCCGACTTCAAGCACGGGCTGTCGGCCGCGTACATCGGCTTCTCGGTCGCGTACGGGCACTACATCATCAAGTGGGCCGACGCCCGGTTCGCACACCGCTTCGCGGGCGGTCCCCCGCCGGTCAAGCCGCCGAAGTACGGCATGGCCCGGGCCGCGCACGAATGGAAGTTCGCCGGCATGACCGCGGTGGCCGGCGGTGTGTCCGCCGGGCTGCTCCAGCTGGCGATCTGGACGATCGACGACTCTTCCCGGACCGAGGAGTTGTCGGCATGGCAGTGGCGGATGGGCGTGGCCGCCGGGATCAACGCCATCGTGGCCCTGACGTACACCATCTGGCCCAAGGAGCGCCCGGGCGGCGACGGGGACGGCGGCCAGCGCCGCGACGGGCAACGCGACCCGCGGATCGACAAATACCTGAGCGGCAAGTACTAGGACCCCGGTGAGGGATCGTTTCGGGTAGGCCGTGTCGGAGGGATCCCTCGGACACGGCCCACCGTCGGCTCAGCCCATGTGGGGGTAGTGGTGGTCGGTGGGTGGGACGAAGGTCTCCTTGATGGTGCGGGTGCTGGTCCACCGCATCAGGTTCTGCTTCGCGCCGGCCTTGTCGTTCGTCCCCGACC
>NZ_JBSFVE010000015.1:0-153584 GCF_053592165.1 Streptodolium elevatio
CGACGCGGAGTTTGTCGTCCGAGCGGGCCGCGAAGTACAGGTATCCGGCGTCGTCGCGGTAGAAGTGGTCGCCGGTCCAGTACTGCCCGTCGCGGATGCGGGCGGCGTTGGCGTCGTCGTTGCGCCAGTAGCCCTCGAAGCCGTTGCGGCCCAGGTTGACCAGTTCGCCGATCGCCTCGTCGCCGTTGGCCAGCCGCCCCGCGGAGTCGAACACCGCACGCGGGCACTCCTTGCCGGTGGCCGGGTCCAGCAACGCGGCCTCCGGCGGGCACGGACCCACGGCCCGGTCCGGGGTGCCCGGCTGCCAGTTGACGCTCATGCCGCCTTCGGAGCTGCCGTACCCCTCGGTGAGCTTCGTGCCGAAGCGCTTCTCGAAGCGCTGCATGTCGACGGTCCCGGCCTCGGTGCCGAAGGCGTTGCGCAGCGAGTTGTCGGCGTCGTCGGGCTGCTCGGGGGTCGCGAGGATGTAGGAGATCGCGCGTCCCACATAGGTCGTGTACGTCGCCCCGTACCGCCGCACGTCCTCCAGGAACCCGGACGCGGAGAACTTGCGGCGCAGCGCCACCGCGCCCCGGGCCCGCATCGCCGGCGCCCAGTTGGCCATCAGCGCGTTGCCGTGGAACATCGGCATGCAGATGTAGTGCACACCGTCCTCGTCGAACCCGAACTGGTCGGTCAGCGCCGTGCCCGCACCCGCGAGACGGCCCTGCGAGCAGATGACGCCCTTGGGGGCGCCGGTGGAGCCGGAAGTGAAGACGATCAGCAGGCGTTCGCCCGGGGCCACCTCGGTGCCGGGCAGCGCGGCGCCCGTGTACGGCGCGAGGACCTCGTCGTATCCCGGGTCGTCGACGACGAGGATGCGTTCGGCCGGTATACCCAGGTCCAAGTCGTCGAGCAGCGGCAGATAGGCGCGCTCGGTCACGAGGAACGAGCAGTCCGCGTGGGTGATGTCACGGGCCAGCTCGGCGCCACGCCGGGTGGAGTTGACGCCGACGAGCGTCCCGCCCGCCACGGCGATGCCCTCCAGCCACATCGGGAACTCCGGCACGTTGTCCAGCAGCACACCCACGTGCGGAGCGGCACCCGCGGGCAGCCGGTCGGCGATGAACGCGGCACGGGCAGCAGCGGCCTTGGCAACCTGGTCATGCGTCCACACCAGGTCCTCGTACATCAGACCCGGACGATCGTCGCCGACCTGGGCGTGGACCAATTCGGCGATCGTGACCATGGTGTGCTCCTCCGCCGGATTCCTGATACACCGTCAGATGAATTCTGTCCGCATGATTGACACTGTCAACTGACACGCGTCAGGCCGCACGAGGAGCACGCATGAACGAGCGAAGCAGGCGAATCAGCGAGGGGACGCGCTTCGCGAATGCGACCGGCGCGCGGAGCGAGGTGGCGGCATGAGTCCGGACCCCCACGCGCCGGCCCTGACCGGGCCGTCCGCGTCCACGCTGGCGGCCATGCTGGGCGCCGGCATGCCCGACATCGCCGACATCCCGCCCGAAGCGTTCGAGCTGGTGGAGCGGGTGCGCGACCTCGTCGAGGCGGTCGTGCTGACCGACGTGGACGCCGCGGCCCGGGCGGCGGCGAGCACCCACGTCGCCGAGGCCACCGCGCTGCTGAAGGCCGCCCAGCGGCCCAAGGACTCGGTCGTGCAGCTGGTACGCCACGAGAACGGGCGCTACGAACACCTGTCGCAGGCGGGCTCCGGCCGCCTCAACCCGCAGGCGCCGCGCGTCGAGTACCTGAACCTGCCCGAGCCGGCCGAGCCGGGCGAGGTGCGCGAGCCGGTCGAGATCCTCGCGCGGGTCACGCTCACCGCGCAGCACGGCGGTCCGCCGGGACGCGCGCACGGGGGCGTGGTCGCGACGGTCCTCGACCAGGTCCTGGGTGTCGCGGCGTCGGCGAGCGGGCCGGCGGGGTTCACCGCCGGACTGGACATCCGGTTCCGCAAGGCGACGCCGTACGACGTGCCGCTCGACGTGGCGGCGCGCTTCGTACGCCGCGAAGGGCGGAAGACGTTCGCGACCGCGGAGATCCGCGTCGGGGACGTCGTGACGGCCGAGGCGACGGCCGTGTTCGTCTCCGACCGCGTCCCCGCGGACGCCGGCGCGTGAGTCAGGCGACGTAGGGCGGCGTGCCCGTCTCCGAGACCATCGGACGACCGGCCGCCTCCCACGCGAGCATGCCGCCGTCGATGTTGACCGCGTCCCAGCCGCGCTGCACGAGGTACGCGGTGACCTGGCCCGAGCGCCCGCCGACGCGGCACATCACGTACACGCGCGCCTCCTGCGGCACCTCGTCGATGCGGCCGATCAGCGTGCCCATGGGGATGTGCACGGCGTCCGCGACGTGCCCGGCGACCCATTCGCCGTCCTCGCGGACGTCGAGCACGAAGGCGTCGGCGGGGACTTCGGCGGCGCCGACGGCCGGAAGCGACTGGTGCATCGGTTCTCCGTGGGAGTTGTGGGGGTGGGTGTGTGGCGGGTGGGGTGTGTGGTGGCACGGGTCGGGCTCCCCGTCCGCCCATTCTCCGTCATCTTGCCGGTCGCTCATCTTGCCGGTCGCTTCGCACGCCGTCTGCGCGCCGCCCGCGCGTCGCATGTGTGCCGTGCGCGTGTCCTACGCCTGCCGTGTGCCGCCTCGACGTCGTCACCGCGCCACCGTGCTGCCTCGTGCTGCCTCGTGCTGTCTCGTGCCGCTTGCGCCGCCTCTAACGGCGCAACTGGCGTGCTGAACGGGTTTCGTCGGGCAACACGCCCACAAGATGATTGATATGCCCGAATTTCAGGTAGATCGTGTGATTCATCGGAACACCCGCTGATCGGTGATCAGCCCACCGACCCGGCCCGGTCCGGCCGACGCCCATCCGGCCGGACCGGGCCGGCCCCAATTGACCGAAATCCATCGGTCAATTGCCACGAATCCGAACAATTACCCCAGCAGCGACGTGAGTTCCTTCTCGCGCTCGTCGATGCGCGCGAGCAGCTGCTCGGCCAGGTGCTCCAACAGCCCGTCCGGGTCGTCCGGAGCGAGCGCGAGCAACTGGCCCATGGGACTCTCCAACAGCGTCTCCCGCTCGGCCGCCAACTGCTGCTGACGGGCCGTCAGCAGCGCCAGTCGGCCGCGCAGCCACTCCGCACGGTCCGGAGGCACCACTTCAGGCGCACCCGCGGATCCGGCCGTCCACTCGTCGTCCAGGGCCATGAGAGTCGCCACGTCACCGGCCGAGTACGCGGCGTTGACGCGCGCGATGAAGTCCCCCCGGCGCTCCTTCTCGGCCGCGTCCTGGGCGAGGTCCGGGTGCGCCCGGCGGGCGAGTTCGCGGTAGAGCCGGCGCGCCTCGTCACTCGGCTTCACCCGCCGCACTTCGACCTCGGGCGCCGCACCCGTCTCGGCGGCGAAGGCGTCCATCAGTTCGTCGAGGTCGGGCATCGGATCGACGATCGCCCGCGCCTCCAGGGCACGGCGGATGTCGTCGGCGTCGCGGCTGCGTGCCGCGACCGCCTCGGCGACGAGTGCGTCCAGTTCGTCGAGGCGTTCGTACAGCGGTCCGAGACGCCGGTGGTGCACGATCGCGAGATTGTCCAGTTCGACGCGCAACGTCGCGACGTCCACCTCGGCGTCCAGCAGGCCCGCCTCGACCGCGGTGACCTGGGCCTCCAGGGCCGCGACCTGGGGATCCGACCAGATCGCCGGTGCGTTGCCCTCGTCCATTCAAGCCCTCTTCCGGTGTCGAACACGGCCGCGCGACAGGGCTGTCGGCCCGCGGGGAACGCCCTGCGGATGCATTCCAGGCCCCCCTGGAACAAACCTGATAGGTGTCGAGAAGATCAAATCACGCACAACAGCCCACGCCAGCCTAAGCGTTAGGGCAGCATGGTCGGGCCGTCCCTGGCCAGTCGATCCAACCAAGCAGTTGGCTAGAGGGGATAAGATCCAGCCATGCCGCCCGACACCGCACGTACCCGAGCCAAACTTCTCGACGCCGCCCGAGCGGAGTTTGCCGAGCACGGCATCGCCGGCGCCCGCGTCGACCGCATCGCCCTGCGCGCTGGGGTGAACAAGGAGCGCATTTATGCGTATTTCGGAAACAAGGAGCAACTGTTCCAGCACGTCCTCAGTGAGTCGCTGCAAGAGCTGACCGCGGTCGTCACGATGTCCAGTGACGACCCGGCCGAGTACGTCGCGCAGATCTACGACTTCTACTGCGCCCGCCCCGAGCTGCTCCGGCTGCTCTTGTGGGAGGCCTTGTACTACGGCCACGAGCCGATCCCCGACGAGGACCGGCGGGCCACGAGCTACGCCGTCAAGCTCCAGGAGTTCGCCGAGCAACTCGGCGTGCAGCCCACCCCCGATGTGGCGCAGCTCCTGTTCTCGCTGATCGGGGTCGCCGCGTGGCAGTCCACGATGCCCCAGATGGCACGGATCATCCTGGGCACCGAGACGGAATCCGAACAAGCCCAGGCCCGCCGACGGGAACACCTGGTCGAGTTCACCCGCCAGTCCATAGCCGCGGTGAAGCAACCGCAGGGCTGAGCGGGAACCCACGCGACAAACCGAGGACCGGGTCCGTCAACTCCGTAGAACGGAGCCGGTCGTCGGGTGCACCAGGGACGCATGGATCGACCACGGGCCCGCGGTGGCGCGGCAAGCACCTGCCAGTGCTCGCCACCGCGGTTCCACCCGGGGGCGAGCGAGTCCGCCCTGATCCCACAAACGCACTGCCGGCACGCCGACGACACGTCCCGAATGCAGCAGGATGGCATCGGGCGTGACGACAGGAGGCAACGTGACCGGGCGTGCTTGGCAGTTCTGGGTGGACCGCGGCGGAACTTTCACCGACATCGTCGCGCGACGACCGGACGGCCGACTCGTCACCCACAAGCTGCTCTCCGAGAACCCGGCCCACTACCGCGACGCCGCGGTGGCGGGCATCCGCGCGCTGCTCGGCCTCGCCGACGGCGAGCCGGTCACCTCCGAGCTGGTGGAGCAGGTGCGCATGGGTACCACTGTGGCCACCAACGCCCTGCTCGAACGCAAGGGCGAGCGCACCGCATTGGTGATCACGCGCGGGTTCGGTGACGCCTTGCGGATCGCCTACCAGAACCGGCCGCGCATCTTCGACCGGCACATCGTGCTGCCCGAGTCGCTGTACGAGCGGGTGATCGAGGCCGACGAGCGCATGTCCGCGGACGGGACCGTGCTGCGCGCCCCCGACCTGAAGGCGCTCGCCGCGGAGTTGCGCGGCGCGTACGACGACGGCATCCGCTCCGTCGCGGTGGTCTGCCTGCACAGCCACCTCCACCCCGACCACGAACGCGCGATCGGCGCACTGGCCGAGGACCTCGGCTTCCCGCAGGTCTCGCTGTCCAGCGAGGTCAGCCCGCTGATGAAGGTGGTGCCCCGCGGCGACACCACTGTGGTCGACGCCTACCTCTCGCCCGTGCTGCGGCGCTATGTCTCCCAGGTCGCGGACCAGCTGCCCGGCGTGCCGCTCATGTTCATGCAGTCCAACGGCGGACTCGCCGAGGCCGGGCACTTCCGCGGCAAGGACGCGGTCCTGTCCGGCCCCGCGGGCGGCATCGTGGGTATGGCCCGGATGTCGGAGCTGGCGGGCTTCGACAAGGTCATCGGCTTCGACATGGGCGGTACCTCGACCGACGTGTCGCACTACACGGGCGAGTACGAACGGGTCTTCCACACCCTCATCGCCGGCGTGCGGCTGCGCTCCCCCATGCTCGCCATCGACACCGTCGCGGCGGGCGGGGGTTCGATCCTGCGCTTCGACGGCGGCCGCTACCGCGTCGGCCCCGAGTCTGCGGGCGCCGCCCCGGGCCCCACGTGCTATCGCAACGGCGGGCCGCTGACCGTTACCGACGCCAACGTGATGCTCGGCCGCGTACAACCCGCGCACTTTCCCCACGTGTTCGGCCCGGGCGGCGACCAGCCGCTCGATGCCGACGAAGTGCGCCTGCGCTTCGCCGAACTCGCCGCCGAGATCCGCGCGACCACGGGCGACGACCGTACGCCCGAGGAGGTGGCGGAAGGGTTCCTGCGCGTCGCGGTGGCCAACACCGCCAACGCGGTCAAGCGCATCTCCGTGGCAAAGGGCCACGACGTCGGCGAGTACGCCCTCACCACGTTCGGCGGCGCCGGCGGCCAGCACGCGTGCGCGCTCGCCGACTCCCTCGGCATCCGCACCGTTCTCGTACCGCCGATGGCCGGGGTGCTGTCCGCACTCGGCATCGGCCTGGCGGACACCACCGCGATGCGCGAGCACTCCGTCGAGGCGCCGCTGTCCGCCGCGAACATGCCGAGGGTCGTCGCAACTGCCGACGCCCTCGAAGCCGCCGCGCGGGGCGAACTGCTCGACGAGGGCGTACCCGAGGACCGCATCCGCGTGACCCGACGCGCGCACCTGCGCTACGACGGCACGGACACGGCCCTCGCGGTGGAACTGGCCGGGCCGGGCGCCATGGTGAACGCCTTCGAGGGCGTACACAAGCGCACGTACTCCTTCTTGATGGACCGTCAGCTCGTCGTGGAGTCGGTCTCGGTCGAGGTGACGGGTCTGACCGACCAGCCGGATCTGCGCGGCCTCGACGACGCCGTCCCCGGGGCCGAAGCGGTGCGCGTACGCATGTACTCCACCGGCGCCTGGCGTGACGTCCCGCTGCACCGACGCCGGCACATGACACCGGGCACCGCGGTCACCGGCCCCGCGATCATCTCCGACCCCAACTCCACCACCGTGGTCGACGAGGGCTGGCAGGCCACCCTCAGCACCGAAGGCCACCTGCGGGTCGAACGCATGGCCGACCCGGCGGAATCCGACGCCGGCACCACGGCCGACCCCGTCATGCTGGAGATCTTCAACAACCTGTTCATGTCGATCGCCGAACAGATGGGCAGCGCACTCGAATCCACCGCGCAGTCCGTCAACATCCGCGAACGCCTGGACTTCTCCTGCGCGTTGTTCGACCCGGAGGGCAACCTCATCGCCAACGCACCGCACATTCCGGTGCACCTGGGCTCGATGGGGCGGTCGGTCAAGGAGGTCGTGCGGCGGCGCACCGACATGAAGCCCGGCGATGTCTACGCGGTCAACGACCCGTTCCACGGCGGCACGCATCTGCCGGACGTCACGGTCATCACCCCGGTGTTCGCCGCGGGCACCGCGGAGCCGAGCACGTCCGGTGAGTCGGTCGAGTCAGGCGCGCCGGACGCCTCGGCGGGGCCGGGCGGGTCAGGCGCGTCGGGCAAGTCGCCGGACATCCTCTTCTTCGTGGCCGCCCGCGGCCACCACGCCGAGATCGGCGGCATCACGCCGGGCTCGATGCCGGCCGACAGCCGCGACATCCACGAGGAGGGCGTGCTGCTCGACAACTGGCTGCTCGTCGACGGCGGCCGGTTCCGCGAGGAGGAGTCGCTCCGCCTGCTGACCGAAGCCGCCCACCCGTCGCGCAACCCGCTGGCGAACCTCGCCGACCTGCGCGCCCAGGTCGCGGCCAACGCCAAGGGCGTCGAGGAAGTCGGCCGCATGATCGACCACTTCGGGCTCGACGTCGTGCAAGCGTACATGCGGCATGTGCAGGACAACGCCGAAGAGGCGGTCCGCCGCGTCATCGACGCCCTCGACGACGGCGCGTACACCTACGAGACCGATTCCGGCGCGACGATCGCCGTCAGGATCACCGTCGACCGTGCGAACCGGTCCGCGACCGTGGACTTCACCGGAACGTCACCGCAGTTGGCCACCAACCTCAACGCCCCCTCGTCGGTCGTCTCCGCTGCGGTCCTGTACGTCTTCCGCACCCTCGTCGCGGACGAAATCCCGCTCAACGAGGGCTGCCTGCGCCCGCTGACCATCGTGATCCCGCCCGGCTCGATGCTCGCCCCCGAGTACCCGGCCGCCGTCGTGGCCGGCAACGTCGAGACCTCGCAAGCGGTCACCGGCGCCCTGTACGCCGCGATGGGAGTGCAGGCCGAAGGCTCCGGCACGATGAACAACATCACCTTCGGCAACGAGAACCACCAGTACTACGAGACGGTCGGCTCGGGCTCGGGCGCGGGAGACGGCTTCGACGGCGCCTCGGTGGTCCAGACCCACATGACCAACTCACGGCTCACCGACCCCGAGGTCCTGGAGTGGCGGTTCCCGGTGCTCCTGGAGGAGTTCGCCGTCCGGCACGGCAGCGGTGGGGCGGGTCGGACCCGCGGCGGCGACGGGGCCGTGCGGCGCATCAGGTTCCTCGAACCCATGACCGTGTGCACGCTCTCGGGCCACCGCCGGGTCCCCCCGTACGGGATGGCCGGCGGCGCCCCGGGCGCCCTGGGCCGCAATCTGATTCGACGGGCGGACGGCGAGACGGCCGCGATGTCCGGCTGCGACGTCGCCGAAGTTGCGGCGGGCGACGTCCTGGTGATCGAAACCCCGGGCGGCGGAGGGTACGGCGAACCGAACCGCCCCTGACGACGGGCAGTGCCGCGAGGTTCCCGACGGATCCCCCGCGGCCGCCGTCCGCGGCCGCGCCGCGCCTAGACGCCGGTCTCGGCGGGCAGTGCTCCGGCCTTGACGGCGGTGACCAGTTCGGCGTGGTCGCGTTCGGTCTGGTCGGCGTACGTGACCGCGAAAGCCGCGACCGCCTCGTCGAGTTTGCCGCTCTTGCCGCAATAGCCGGCAAGCAGCTTCGGGTCCACGGAGTGGCTGTGTGCGCGGGCGAGCAGCGCGCCGGTCATCCGCGCGTAGTCGTCGAGTTGCTCGGCGGGCAGCGTGCTCGCGTCGATGCTGCCCTTCATGTTGCGGAACTGGCGCACGATGAAGTGCCGCCCCTCGACGGTCGTCCAGCCCAGCAGCGAGTCGGCGACCGCCTGCATGACCTTCTGCCCGAACACCACGCGGCGGCCCTCGTGTTCGGCGTCGCCGATGTCGAGGTACGGCGCGAGCGCCGAACGCCGGGACTCCTTCACCTGCAAGACGAGTGGTTCGTCCCCGCTGCCCTCCAGCATCACGACGTACGCGCGCAGGCCCACGCTGCCGGTGCCGACCACGCGGAACGCCACGTCCTCCACCACGAACCGCTCGAACATCGGGCGGCGGTCCGGGGACAGCGTCTGCACGTACCCGGCGAGCGACAGCGCGACCGCCTCGGCCGTCTCGTCGGAGACCAGCGTGAGCACCGGCGGATCGGGCACGAAGCGGCGGCGCCCGTCGTCGAGTTCGACGGTCGAACGGGCCGCGAAGCGGTCGCTGGTGTTGCGCCGTGCCTTCGCCGAGACCTGCTGCAGATGACCCGTCAGGTCGTGCGCCTCCGCGTGCCAGACCAGTGACTCGTCGGCGATCGCCTGCCAGGCCTGGAGCACCGGCATGCCGGCGAGCAGCGCGAGCGTGCGCCGGTACGCCTCGGCGGCGTCGTGTGCGGCCTCGCGGCACACATCCTCCGACGCGCCGCTCACCCGACCGGCGACCACGAGGCTGGCGGCGAGGCGCTTGAGGTCCCATTCCCAGGGCCCGCGCACCGTCTCGTCGAAGTCGTTCACGTCCATGCACAGGCGGCCGTCCGAGCTGCCGTACAGCCCGAAGTTGCCGGCATGCGAGTCGCCGCAGATTTGCGCGTGCACCCCGGTGGCAGGGGTCTGCGCGAGGTCCGCCGCCATGAGCCCAGCGGATCCGCGGAGGAACGCGAAGGGCGTGGCGACCATGCGGCCTATCCGCAGCGGCACCAGCTCGGGCAGGCGCCCCTCGTTGGACTGCTCGACCACGTCCAGCACCGCGGGCCGGTCGGCGGCCGGTACGAACCGGTCGTGCGCGGTCCGCGACACGTCCTTGCGCAGCGCCTTGCCGCGGTTCCGCGCCGCGACGTCCCCACGCGCCCGGAACCCGGGAACCGCGAAGTCGCGTCCCTCGGCCACCGGATCCGCCACCGCCGAACGGGCCGTGTCACCGATCGCCATGCCAGCACCTCCGTCCCCCACCCCACCGGCGGGCCGTCCCGAAACTACCCCTCCGTCCGGCTTCCCACCGCGTCCCGGTCCGGCTTTACCACCCCATTAACTCCGCTCGATCCGCACGGTGGCGTCGGACTTGGTCGTGAAGCCGACCTTGCCGGTGGTCCCTGCGGCACCGCGGTCATCGCGGGCAGCGCCGCGGGCCTCCTGGTGGTCGGCGGCGGCTTCGCGCTGTACGCACGCAAGCGCCGCGCCGGCACCACGGCGGTCTGACCAACCGCCGCAGACACCCGTACGGCAAAGGCCGCCGTCCCGAACGATTCGGGACGGCGGCCTTCGGTGATCCTTGGCCACGCCCGTGACGAGCCTTGCCACGCACGGAAGTTCCGGACATCGAGCGCCGCGGTGTGCGCGGACGCTCAGGCGACGGTGGTGCGGAACGTGCGGCGGTACGCCGACGGCGACGTCCCCATCGCCCGCCCGAAGTGGTGCCGGAAGGTCACCGGGCTCTCGAACCCCACGGCGGCGCCCACCTCTTCGACCGACGCCGCGGTGTCCTCCAGCAGGCTGAGGCTCGCCGCGACGCGCTGCGCAAGCACCCACCGCACCGGGCTCGTCCCCGTCTGCGCGGAGAACTTGCGCAGATAGGTGCGCTGCGACACACGCGCTTGTGCCGCGAGGTCGGCGACCGTGATCGGCTCGGCGAGGTGCTCCAGCGCCCAGGCCATCGAGCGGCCGATGCCGTCGTCGGCGGCCACCTCGCCGACCGCCGCCTGGATGAACTGCGCCTGGCCGCCCTCCCGGTGCGGCGGGACGACCAGGCGCCGGGCCACCGCGTTGGCCACCCGGGCGCCGTGGTCCTTGCGTACGAGGTGCAGGCACAGGTCGAGGCCCGCGGCGCTGCCCGCGCTGGTGAGGATGTCCTCGCCGTCGACATAGAGGACGTCCGGGTCGACCCGCACGCGCGGGTAGCGCTCGGCGAGCAGGTGCGCGTACTTCCAGTGGGTCGTGGCCACGCGGTCGTCGAGGAGCCCCGCGGCGGCGAGTGCGAACGCGCCGGAGCAGATGGACACGATGCGCGCGCCCCGCGCCCGCGCCGTGCGCAGCGCCTCGACGAGGGCGGGTGAGGCGTCGCCGCGTACGTCCGGCACCGCCGTGATGATCACGGTGTCCGCCGACGCCAGCACGTCGAGGCCGTGCTCGACGGTGATCGAGAAGCCGCCGAGGACACGCATCGGTTCGCGCGTCTCGCCGCACACGGACAGCCGGTACCAGGGGACCCCCAACTCGGGACGGGGGAGTCCGAAGATCTCCACGACCGAGCTCATCTCGAACGGCGCCATGCCCTCGAAGGCGAGCACGGCGACGGTCCCGCAGTGCGGCTCGGCGCTTGGGGCGGGTGCCGGAAGGTCGACGAACGTCATGGCGAAATGTTAGCGATAGTGGTCGTTAGCGCCACTGTCGAGGCCCTGGCCCGCCGGGACAAGATCTTCCTTGTCCGCGGGAGACGCCGCGGGTCACCCGCCCGGAACTCCCGGAACTTCCCGGGCTCCCCGGAACATTCCGGAAGCCGAGGCCCACACCCACCAGGAGCACGAAGTGACGATGCAGTTCGCGGCCGCCGCCGCGATCGAGTCCGCGGTCACCGCCGTCCCGGCCGCCGCGCCCGAGGCCGCGGCCGCGCATTTCGCCGCCCGCCTCGCCTTCGAGGCCGATGTCTCCGACGTGCACACCGACCTGACCTCGGGCGCACCCGGCGTCGTCGTGGTCGACTCGCGCAGCCGGGTGAGCTGGGACCAGGGGCACATCCCGGGCGCGCTGCACATCCCCACCGCGCGCATCGCGGAACTCGCCCCACAGTTGATCGGCGGTCCGGAGAGCCGCGTGACGGTGGTGACGTACTGCTGGGGTCCTGGCTGCAACGGCGCGACGAAGGCGGCGCTGGCGTTCGCCCGGCTCGGCTACCCGGTCAAGGAGATGATCGGCGGCTTCGAGTACTGGGCGCGGGAGGGCTTCGAGGTCGAGTCGACCGGCGGTACGTCGCGTACCGCACCCGACCCGCTCACCGCGCCCATCTCGGGTGTCTCGTGCGCCTGCTGACACAACATCGGCTCAGCGGGGCACGACACGCCCACCGACCGCCGGTTCCCGGGCCCACGGCTCGGTCAGCGGAGGCGGGTCGCGCGGCGGGGCCGCCAGCAGCGCCAGTGCCGCGGTGCCCAGGCCGAACAGCGTCGCGAGAAGGTGGCCGAGGTCCCAGATGGTCCGGCTCACGAACACCGGTACGGCGACGGTGACGACCAGCGCCGCGACCCCCACCCAGCGCACCCGGCCGCGCATGATCAGCACCGCAGCCGCGCAGCTGCCGACCATTATGTAGCTGACCCCGACGTCGGTGGCGAGCACCAGCGTCTCCGGCGCGCGGCCGCTGTCGATCGCCCACCTCTCGATACGCGCGGTGCACAGCGACCCGAGTACGTGCGCGCTGATCGCGATGAGTATCAACCGCGGTGTGCCGTAGCGGCGTTCGGCCCAAGCGACGACCGTACCGAAGACCGCCGCGTACATGGCCAGCCCCGACCCCTCGTCCGCAACCCACAGTGCGCTGGTGACCAGCACCGTCGCGGGGTCGTCGGACAGCCGCCACAGATTGGTGCTGTCCATGCGCGTGAGCAGGTCGATCAGCTTCGGGGACGCGGTCTTCTGCACGAAGGTGCCCGCCGTGAACAGCACGATGTAGGTGAACGTCGCCGGCGCGGAGAGCACCCACGCCCGCAGGCGCACGGTCCAGGGTGAGAGGCGCCGCGCGACGTCGGCGGCGGGTGCCCAGAACTGGGCGAGGCCGCGCAGGGCGTACCAGGCGACGACGAGCGCGAGCACGACGACGACGGCGGCCACGCACGTCCTCCCGACCTAAGAAATCAGGGCAAAACGATACTAATCTCCGCATCCGACTCCACCTGTGCGCCACCACCGGCCAAGGCGATTCTCTCGAACTAATGGAAAGAAGAGAGAAAATCCATTAGTGTCTGGAGTGCACCGAACAACGCCCGAAACCCGGAGGTCCGCCATGCCCGCCCTCGTCCTCCCCCAGGTCAGGCACCGCCACATCGAGGTCGACGGTCTGCGGGTCTTCTACCGCGAGGCCGGGCCCGCCGACGCGCCGACCCTCCTCCTGCTGCACGGATTCCCGTCCAGCTCAAGGCAGTTCGCGCGCCTGATCGACGCGCTCGGGACGGACTACCACCTGGTGGCTCCGGACTACCCGGGCTTCGGCCACAGCGACGCCCCGGACGCCGAGTCCTTCACCTACACCTTCGACGCGCTCGCCGACGTCACCGAGAAGTTCCTGCTGGCCCTCGGGCTCGACCGCTTCTCCATGTACGTCTTCGACTTCGGCGCACCGGTCGGCTTCCGCATCGCCACCCGGCACCCGGAGTGGATCGAGGGCCTGATCGTGCAGAACGGCAACGCGTACCTCGACGGGCTCTCCGACGCGGCCCGCGAGATGACCGCCAACCGGCCCGGCGTACCCGGCGCCGAAGAGGCGGTGCGCGGACTCCTCGCCCTCCCGGTCACCCGCTCGCAGTACGAAGGCGGCACCACCGACCCCGAACTCGTCGCCCCCGACGGGTGGACCGCCGACCAGCACTTCCTCGACCTGCCGGGCCGCGACGCCGTCCAGGTCGCCCTCGCCCTCGACTACCACAGCAATCTGGCGCTCTACCCGGTCTGGCAGGAATGGCTGCGCACCCACCGCCCGCCGGCCCTCGTCGTCTGGGGCCGCAACGACTTCTTCTTCCCCGAGCCCGGCGCCCGCGCGTACCTGCGCGACCTGCCCGACGCCGAACTGCACCTCCTCGACACCGGCCACTTCGCCCTGGAGGACAAGCTCCCGGAAATCGCCCCGCTCATCGCCGCCTTCCTCGACGCCCGCGCCTGACCGGCACCTGTCCGCGGATGTCGCGCACCCTTCTTCGGCCGGGGCTGTCACAACCGCGCTCCGGCGTCCGTCAGTGCTGTAACAGCCCGCAAGAGCGGGCGGCACAAACGGAGGCAACGACCATGAGCAACACGGAGATCACGGCGAACGCCCAGTCGCGGCTGCCCAACCCGGCGATGCTGGTCCCGGAGATGGCCGAGGTGGGCGCGGCACTCTTCAAGGTCGTCGGGAACGGCTCCGTCCCGCGGACGACCATCGGCCTGGTGCAATTGCGGGCCGGGCAGATCGTGGGCAGCGAGTACCTGACCGTCCTGCACACCGGCAACCTCGCCCGCGCCGGCGAGAGCGACGAGCGCGTCGCGGCCGTGGCGTCGTGGCGCGACGCGCCCCACTTCACCGAGGCCGAACGCGTCGCGCTCGAACTCGTCGAAGCCGTGTACACCGCCCCGGCCGAGGGCGAACGCGTCTCCGACGACCTGTACGCCCGGGCATCGGCGCACTACGACGACAAGGCACTCACCACCCTGATCCTGGCGATCAGTCAGGTCTCGTTCTTCGTCCCCCTCGCCCTCATCGGCAAGCCGCTCCCCGGCAAGGCCCCCGAGGAGCAGTGGCGCCGGCCGTGACGACCCGCGCGACACCTGCCAGGAGGCCCACCGGCCTTGACCGGTGGGCCTCCTGGCATGCCGTCAGCCGACCGACCAGGCGCGGAGCTTGTCGGGGTTGAGGACCGCCCACATGTGCCGGATGCGGTCCCCCGCGACGTCGAACGCGTACACGGCCATCGTGACGCCGTCCCGCTGAGCCACCAAGCCAGGCTGTCCGTTGACCGTCCGCAGCACGAAACCCATGCCGCCGACCGCCCGGCCGGCGAGTTCGACCAGGTAGCGGGCGATCTCCTCGGCCCCCTCGATGGGGTGCAGCCTGGCGCCGGTCACGCCTCCGCCGTCGGGAGTGACCGTCGCGTCGGGATCGAGCAGGCCGAGCAGGGCGTCGATGTCCTTCGCCTCCCAGGCCGCCTTGAAATCCCGGACCACGCCCGCCATTCGGGCCGGCGGGGCGGCGGCCGGGGTCCGAGCCGCCCGGACGCGGCGCCGGGCGGAGGTGGCTAGCTGACGGCAGGCCGCGGGGGTGCGTCCGACGATCTCCGCCACTTCGGGGAAGGGGTAGCGGAACACGTCGTGCAGGATGAACGCCACGCGTTCGGCCGGGGTCATCGACTCGAGCACGACGAGGAACGCCATGTTGAGCGACTCGTCGAGGGTGACCCGGTCCGCCGGATCGACGGGGACGGCCGTCCGCCGACCGCTGATCCACTCCGTCTCGTCGGGCACCGGCTCGGGGACCCACTGGCCCACGTAGCGCTCCCGCCGGACGCGCGCCGAGCCCAGCAAGGTCAGGCAGACGCGGCTCGCGACAGTCGTCAGCCAGGCACCGGGGGTGTCGATCGCGTCCTGCTCCTGCCGGGACATGGCGTACCAACGGGCGTACGTCTCCTGCACGACGTCCTCGGCATCGGCCCGCGAGCCGAGCATCCGGTACGCGAGGTTGACCAGCCGGCGCCGCTCACTCGTCACCGCGCTCACGTGCCGGTCGTGCCGGTCGTGCCGGTCGTCGCCCGGCTCGGCAGGAATGGTCATGGTGCTCTGCTCCTCGGTCGCGGTCGCCCTCCACAGGTTCGACAAAGCAGCACGCCGCTTTGTGAGGCCGTCCACGCGCCTCACATTCCGCGGCGCTGTTTTGTCGCACAGCCGGGACCACACACCGAGACCCCTCGGCGCCCCGGCAAGACGGCACACCCCGCCGGCCAAGCCCGCCGCCACCCGACCGAAGCGACCGAAGGACAGCACCGACCATGACGAACCAGGCCCCGTCCACCTCGTACACCGATCCCGCCCCCGCGCACCGCCTGGAACAGGCGGCCGCCGCACTGACGGGGAACGGATTCACCACCGAGATACTCGACGACGTCGCCGCCGCACGCACCCGCATCGCCGAGCTGATCCCCGAGGGCACCGAGGTCTTCACCTCGGCGAGCGAGACCGTCCGCTTGTCCGGAATCGACGCCGACCTCAACTCCGGCGGCCGGTACCAGGCCGTGAAGCCGCGCGTCCTGGCCATGGACCGCGCCACCCGGGCCGACGAGATCCGGCACCTTCTCGCCCGTCCCGACGTCGTCGTGGGCAGCGTCGCCGCGCTCACCGAGGCCGGCCAGGTCGTGGTCGCCTCGGGCAGCGGCAGCCAGTTGCCCGCGTACTCCGGCGGCGCCGGCCGCGTGATCCTGGTCGTCGGCGCGCAGAAAGTGGTCCCCGACCTGGCCACTGCGCTGCGCCGACTCGAAGAGCACGCACTCCCTCTGGAAGACGCCCGCGCGCGGGTCGTCTACGGAATGCCGAGCGCCGTCAACAGCCTGCTGGTCCTCAACGCCGATGCCCGTCCGGGCCGCGTCACCATCCTGCTCGTCCGCGAAGCAATCGGGTTCTGAACCCCCGACAAAGCAGCCAATCCCGGAAACGCCGAACGGTGTCTTATCGATCGACTTTCGTCTCTCGGTAAGACACCGTTCGGTGTGTCTCGCGGTGCGCGAGGGGGGAGTTGAACCCCCACGCCCTTTCGGGCACTGGAACCTGAATCCAGCGCGTCTGCCTATTCCGCCACCCGCGCGAGCAACGATTGAAGATTAGCACGGATGCCGCGGCCGACTCGAATCCTTACCCGCTGGTGGCCTGGGCCACACCCAAACAGTGCGGACGGGTACAGAACGCACCTCCCCGGCTTGGGGTGCCCGCGCGGCGTCGCCCGGAGGTGTGCTTCGGTGGGCCGGAACGCCACCGGTTTCGTCGGGGCCATCCCCGCCGCCCCCGCGACTCCGGCATGCTTGACCTGCGCCGTCCGGATAGGAGGGCGTGTCCGCGGGGTAGACGCACCTGGTCACACCACAACTACGACAAGCGAGCCAGGACGAGGGGCTGGGGGTGTAGGAATCCCTGTGAGGGCCAACACTCCCTACAGTGACCATGACGGGGAACCATGCCCGTTTCCCGAGCGTGGATACGATCAGTGAGCTGACTGTAGGACTGGTCCGGACCGGTGCGCCCGGTCCGGGCACGCCCGTGCCCCGGGCGACGACGGCGACGCTTGAAGGAAGGAGGTGCCCATGGGTGTCCTGAAGAAGTTCGAGCAACGACTTGAGGGCCTGGTCAACGGCGCCTTCGCCAAGGCGTTCAAGTCGGACGTCCAGCCGGTCGAGATCGCCAGCGCGCTCAAGCGCGAATGCGACAGCAACGCGACCATCTGGAACCGCGACCGGACCATGGTGCCGAACGACTTCGTGGTCGAGCTGGGTTCGCACGACTACGAGCGGCTGAGCCCGTACGCGCAGCAGCTCGGCGCGGAGCTCTCCACCATGGTGCGCGACTACGCGCAGCAGCAGCGCTACTCCTTCATCGGCCCCGTCGAGGTGCACTTCGAGCAGGCCGACGACCTCGACACGGGCCTGTACCGGGTGCGCAGCCAGGCATTGGCCGGCAGCCAGTCCCAGGGTTCCCCTGGGTACGGGCCGCCGGGACCGGTAGCGTCTCCCGCGCAACCGCACTATCCCGTGGAACAGCAGTACGGTTCGTCCGGGCACCCGCCGCAGGGCCCCGCACCGCAGTTCCACAACCCGTCGGCCTACCAGCCGGCGGGAGGCATGCCACCAGGTCCGCCCATGGGCCCCGGCATGGGTCCCGGATCGGGCCCCGGCCTGCCGCCGCGTCCCCCGAGCCCGCCGCCCGGACCCGCGCCGTACCGCCCGCCGGTGCTGCGCAGTTGGGTCGAGGTGAACGGGATGCGCCACGAGATCACCGCCCCGGTCGTGAAGCTGGGCCGGAGCACCGACGCGGACGTACGGGTCGACGACCCGAGCGTGTCGCGGCACCACGCCGAGATCAGGATCGGCCCCCCGGCGTCGATCGCCGACCTCGGTTCGACGAACGGGATCGTCGTGGACGGACAGCACTGCCAGCGTGCAGCGCTCCGCGACGGGTCGAGGATCGTGCTGGGCAGTACCACTGTCGTGTTCCGTCAAACCGAGGGGTGACATCGGGCGCATGTCTGAGCTGACCCTCACCGTCATGCGGCTGGGTTTCCTCGCCGTGCTGTGGCTGTTCGTGATCGTCGCGGTCCAGGTGATCCGCAGCGACCTGTTCGGCACGCGCGTGACCCAACGGCCCATGCGGCGGCGCAATGCCGCCGTACCGGCCAACGCCGCCGCCGCGGTGCCTCCGCCGGTCGCCCAGCAGGCGCCTCCCCCGCAAGCCCGCGGCCAGCGCCGCGGAGCGGCGCAGCCGCAACGCAACGCGCCGTCCAAACTCGTCATCACCGGCGGCTCGTTGACCGGTACGACGATGAATCTGACCGAGCAGCAGATCACCATCGGCCGGGCCCACGACTCCACCATCGTGCTCGACGACGACTACGCGTCCAGTCGGCACGCCCGCATCTACCCGGCTCCCGACGGCACCTGGATCGTCGAGGACCTCGGGTCCACCAACGGCACCTACCTGGACCGCACGCGCTTGACCGGCCCCACCCCCGTTCCCCTCGGAGCGCCGATCCGCATCGGCAAGACCGTTATCGAGCTGCGCAGGTAGCCTGAATGAGCCTCTCTCTCCGCTTCGCCGCCGGATCGCACAAAGGCATGATCCGCGAGGGCAACGAGGACTCCGGCTATGCCGGTCCACGCTTGCTCGCGGTCGCCGACGGCATGGGCGGCGCCGCCGCGGGCGAGGTGGCGAGCTCCGAGGTCCTCTCCACGATCGTGGAGCTCGACGAGGACCTCCCCGGCGCCGACCTGCGCGACACGCTGCGCCTCGCGGTCGACCGCGCCAACGACCGGCTGCGCGTGATGATCGACGACGACCCCGGCCTCGAAGGCATGGGGACGACGCTGACCGCGCTGCTGTGGACCGGCACCGGACTCGGCCTCGTACACGTCGGCGACTCGCGCGCCTACCTGTTGCGCGACGGAATCCTCGAACAGATCACCCAGGACCACACCTGGGTGCAGCGCCTCGTCGACGAGGGCCGCATCACCGAGGAGGAGGCCGGGCACCACCCGCAGCGCTCGCTCCTGATGCGCGCACTCGACGGACGCGGCCAGGTCGAACCGGACCTCGCCGTCCGCGAGGCACGCGCCGGCGACCGCTACCTCGTGTGCAGCGACGGCCTGTCCGGCGTGGTCAGCCGCGAGACGATGCAGGACACCCTGCTCGCGCTCGTCGACCCCCGGGACGCCGTACAGGAGTTGATCCAGCTCGCGCTGCGCGGCGGCGGCCCCGACAACATCACGTGCATCGTCGCGGAC
The DNA here is from genome assembly GCF_053592165.1 of Streptodolium elevatio. Taxonomy (NCBI): domain Bacteria; kingdom Bacillati; phylum Actinomycetota; class Actinomycetes; order Kitasatosporales; family Streptomycetaceae; genus Streptodolium; species Streptodolium elevatio. The sequence continues at coordinate 19,248 of NZ_JBSFVE010000015.1, forward strand.
ATCGTCGACGTCGACCAGACGCCGTCCGACATCCCGCTGGTGGTCGGCGCGGTCGCCGACGACCTCGCCGGGGACACCGCGACCCTGCCCACCACCCCCGCCTCGCGCGCCCGCGAACTCACCGCCGGCGAGTACGAGAACGAGGCCCTGGTCCCGGACGCCGGCGTACCGAACCGCCGCCGCCCCAAGCCCGCGTGGCGACGCACGCTCCCGGTCTGGGGCCCGGCGGTGGTGCTGCTCGCCGCGCTCGGCGGTGCGTACTGGTGGACCCAGACGCAGTACTACGTCGCCAAGGACGGCGAGCACGTCTCGATCTACCGGGGCATCGACACCGAGATCTTCGGCATCTCGCTGTCCAGCCCCTACAAGCAGTACTCCGCGGTCACGATGAACCTGATCGGTGCGGAGTACCGCGACAGCGTCGAGGAGCGCTACGACGCCTCCAGCCTGACGGACGCCCGGGAGTACGTGCAGAAGCTGGAACGCCAGGCGAGCGTGTGCCGGCAGGTCGTCGACTGGAACCGCGACCACCCTCCGACCGTCTCTCCCGAGGTACCGCAGATCCCGGAGCAGCCGCAGGCCCCGGTGACCGGCCTCCCGGGAGGGGATAACGTGAGCGCGTCCCCGACCACGAGCGTGCAGGCGGCGCCGATGCGCACGCCGACACCGACCACGAGTGCGCGGCCCGGGTCGGACAGCGTCTCGCGGTCCACGACCAGGCCCACCGCCGAGCCGGGCAAGACCGCCGGCTCGGGGCAACGGCCCGGCGCGAACCAGTCGCCGCCGCAGGGCCTGCCGAACGCACCGGCGCCGACGACCACGCCGCCACCGGCCACCACGGCTCCGACGCCGAAGATCGACCTCGGTCCCGACCAGGAACTGATCATCAAGTGCGACGAGCAGCCGAACGGCCAGAGTTGAGGGGGAACGCCGTGAGCAACACGACGATCACCCCCCAGTCCGCACCGAACCGCCGCAACACCGAGTTGATGATGCTCGGCTTCGCCGTGCTCGTCCCGGTGCTGGCGTATGCGAACGTCGGTCTCGCGGACAACGGCAGCCTGCCGACCGGGCTCGTCTCGTACGGCCTGGGCCTCGGCCTCATGGCGGGGCTCGCGCACCTGGTGGTCCGCAAGTTCACGCCGTACGCCGACCCGCTGCTGCTGCCGCTGGCGACCTTCCTCAACGGCATGGGCCTGGTCCTCATCTACCGGCTCGACCTCGACCTGTCCCGCAAGGCCGCGCCGACCCAGCTGATGTACACGGCGGTCGGCGTCGCGCTGTTCGTGGGCGTCGTGGTGTTCATGAGGGACCACCGGCTGCTGCAGCGGTACACGTACATCGCCATGCTCGTGGCGCTGGTGCTGCTGGTGTCCCCCATCCCCTTCCCGGGCGACACCTACGGCGCGAAGATCTGGATCCGCCTGGGCCCGTTCTCGATCCAGCCCGGTGAGTTCACAAAGATCGTGCTGACCGTGTTCTTCGCGGGTTACCTCATGGTCAAGCGCGACGCGCTCGCGCTGGCCAGCCGCAAGGTCATGGGGATGTACCTGCCGCGCGGCCGCGACCTGGGCCCGATCCTCGTGGTGTGGATCCTGAGCCTGCTGATCCTGGTCTTCGAGCGCGACCTGGGCACCTCGCTGCTGTTCTTCGGCATGTTCGTGGTGATGCTCTACATCGCGACCGAGCGCGTCAGCTGGCTGATCTTCGGCCTGGTCATGGCCGCCACCGGCGCCGCGGTGGTCGGCTCGGTGGAGCCGCACGTCAAGAGCCGCGTCGAGGCGTGGCTCGACCCGCTGGCGATCTACAGCGACAAGCCGCCGAGCGGCGGCTCGGAGCAGCTCGCCCAGGCACTGTTCGGGTACGGCGACGGCGGCCTACTCGGCAAGGGCCTCAACCAGGGCTTCCCGAACGAGATCGGCTTCGCCGCCCGAAGCGACTTCATCCTCACCACGGTCGGCGAAGAGCTCGGCCTCGCCGGCATGATGGCGATCTTCATGGTGTACGCGCTGCTCATCGAGCGCGGCCTGCGCACCGCCCTCGCCGCCCGCGACCCCTTCGGCAAGTTGCTCGCGGCCGGCCTGTCCGTCGTCATGGCGCTCCAGGTCTTCGTCGTCGCGGGCGGCGTCACCGGCCTCATCCCGCTGACCGGTATGACCATGCCGTTCCTCGCGCAGGGCGGTTCGTCGGTCATCACCAACTGGATCCTGGTGGCGATCCTCATTGTGATCAGCCACACAGCGCGCCGCCCGGCTCCCCCGGCGGTCGCCGGCGAGGTCTCCACGACCCAGAACAGCCGGGGCGGACGCCGTCGGCGCATCGAGGAGACCCCGCTCGACCAGGCCGACCTGGACGAACTCGCCGAGCCGACCCCGGTGCAGGGCTCGGAGCTCGGCGACCTGTCGGGCGGCGGCCAGGGGCGTGGCGGCGGTGGTTTCGACACGGATGAATCGGATGAATCGGACTCCCGCGTACCGGGTTCCGGGTCGGCGGCGGAACCACGGGGGGCGGAAACCGCGTCTCCACCTGACGCGTTGACCGTGCCAGGAGGAGCGCCCGGCGTCCCGCCCCGGCCGGCCGGTCCCCCCGGGGCACCGCCCAACGCGGATCCGACGGGACCGAGAGGACACAGCCAGTGAGGAATTGGGATCGCAAGTGAACAAGCCCCTGCGCAAAGTGTCCGTGTTCTGCATGCTGCTCGTGGCCGCGCTGATGGTGCGGACCAACTGGATCCAGGTCGTCAAGGCCGACGAATACTCCGGGCACGACAAGAACCGCCGCGCGGTCTACGAGGAGTACTCGCACCCGCGCGGTGACTTCTTCGTCGAGAACAAGCCCATCACCGGCTCGGTGGAGACCGACAGCAAGTACTACGAGTACCAGCGGACCTATCTCAACGGCCCGATGTACGCGCCGATCACCGGCTTCAAGTCGCAGTTCTTCGGCTCGAACTTCCTGGAGGGCGTCGAGAACGACATCCTCAACGGCGACGACGACCGGCTGTTCGTGCGCCGCGTCATCGACGTGATCACCGGGAAGGACCGCCGCGGCGGCAACGTCGACCTGACGATCAACGCGAAGGCGCAGGAGGCGGCGTTCAACGGCCTCAACGGCAAGACCGGCGCGGCCGTCGCGATCGACCCGACGACGGGCAAGATACTGGCGATGGCGTCGACACCGTCGTACGACCCGAACAAGCTGGCGGTCAACGACTCGAAGGCGCAGCAGGCCGAGTGGGAATCCCTGCAGCCGGACGCGAACCCCGCACGGCCGATGGACAACCGGGCGATCCGCAACACCTACGCGCCCGGGTCGACGTTCAAGCTGGTCACCGCGGCCGCGGCGCTGTCGAGCGGCCAGTTCCAACCGGAGACGGCCACCAACTTCGAGTCGCCGCTGCGCTATCCGAACTCGGTCAGCTCGCTGTCCGACCAGGCGGGCGCCGCGGCGTGCCAGGGCTCGACGCTCAAGGTCGCGCTGGAGAAGTCCTGCAACTCGGTGTTCGCCGGCATCGGCATGCAGCTGGGTGACGAAGCCATCAAGAACCAGGCACAGGCCTTCGGGTTCAACGACTTCGGCAAGTACGACTTCACCAAGTCGGTGGACACCAAGAACAACCTGACGATCCCGACCCGTGTCACCGCCAGCGTCTACCCGGCCAACGACGAGCAGGGCGCCACGATGCGCGCCTCGATCGGCCAGCAGGACGTGGCGTCCACCCCGCTGCAGATGGCCAGTGTGGTGGCGACCATCGCCAACAACGGCAAGGTCATGGAGCCGTACCTGGTCAGCTCGCTGCGCTCGCAGAGCCTGGACACCATCGAGCAGCGCGGGCAGAAGCAGCTCAACGAGGCGGTCAAGCCCGAAGTCGCCTCGCAGCTCCAGGACATGATGGTCGGCGTCGTCGAGAACGGGTGTACGGCCGCCAAGATCCCGGGGGTCAAGGTCGGCGGCAAGACCGGGACCGCCCAGCGCGGTCCGAACAACGACCAGCGGCCGTACGCCTGGTTCGTCTCGTTCGCCGAGGTCGACGGCAAGAAGGTCGCCGTCGCCGTGGTGGTCGAGGACCAGGAGGCGGACATCGACCGCAACGACATCAGCGGCTGCAAGAGCGCCGCCCCGATCGCCGTCTCGATGATGAAGGCGGCGCTGGGCAAGTGAGACCCGACACAACGGGCCGCGCAGACTTGATCAGTCCGTGACATCCGTGCGAGCCCCGGCCCCGGTAGCGTGTCCGAGGACGTTCAGGGCCGTGGACCGGTGAGGGAAAGGCTGGAAGCTATGGAAGAGCCGCGTCGCCTCGGCGACCGGTACGAGCTCGGCGCGGTCTTGGGCCGCGGCGGAATGGCCGAGGTCTACCTCGGCCGGGACATCCGTCTGGGCCGTACCGTCGCGGTGAAGACGCTCCGCGCCGACCTCGCCCGCGATCCCTCGTTCCAGGCACGGTTCCGGCGCGAGGCGCAGTCCGCGGCGTCGCTGAACCATCCGGCGATCGTCGCGGTGTACGACACCGGCGAGGACTACATCAACGGGATCTCCATCCCGTACATCGTGATGGAGTACGTCGACGGGTCCACGCTGCGTGAGCTTCTTCACTCCGGCCGCCGCCTGCTGCCCGAGCGCGCGATGGAGATGACCGCCGGCGTGCTCCAGGCGCTGGAGTACTCGCACCGCAACGGGATCATCCACCGCGACATCAAGCCCGCCAACGTCATGCTGACGCGGCAGGGCACGGTCAAGGTGATGGACTTCGGCATCGCGCGCGCCATGGCCGACAACGGCATGACGATGACGCAGACCGCCGCGGTCATCGGCACGGCGCAGTACCTCTCCCCCGAGCAGGCGCGCGGCGAGACCGTGGACGCCCGTTCGGACCTCTACTCCACCGGCTGCCTGCTGTACGAGCTGCTGACCGAGCGCCCGCCGTTCGTCGGCGACTCGCCGGTCGCGGTGGCGTACCAGCACGTCCGCGAGGACCCGCTGCCGCCGAGCGCGTACGACCCCGAGGTCTCCCCGACCATCGACGCGATCGTGCTCAAGTCGCTCGCGAAGAACCCGGACAACCGCTACCAGAGCGCCGACGAGATGCGTGCCGACCTCGAGCGCGCGCTGCACGGCATGCCGGTGGCGGCACCCGCGGTGATGGCCCCCATGGAGGCGGCCACGCAGTACCTTCCGGCGACGCCGGGACCGTCGACGCAGATGTCTCCCGCGTACTCCACCGCGCCGCAGCACAACCAGCACCAGTACGACCTGGACGACGACTACGACGACGACCCGCCCAAGCAGCGCGGCTGGGCGTGGGCGCTGCTGGCGATCGCGTGTGTCGCGGTCCTGGTCGCCGCCTTCTTCGTCGGCAAGACGCTGCTCGGCGGGGACGGCGGCGAGGGCGACAAGGCCACCGTCCCGAGCCTGGTCGGCAAGACCGAGCAGCAGGCGCGGGAGAGCCTCACGAACGCGACCCTGACGCTGACCGTCTCGCCGGACAGCGAGACGTGCAACCAGCCCAAGGGCGTCATCTGCAGCCAGAACCCGGCCGCCGACGCGCAGGTCGCCAAGGACAGCCAGGTCACGGTCAAGCTCTCCGCCGGCCCGGCGTCGGGCAAGGTGCCGCTGCTGGTCGGCAAGCAGGAGGACGACGCGGTCAAGGCGCTCAAGGACGCCGGTTTCCCCGAGCCGAAGATCGATCGCAACACCTCCTTCAACTGCCCACGCGAGACGGTCTGCGACACCGACCCGAAGGCGAACACCGAGGTCCCGCTGACCACCGTGATCACCCTCAAGGTGAACAGCGGCAAGCCGCAGGCAGTGGTTCCGCGGGTCATCGGCATGACCGAGTCCGAGGCCAAGAGCAAGCTCAAGGAAGACGGCTTCAAGTCCCAGGTCGTCAAGGAGTTCAGCGACCAGCCGCAGGGCACGGTGACCAAGCAGACCCCGGAGAGCGGCAACAAGTACGACGAGGGCACGACGGTCACCATCACGGTGTCGCAGGGCGCCTCGCCGACTCCCACACCGCCGACGACGCCGCCGACGCCGACCACTCCGACGGGCGGCTCGCCGACCAACACGGCGACGAACACGCAGTCGCCGAGCGGTGGCAACCCGGGCGGCAACAACAAGCCCGGAGGCGGCGATTCGGACAACCCGTTCGACCCCCGCAACTGGGGCTAGTCGCTCGCCTTCGGATCGCGGCCCGGCGGCCGCGGAGCCGACGACACGTTGAGGGGCCCGTACCGATCCGGTACGGGCCCCTCAACTGTGCTGCGGCGCCTGCGACTCAGCGGGTCAGCGCGGCGGGCCGGAAGCCGGGGCGCTTGTCCTCCGCGGCGGTCATGGTGCCCCAGAAGACCATGCGGTTCTTGGACGTGAACTCCGGGTCGCACGTGGTCAGCGTGATGATCTTCTGCCCCTCCGGCAGCCCGAGCATCGGCGGATTCGGCGCCAGCACCGCGCCGTTGCCCGGCTTGGTGATGAACGGCCCCTTCACGATCTGGTACGTGTACCAGACGCGTTCGGTCTCGACCACCACGTAGTCGCCGACCTTCAGCTTGTTGAGGTACCGGAAGGGCTCGCCGTGGCCGTTGCGGTGTCCGGCCAGGCCGAAGTTGCCCTGCTCGCCGGGGCCGGTATACGGCGCGTACGTGTAGTGCCCGACGCCTTGCGCGAGCGATTTCAGGCTCGTCCCCTCGACGACGGGCTTCTGGAAGTTCTTGCCCAGACGCGGGATGTAGACGATCGCGAAGGCCTTTCCGCGGACCGTGCCGCCACGGGTCGTCGTGCCGTCCTCCTGGCCGTCCCCGCCGATGTTGTCGGGCCCCTCGTCCGGGCCCAGGTACGGGGGAGGGCTCGCGTTCTCCGGCGGGTTCGCCGCCGCGACCGGGGTGCTCTCGTCGTCGTTCCACATGTCGTGCAGCTCCGACACGTGGGATTCGGCCTTCTCGCGCGCCTCGATATTCGTCCACCACAACTGGTGGACACACAGGAGCAGACCGACGAGGCCGAGGGTGAAGACCACCTCGGCAGTGCCGCGTATGACTTTGCGCACGACGCCCATGAGCCGACAGCTTGGCACAAGCAAGCTCTCGGGTCAGGCCCCGAACCGCGATCTACCGCCTGTCAGTTCCACTTCGCTGACGGTGCGTCACTGGGGCTTCACCAAGGCGTCGGGTTTGCCCTCCGAGCGCGGCCGTTCCTCCTTCATCTCACCCCACACGATGAGCCGGAAGGTCGACGCGCCGTCGGGCGTGCACGTGGTCAGCGTGATGTAGCGGCCGGGTTTCGTCTTCCCGCTGTTTTTGGGGATCGGGTCGATCACCCCGATGTTGCGCGGAGACGTCTCCGGCAACTGCGCGAACACCGTGTACGTGTAGTACACCGTCGCGGTCTCGACGACGATCTCGTCGCCGGTCTTGAGCTTGTTGATGTAGCGGAACGGCTCGCCGTGCGTGTTGCGGTGGCCGGCGACCGCGAAGTTCCCCTGCTTGTCCCACGGCATCGCGGTCTTCGGGTTCGTGTAGTGGCCGGTGAGGCCCTTGTCGAGCACCTTGTACTTGTCGGTGCCCTGCGCGACCGGGACCTTGACCCCCAACTTGGGTATGTAGAGCACCGCGAAGCCCTTGCCTGGCGCGAAGCCGTCGGGCTCGCGCGGGTCCGGCTGCGGCAGCGGCTCGTCACCGATCGCGGCCTGGTCCCACTGCTCCTGCAACTGGGTGGTCTCGCGTGCGGCGTTGCGGTCGCCGACCACGTTCGTCCACCACTTCGTGTAGACGACGAACAGGACGAGCACCAGGCCCAGCGTCATGGCGACCTCGCCGACGCCGGTGGCGACCCCGGTGACGACGCGCGAACGGGTCGACGGCCGCGCGGCCTTGCGGCGGGCGGCGCGGCCCGCACCGGGCGGCAGTTCGGCGACCGCGCCGCGCGTACCGGCGGCCGGGCGCGTACCGGCGCCGCCGCGCCTGCGGGAGGTCTTCTGCTGCTCCTGGAGGGCACGACGGCGGGCCGCACGGCCGCCGGGGGCGCCGTCGGCGGGTGTGTCGGCCGGGGCGGCGCCGATGGCGGACGTACCGGCGTCGGGCGCGTCCAGACCCGGGGTGCCGATGGCGGGAGTGCCGAGTGCCGGCGTGATGTCGCGCGACGGCAGGTCGGCGAGGGAGACGACGGTGAGTTCGGCGGTGCGCTCGCGGAAGTCCGGGGCGCCGTACCGGTACCCCGGGTCGTCGTCGGACCGCGGGGGCCCCGCTATGCGACCGTCCCCGTCCTGCCCACCACCGGTGCCAGCCCGCCCGCGCGCGCGACGGCCCCGGGGTCGCCGCATGTCGTCAGCCAGTTCGCCAGCATCCGGTGCCCGTCCTGCGTCAGCACCGACTCCGGGTGGAACTGCACGCCTTCGACCGGTAGGTCGCGATGACGGAGCCCCATGATCACTCCGCTCCCGGTCCACCCCGTCACCTCCAATTCCGCCGGCACCGTGTCCGGGTCCACCGCGAGCGAGTGGTAGCGCGTCGCGGTGAACGGCGACGGCAGCCCGGAGAAGACACCCGAGCCCTCGTGCTCGACCAAACTCGTCTTGCCGTGCAGAAGTTCCGGTGCCCGGCCCACCGTAGCGCCGTAGGCGACGGCGATTGACTGCATGCCCAGGCATACGCCGAACACCGGGACCCTCCCGGCGCCGTGCCGGACCATGTCGACACACACCCCGGCCTCCTCGGGAGTGCCCGGCCCCGGGGACAGGAGGACGCCGTCGTATGCCGCCGCGTCGTCGACCGTCACCGTGTCGTTGCGACGCACGTCACACGTCGCGCCGAGCTGGTAGAGGTACTGGACCAGGTTGAAGACGAAGCTGTCGTAGTTGTCCACGACCAGAATGCGCGCGGTCATCCGGGCAGCCCTCCCGGGAGTCCGCCGGTGGGCTGGACGTCGTCGACGTTCCCGCCGTCCACGGTCACGTCGCTGAACGGGAGCATGGGCTCGGCCCACGGGAAGATCCAGTTGAACAGCGCGTACACGATCGCCAGCACGAGGAAGAGGCTGATGGCGATGCGCACCCATACGTTGCCCGGCAGATGGCGCCAGATCCAGGCGTACATCAGGAGGCTCCCTTCAGCGCCGCGGGCTCGCCTGCGGACAGCGGCTGGACCGACTCGAGGTGGCCCCAGACGATCAGTCGGTGCGAACTGCCGTACTCGGGCTCACACGTGGTGAGGGTGATGTACTTGCCGGGCTTGTCGAAGCCCTTGACCGGGACGGGCGCGACGACGCCGGTGTCGTCCGGCAGCGTCTTGTACACGGCCTTGTTGTTCGTGCCGTTCACCACCGGCTTGTCGAGTGTGTAGACGTACCAGTTCACGGTGTCGTTGACGATGACCTTGTCGCCCACCCGCAGGTCCGGGAAGTCGATCATCGGGTCGCCGTACGTCTTGCGGTGGCCGGCGACCGCGAAGTTGCCGTCCTGCCCGGCCTTCGCGGAACCGGTGTACCAGCCGAGGCCCTTCTTCAGGGTGTCGGTGTCGGTGTTGGCGAGCACCGTCCACTTCCAGCCCGAGCCGAAGCGCGGGATGTACATCACCGCGAAGCTCTTGCCGTCCTCGTACGCCGGCGGCGGGCCGGGTGCCGGCGGCGCGGGCGCCGCGGTGCCGACCGCCGCGGGTGCCGCGGGCGCGGCGAGGGTCTGCTTCATCTTCTTGTGCAGCTCGTCCAGTTCGTCGGCGCGCGCCTGCCGTGCCAGGACACCGGTCCAGTAGAGCTGGTAGACGACGAAGAGCAGGATGACGACACCGAGAGTGATGAAACCCTCGCCCAGCCCGCGGATCGCGGTACGCACGGTCTCCCGGCTCCCCTCTGCTGCTCTGTTCGGGCCGGCGTGCGGCCGCTTGCGGTCGTGGAACTGCGGTCAAGCTGCGGATCAAGCTGCGGATCGCACGGTGGCTACCGGAACCTAGGAGACTTTCGCATACTGCAGGTCCAGCGGGCCCGTGTACCCCGGAAGATTCAACTGCGCGCGGTCCTCCAGCTTGTAGCCCAGGCCGTAGGCGTCCACGTAGGTCTTGTAGTTGTACACAGCCTCGCTGTCGTCCAGCGCGAGGCGGAGTTTGTCCACATCCCCGATGGCGGAGATGACGTACGGCGGCGAGTAGACGCGGCCGTGCAGGATCAGCGTGTTGCCCACACACCGCACCGCGCTGGTCGCCACGAGCCGCTGGTCCATGATCTGGATGCCCTGCGCGCCGCCCGCCCACAGCGCGTTCACCACACCCTGGATGTCCTGCTGGTGCACCACCAGGTCGTCGGCGGTCGGGGGCGGCGCTCCGTTGCGCGGTTCGGCGTCCGCCGGGGCGTCGGTCAGCGTGACGGTCAGGCCGGGCCCGGACAGCGGCGCGAGCCCGGCGGGGCCGGTGAGGGCGTCGACACGGGCCTGCGCCGCGGGGTCGTTCACCTGCGCCTTGCGCAGGTCCTCGACCTCCTGGCTCAGGTCGCTGACGTCGCGCTCGACGTCCACGTTGTGCTGGCCCTGCTTGCGGACGAGGTCGCGGTACTCCATCGCCTGGCTGTCGTTGCGCAGGTTCGTGCCGTGCGAGGTGTTGGCGCTGATCCAGAACAGCAAGCCGGCCAGACCGAACACCACGAGGGCGAGGGTGCGGGGTACGATCGCTCGCCAGGCCGATCCGGAGCGGCCGGGATCAGATCCGGGTTCGGCGGCGCCGGGGCGCGGCAAGCTCACACCGGGCATACGCACGTTGTCGTACCCTCCATCCGGACCTGACAGCGACTACGCTAACCGACACGTCGCAGGCCGCGTCGCGTCCCTACACTCCCCGCCGACGGCAGGGGCGCCGAAGCCCGGTGCTAGGCGTCCGGAAGCAGTAGGCCAGGGCAGCATCGACAGGAGAGACTCTCGTGCCGAAGTCCCGGATTCGCAAGAAGTCCGACTTCACGCCGCCGCCGGACAAGAAGACGGCGATAAAGCTGGACACGCGGCGGTGGATCGCGCCGTTCATGCTGGGCCTGTTCCTGGTCGGGCTGCTGTGGATCGTCGTGTACTACGTGACCAACGGCGACTTCCCGGTCGAGCAGATGGGGAACTGGAACATCGTCGTCGGCTTCGGCTTCATCGCCGCCGGCTTCGGTGTCTCCACCCAGTGGAAGTAGGCCGCGCGGAAAGCCCCGCGGAAGCACGCCGCGCGGCAGCAGACGCAGTCACTGCGGAAGCAGGCCCCGCTCAAGCCCTGTGACGGCCTTGTCCGTGAAGTGCCGCGGACCCGCCGCGGGGCCGAGGCATGCCCGGCCGAGGCACGCCCGGAACCGGGCCCGACTGTGCGTGGGCGCACCGATGTCCTCCGCGATGTCCTGTGCGGCATCCACAGAGTTGTCCGTCCACAGAGTTATCCACAGTGGGGATAACTAGGCAAAGCCTGTGGATAACCCTAGCGCGCCGGTTGCGTGCCGGGACCGCCCGGCACGCCCGCGACCTGCATTTCATCACGCTGGGTCATTCGCAATATCCTCAGTGTAACCGATCAGGTGAGCTGGGATGTACGCACCAGCACGATGCCCACGAGCACCGCGACGACCGCCCCCACCGACACCACCTGTGCCGCGAGCCGGTGGTTCTTCGGCGCGTGCACCAGGCACACCGCGGTGACGGCGCCGATCACCAGGCCGCCGATGTGCGCCCGCCAGTCGATCCACTTGGTGTTCAGGAACGTGATCACCAGGTTCACCACCAGCAGCGCGATGAGCGGCCGCAGGTCCGCCTTCATCCGGTGGCCGACCACGATCGCCGCACCGAACAGCCCGAAGATCGCCCCCGACGCCCCCAGCGACCCCTGGTTCTGCGCGGCGATCAGGTACGACGCGGCGGTGCCGCCGAACGCCGACACCAGGTACAGCACCAGGAACCGGGTGCGTCCCAGCACCGCTTCCAGCGGCGGCCCGAGGACCCACAGGCTGACCATGTTGAACAGGATGTGCCACGCCTCTTGGTGCAGGAACGCGGCGGTGAGCAGCCGGTAGTACTCGCCCTCGGCGACCCCGGCCCAGTTGTTGTCGATGATCGCGCGGCCGACCAGCATGAGGCGGTCCACCACGTCGTCGCCGACGGCCAGCACGAGCACGAACACGGCCAGGTTGAGGCCGATGAGCGTCTTGGTGACGACCGCGTTCGTCCCGGTGCCGGGGGCCTGGCGCACCGGGGCGCCGGCGATGGTCCGGGCCTCGCGTACCGTCCTGCCGCCCTCGCGGACGCAGTCCGGGCACTGGAAGCCGACGGACGCGCTCACCATGCAGTCGGAGCACACCGGGCGTTCGCACCGGGTGCAACGGATGTTGGACTCACGACCGGGGTGCCGGTAGCAGACCGGCGGACCGGCCGGACCCCGCTCGGGGTCGGCGGGTCCGGTGCCATCGATGGGGTTCAACTGGGTCAGCGCTTCTCGATGACGATCTCGGAGATGACGACGTCGGTCTCGGGGCGGTCGGCGTCGGTGGGAACCGCCGCGATCGCGTCGACGACCTTGCGGCTCGCCTCGTCGGCGACCTCGCCGAAGATCGTGTGCTTGGCGTTCAGGTGCGGCGTCGGCCGGACCGTGACGAAGAACTGCGAGCCGTTGGTGCCGCGCCCGGCGTTCGCCATGGCCAGCAGGTACGGCTTGGAGAACTGCAGGTCGGGGTGGATCTCGTCGGCGAACTGGTAACCGGGGCCGCCGCTGCCGGTGCCGGTCGGGTCGCCGCCCTGGATCATGAAGCCGGCGATCACCCGGTGGAAGACCACACCGTTGTAGAGCGGGCCCTGACCCGGCTGCCCGGTGCGCGGGTCGGTCCACTCACGCGAGCCGTCCGCCAGGCCGACGAAGTTGGCGACCGTCTTCGGCGCGTGGTTCGGGAACAGCCTGACCTGGATGTCCCCGTGGTCGGTCTTGATGGTGGCGAGCAGCTCCTGCGGCACGGACAACCCTTTCTGCGTTTCCCTGCGCCCGTCCCGGACAATCTCCGGTCACGGAATCCTCGCACGCGCGGCGGTCCGCCGCGCAAACGTCACGGAGACCGCAGGGACCCGCTACTGGCGGAAGCACCCCCCCGATTGCACCAACAGGATATGAGATGACAATTCAGGCATGATCCGCTGGACCTCGGGAACAGATAGCGGATGTACCCGCCGAGGAGGAGGCTGTCGTGACCCGCTGGGAGCAGGCCCGCGACGCTGGTGACCGGACAGTCGTCTGGATCGCGCCACGCGCCGCGCACGCACGGAACGCCGCGGTGCACCATGCCGCCGACGCCCGGGACTGGGCGGCGCCACGTCTGGAACACGGCGTGGCGGTGGCACGGCGCCAAGCCCGCGACACGACGCGGGAACGCGTCGTACCGGCGGTGGCCGCCGCACGGATGAAGCTCACCGCCTTCGGCCGCGACACCGTGGCACCCGCCGTCGGCCCGCGCGCGCAGTACGCGATGGACACCGCCAAGCAGCGCGTGCAGGACGACGTCGTACCGCGCGTCAACCACGCCGCCGTGGCCGCCCGCGAGGCGGGGGAGCCGGTGCTCAACGAAGCCCGCTCGCGCGCCGAGGCGGCCGTCCTGGCGCTGCGCGGCGACGTCACCGCGGCCGAGATGAACAAGATCGTCAAGAAGAAGCGGCACAAGAAGCGCAACAGCTCGCTCGTCGTGCTTCTGGCCCTGGCCATCGGCGCGACGGCCGGCTGGGTCTGGTGGCAGCGGAAGGCCTCGGAGCCCGAGTGGAAGGCCGACGAGAGCCTGCCCATGCCCCCGGCCGGCCCGGACGCCTACCGCAGCGAACCCGCCGTCGACATGGCCGTCACCGACCCCGGCCACGTCGCCGAGGACGAGGACACCGACGAGATGCACACCGCGGGCTCCACCAAGGGCAAGCACCGCAACCGCAACAAGTCCTGACCCGTACCACTCGAAGGCCCGGAAGTCCTCATGGACGACCGGGCCTTCGCACGTCCGCAACACCCGCGCAAAAGTCGCCGGCGCACCCACCCCGAATCCGCGGACCGAACACGCAATCCGGCTGACCGCCCGGCCCGCGAGCCGAACGGCGCCGCCCCGCCCGCGAGACGGAACCCGTCGACACGGTCAGGGGGTGCGGGTAGCGAAGCCCCCGCCCGGCGGCGAAGCCGCCCGAGAAGCAACAAGGCGACCCGGCCCGCGCTTTCCGCGGGCGTAGGTCGCCTGTCGTCGAGTGGAGCCATGGGGACTCGAACCCCAGACATCTGCCTTGCAAAGGCAGCGCTCTACCAGCTGAGCTATGGCCCCTCGGGAGCCCTGCGCACCCCGCGACAGCGGTGGGCGCTCCGGGCGGTACGAGCATACCGAACAACGGCACGGCGGGCCCACGCATATCGCGGGCCCCGGCGTTCGGCCGGGACCCGCGTCTGCGATTCTCCGCGTGTGCGCGGCAGGGTCGTGCAGGGCCTCAGCGTGCCGAGGAACCCGCGGGGACCGGGTCGGTCGCCTCGGTCCACAGATCCTGCTCGGCACGGTCCGCCTGGATCTGCCGGTAGACCAACAGTCCGCCCACAGCGGCCAGGGCCACCAGGATCAGCTTCTTCATCGCGTGCCTCTCCGTCCTGCGAGTGACGTCCTCCCCAAGGCATCCGAGGAGCCTGGGATGGCGTCGACAATAACAGCTTGATTACCTTCAGGGGGACCCGTGGGGTACCGGCCACACCTCCACGGGGTCCTGCTCGGCGAGCGGCATTTCCGCCGCGATCTGCAACGCCCGCTCCTCGTTCTCGACGTCGAGAAGGTAGAAGCTGGCCATGTACTCCTTGGTCTCCAGGTACGGCCCGTCCGTGACCGCCGGGAGCCCGTCCCGGCGGCGCACCAGCCGCGCCTCGGCGGCGTCGCCGAGACCGTACGCCCCCAACAGCTCCCCCGTGGCACGGTACTTCGCGTTGAACGCGTCCTGCCGTGCCACCACCTCGGGCCACTCCTCGGGGGAGATCGACTCCCACTTCTCCTTGTTGCCGTAGATCATCAGCAGGTACTTCACCGCAGTCCTCCTGTCCCCCGAAGAACGATCAAGACCCTCAGCCGTCACCGGTCGGCGTGTGAACGTCCCCAGCGGGCGCGTCGATCGGCGCCGTTCCGCCCCGTCGCCGGAACGAGCAAGGCCACCGCCCCGGAACCGGAGTGGTGGCCTTGAATGCACGCAATTTGAGTGGGCCTAACAGGACTTGAACCTGTGGCCTCTTCCTTATCAGGGAAGCGCTCTAACCGTCTGAGCTATAGGCCCTCGTGGGCGTGCTCCAAGAGAGTACCGCACCCCGTCCCGCCCGCCAAAACGGGATTCGGCGAGGTGATTCGGGGTGCGGTTCCCGGGGTTCGGGGCGCGGTCAGTCCTCCTCGGCGAGGGTGACCTCGATGCCGCCGGTGAACGAGGCGGTCAGGTTGTAGAGGAACGCGCCGAGGGTCGCGAGGGCGGTCACGAGGACGACGTCGATGACCGCGATGGCGCTGCTGAAGACCATGGTGTTCTTCATCGACAGCGTGGACTTCAGGTCGAAGCCCTCGGGGTCCGTCTCCGACTGCGTGACCTCCTTGACGGTGCCGCCGAGGGAGTCGAAGACGCCGAGGCCGTCGAGGACCATCCACAACACGGTGACCGCGACGATGGTGACCACGCCCAGCGCGACGGACAGCAGGAAGCTGACCTTCATGACCGACCAGGGGTCCACTCGGGCGGCCTTCAGGCGGGCCCTGCGGGTGCGCGGGGCGGGGGTCACCGGGCGGGCGGCGGAGGCCGTACGCGCCGCGCCGGCGTGTGCGTTGTTCTGCCCCGTCGCCTGGGGCGGCTGGGGGTGGCCTGCCGCCGCGTCGGGGCGGGCGGTGGTCATGGTCGCGCCGCGCGCGTACCCGTCCACCGGGCCGGCCGGTTGGGCGGCCTGCGCCGCGGGGGCGTCCGCCCGGCGGGCGCGCGCGGCACCGCCCGTACCACCGGACTTGGCGCGGCCGCGCGTGGTGCCGGAGCCCGAACCCGAACCCGAGCCCGTACCGGCGGCGGTGGCGCCGGGGCGAGGCGGGGCGCCCGGCGGCGGACCGGCGGGCGGGGGAGGGGCCGCGGGCCGCGGGGGCACCGCGCCCGGATTGGCCGAGCCGGGTGCCGGCTCGGCGTGACCGCCCGGTCGATCCCGGTCCGCACGGCGGCTTCTCCCACCCGCCGAAGTCCGGTCTGTCGTCACGCGTCACCCTCCGGCTCGGAGGGCGCGACGACCACGCCCTCGATGTCCAGGTCGCCTTCGCCTTCGCCCTCCGGCTCAGGTTCGGCGTTCCGGGCGATGCCCACGACCGCATCGCCCTTCCCCAGGTTGATCAGCTGCACGCCCATCGTGTCACGCCCGGTGTCCCTAACCTCGGAAACACGGGTGCGGATCACACCCCCGCCGAGGGTGATGGCCAGGATTTCGTCCGTTACGTCCACCACCAGCGCGCCGACGAGTGAACCACGGTCCTCGACGATCTTCGCCGCCTTGATGCCCAGACCGCCGCGGCCTTGCACGCGGTACTCGTCGACACTGGTCCGCTTGGCGTAACCGCCGTCGGTGGCGGTGAAGACGAAGGTGTTCTCGCGTACCACGCTCATCGACAGCAGCTCGTCTCCCTCGCGGAAGCTCATGCCCTTCACCCCGGACGTTGCCCGGCCCATCGGCCGCAATGCCTCATCCGTCGCGGTGAACCGGATGGACTGCGCCTTCCGGCTGACGAGCAGCACGTCGTCGGTGGCGGAGACCAGTTCGGCGGCGATCAGCTCGTCGTCCGCACCGGCCTCGTCGGCACGCAGGTTGATGGCGATGACGCCCGCGCTGCGGTTGGTGTCGTACTCCTTGAGCGAGGTCTTCTTCACCAGGCCGGCCTTGGTGGCGAGCACGAGGTACGGCGCGACCTCGTAGTCCCGCAGGTCGAGCACCTGCGCGATCTTCTCGTCCGGCTGGAAGGCCAGCAGGTTCGCGACGTGCTGGCCGCGGGCGTCGCGGCCGGTGTCCGGCAGCTCGTACGCCTTCGCGCGGTACACCCGGCCCTTGTTCGTGAAGAACAGGATCCAGTGGTGCGTCGTCGTCACGAAGAAGTGGTCGACGATGTCGTCCTGCTTCAGCTGCGCGCCGCGCACCCCCTTGCCGCCGCGCTTCTGCGAGCGGTACAGGTCGGTGCGGGTGCGCTTGACGTAGCCGCCGCGCGTGATGGTGACGACGATGTCCTCTTCGGCGATGAGGTCCTCGATGGACATGTCGCCGTCGAACGGGATGAGCTGGCTGCGCCGGTCGTCGCCGTACTTGTCGACGATCGCGGCCAGTTCCTCGCTGATGATCTGCCGCTGCCGCTCGGGCGAGGCGAGGATCGCGTTGTACTCCGCGATTTTGGCCATCAGCTCGTCGTACTCCGCGGTGATCTTCTGCCGCTCCAGGGCCGCGAGGCGGCGGAGCTGCATCTCCAGGATCGCGTTGGCCTGGATCTCGTCGATCTCCAGGAGGCCCATCAGGCCGCTGCGCGCCTCGTCGACCGTCGCCGAGGCCCGGATCAGCGCGATGACCTCGTCGATCGCGTCGAGGGCCTTGAGCAGCGCGGTCAGGATGTGCGCGCGCTCCTGGGCCTTGCGCAGGCGGAAGCGCGTCCGCCGGACGATGACCTCGATCTGGTGCTCGACCCAGTAGCGGATGAACGCGTCGACCGACAGCGTGCGCGGCACACCGTCGACCAGCGCGAGCATGTTCGCGCCGAAGGTGTCCTGCAACTGGGTGTGCTTGTAGAGGTTGTTCAGCACGACCTTGGCGACCGCGTCGCGCTTGAGCACGATCACCAGGCGCTGGCCGGTGCGCGAGCTGGTCTCGTCGCGCACGTCCGCGATGCCCTGGACGCGGCCGTCCTTGACCAGTTCGGCGATCTTGAGCGCGAGGTTGTCCGGGTTGACCTGGTACGGGAGTTCGGTCACCACCAGGCACTGGCGGTTGTTGATCTCCTCGACCTCGACGACGGCGCGCATCGTGATCGAGCCGCGCCCGGTCCGGTACGCCTCCTCGATCCCGCGGCGGCCCACGATCAGCGCCCCGGTCGGGAAGTCCGGTCCCTTGATGCGCTCGATGAGCGCCTCGAGCAGCTCTTCCTGGCCGGCCTCGGGGTTGTCGAGGAGCCACTGGACGCCGGAGGCGACCTCGCGCAGGTTGTGCGGCGGGATGTTGGTCGCCATGCCGACCGCGATACCGGCTGAGCCGTTGACCAGCAGGTTCGGGAAGCGCGCCGGCAGGACCTCGGGCTCCTGCTGGCGGCCGTCGTAATTGGGCCCGAAATCGACGGTCTCCTCGTCGATGTCGCGCATCATCTCCATGGCCAGCGGGGCCATGCGGCACTCGGTGTAGCGCATCGCCGCGGCGGGGTCGTTGCCCGGCGAGCCGAAGTTGCCGTTGCCGTCCACGAGCGGCATACGCATCGACCACGGCTGCGCGAGGCGTACCACGGTGTCGTAGATCGAGGTGTCGCCGTGCGGGTGGTACGAGCCCATCACGTCGCCGACGACGCGGGCGCACTTGTAGTAGCCCTTCTCGGGGCGGTAGCCCCCGTCGTACATCGCGTACAGCACGCGGCGGTGCACCGGCTTGAGGCCGTCACGGACCTCGGGAAGCGCGCGTCCGACGATCACGCTCATCGCGTAGTCGAGGTACGAGCGCTGCATCTCCGTCTCGAGCTCGACCTCCTCGATGCGGTCGGTCGTGGGAGGGGGGGTCGCGTCGACCATCTCTGGTCCGGTTCCTTTCGCACTGCGGCGTACCGCGTTCGGATGTTCAAGTGTGGGTACGCCGCGTGACCTGTCGAGGCGTCAGACGGAAGCTGTGGACGAACCGGTTGCGCCGCCACCGGATTTCCCGGCGAACCGGCGGCGCAGACCGGGTCAGATGTCCAGGAAGCGCACGTCCTTGGCGTTGCGCTGGATGAACGAGCGGCGCGCCTCGACGTCCTCGCCCATGAGGATCGAGAAGAGGTCGTCGGCGCGGGCCGCGTCTTCGAGCGTGACCTGCAGCAGCACGCGGTGCTCGGTGTCCATGGTGGTGACGCGCAGTTCCTCGGCGTTCATCTCGCCGAGGCCCTTGAAGCGCTGGATCGCGTCGTCCTTGGGGAGCTTGCGGCCGGCCTCCCGGCCCATCTGGAGGAAGGCGTCGCGTTCGCGGTCGGAGTACGCGTACTGCAGGTCGTCCTTGCTCCACTTGATCTTGTAGAGCGGCGGCTGCGCGAGGTACACGTGCCCGGCCTCGACCAGCGGGCGCATGAAGCGGAACAGCAGGGTGAGCAGCAGGGTGCGGATGTGCTGGCCGTCGACGTCGGCGTCGGCCATCAGCACGATCTTGTGGTACCGCAGCTTCTCGATGTCGAAGTCGTCGTGGATGCCGGTGCCGAACGCCGAGATGAGTGCCTGGACCTCGGTGTTCTGCAGCACGCGGTCGATGCGCGCCTTCTCGACGTTCAGGATCTTGCCGCGGATCGGCAGGATCGCCTGGAACATCGGGTTGCGGCCGGATTTGGCGGAGCCGCCGGCCGAGTCGCCCTCGACGATGAAGATCTCGCACTTGGTCGGGTCGTTGCTCTGGCAGTCGGAGAGCTTGCCGGGCAGCGACGCGGTCTCCAGCAGGCCCTTGCGGCGCGTCAGGTCGCGGGCCTTGCGGGCCGCGACGCGCGCGGTGGCCGCCTGGATGGACTTGCGTACGATGTCGGCCGCTTCGTTGGGATTGCGGTCGAACCAGTCCGCCAGGTGCTCGTGCACGACCTTCTGCACAAAGGTCTTGGCCTCGGTGTTGCCGAGCTTGTCCTTGGTCTGGCCCTCGAACTGCGGCTCCGCCAGCTTGACCGAGATGATCGCGGTCAGGCCCTCGCGGATGTCCTCGCCGGAGAGGTTGTCGTCCTTGTCCTTGAGCAGCTTCTTGTCGCGCGCATAGCGGTTGACCCACGAGGTCAGCGCGGAGCGGAAGCCCTCTTCGTGGGTGCCGCCGCCGTGCGTGTGGATCGTGTTCGCGAAGCTGTAGATGCCCTCGGTGTACTGCGAGTTCCACTGCATCGCGACCTCGACCGAGATCTTGCGGTCGGTGTCCTCCGCCTCGAAGTCGATCACCGACTTGTGGATCGGCTCGCCCTTGCGCGAGTTGAGGTACGTGACGAAGTCCGAAATACCACCTTCGTAGTGGTATGTCACCGAACGCTGCGTCTCGTCCTCGGGCATGTGGTCGGGCCGCTCGTCGGTCAGGACGATCGTCAGGCCCTTGTTCAGGAACGCCATCTCCTGGAACCGGCGCGACAGCGTCTCGAACGAGTAGACCGTCGTCTCGAAGATGTCCGGGTCGGCCCAGAACGTGACGCGCGTCCCGGTGTCCGTGGTCGCCTCGTGCTTCGCCAACGGCTCGACAGGCGCCCCGTAGTGGTACTCCTGCGTCCAGCGGAAGCCGTCGCGGCGGATCTCCACCGCGAGCTTCGTGGACAGCGCGTTGACCACCGAGACGCCGACGCCGTGCAGACCGCCGGAGACCGCGTACCCGCCGCCGCCGAACTTGCCGCCCGCGTGCAGCACGGTCAGCACCAGCTCCACCGCCGGGCGCTTCTCCACGGGGTGCAGGTCGACGGGGATGCCGCGGCCGTTGTCGAGCACGCTGACGCCGCCGTCGGCGAGCAGCGTGATCTCGATGCGGTCGTTGTAGCCGGCCAAGGCCTCGTCCACCGCGTTGTCCACAACCTCGGCGACGAGGTGGTGCAGGCCGCGCTCACCGGTGGACCCGATGTACATGCCCGGGCGCTTGCGGACCGCGTCCAGCCCTTCGAGCACCTGGATGTTGCTCGCGTCGTACGACGCGCCGTTCGACGAGGGCGCCCCGCTGCCGGAAGGCTCGGCCACGTTGTTCTCCTTGGGGTTGCCGGGGTCGGCCACAAAGCGCCCTTTCTGGCACAGCACGGCTCCCTGCCCTGGGAGCACGGTCGGAGGGACCGCCCGAACCGGCACGAGGCCGGCCCGACGTCACCCCGGGCACGGAGCCGCGGAAGTCGACACTGGATCCGCCGTAGCGGGATTGCCTCCATAGTCTACCGGTCCGAGCGACACAAAGACCGGTTACCAAGGGGCCTGAGTTCGCGTGTGGCGTCCTGGGAGACCTTTCCACAAGTCCCCCCATGCGTATGGGGGTGTTTCGGGGCTCTCATGGCCGCTGGCGCGCCTTGACCCGCGTCCGCCATGACAGGGTGTCAGGTGGGTGCGACAGCCGGTTGGCGCGCACCGCGCCCCCCTTCGGCGAAGGGCTGCCGCCCGTGTGCGGGTACCGTCCGCCCTCGGTACGGGCAAGCCGGTCTCCCGGTTCAGAACCCGGTCGGGCCCGGTTCAGGAGCCCGCGCTCCAGCGCCCGCGGCGCCGCTCGCCGGCGGGACCGCGCACCTCGATATAGGTGACCGTGCCGTCCCCGAGCTCCTGGTTGATGCGCGCGAGCAGCTTGGGGGCGAGCCAACGCACGTGCGTGGCGTAGTTGTCCGAGTCGGTACGCACCACGAGGCGGCCGTCCTCGAACTTCTCCGGCGCGCAGTGCGCCGCGATGCCGGGACCGACGATGTCCGTCCAACGGCCCATCACCCCGTGCACGGCCGCCGGTGTCTGCCAGCCGCGTTCGGCGATCATGCGCCCCATGACGCGGCGCAGCGGCTGCGGGTCGCGGTCGTCGGGGCCGGAGCCGCTGCGGCGCAGGCCGCGCCTGCCGTCCCGCCGCTCCTGCTGCTGCTCGTGTCTACTACGCGCCTGCGCGCGCGCCTGCATGAGCGCGGCGCGCGCGAGGTCGATGCCCTTCTTCTCCACACCGTCCGCGGTCGCCGGTGTGGACGCGCTTGTGGACGAACTCGCGGACACGCCCGCCGAAGCACCTGTGGACAGGCTCGCGGACGGCGGGGCGTCGTCGGACGGCCCGGCCTGCCCCGGGAGTTCGGCGCCGCCGGACGCCCCCGGGGATCCTGCCCCGATCGGCCCTCCGCTCATACCGTCCTCCGGACCTCGCCCGCGGCCACCGTGAACCGCGCGCCTTCGAGAGCGGCCGGCACGTCCTCCTCGACGGCGGCGGTGACCAGCACCTGTTCGCCCGGCGCCACCAGCGCCGCGAGCCGTTCGCGGCGGCGCACGTCCAGTTCGGCGAACACGTCGTCGAGGATCAGCACCGGCTCACCGCCGTCGGAGCGGAGCAGTTCGTACGACGCGAGCCGCAGCGCGAGCGCGTACGACCACGATTCGCCGTGGCTGGCATAGCCCTTCGCGGGCAGCGGCCCCAACTTGAGGAGCATGTCGTCGCGGTGCGGCCCGACCAGGGTGACGCCGCGTTCGATCTCCTGGGGACGCTGCCGCTCGATCGCCGCGGCCAGCGCGTCGTGGATCAATTGGCGGTCCGCGGGGAGCGGTTCGTCGCCTATGGAGCTGCGGTACTCGAGCAGTGTCGGGCCGCCGCCCGAGGACAGCACGTCGTAGGACTTGTCCACCAACGGCTGCAGGACTGTGGACAGTTCGATGCGGGCTGCGGTCAATTCCGCGCCCGCGACGGCGAGATGCGAATCCCAGACGTCGAGCGTGCTCAGCGACGCGTTGCGGCCGCCCGCGCGACGGGCCATCGCCGCGGTACGCAGCAGCGCATTGCGCTGCTTGAGCACACGGTCGTAGTCCTGCCGTACGCCCAGCATGCGTGGCGCCCGCGCGGTCAGGAGCTCGTCGAGGAAGCGCCGCCGCTCGCCCGGGTCGCCCTTCACGAGTGCCAGGTCCTCGGGAGCGAACAGCACGGTGCGCAGCAGGCCGAGGATCTCGCGGGGCTTGGGCACGGGGGAGCGGTTGACGCGAGCGCGGTTCGCGCGCCCCGGGTTGATCTCCAACTCGGCCAGCGTGGTCCGGCCGTCGCGGACGATGCCGGCGCGCACATACGCCCGTTCGGCACCGAGCCGGACCAGCGGGGCGTCGTTGGCGACCCGGTGGCTGCCGAGCGTGGCGAGGTAGCCGATCGCCTCGACGAGGTTGGTCTTGCCCTGGCCGTTGGGCCCGACGAACGCGGTGACGCCCGGATCGAGCGGGACCTCGACCCGGGCGTACGACCGGAAGTCGGCGAGTGAAAGGTGCGCGACGTGCATGGCTGACGATACGGCGCCTGCGCGCCGGCCTCCCCTCGCTGTGGAAAACCGTGGTGCCGTCGTTCCGGGGGCTGGCCCGCGGCCGCCGGCTACTTGCTGGACTCGACCGCGTGGCCGCCGAATTGGTTGCGCAGCGCGGCGACCATCTTCATCGAGGGGGAGTCGTCCTGCCGCGACGCGAAGCGCGCGAACAGCGACGCGGTGATCGCGGGCAGCGGGACGGCCAGGTCGATCGCCGCCTCCACAGTCCATCGGCCCTCGCCGGAGTCCTGTGCATACCCCTTGAGCTTGGCCAGGTGCTCATCCTCGTCTAGCGCGCGCACCGCCAGGTCGAGCAGCCACGAGCGGATGACGGTGCCCTCCTGCCAGCTGCGGAAGACCTCGCGTACGTCGGTGACCTCGTCCGACGCCTCCATCAGCTCCCAGCCCTCGGCGAACGCCTGCATCATGGCGTACTCGATGCCGTTGTGGACCATCTTGGCGAAGTGCCCGGCACCGACCTTGCCGGCGTGCACGAAGCCGGAGTCGCCCTCGGGCTTGAGCGCGTCGAAGATCGGCTGGACCTTCGCGACGTCCTCGTCGGTGCCGCCGCACATGAGGGCGTAGCCGTTCTCCAGGCCCCACACGCCGCCGCTGACACCGCAGTCGACGAAGCCGATGTTCTTGTCGCCCAGGGTCTTGCCGTGCTCGATGTCGTCCGTGTAGCGCGAGTTGCCGCCGTCGACGACGACGTCACCGGGGGAGAGGAGTTCCGCCAGCTCGTCGATGGTGGAGGCGGTCGGCCCTCCGGCCGGGACCATCACCCACACCACGCGCGGCGCGGGCAGGCTGTCCACAAGCGCCTTGAGGCTGTCCACATCGGCGACATCGGGGTTGCGGTCGTAGCCGACGACCGTGTGGCCGGCGCGGCGGATCCGCTCGCGCATGTTGCCGCCCATCTTGCCGAGACCGACGAGTCCGAGCTCCATGTCCTGCTTCCTTCGTTCGCTGCCCTGATGCCGATGGGTTACGGCACCGTCTGCTGGTGCCCTTTGTGGGGGCGTTCAGACATCGGTGTGCCGGTGCGGGCGCCGGGAAGGTACCCGGAAGGCCCAGAACACGCCCGAATGCCCGCGGCATTCCTGCCGCGGGCCTCGTACGCGTCCATACGGATCACGTCAGCGGGCTCAGCCGGAGAGCCGGACCGGCATGATCAAGTAGCGGTACTCGTCGGTGGCCTCGGCGTCCATGTCGGGCTTGCCGGTCATCACCGCGGGCTTGGTCGACGTCGTGAAGGACAGCTGGGCGACCGGCGAGTCGATCGCGCTCAGGCCGTCGAGCAGGAAGGCCGGGTTGAAGGCGATGGAGATGTCGTCGCCGGTCAGCGACGCGTCCAACGCCTCGGAGGCCTGGGCCTCGTCGCCCGATCCCGCTTCCAGCACGAGACGGCCGTCGCTGAAGGTCAGGCGCACCGGGGTGTTGCGCTCGGCGACCAGCGAGACGCGCTTGACGGCGTCCACGAACGGCGCGGTCCCGACGGTCGCGACGGTCGCGGACTCACCCGGGAACAGCGCGCGGTACTTGGGGAATTCGCCTTCCAGCAGGCGGGTGGTGGTACGCCGCCCCGCGCCCTCGAAGCCGATCATGCCCTCGCCGAGCTTGTCGCCGGCCAGGGCGATCTGGATGCTGTCGCCGTTGGTCAGCGCCTTGGCGGTGTCGTTCAGCGTCTTCGCGGGCACCAGTGCGATCGAGGACAGGCCCGGCTGGTCCGGCTTCCACAGGAACTCGCGGACGGCGAGCCGGTAGCGGTCGGTCGCGGCGAGCGTGACCGTGTCGCCCTCGATCTCGATGCGCACACCGGTGAGCATCGGCAGCGTGTCGTCACGACCGGCGGCGATGGCCACCTGGGCCACCGCGGCGGCGAAGACATCGCCGGCCACCGAGCCGGCGGCGGTGGGCATTTCGGGGAGCGACGGGTAGTCCTCCACAGGAAGTGTGGGGAGTGTGAACCGCGCGCTGCCGCACACCACGGCCACCTTTGCACCGTCTGTGGACACCTCCACCGGGCGGTTCGGCAAGCTGCGGCAGATGTCGGCGAGCAGGCGGCCGGAGACGAGGATGCGGCCCGCGTCCTCGATGTCGGCCTCGATCCCCACCCTCGCCGACACCTCGTAGTCGAAGCTCGACAGGGTCAGCGACCCGTCGCCCGCCTCAAGGAGCAGGCCGGCCAGCACGGGGACGGCGGGCCTGGCCGGGAGGCTCCGGGCGGTCCACGCCACCGCGTCCGCCAGAACGTCACGCTCGACCCGGAACTTCACCGGTCACCGCCTCCTGCTGCTGCCGCTTGCCTGATGTCTGGCACTGGATGTGTGCCCACAGTCTGACGCACCGGGCCGACAGCCCGCTCGCACCCCTCGCTGCGGCGTGGTCCACAGATCGGCGCCCACCCCACCTTTAGACGATCAATCCCAGGGTTATCTAGGTAGTCGTAGTAGTAGGGGGTGTGGATACCGTGGATAACCGTTGTCTGCGCAGGTCAGAGCCACAATTTTGTCCACTTCAGGGGTGTGGGTAACCGGTGGACAAACCCCCTGTCGCTGTGGACGACGGAATCCGCTCCACAGGCCGTCCCCAGCCTTACCCCCAGTTGTCCCCAATCAATCCCCAACTTGGCAACGGGTTGTCCCCATGGTTTGTGTGCCCTCATCGGCCAGGTATTCACTGGATCGGGTGAAAGGGCCCGGTCTGTGGACAGTTCCGTGGACAACCTGGGGACAACCGGCCCGATGCGGTGGACAACCGGTGGACAACCGGTGGACCGGGAGTGTGGACAAGTGTGCGCCGAAGGTTGTCCACAGAGTGTGGACAGTCGCGATGCACAGATCCACAGGGGGATGACCAGGCTGTTCGAGTGCGGCGTACCCAGCCCCTGTGGGCAACCCGGGTGACGCACAGTCTTCCCCACGGTGTGGACGCCGGTTTCCCCGCTTGTCGGTGGATAACTCGGCCGATCGGGGGACGATGAGACGAAAGTCACACTGCTGCAAGGCAGTTGGAGGCGCTCGGGGAAGCCGTTCGGGGCTGTCGGAGGGGCATTACGAGGCTTCTCGGGACCGCGGGGAGGTTCCGGGACGTGCCACAGACACACCCCACAGGCACGCCACAGGCAGGCTGAGGACAGCCCAGGGGCCAAGGGGCCGGCCTGGGGACAAGCGGGGGAGACAGGCCGGTCACAAGGCCGGGGACAGACCAAAGGCCCGTCCCCGGGGCGGGAGCGGGCCTGCGAGCGAACTGGCGAACGGGCGAACTGGCGTACGACGGCGGGCGGTTGGCGGCCACCCGCCGCGGGCTCAGCTCTTGATGCGGTTGGTCAGCTCGGTGACCTGGTTGTAGATCGAGCGCCGTTCGGCCATCAGGGAGCGGATCTTGCGGTCCGCGTGCATCACCGTCGTGTGGTCGCGGCCGCCGAACTGCGCGCCGATCTTGGGCAGCGACAGATCGGTGAGCTCACGGCACAGGTACATGGCGATCTGACGGGCCGTCACCAGCACCCGGCTGCGCGAAGTCCCGCACAGGTCCTCGACGGAGAGGCCGAAGTACGACGCGGTGTGCGCCATGATCGTGCCCGCCGTGATCTCCGGGCCGGCGCTGTCCGGGATGAGGTCCTTCAGCACGATCTCGGTGAGCTGGAGGTCGACCGGCTGCCGGTTCAGGCTCGCGAAGGCGGTGACGCGGATCAGCGCACCCTCGAGCTCACGGATGTTCCGCGAAATCTTGCTGGCGATGTACTCCAGGACGTCCGGGGGAGCGTTGAGCCCCTCCTGGATCGCCTTCTTGCGGAGGATCGCGATGCGTGTCTCCAGCTCAGGCGGCTGCACATCGGTGATGAGACCCCACTCGAAGCGGTTCCGCAACCGGTCTTCCAGAGTCACGAGTTGCTTGGGCGGCCGGTCCGACGAGATGACGATCTGCTTGTTGGCGTTGTGGAGCGTATTGAAGGTGTGGAAGAACTCCTCCTGCGTCTGCTCCTTCGTCTCCAGGAACTGGATGTCGTCGACGAGCAGGACGTCCACATCGCGGTAGCGGCGTCGGAAGCCGTCGGCCTTGCCGTCGCGGATCGAGTTGATGAACTCGTTGGTGAACTCCTCGGAACTCACGTACCGCACCCGGGTCCCGGGGTAGAGGCTGCGCGCGTAGTGCCCGATCGCGTGCAGGAGGTGGGTCTTGCCGAGGCCGGACTCGCCGTAGATGAACAGCGGGTTGTACGCCTTGGCCGGCGCCTCGGCGACCGCGACCGCCGCCGCATGGGCGAACCGGTTGCTGGACCCGATGACGAACGTCTCGAAGAGGTACTTCGGATTCAGCCGGGCGGCCGGCTCGTTCTCCTTGCCCGGCGAAAGCTGCTCGCGGCCGGTTCCAGGACGCGCATCGGGCCGGGCACTGGGCCGCGCGGGTGACGACGGCATTCTGTCGTCGGATCCATGAATCGAATTGTCCACAAAGCTGTGGACAGCCGCTGTGGAAAAAGTCCCCGGTGCGTTGATCACAGGAGCGTTGATCAGATCATCGCGCCCCGAGAACAGCGTGCCCTCTTCCGCCGGAATTGATGCGCCGGGCGTTTTGTGGTCACTTGATGCGCCACCCTGCCCCGGCATTTCCCCGCCGGGGGATTTCTGCGCGGGCAGCGGCGAACCGTGGTCGGGATCGTGGCCGTTCGGACCGCGGTGGTCCTCCTGCCCGAACTGGCCGGGGCGGTACGGCGTGTCGCCGCCGTAGCGGTGCTCCGACGCGTACGGGTCCTGGCCGTACCCGTCCTGCGGGTACCGGCCGGGGCCGTAGCGGTCCGGCCCGTAGCCGCCCTGGTCGTACTGCTCGCGCGGATCCCGCTCGCGGTGGTCCCGCGGGTCCCGGCCGTCCCGGGGGTCACGAGGATCCCGAGGGTCGCGGGGATCACGGGTGTCGCGCGCATCGCGCTGGTCCCGCAGATCCCGCGGGTCGTACTGCGGCTCGCGCGGGTCCCGCTGCGGGTACCGCGGCGCGGGCCCGTAGCGGTCTGGCCGGTAGTCCTGGGCATAGGGGTCGCTGCCCGGGTACGGCTCAGGGCGGTAGTGCTGCGGCGGACCGTAGGAGTCCTGCTGTGGATAGGACTCCTGTTGATACGGCTCTTGTTGATAGGGCTCCGGCTGGTACCCCTCCTGGCCGTACGCCGCCTCGCCCGCCGCACCCGGCTCCACCGTCACCGCGAAGGTGATGGCCCGCCCGAAGCCCTGGCTCAGCGTGTCCGTCACCATGTGCCGCAGCCGCCCGTCGAGCACCTGCTTCGCGAACTCGTTGGGCGCCGCCAGCAATACGGTGTCGGAGATCAACGCGAGCGGTTGCGTGCGCTGCAACCACGAGCGGTCCTTGGCCTCGACGCTTTCATCTGTGGCCAGTCGTTCCAGGAACCGTGCCCACACTGCGGCGAGGTCGCTGGTGATGTCAGCCACGGGTGCACGCTCTTTCTTGCGTCGTTACGGGGCGGCGGGCCGATCGCGTCGATCGTGACGACCGGAAAGTCGATCGGGAGGGCCGTCACCGAATGCGGGGGCGGGCGACGGGGAGCAGAACCCACCACGGTAGTCGTCGGGCGGGCCCCGGCTCAACCCGTTGTCCACAGGCTGTGAATACGGTGTCTTCCCAGCTAGACGGCGTACACTGCGGGCTGGGACGCCCTCGGGGGCGTCGGCCGGGGCCTTCGCCCGGAGACGCGGTCGTGTCCCCCATTTGACCGCAACGGGCGTTGGTACGTACCGTAAGCCGGTCTAGTTGTCGACGACCGCTGCCGCATGTCCGTAAATGCCCTGCGGACGTTCGGTGATGGTTGGCGGCAAATCCCGCCAGCCTCCGAGTCAAATCCTGGAGCCCCCGAGTGAGCAAGCGCACCTTCCAGCCGAACAACCGTCGCCGGGCGAAGACCCACGGGTTCCGGCTGCGCATGCGCACCCGCGCCGGCCGCGCCATCCTGGCTGCCCGCCGCCGCAAGGGTCGCGCCGAGCTGTCCGCCTGATCTTCGGTGCGGAGAGGAGGCGGTTCACCGTGCTCCCTCCCGCCAACCGGCTGAGGCGCCGCGACGAGTTCGCCGTGGCCGTCCGACGCGGACGACGCGCCGGACGACCGCTGCTCGTGGTTCACATCGCACGGCCCGGCAGTTCCACGGACCCGCACGTGTCCGCAGGGGAGACCCCGCCGCCGCGTGCGGGTTTCGTCGTGAGCAAGGCCGTCGGGCCGGCGGTGGTGCGCAACCGCGTCAAGCGCCGCCTCCGCCATCTGGTCCGAGACCGTCTGGCGTTGCTGCCGGAAGGTAGCCTGGTCGTGGTACGCGCCCTGCCGTCGGCGGCCGATGCCGGGTTCGCCGAACTCGCCGGCGACCTGGATGCGGCACTGGGCCGACTGCTCGGTCGTTCCAAGGAGACACACGCGGCACCCCCGCCGTCGGGTGACACCGAGGCCCGGACAGGGGCCCAGCCAGGGGCGAGGCCATGAAGTACCTGCTCATGGGGCTCATCAGGCTCTATCAGTGGACGATCAGTCCGATGCTGGGGCCGGTGTGCCGGTTCTACCCGAGCTGCTCGCGCTACGGGTACGAGGCGATCTCCACGCACGGCGCGATCAAAGGCACGTACCTGACCGTGTGGCGCATCCTGCGCTGCAACCCCTGGAACGCCGGTGGAGTCGATCCCGTGCCGCCGCGTACCCGCCGCCCATGGCGTCTCCGGTCCTCCGGGGCAGCCCCCGAGGCGCAGAAGACCTCCCGTACCGAGTGCGTCGCCGAGCACGGCGATCACGTGCACGGTGCGCACACCATCGCCCGAGGAGCCTGACCGTGGGGCTACTTAACCCCCTCTACGACGCCGTTTCCTGGATCATCCTGCAGTTCCACAAGCTGTTCAGCCCGCTCTTCGGCGAGGACAGCGGGTGGGCCTGGGGCCTCTCCATCGTCTGTCTGGTGGTGCTGATCCGGATCTGTCTGATCCCGCTGTTCGTGAAGCAGATCCGGGCCACCCGGAACATGCAGATCCTGCAGCCGAAGATCAAAGAGATCCAGAACCGCTACAAGAACGACAAAGAGCGCCAGTCCCAGGAGATGATGAAGCTCTACAAGGAAACGGGGACGAACCCGCTTTCGAGCTGTCTCCCCATCCTTGTGCAGATGCCGTTCTTCTTCGCGCTCTTCCACGTGCTCAACCGCGTGTCGGGCGGCCGCACGGTGGGCGTGCTGAACCAGAGCCAGGTCGACTCGGCGAAGGAAGCGCACATCTTCGGCGCCCCGCTGGCGGCCAAGTTCACCGACGGTGCCGACAAGCTCGCGAACCTCGGCGGCGCGGACATCACCACGGTCCGCATCGTCACCGTCGTGATGATCCTGATGATGTCGGCGTCGCAGTTCATCACGCAGCGCCAGCTGATGGTGAAGAACACGGACCCTGCCGCGATGGCCGCGAACCCGTTCGCGCAGCAGCAGAAGATCCTGATGTACGTCTTCCCCATCATGTTCGCCGTCTTCGGTGTCAACTTCCCGGTGGGCGTGCTCCTCTACTGGCTGACCACCAACCTGTGGACCATGGGCCAGCAGCTCTTCGTCATCCAGCGCAACCCCACGCCCGGCAGCCTCGCGTTCACCGCCCGCCAGGAGCGGCTTGCCGAGAAGGCGCGCAAGAAGGGCAAGGTCCTGACGCCCGAGGGCGACGTGGTCGACGCCGCGGAGTACGAGGCGAAGCTCGCGGAGGAGAAGGAGCGGGCCGCCAAGCGCACCCAGCCGTCCCGCACCACCAAGTCCAAGCGCAAGGGCGGCGGCGGTACGCAGGGCTCCCCGGCGCAGCGCTCCACCGTCAAGGGCTCGACGGCCAGGACGCCTCCCACTGGCACCAACGGCACCCCCTCCATCGGGGCCGACGCCACCCCGGGCGAGACCTCCGGCGGCAGCGGGAACACCGGCGGCGCGAGCGGTGGTGCGGCCAACGGCCGGCCGAGGCCCGCCCGCAAGCAGACGCAGAGCCGCAAGAACCAGGGACGCAAGAAGTCCTGACCGGGGCAGGCCGACGCCAGGGCCCGTCCCTGCCCGGCCGGCCCGTCCCGGCTCCGAGAAGACGCGCAGCGTTCGAGAAGTAGTGAGGAGCACCCCTGTGACGGAAGGCACGACCCCCGCCGTCGACACCCCCGCGACGCCGCGGCGTATCACTCTGACCGCGGAGGACATCAGCCGTCTGGAGCAGGAAGGCGAGATCGCGGCCGACTACCTGGAAGCCCTGCTCGACATCGCCGACCTCGACGGCGACATCGACATGGACGTCGAGGGCGGCCGCGCCTCGGTCTCCGTGATCGCGGCCGAGGACGCCGATGCGGCGTCCGGCGACCTCAACCGGCTCGTGGGCCGGGAGGGCGAGGTCCTGGAGGCGCTCCAGGAGCTGACCCGTCTCGCCGTGCACCGCGAGACGGGCGAGCGCAGCCGCCTCATGCTCGACATCGCCGGCTTCCGCGCCAAGCGCCGCCAGGACCTGGCACGCCTGGCGACCGAGGCGGTCGAGCAGGTCAAGGAGACCGGCGAGTCGGTCAAGATGAAGGCGATGACGCCGTTCGAGCGCAAGGTTGTGCACGACACGGTCGCCGAGTCCGGACTGCGCAGCGAGTCGGAGGGCGAAGAGCCCCAGCGCTGCGTCGTCGTCCTGCCGGCCTGAGGAGCCGCCGGACCGCACCCGCGCGGCCACCGCGCGGGCGCGGTCCCGCCGTCCTGAACCGAGCAGATCCGTCGCCGGGGCCCCGCCTGTGAAAGGGCGGGGCCCCGGCCGTTCCTGGGAAGATGTTTCACGTGGAACACGAGACAGCGGGTGAGGTAGGCCGGGGGTCCGGGGGTTGTCCCCCGGGCGGGCACAGCCACGTGGAACACGAGACAGCAGGTGAGGCAAGCAAGGGGTCCGGGGGTCGTCCCCAGGACGCGCACGGCTCCGGCAAGGGCGAGGTGCCGGGTGAGGCCGGCCGGGAGACCGGCGGGCCGTCCTCCGGCGAGCACGGCCACGTGGAGGACGAGACGTCCCCGGGCGGGCGGCCGAAGCGTGGTGCCGGGGAGCCCGCCGAGCGGGCCCCCGAGGCGCCGGACGCCGCGGCGCGCCTGTTCGGTGACAACCTCGGCCTCGCGGTGCGCTACGCCGACATCCTGGCCGACATAGGGGTACGTCGTGGGCTGATCGGCCCCCGGGAGGTCTCGCGCCTGTGGGAGCGCCATCTGCTCAACTGCGGCGTGCTCGCCGAGCTGGTGCCCGAAGGTGCCGTGGTGCACGACGTGGGGTCCGGTGGCGGGCTTCCCGGCATTCCGCTGGCACTCGTGCGCCCGGACCTGCGGATCACGCTGGTGGAGCCGTTGCTGCGGCGTACCACCTTCCTCGACGAGGTGGTGCGCGAGTTGGGCCTCGACCACGTCGAGGTGCTGCGTGGTCGTGCCGAGGAGGTACGCGGCAGCATCGCCTCCGATGTGGTGACCGCCCGGGCCGTCGCACCGCTGTCCCGACTCGCGGGCTGGGGCCTGCCGTTGCTGCGCTCCGGGGGCGAAATGCTGGCGTTGAAGGGGGACACCGCGGCTGCGGAGCTGCAGGAGTCCGAGGCGGATCTGCGCAAGCTCGGTGCGGTCGGCTGGGACGTCGTCCAGGTGGGGGAGGGCATCGTGGACCCGCTGACCACCGTTGTACGCGTCCGGATGGGTGAAGTCGTACGTCCCCCCGCCCGGGGAGCCCGCAAGGCCGCGAGGAACGGCCGTACCGGCGCCAAGGGTTCGACCCGCGGCGGCCGTTCGGGGCGGCGTGGCTGAGCCCACCGCACTTCGATCGGAGTTCTGCTGATTGTTCGGAGATTGATCCGATCCGTCGGATATGTGACTCATGTTGTAAGTGCCCGGTGTGTCGCGAAGCCTCTTCGTGATCGCGCCGGGCATCGTGTTTCACGTGAAACGACTTCCGTGGAAGCGCAAATGGGCCGCGCAGCTCGGCGTCCCGGAGGCTTCAAAGATCCAGCAGGTTCGCTCCCCTCGCCCGCAACGACCGCCGAACATGGCAGTCTCTGAGAATGCCGACGGGGCGCGTGGCTCCGCCGGGGTTCTGGCAGCAGAGGAGAGTGGACCGTTGTCGTCCGACGTCACCGCCCCCGGGCAGGGCGGGCCGGCAGGGGGAACTGCCCTGCCCACTCAGCCGCACGGGGGATTCCACGACTCGCCGACGGACCCCGTGCCGGGGCCTCGGGATCCCTATCCGCCGGGTGGTCCCGGCACCGCCCCCGGCGAAGTTTCACGTGAAACCGAACCGGAGTTGGTGGACGACACCCCCATCGCGCGGGCCGCTCGCCAGGCCGTCGAAACCAGCCGGGCGGCCGCCGAGGGACTGCCGAGGCCTGCGGAGACGCGGGTCATGGTCGTCGCGAACCAGAAGGGCGGCGTCGGCAAGACCACGTCGACCGTGAACCTCGCGGCCGCACTCGCCCTGCACGGCGCCCGCGTCCTGGTGGTCGACCTCGACCCGCAGGGCAACGCGTCCACCGCGCTGGGGATAGACCATCACGCGAGCGTGCCGTCGATCTACGACGTCCTGGTCGAGGGTAAGGACCTCGCCGAGGTCGTGCAGCCGGTGGTGGACGTCGAGGGGCTGTTCTGCGCCCCCGCGACGATCGACCTCGCCGGCGCGGAGATCGAACTGGTGTCGCTGGTGGCCCGGGAGAGCCGGTTGCAGCGGGCCATCGAGGCGTACGAACAGCCCCTGGACTACATCCTGATCGACTGCCCGCCGTCGCTCGGTCTGCTGACCGTGAACGCGCTGGTGGCCGGTCGCGAGGTGGTCATCCCGATCCAGTGCGAGTACTACGCGCTGGAGGGGCTGGGCCAGTTGCTGCGCAACGTCGAGCTGGTACGCGGCCACCTGAACCCGCAACTCCACGTCTCGACCATCCTGTTGACCATGTACGACGCCCGGACCCGGTTGGCCTCACAGGTCGCCCAGGAGGTGCGTGACCACTTCGCCGCCGAGGTGTTGAACACATCGATCCCGCGTTCCGTGCGGATCTCCGAGGCGCCCAGTTACGGGCAGACGGTGATGACCTACGATCCGGGATCCAGCGGTGCCTTGTCGTATCTTGAGGCGGCGCGCGAGATCGCGCTTCGTGGGATCGCCGCAGAAACGAAGGGGGCACAGTGAACGAGAAGCGCAGGGGTCTGGGCCGGGGGCTCGCATCGCTGATCCCCTCGTCCGAGCAGCCCGCGGCGGTCGAAACGGCACTCGCCACGACGCTCCCCGAGCCCAAGACGTCGCCCACGTCCTGGCCCGTGGTCATCCCGGATCCGGCGGCTCCGGCGGTCATCGAGCCGGTGCGGCCGGTGGTGCCCGGAAGCGTGGTGCCCGGAAGCGTGGTGCCGGGGAGTGTGGTGCCGGCCGAGCCGACCCCGGTGCGGCGCGACGAGCCCGACGAGTCCGCGGCGCCGGCCGAACCCGCCACCGTGCACGGGGCGTTCTTCGCCGAGCTGCCGGTCGACGCGATCATGCCGAACCCGCGTCAGCCGCGTGACGACTTCAAAGAAGAGCCGATGGGCGAGCTGGTCCACTCCATCCGGGAAGTGGGCCTGCTCCAACCGATCGTGGTCCGGCAGACGGGCGCCGACGCGTACGAGCTCATCATGGGCGAGCGCAGGCTGCGCGCCTCGAAGGCCGCCGGGCTCACCACCATCCCGGCGATCGTGCGGGCCACCGACGACAACAAGATGCTCCTCGACGCGCTGCTGGAGAACCTGCACCGCTCGGAGCTCAACGCGATCGAGGAGGCTGCCGCCTACGACCAGTTGCTCAAGGACTTCGACTGCACGCAGGAGGAACTGGCCGCCCGCATCGGCCGGTCCCGGCCTCAGGTGACCAACACGCTGCGGCTGCTCCGGCTGCCGCCGGAGGTGCAGTCCAAGCTGCAGGCCGGCACGTTGTCCGCCAGCCATGCGCGGTCGCTGCTCGGGCTGTCGGACCCCGAGGCGCAGATCGCGCTCGCCAAACGCATCATCGCCGAGGAGCTGTCGGTGCGTTCGGTCGAGGAGATCGTGTATCTCCAGCAGGCCGAGGAGGAGCGCAACGGCCCGGCCAAGCCGAAGAAGCAGAACCGGGCGCGGGCGGGCACGCGGCGGGCCGCGGAGATCGACCACCTGGAGACCCGCCTCAAGGACCGGTTCGAGACCAGCGTGAGCATCGCCGTCGGCCAGAAGAAGGGCAAGGTCATCGTCGAGTTCGCGACGGTGGAGGACCTGGAGCGCATCCTCTCGGTCATGGCGCCGGGGGAGGAGCGGGTGCTCGCGCGCCTGCGCAGCCGTACTTCGGACGATGCGGAGTCGGCTGCGGGATAGCCGGAGCGCGTACCGACGCCGGGCGGACCGGGTCGGCAATGCCCAGGGCCCCACGGACATCGTCCGTGGGGCCCTCGGCATTGTCACCGTGCATCCGAGACCCGACGTTTCACGTGGAACACGTCACGGGTGTCGCGTGGTGCGCTCCTCGTGGCCCGGGTGGCCGGGCCACGAGGCACTGTTCGGTACCGCTCGGTGCGCCGGTGTTTCACGTGGAACAGAGCCCCCGACGCCTCGGCACATTCGGGCCTCGGCGCTTCGGCGCATCCGCGTTTCACGTGGAACGCGACACCGCCCGGTGCAGCAACTCCCGGTAGAGGACGCCCGCGTCGAGGCCGGCCGCGGCGACCGCCTGGGGCAGCAGGCTCGTCTCGGTCATCCCCGGAGCGACGTTGGACTCCAGGAACCACGCGGTGCCCGCGGCGTCGACGATGAGGTCCGTACGCGAGACGTCGCGCAGCCGCAGGACCTGGTGGGCCGTCAGAGCCGTCTGTGCGGCCGCCTGAGCGGCTTCCGGATCGAGTCGGGAGGGGACGAAGAACTCCGTCGTTCCAGCCGTGTAGCGGGCCGTGTAGTCGTACACCCCGGAGTCCGGCACGATCTCGACGATCGGCAGTGCCTCCGGACCCGATCCGGTGTCCACGACCGACACCGCGACCTCGGTTCCTTCGAGGTAGGTCTCGACCAGTGCGACGTCGCCGTACGAGAACGCCCCCACCATCGCCGAGGACAGCTCCTCGACGGTACGCGCGACCGAGGCGCCGAGCGCCGAGCCGCCGCGAGCGGGCTTCACGAAGAGCGGGAGTCCGAACCGCGCGACGATCGCCTCCAGGACGGCGGACGCGCCCAGGTCCCGGAAGGTGTCGTGGGGGAGGGCCACCGAGTCGGGGGTCCGCACCCCGGCGGCGCGCAGCACCGCCTTCGCCATCGGCTTGTCGAAGGCGGTCCGCGAAGCGTCCGGACCGGAGCCCACGTACGGGATGCCGAGCAGGTCCAGCACATCGCGCACCGCGCCGTCCTCCCCGTAGGACCCGTGCAGCGCCGGGAAGACGACGTCCGGCCGGTCGGCGGCCAGTGCGGACAGCAGCCGTCCGTCGACGTCCAGGACCTCGACGTCCACATCGATCGCCCGGAGGGCGTCGGCGATCCGGCGGCCGGAGCGCAGCGACACGTCGCGCTCGTGCGACAGCCCGCCGGCGAGTACGACGACGCGGCCGAGGTCGCTCATCCGTGGTGGTCCTTTCGGGAGGGAGTTCGGGGGCATGGTGGTCGGATACCCCTTGGGGAGACGGGGAGAGACGGGGGAGGCGGAGGCGGAGGCGACGGCGAGCCGAGAGGAGGAGCCGTCGCGCGGCCGCCGGTGCAGCCGTGGCGGTGCGAGCCGGTGCCCGCGGGTTTCACGTGAAACGCGCGGGACGCGGTAACGGACCGCCCCGGCCCGAGCATCGTTCCACGTGAAACACCGCCGATCCGCCGACGCTCGTCCGAGCGTCGCTCACGCGAGGTCCGGTCCCGGCGCCTGGGTGGTCGGAGACGGCGAGGCGCCGCCCGGCAGTGCGGGGCCGGCGCCCGGGCCGCCGAACATCGACCGCAGTTCCAGCTCCTGCGAGATGACGCCCGCGAGGCGGCGTACCCCCTCGCGGATCCGGTCCGGGGTCGGATAGCAGAACGACAGGCGCATCGAGGACGCCCCGAAGCCGTCGGCGTAGAAGGCGGTGCCGGGCACGTACGCGACCCGGGCGGTGACCGCGCGCGGCAGCATCGCCTTGGCGTCGAGGCCCTCCGGCAGGGTCACCCAGACGAAGAAGCCGCCGGCCGGGTTCGTCCACGTGGCGCCGGGCGGCATGTAGGTGCGCAGCGCGTCGAGCGTCGCGTCGCGGCGCTCGCGGTACATCTCGCGGTACGTCTTGATCTGCGCCCGCCACGGCTGCGTCTCCAGATACGCGGACACCGTCATCTGGGAGAAGACCGGCGGGCTGAGTACGGAGGCCTCGGCCGCCAGCACCAGCTTCTCGCGGACCGCGTGCGGGGAGACCGCCCACCCGACGCGCAGACCCGGCGCGAAGGTCTTGGAGAACGAGCCAAGGTAGACGACCCCGTCGGCGTCGTCGGCGCGCAGCGCACGCATCGGGTCGCCGTCGAAGCCCAGC
The DNA here is from genome assembly GCF_053592165.1 of Streptodolium elevatio. Classification (NCBI taxonomy): domain Bacteria; kingdom Bacillati; phylum Actinomycetota; class Actinomycetes; order Kitasatosporales; family Streptomycetaceae; genus Streptodolium; species Streptodolium elevatio. The sequence continues at coordinate 56,907 of NZ_JBSFVE010000015.1, forward strand.
AATCCGTACGGGTTGTCCTCGACGATCAGCAGATCCGCGGCGCGGCAGATCTCCAGGATCCGGGCCCGCCGTTCCGGCGACAGGCAGACGCCCATCGGGTTGTGGAAGTTCGGGATCGTGTAGAGGAACTTGGCCCGCTTGCCGGAAGCGCGCACCGCGGCGATCGCGTTCTCCAGGTGCTCGGGGATGAGCCCGTCGTCGTCCATGCCGACGTGCACGACGTTCGCCTGGTACGACGCGAAGGTCGACAGCGCGCCCACGTAGCTGGGGGCCTCGGCCAGGATGACGTCCCCGGGGTCGATGAAGATGCGGGTCACCAGATCGAGGGCCTGCTGCGAGCCGACGGTCACCGTGATGTCGTCGGGATGCGCGTCGATGCCTTCGAGGCGCATGACGTCGCAGATCTGCCCGCGCAGGGTCTCGTCGCCCTGACCCGAGCCGTACTGCAGTGCCACGGTGCCGCGCTCGGCGACCAGGCGGGCGACGGTGTCGGCGACCGCGTCGAGCGGGAGCGCGTTGATATTGGGCATACCGCCGGCGAGTGAGACGACCTCGGGCCGTGATGCCACGGCGAACAGAGCTCGTACCTCGGAGGCCGTCATGCCGGCCGTACGGGCGGCGTAGCGGTCGACATAGTTGTCGAGACGGGATCCGGGGGAGCTCTGCGGGACGTTCACGTACCGGCCTCCTTGAGGCGATGCGGGTGGTCGAACCTGCTGCTGTTCCACCGAGTATGCGAAATCGCACGACTCGGCGCGCTGTGATTGCCGCCATAGGAGTGGTCTTCGGCGGACAAACCGTCTGCGTCGTACAGCCGCATTGGGTCGGGTGGGCGGCGGGCGATTACCATGCGTCTTGGCGTAACCACCCATTCTGGAGGGCCCCATGCGCTCGGTGCGATGGGTTATCACCGGCCTCGGAGTCGGCGTCGTCGGCGGCTTCGTGGGCGGCTTCCTCACCTCGTCCCGTCCGGAGACGCGCGATCAGCGCGCGTGGTTGCCGGACGGCCCGGCGGTCCCGGTGCGCGAACTCCCCGCCGAGGACCGTGTCCTGCCGGGCAACCCGCAGCTGGTGCTGGTGGGGGAGCCCGCCCCGGAGTTCGGCGACGAAGCGATGGCGCACGTTTCACGTGAAACCTGAGCCGTGAAACCTGAGCCATGCGTCATGGACTCGGAGCCGTGAACCCTGGTCGACCGAACCGGTTGTGAAACCGGGCAGGCCGTGAAAGCCGAGCCGCGGCACCGCAGGCACCGCGCGAACCGCAAGAACCGCGAGAACGCCGAGGGCGGTCCGGAGAGTCTCCGGACCGCCCTCGGCGTTCTCTTCTCACCTGCCGCTCACCCGGCGACCGCAGGCCGCCGTCGGATTCGCCGGGCCACCCTCAGATGAAGGCCGGCAGCCGCAGCATGCCCGTCGGCTCGTCCTGGTCCGGCGGCAGGTACAGCCGCTGCAACGCGACCACGATCGACTCGGCCGCCATGTCGCGGAACGCCGCCTGGGTCAGCAGCGCGGCGTCCTCGGGGTTCGTCAGGTAGCCGAGCTCGACCCGCACCGCGGGCATCCGGGTGCTGCGCAGGAGCGGCCACGCCTTGCCGTGCGTACGGCAGTCGACCATGCCGGTGCGTGCCACCAGCTCGCGCTGCACGAGCCCGGCGAAGCGTTCCCCGGTGGGGGAGCGCAGCCCGTGCGCGTCGCTGCCGCTCCCGTAGTAGAACGTCGCGACGCCGCGCGCCTGCGCGTTGTCGTTGCGGTCCGCGTGCAGCGAGATGACAAGGTCCGCGTCGGTCGCGTTGGCGAACGCCGCGCGCTGCTCCTCGGCCACCACGACGCCGTCGCCGTCCAGTCCCCGGGTCAGGTACGCCTGGACGCCGAGCGCCGACAGGCGGCCCTCCAGGCGGCGGGCGAGGTCCCACATCACGTCGGCCTCGCTCAGCCCGTGCGCGACCACGCCGGGGTCGGTGCCGCCGTGTCCGGGGTCGATCACGAGGATCTTGCCGGAGAGTGCCGGACCCGACCGGTGGATCAGCTCCGACTCGCGCATCGCGTGCGGCTGCCCGCCGACCACCGTGCGCGCGAGCCGGTCCAGCGCGCGGAACGTCGCCGGGCCGCAGGTGCCGTCGGCGCGCAGCCCGTAGTTGCGCTGGAAGTCGCGCAGCGCGCGCTCGGTGCCGGGGCCGAGGAGGCCGTCGACGCGCCCGCAGTCGAAGCCCATGTCGAGCAGGCGCTGTTGGAGGGTGGCGACGTCGTCGCCGACCATCATGTGGCTCACCGAGTAGGAGAGGACGCGGTCCCCGAGCCGCCAGCGGGCCTCGTCGAGCTGGCGGTAGGTCTCGGGGCCCACGATGCCGTCGACGGTGAGGGCCCGCTGCTGCTGGAAGTGCCGCACCGCGCGGTCCACCGCGTCGTCGAAGAGCGCGTCGTCGCCGCGGTCCGGGTCCTGGTCGACCCGGGCGTCGGCGGCGAGCAGGCCCAGCAGCACCAATTTGGATCTGATCTCGGCCACGGCAGGGCCGGTGTCTCCGCGTCGGTACTGCCGCTGCAAGGTCATGGAACGGAATCCTCCCGAGATGGACGCGACACTCGATCGTACGCGCGCCGGACCGCACGCGAACCTGCCCGCGCCGCGTGCTCCGGGCCTCAACACGCGCGGAAGGCACCCCCCGGTTCCGGGAGGCGCCTTCCTTCGCGCGGCCCCGCCGGACGGTGCTCGGCGGGTCGGTCGGACGTCGCTCAGATGAAGTCCGCAAGCTCCTTCAGGAGCAGCGACTTCGGCTTGGCGCCGACGATGGTCTTGACGATCTCGCCGCCCTGGTAGACGTGCAGGGTCGGGATCGACATGACGCCGTACCGGGTGGTGATCTCCGGGTTCTCGTCGATGTTCAGCTTGGCGATGCCGAGCTTGTCGCCGTGCTCCGCCGCGATCTGCTCCAGCGCCGGGGCGATCTGGCGGCACGGCCCGCACCACTCGGCCCAGAAGTCGACCAGCACGGGCTTGTCGCTCTGGAGCACTTCGGCGTCGAAGGTCTTGTCGGTCGTCTTGATGATGCCCTCGGCCATGGTGGCTCCTTTGGTGGTAGGGCTCGGTCGGCGGATGCCCGGCTCGGTGCTCGCCGCCGTCGGCGACGAGAAGCTGCGGTAGGAGAAGCTGCGGTACGCGGGGTCGTGCGGGGTCAGACGGAGACCTCTTCGCGGTGCTTGAGGTCCTCCAGGTACCGCTCGGCGTCCAGGGCCGCGGCGCAGCCGCTGCCGGCCGCGGTGATGGCCTGGCGGTAGATGTGGTCCACGACGTCGCCGCACGCGAAGACGCCGGTGAGGTTCGTGTGCTGGGTCGGGTGCGTGACCTTCACGTACCCTTCCTCGTCCAGATCGATCTGGTCCTTGAGCAGCTCGGTGCGCGGCTCGTGGCCGATCGCGATGAACAGGCCCGTGACCGCCAGGTCGCGCAGTTCGCCGGTGACCGTGTCGCGCAGCTTCACGCCGGTCAGCTTGCCGTCGCCGACGATCTCCGCGACCTCGCTGTTCCACGCGAACTTGATCTTGTCGTTGGCGAACGCGCGGTCCTGCATGATCTTCGAGGCGCGCAGCTCCTCACGGCGGTGGATGACCGTCACCGTCGTCGCGAAGCGGGACAGGAACGTCGCCTCCTCGATCGCCGAGTCGCCGCCGCCGACCACCGCGATGTGCTGGTTGCGGAAGAAGAAGCCGTCGCACGTGGCGCACCACGAGACGCCGTGCCCGGACAGTTCCTTCTCGTTCGGCAAACCCAGCTCGCGGTACGCGGAACCGGTCGCGAGGATCACGGCCTTGGCGCGGTGCACGTTGCCCGAGCCGTCCTTGACCACCTTGATGTCGCCCTCGAGCTCGGCCTCGACGATGTCGTCGGCGACCAGCTCGGCGCCGAAGCGCTCGGCCTGCTTGCGCAGGTTGTCCATCAGGTCCGGGCCCATGATGCCCTCGGGCCAGCCGGGGAAGTTCTCGACCTCGGTGGTGTTCATGAGGGCGCCGCCCGCCGTGACCGCGCCCTCGAAGACGAGCGGCGTCAGGTCGGCGCGTGCGGCGTAGACGGCGGCCGTGTATCCGGCCGGGCCGGAACCGATGATGATCACGTTACGGACGTCGCTCACGCTGGGCCCATCCCTGCTTCTCGTCGAGCCGGCCGGGTACGTCGGACGGCTATGCCGGTGGTTGCGGGGCCACCCCCGTACTGCGGGGTGCGGCACTGTCCGCTCAACCGATCCTAGGTCCGCGCCATTCCCGTCTCTACCACGCCTGCGCCCGGTCCTCAGCGCGTGGGGACGATGCGGCTGAGGAGCACCCACGAGGCCACCGGTGACCTGCTCGCGGACACCGTCGCGGGCTCGTCGCACGCGGCGGAGACGACGACCACGTCGACGCTCGCGCTGTCCCGGGTGTACACGAGGACGTACGCGACCTGATCCAGGTAGCGGGCCCGCTCGGACGCGATGAGGCTGCGGCCCGCGGCCTCGTCCTCGGCTGCTTCGGTGACGCAACGCGGAACGCCTGCCGCCGCGCCCTTCACGCCGGGGGCGTCCGGGACCGCCGGGCGGCTCGTCGTGGTCTCGGCGGAGTCGCTGCCGAGCCCGGGCCGACCCTGCCGTCCCAGCAGGGCGGCGACCTGGGAGCGCAGGTTGTCCTCGTGGTACTCCGGCAGTGCCGCCGCCGAGGACGCGGACGGCGCCGCGGCCCCAGGCGGACCGGCGCCTGTCGGGCCGCCGGGCCTCCCGGCGGTTCCCTGTTCCTGCAGCGGCGCACTGGCCGCGCCTTGACTGTCCGAGTTGCTGTCGGAATCAGAGCCGCCCAGGCCGCCGCTGACGACCACTCCGACCAGGAGCAGTACGGCGGCGACCGCTGCCGCCGCGCCGAGCAGGCCGGGGGCGAGCCGCCTGCGGCGTACCTCGCCCAGATCGACGACCCTCGCCGATGCCTCGGGGACGCCGCGCGGGCGGGGTGGGGGCAGGGACCCGAGGTCGGGGCGCGTCGAAGGACGGGGTGCGGGGACCTCGGCGTCGACGCCCGCCGCTCCCGCGGCTCCGCCGGACGCACCCGCCGCCTCGGCGAGGGCGGACTCGATCCGGGCGTAGACGTCGTCGGGCATCGGCTCGGCCGGCTGCGCGGCGAGGAGTTCGCGTACCTCGGCAAGGGCGTCGACGGTGTCACGGCACTCGGCGCACTCGGCGACGTGGGCTCGGACCTCGGCGGCCTCCGGGTCGGAGAGCAGCCCCTCGACGAGGTCGGAGAGGACGTCGACGTCCACGTGCCCGTCCGGGCCGACCATGCGGTTCTGCGCGGTCATCGCGTCACACCTCCGTCCCGATGCCCGTCCGTTCCTCCACCGTTCACATGCGGTCGGGGACGCACGGCCGCGGTGCCGTCGTCCGACGGTCTGACGGATGCCCCGGCCGCCTGGTTCCCTTCGCGTAGATGCCGGACGAGCGGCAGCAGCCGGGCACGGCCGCGCGCACAGCGGCTCTTGATCGTTCCGGGCGCGACATCGAGGACCCGTGCGGCCTCGTCGACGGGGTAGCCCTCCATGTCCACCAGGACGAGTGCCGCGCGCTGTTCGGGCGGCAGCGTCGCCAGCGCCGACAACAGGGCGTCCCGCGTCTCGCCGCGCACCGCGGGGTCCTCTCCGGCCGGCGCCGGGATGCGCTGGTCGAGGTCCTCGGGCAGCGGTACGGCCGGCCGTGCGGCCTTGCGCCGCGCGCGGTCGAGGCACGCGTTGACCACGATGCGGTGCAGCCACGTCGTGACCGCCGCACGGCCCTCGAAGCGCCCCGCCGCCCGGTAGGCGGATACCAGGGCGTCCTGGAGGGCGTCAGCGGCCTCTTCGCGGTCACCGAGGGTGCGGAGCGCGACGGCCCAGAGCCGGTCGCGGTGTCGCCGCACCAACTCGCCGAACGCGTCCGCGTCTCCGGAGGAGTGCAGCGCGAGCAGGTCGACGTCCGACACGTCGACGTACGCGGACTCCGCGCTCAAGCTCACCCCCCGGCGGCTGGAAAGTTCCGGGGGTCATCCTGGCACGGATCAGCTGGTGAAGCCGACCTCGGCGAAGCCGTTCTGGTAGCCGCTGCTGTAGAAGGGCTGGCCGTCGCCGCGCTGCATCGGCATCGCGGTCATCCAGACGAGGACGAAGCGCGTCCGCGCCTCGAACGTGAACGTGACCTCGTCGCCCTGGGTCGTCGCTTCCTTGATCGGGCTGAAACCGTCCAGCCGGGTCGGGAACGACGAAGCGCCGGGGTCGGCGGCGTAGATCGCGAGCGTGGTGTGGTCACCGTCGCCCGCGAGCTGGATCCGGGCGGTGCGCAGATCCTGTACGGACCCCAGGTCGTAGATGATGCCGATGCCCATCCGTATCTTCGCCTCCGGCCCGTCGACGTAGCTCTGCGGGCGCCAGGACGTGCCCGGCTTGCCGTCGAAGGAGAGGCCCACGTTCTCGGGGTAGTCGGAGGCAGCACCGCCGCTCGGGGTCAGGCTGAACTGCTTGGCGCCGCTGACGGCGATCGGCTGCCCGGTCTGCGGCGGAGCGGCCGCCGGAGGTGCCGAGGTCTGCGGGCTGCTGCTCGGGGTGGGCGTGGGGGCGGGCTGTTCGTCCCGGTCCTTGTTGACGTGTACGGCGATCTGCCAGGTGGCCAAGACGATCGCGACGAGCACGATGACGGCGACGATGCTCTTGACGAACCGGCCGAAGCCGCCGCCCAGCGCCGGCGGCGGTCCCGCCGGGGACCTGGTGGCAACCGCCCGCGGCGGACCGCCGTTGTAGCCGCTACTGCCGCGCGACAGCAGCGCCGTCGGGGTGTACTCGTCGTCGAACTCCGCACCGGCCGCACTCACCGGCGGTTCCGGCTCCGGCGGCAGCACCGTGGGTATCGCCGCGAGGGCCGCGACGACGTCCTCGGGGGCCTCGAACGGCGCCTGGTGCTTGTACTCCTGCCCGAGCGCCCGCATCGCGATCGCTTCGAGGGGCATGTGCACGTGCGCCTTCACCTGGCCGGGGGTGCACAGCTTGTCGCCGTTGCGCGGGGCCTGCGGCAGCCCGTACGCCGCCGCGTCCGGCCAGCGCCGCGCCAGGCACGCGTACAGCAGCGAGCCGATGGCACGGGTGTCGTCACGTGCCGCATCGGTCGTGTCGTGGCCGTACAGCGCCGCCTCGACCGACAGGCCGACGATCTTGTACTGCCCGGTGTGCATGCGCAGCACGTTGTCGGGGTCGAGGCGCAGGTGCGACAGACCCGCGCGGTGTGCGACGGCCATGGCGTCGGAGACCGAGCGCGCCATCTCGTACGCCTCGTGCGGCGGCAGCGGGTTGGTGGCCAGCAGCGACGCCAGGTTGTCCGCGTCCGGCAGCCACTCCTTCACCACGTAGACGAGGCCGTCCTCTTCGGCCGCGTCGAGCACCTGCACGAACCGGGGGTCGCCGACCAGCGCCGCCGCCCGGGCCGCGGCCATCACGCTGCGCGCGTGCTCGCTCCCGGCCGCCACAAGGTGGATGCCCACGGCACGGCGCAGCTTCTCGTCGACGGCCCGCCACGTGGCGCTCTTGCCGTTCGAACTGAGCTTGTCCTCAAGCCGGTAGCGCCCGGCGAAGCGCGTCCCGTGTGCGACGTCCGCGACCCGGCGCGGGGGTTCGGCCTCCTCGGACTCGAACTCCCGGGTCTCCGCGGCGACCTCGGCGGGTCGGTCGTGCTGCGGGGCGTCCTCGGCGGCTTCGGTGTCGGTGGTGCCCGGGGTGTCGTCCGTGTCGGTGGCGGGAACGACAGTCGTCTCCGCGGTGGCCTCTGCCGACTTGCCGTCCACCGAAGGGGCCTCCGGGACTTCGTGGTCCACGATCGTGTCCGCCACATCGGCGGCGGGGTCGAGTGCCACGGTCTCGGCCGTGACGTCGGCCGCCTTCGCCTCGTTGGTGTCGGTGACGCCGACACTCTCGGCAGTGCCGTTGACCGCGCTTATTTCCGTTCCGCTTTCGGTGCCGCCGTCCGCGCGGGTGGCCGCGCCGGTGCCGGAGTTGGAGTCAATGCTGATGTCGGTGCCGGAGTTGCCGCCGGTGTCGGTGTCGGTGTTCGCATCGGTGTCGGAGCCGGTGGTATCGGTGTCGACGGTATCGGTCTTGCCGGAGTCGAGGGTGCTGGAGCCGGAAGGGCCGTCCGCCATCAGGTGGACGGAGCCTGCGGTTCGGTCCGTCACCGTATACTCACCCTCCTCGTAGCCCCGCCCCATCGTACGAGCGCGGCGGCACGGCGCGTCACCCGCCTGCTCTTTCGTACGACATCTTCGAGGGGCAAACAGGTTGCCCCTCGATCTTTCCGGCAAACCGACTTCGTCCCGGGCACTACTACCCCGAATCGCCTTGGGGCACCGCTTGTATGCCCCATCGTGATCCATCCCGCGCGAAATCGCTCGTCGGACACTGCTGTGACAGCCATCGTCTCATCCGACGCGTGGGGCGTGGGTGAGGTTCCGGCCGACGTCGGCCGCATCCCGGCCACGCCGGTCAGCGTCCCAGACGGCCCTTCACCATGCCTGTCATCGCGGAGAGTTCCTCGATGCGCATGCGGCTCGCCGCGACGAGGAACACCACGGCCATGGCCACGAGTCCGGCCAGCACCGCCGCGAGCGATCCGCCGAAGCCGACGCCCAGCGCGTTGGTGCACATGCGCGCTACGGCGAACGCGGCGACACCGCCGATCGCCGACGCGACGATCAAACGGGTGTACGTGCGTGCCACCCGCCGGCCGTCCAGGTCGGGGAGGTACGTCTTGAGCCGCCGCGCGGCGAGCATGACGCCGACGAGGTAGGCCGCCCCGTAGGCCCCCGCCATGCCGACACCGGCCCACTTCGTGGGCAGCACCAGATAGGCGAGTCCGGACAGGGCGGCCGTAGTTGCCGCCACCCACACGGTGTTGAGGAACGGCGTACGCGTGTCCTCGTACGCGTAGAACCCGCGCAGCAGCACGTATTGCGCCGAGAAGGGGATGAGGCCGAGGCCGAGGGCCATCAGCATGTACCCGATCCAGTGGGCGCTGTTGACGCCGGTGGGCGCGAAGATCAGGCCGCCGATGTCGCGGCCGAGCGCGACGAACACGACCGCACACGGCACGATCGCGACCGCGGACATGCGCAGGCCGGCCGAGATGTCGTCGCGTACCGAGGTCTTGTCGTTGTCGGCGGCGGCGCGCGACATCCGCGGCAGCATCGCCGCCATGACCGAGACGGTGATGACCGCCTGCGGGAACTGCCAGACCAGCAGGGCGTTCGTGTAGGCGGAGAAGCCGACACCCCAGGTGATGCCGTCCGTCTGCGCGTCGCTGTCGATCGCGTTCGCGAGCTGCGTGGTCACCAGGTAGCCGAGCTGGTTCGCCAGCACGAACAGGAACGTCCACTTCGCGAGCCCGGCCGCCTTGCCGAGCCCGTGCCCGCGCCAGTCGAAGCGCGGCCGGAAGTGGAACCGGGCCGCACGCAGGTAGGGCACCATGGCGAGCGCCTGCACGACCATGCCGAGCAATGTGCCGATGCCGAGCAGCCGCGCCTCGTCGGGCGTGATGCGTGCCGCCGTCATGCCGCTGCTGTGCTGCGTTCCGGCGACCCAGATGTAGAGGCCGAACGTGGCGATGATGACGAGGTTGTTGAGGACCGGGGTCCACATCATCGGGCCGTAGCGCTCACGGGCGTTGAGGATCTGTCCGAACATCACGTGCAGGCCCATGAAGAAGATGATCGGCAGGCAGTAGCGCGCGAAGGTGGTGGCCAGCTCGAATTCGGCCTCCTGCTCGGCGAGCGAGTTGGCCATTATCCGGATCAGCCACGGTGCCGCGAAGACGGCGAGTGCGGTGAGCGCCAGCAGCAGCGTCATGACCAGCGTGAGCAGCCGGTTGGCGTACGCCTCGCCGCCGTCGTCGTCGTTGCGCATCGCGCGCACGAGCTGCGGCACGAAGACCGCGTTCAGCGCGCCGCCGCCGACGAGGATGTAGAGAAGGGTCGGCATCGTGTTCGCGACGTTGTACGTGTTCGCGAACACCGCGGTGCCGAGCGCGGCGGCGATGACGAGGCTGCGGATGAAGCCGGTGATGCGCGAGACGATGGTGCCCGACGCCATCAGCGCACTGGACCGCATCATGCCGGAGAGCCGGCCGCCCACCTTGCCGCCGACCGGGATGCCGGCCATGCGCTCTTCGGCGCCGCTGCCGGGCAGGCGGTAGACGGGCGACTGGGACGGGCCCGGGAGCGGCTCGATGAGGTCCGGTTCGGTGACCGTGAGCGAGCCGGCCGCGGCCGCCTCGGCGCGCTGGCGCGTCTCATAGCGCTGGTACGCCTCGGTGTACGTCGGCATGCCGATCTCGCCGGTGAGGCCGAGGTGGATGCCGGTGAGCGTCTGGTCCATGAGCCAGCCGCCGGGGCGGTCGTAGTCGCCCCAGCCGCCGCCCGCGCCGTAGCCGCCGCCCGCGCCGCCGGAACCTCCCGAGCCGCCGCGCGGACCGCCGGAACCGGCGCCGGACGGCTCGTTCGCCGCCTGGGCCGCGGAGCGCCGCGAACGCCGCCGCTCGGGGGGAGGCTCGGGGGAGTACTGGCCGCCGTCCGGGCCGTAGCCGCCGCCCTGGTCGCCCTGGCCTTGGTCGCCCTGGCCTTGTCCCTGGCCGTAGCCGCCGTCCTGGCCCGGGCCGTACTGCTGTTGGTCGTACGGCTGCGGCGGGACCTGCGGGGCCCCGTACTGCTGGGCCGCGTAAGGGTCGTTGGCGTACTGCGGGTCCTGATACTGCGGGTCCTGGTACTGCTGCTCGGGATACGGCTGCTGCTCGGGGTACTGCGGCGGCTGACCGCCGTAGGCCGCGTCGTACGGCTGCTGCCCGTAGCCCTGGCCCTGGTCGTAGCCCGGCTGATAGCCGGGGGCCCCGCCCGGCGCCTGCGGCGTCGGGGCGAACACGTCGTCGAGCCCGCCGCTCTGACCGCCGGGGTCGTCGCGGAACCACCCGTCGCCGCTCTGCTGCGGCGGGGCGGACTGCCAGTTGCCGGGCTCCGGGGGCGGGGGATAAGGGGAGTACTCCTGGGCCGGGTCGGAGTACTGCTGGCCGTACTGGCCCAGGTAGGGGTCCACCGGGCGCCGTTCGCCACGACGCGGGGAATACGGGTCGTGCCCGTCGGCCGGGTCGTCCGTGCCGCCGTCGTACGGCTGCCGCTCGTCTCTCCGGTCACTCATGCGGGCAGGTCCTCGTCTTCCGCTTCAGATCGTCATGGTGGTCGGCTCCAGGTGCCTACTTTCTCATCCGGGGCCTGCTGAGGCGGTCCCCCGCGCCAAGTGTCCGCCGATATATCGACAAGAGGCGCAAATCGGTCAAGCCGGTGCGTGATGGTCCTCCGGCCTGTCCCGGCTCGCGTGCCGCCTGGTGCCCCCCTCGATCCTTGCGTGTGCCCCCGGGCCGCCCGCCACCGGGCCTTCCGGGTCGTGCGCCTCGCCCTCGCCCGCCTCGTCGGCACCCTCCGCCCCGGTCGGCGGCTCCTTGCGCCGCCGAATGTAGGCGCGGAGCGAGAACAGCGCGAGCAGCCCCGCGATCACCCCAATGATGCCCAACGTGATGCCGTCAATGCTGGTGGTGTTGACGTAGAACGTCTGCGTGGGCCCGAAGGCCTCCTTGCCGTCGGGGGTGAGCATCCGCACGTCGACGAGCACCTTGCCGTTGGCGGCCGACTGCGCGTCGACCGGGATGGCGATGGTGCGTCCACCGGGGATCTCGACCTCGTGCGGCTGCGTCAGGTTCAGCCGGTTCGGCTGTCTGGAGACCACGTCCAGGCGGACCGTGATGGTCTGCTGCAGCCCGTTGATGATGGTGATCGGGATCGTGCCGTTGTCGCCGGACAACGTCACCGCGGTCTTCGGCGCGATGCGGACCAGTTGCTCCAGCACCCGCAGGCTCCGCGTCACGTCCAGCCGGTACGCGTCCGCGTCCATCGTCTCGCCGCGCCACGTGACCGACAGCGTGCGCAGGACCGCCGGTTCGTACGGGTCGCGGATCCGGCTCTTGTCCTCCAGGATCGCCGCGAACGTGTCCACACTGCGCTGCAGATCCGGGATCGACCGCAGGTAGCTGTCGGAGAACTCGGTGCGCTTGAGCCCGGGCGGGTACGCCCGCATCGTCCGCTCCTCGCCCGGCGCCGTCTCGGCGAGCGCGTCGAGCGAGGCCGTCTCGGCCCACCCGCCGGTTCCGGCGGCGACCGACATCGCCGCCGCGATCGCCCGCCCGACCGCCGCGTCGAAGTGCCGGGGCGGCACGATCAACAGCGCGCGCTGCAGGGCCGGTTGCTCCATCGCGATGGTGAACAGCTCGGCGATCAGCGCCTGCTGCAACCGCAGCTGCCCGTCCGGCCCGTCCGCCCCCTCGTCCAGCAGCACGTCGATGCGCGGGTCGGTGACCAGCGCCGCGGTGCCCGGCCCGACCTGGGAGCGCGTCGAAGTCGTGTGGTCCAGCTTGCTGCTGCGCGGCGGCATGCTCGCCCCCGACGCCACCACGATCGAGGAGCCCGTCGCCTTCGCGGTCTCCAGGATCGGCGGGTCCACCGCCCCGGCGATCGGCCAAGTGACGTCGCTGCGGACGGTCTTGCCGTCGAGCGTCGCGGTGGCCGTGGCCCTGCCGCGATCGACGGCCGCGCGCAGCTCCGGGAGCAGATCCGTCTTCGACTTGGTCGACGAGGCGTGCGCGACGGTGGCCACATCGGTGTCCGCGTACGGCAGCGCGACCACCGTGTCGTCGGCGACCGCCGCACGCAGCTGCCGGAGCCAGTCCGCCGCGGCCGCGGTTCCCTTGCCCGGCTCGGTCTCCTCCTCGGTACGCGGCGTCGCGGCGGCGGGGTCCGATTCGCGCCCGGCGCCGTCGCCCTCTTCGGTGTTCTTGTCCGCCGGCGGGTCGGTCCTGGGCGGTGCGACGCGGTACGGGGTCTCCATCGCGCGCACGGTGTCCAGCAGATCGGGGTCGACCACCCAGGTGACCCCCGGGATCTGCTGCCCCGTCTGGAGCAGCTGGTTCAGGCGCCCTTCGCCGGACAGCTCGGCGGTCAGACCGTCGTTGGTGAAGACCGGCGTCTGGACCCGGTCGCCGATCGTCGTGCCGTCCAGCCGGGGCTGGTCGATCAGCGGCCACAGCACGCCGACCTGGGTCTTCTTCAGGCTGTTGAGGCCGTCCTTCGGAACCCAGGGCACGAGCACCTGCGACGATCCGACCTCGGAGCCGCCGTCGAGTGCCTGCACGGTCAGCCCGTGGACGGCGGCGTCGCCACCGAGCGACATCTTGTCCACGGGGACGGTGAAGGTGTCGGGCTGCGTGGCGCCGGCGGCGATGTGCGCGATCTGCTTCGTCGCCGAGGCGTCCCGGACGTCCCGGTTCGACCAGGAGTCCGGGGCGGCGAGGTCGCCGCGCAGCGTGAGCGCCTGGCTGACCCGCAGCTTGACCGTCACCTGGTCCAGGTCGCGCCCCGAGTTGTTGACCACCTCGAACCTGACGGTCAGAGTGCCTTTCGGCTGCAGGACCGCCGGCGTCACGGCGGTCAGGACCACCTGGACGGGGGTACCGTCCGCGGCGTGCGCCGCACGCTGCAGCCCGGTCACGACGGCCGTCGCGGCCAGCACGAGGACGAGCACGAGGACGCCGACCGCGCGCCCGGCGCCGTCGCGGGTACGGGTCACGCGCTGTCCGCCAACAGCTCCGGCGCCCGTACGGCGAGCCGGCGCTCGTCCGGATACGCGAGCCTTGCCGACAGCGCACCCAACGGAACCCACGCGACCGCCTCGACCTCGATGTCTTCGTCGGACAAATCCCCGCCGGCCGCCTCCATCAGATAATGGTGGACGGTCTTGTGCACCCGGCGGTCCGGAGCCGTGAACCAGTAGTCGATGACGCCCAGCGGGGCGAGGACACGGCCCACGATGCCGGTCTCCTCCTCGACTTCGCGAAGCGCCGCCTGGACCGCGCTCTCACCGTCTTCGATATGCCCTTTGGGCAGGGACCACAACAGACGGCCGCGGCGATCGCGTCGGGCGATCAGCGCGGCACGCAGTGTGTCCCTGTCCACAACGAGGCCACCGGCCGAGTGTTCCTCGACCGCCTTGAGCCTCCGCCGCGGCGGGGTGGTCTCAGAGGGCATCCTGAAATCCTAGTGCGCCGCGCCGTGGAGTTGGGTGACAAGATCACCCCATCGCAGCCCCGGGCTCCGATAAAGGTGACGATCCGCCCGCACGGTCCACGTACCCTTGTACGTCGTGCCCAACGCGAAGAACTCACCGCACGCCGCCGAGCAGGACCTTCCCGCGGCGGACGCCGACGTGCCGACCGACCGGCTGAACCTCGTCCAGCGCAGCGCCGTCACCGAACTGCTGCGCGTCGCCCCGGTCGCGGACGACCTCGCCCGCAGATTCGCGGCGGCCGGGCACCGGCTGGCCCTCGTCGGCGGCTCGGTGCGCGACGCGCTCCTCGGCCGGCTCGGCAACGACCTCGACTTCACCACCGACGCCCGCCCCGAGCAGGTGCTCGCCATCGTGCGGCCCTGGGCGGAGGCGGTGTGGGAGGTCGGGATCGCCTTCGGCACGGTGGGCTGCCGCAAGCAGGCTCCCAACGGTCACGACTTCCTCATCGAGATCACCACGTACCGCTCGGAGGCGTACGACCGCACGTCGCGCAAGCCCGAGGTCAGCTACGGCGACTCGATCGAGGACGACCTGGTCCGCCGCGACTTCACGGTCAACGCGATGGCGGTCGACCTGCCCGCCGTCGACTTCGTCGACCCGTACGGGGGTCTGGAGGACCTCGCCGACCGCGTGCTGCGCACACCCGGCACTCCCGAGGCGTCGTTCGGCGACGACCCGCTGCGCATGATGCGCGCCGCCCGGTTCGCCGCGCAGCTGGACTTCGACGTCGCGCCCGAGGTCGTCGCCGCGATGACCGCGATGGCCGACCGCATCGACATCGTGTCGGCCGAGCGCGTACGCGACGAGTTCAACAAGCTCGTGCTCTCGCCGCACCCGCGCAAGGGCCTGCTGCTGCTGGTCGAGACCGGCATCGCGGCCCGGGTGATGCCCGAACTGCCCATGCTGCGACTCGAATTGGACGAGCACCACCGGCACAAGGACGTCTACGAGCACACCCTGACCGTGCTCGAACAGGCGATGGACCTGGAGGCCCCGGGCGAGCCGGACCTCGTGCTGCGCCTTGCCGCGCTGCTGCACGACATCGGCAAGCCGCGCACGCGGCGCTTCGAGGACGACGGGCGCGTGTCGTTCCACCACCACGAGGTGGTCGGCGCGCACATGACGAAGAAGCGCATGAAGGCGCTGAAGTACCCGAAGGACATCACCGACGACGTGACGCGCCTGGTCGAACTGCACCTGCGCTTCCACGGCTACGGCACGGGGGAGTGGACGGACTCGGCGGTGCGCCGCTACGTGCGGGACGCGGGTCCGCTGCTCGACCGCCTGCACAAGCTGACCCGCTCGGACTGCACGACGCGCAACCGCCGCCGCGCCGCCGCGCTCGCCCGCGCCTACGACTCGCTGGAGGAGCGCATCGCCAAGCTCCAGGAGCAGGAGCAGTTGGACGCGATCCGCCCGGACCTGGACGGCAACGAGATCATGCGCATCCTCGACGTGCCGCCGGGACCGCTGGTCGGGAAGGCGTACAAGCACATGCTCGAAATGCGCCTGGAGAACGGCCCGATGGACCACGACACAGCGGTTGCGGAGTTGCGCAAGTGGTGGGACGCGCAGACCGCCGGCTGACGCGACGTACAAATGGCGGTGGGGGCAGAACGGGCACGGTCGTCCGTTCTGCCCCCAGCCGTCGTTCCAGCAGTACTTCCTAGCCCTCCGGGACCGTGAGTGGGTCCGGGGCGTTCTCGTTGGCGTTCAGGCACAGCAGCGTCTCGGAGCTGCCCTCGTCGAGATAGAAGTAGACGCCCTCGCCCTCGCCCGACTTCCAGGCCGGGATCTCCTGGCACTTTTCGCCCTTGGTCGTGCCGGAGAACTTGCCGACGACGGTGTACTGGCCGGCGGGCGTGCCGCACTCGGCCTTCTTGATGTCGTCGCCGCCGTCCTTCTTGACGTGCTCCATGCAGTCGCCGACCTTGGCGGACTTCGCGGCGCTGTCGTCCTTGGTGAAGTACACGGCGGCGGCGACGATGACGACCACGACAGGCACGCCGATGCGTATGTACTTCATCCACGGCTTGCGGCGCGGCTGCTGGGGCGGAGTCCCGTAGTAGTTCGGCGGCTGCTGCTGGCCGTAGGGCGGCTGCTGCGGCGGCATCTGCGCCGGGTACGGCTGCTGCTGTCCGTAGGACTGGGGCTGCTGTCCGTAGGGCGACTGGTCCGAGGGACCCTGCGGGCCGTTCGCGAACGGGTTGGACACGGGAGCTCCGTTTGTGTGGGGGCTGCGGGGGGATGTCGAGCGCCCGAAACCCTAGGGGGTGAGACCGACGACCGCATCCCCATAGATCCGCTACCGGCTGATGTCCATCACGCAGAGAAGGTCCTTGCGGTCGACGACGATCGGGATGTTCGCGCCGGTGACCGAGCCGCACTGGGTGCCGTCAACCGTGTCCGGAATGATGGAAATGATCTGGTATTTCGCGCCGGGTGTTCCACACTCCGCAAGGTGCGGTGTACTGCCGGCCAGATCGTCGAGGCACGAACCCTCGCCATACGCCCGCTTCTCGCCGCCCTGGAAGTAGAAGAACGCGCCCACGCCCACCACCGCGGTCAGCAGCAGTGTGAGCCCCATCACCAACGGGCTGAGCAGCACGCTGCGTTCGCGTGACGCCGCCTCGCGCCGCTCGCGCCGTCCGCCGTCCGTCACGGTCGGCGGGGCGGGGACCCGGCTGCCCTCCGGCGGCGTCGAATCCAGCCATGCAGGCACGTAGGGGACGCGGTCCGAATCAGACCCACTCGGGTAGTTGCTCATCTTCGGTCTCCGATGGGCATGAATGTGGCACAAGGCATGACTGAGCGATCGATCGCTGAGGCAGATTAGAGGGTCTTGCGCCGTTGCGCACTACTTGACGCTAAGTCGATACTTCGGAAGCCCGCAAGTAACGTTCTGCACACCGGAGATGGCGACTAAATGCCGGGAAAACCGGACGAATCAACCTTTTTGATGGGGCGCAGTGGATGGTGGCGCACCGCGACGGCATACAACAGCCCTGTCACCGCGTAGCCCGCGGCGACCGCGATCAGCACGGCCGGGGACCTGCCGTCCGACGGCAGCGCGACCGCGGAGACCGCCGCGGCGCCCACGAAGGCGACGTTGAACAACACGTCGTACACCGAGAAGACCCGGCCCCGGTACGCGTCGTCGACCGTCGTCTGCACGATCGTGTCCACCCCGATCTTGGCGCCCTGCGACACCAGCCCCAACACGAAGCCGGCCGCCAGCATCGGCCCAAGCGCGAACGGCAGCCCGAGCCCCAGCTGCGCCGCGGCACCGACGAACGCGCACAGCACGATCCAGCGCGGCACCCCGATGCGCGGCGTGACGATCGGCGTGAGCACCGCCGCGAGGAAGAAGCCCGCCGCCGTGACCCCGACCGTGAGCCCGAGGGTCGCCAGCCCGGCGTCCGTGTCGTCGGGGTCGTTGAACAGGTTGCGGCACAGCAGCAGCGTCATGACCGTCAGCACGCCGAAGCAGAACCGCATCGCGGTGATCACCGCCAGCGCGTGCGCGGGCGCGCGCCGCCGCCACACGTGCGCGGCGCCTTCGCCGAGTCCGCGCGCGACACCGGCCAGCGCCTCGCGTACGCCCGGCACCACGCGGTCCGGGTCCGGCCCCAGCAGACCGGCCGCCATCGTCGCCGCCACCGCCGCCGAACACAGGTACAGCGCACCGGAGATGAGGATCACCAGCGCCGTCGCCCCGGACCCCTCCTCGACGAACAGGTGCACCACGAACGCCGCGCCCGCACCCGCCGACGCCGCCACCGTGCCCGCCGTCGGCGACACGGCGTTGGCGATCACCAGCCGGTCCTCGGGTACGACGCGCGGCAGCGCGGCCGAAAGCCCCGCGAGCACGAACCGGTTGACCGAGAGCACGACCAGGCACGCGCCGTAGAAGACCGGGTCCGGCACGTCCGCCAGCACCAGCGCCGCGGTCAGCGCGGCCAGCAGCGCACGGAGCAGGTTGCAGCGCACCAGCACCTGGCGCCGCCGCCACCGGTCCAGCAGCACGCCGGTGAACGGCCCGACCAGCGAGTACGGCAGCAACAGCACCGCGAACGCCGCCGCGACGTCGCTCGCCGTCGTCTGCTTCTCCGGGGAGAAGAAAACGTGCCCCGCCAGCGCGACCTGGAACACCCCGTCCGACAGCTGCGACGTCAACCGCGTCCCGAACAACCTGCGGAAGTCGCGCAGGCGCAGGAGGGACGCGAGATCGCGCAGCAGGGTCACGGACGCAAACGTACCGGTGCGCCCGGCGGGACCCCCGCCGGGCGCACCTGCCACCCCCGTCACCGGGGGCGCGTCACGGCCGAACCCCGGCCAGGCGTGCTCAGAAGTCGTTCAGCCGCCAGACCTGGCCCGGTTCCCCGGTCATGCCGCTCTCCGGGTCCGAGAAACCGTCCGCGTCCGAGATGCTCCACGCCGCCACGTAGACCGTGCCCGCCCGGTCCACCGCGAGGCCGGCCGGGAACGGGACGTCCAGGTACGTGCGGGCGCCGCTGTCCGCGTCGACCTTAACGACCCGGCCCGAGCCCTGCTCGCCGCCGAACAGCTCGCTGACGTACAGGTCCCCGTCGTGGTTGAAGGTGAGGCCGTGCACGCCCGTGAACCCGTCGATCGTGCCCTTGACCCCGCCGCCGGCCCCGATCCGGTACACCTTCGCGCCGCCGGGGCCGTCGCCCTCGGCCAGCACGCCCACGTAGTAGTCGCCGTCCGGCCCACGCGTCACCGACGAAGGCACCTGCTGCGGGCCGTTCGCGCCGCCTTCGCCGCCCGGCCCGCCCGGCAGCACCGCCAGGACCTTGATCCGGCCGTTGCGCACCTCGTACACCGTGTTGGCGCCCGCGTCCGCGACGATCTGCCGGTCGTTCAGCGCCAGCACCGCGTACGGATTGGAGTGCACGTCCTCGGGGTTGCCGCCCGGGTTGTGGTCCAGCTCGTACTTCTCGATGTCGGCGACGACCTTGGGATTCGCTCCGTGCGTCTGCACGGAGAGCAGCTTTCCGGCCTCCTTGTACCCGCCGGGGATCTCCTGCTCCCCGCCCCCGACGACGGTCCACAGCTTGCCCTGGACCGCGTCGACGCCGTTCGGCCCGACCGCGAACGCCCCGTCGGGCGAGGCGTTGGACGGCAGGCCGACCACGACGCGCTTGGGCGTCACACTGTTGGTGGTCTTCGCCGGCGACTTGATCCACGTGACCGAGCCGGTACGCCCGATGCAGCCGAACTCGCCGCACTGGTCCGGGCTTTCCGCCCCGCGACCGGCCTCGGCCACGTAGATCGACCAGTTGTGCCAGTCGGTGGAGAGCTGACGCGGATTGTTGAGCCCGGTGACCACGACGTCGACGGACGGCTCGACGCCGTCCTCGTGCGCGGTCGCCGGTATTGCGGACATGCCGAGTGCCAGGGCGGCAACTACCGCACCCAGCACAGGAGTACTCCTGCGCATGATGGCTTTCCCCCCAAGGAAAGTGAGGAGCCGGCCCCCCAGCCGGCTCATGCGTCCCACAGTAAGTCCCCGACAAGATCAGCGCACGACATCAGTGCACGAAACCAGTGCGCGTAACCAGCGCACGACAAGAGGCCCGGCGACCCCAAATGGAGTCGCCGGGCCTCTCCTTGGTCCGAACCGGGCCGCGTGGGTCGGCCCGGGAACCGGGGAAGGTCAGCGCGTCAGCGCTCGACCTCGCCCTTGATGAACTTCTCGACCGCGTCGCGGGCCTCGTCGTCGAAGTACTGCACGGGCGGCGACTTCATGAAGTAGCTGCTCGCGCTGAGGATGGGGCCGCCGATGCCGCGGTCCTTGGCGATCTTCGCGGCGCGCACGGCGTCGATGATGACGCCGGCCGAGTTCGGGGAGTCCCAGACCTCGAGCTTGTACTCCAGGTTCAGCGGGACGTCGCCGAACGCGCGGCCCTCGAGGCGCACGTACGCCCACTTGCGGTCGTCGAGCCACGCGACGTAGTCCGACGGGCCGATGTGCACGTTCTTCGCACCCAGGTCGCGGTCGACCTGCGAGGTGACGGCCTGCGTCTTCGACACCTTCTTGGACTCCAGGCGCTCGCGCTCGAGCATGTTCATGAAGTCCATGTTGCCGCCGACGTTCAGCTGCATGGTGCGCTCCAGGAGGACACCGCGGTCCTCGAAGAGCTTCGCCAGCACGCGGTGCGTGATGGTCGCGCCGACCTGCGACTTGATGTCGTCGCCGACGATCGGCACACCGGCCTCGGTGAACTTGTCCGCCCACTCCTTGGTGCCCGCGATGAACACCGGGAGCGCGTTGACGAAGGCCACGCCGGCGTCGATCGCGCACTGGGCGTAGAACTTCGCGGCCTCTTCCGACCCGACGGGCAGGTAGCAGACCAGCACGTCGGCCTCGGTGTCCTTGAGCGCCTTGACGATGTCGACCGCCGGCTCCGAGGACTCCTCGATCGTCTGCAGGTAGTACTTGCCCAGGCCGTCCAGGGTGTGACCGCGCTGCACGGTCACGCCGGTCGGAGGCACGTCGCAGATCTTGATGGTGTTGTTCTCGCTGGCGCCGATGGCGTCCGCCAGATCGAACCCGACCTTCTTCGCGTCCACGTCGAACGCGGCAACGAACTTGACGTCACGCACGTGGTAGTCGCCGAACTGCACGTGCATGAGGCCGGGTACGCGGCTGTTGGGGTCGGCGTCCTTGTAGTACTCGACGCCCTGCACCAGCGAAGCGGCGCAGTTGCCCACGCCGACGATGGCTACGCGAACCGAACCCATTCCGGTTGCTCCCTGTGTTCTCAATGAGGCCGGCCCGAAGGCCGGACCTCAACTGGTTGCTGCGGACGGGTCCGAGGCCGCGTCCTGCTTGGTCTGCCGGGTCTCCCCGGCCTCTGTGTCATCGGCGCCGTCGGTCTCCGGGGTCTCCCCGGCCACGCGTTCGGCGGTGATGAGCTCGTTCAGCCAGCGCACCTCACGCTCGACCGACTCCAGACCGTGTCGCTGGAGTTCGAGCGTGTATCCGTCGAGCCGCTCCCGCGTGCTCGACAGCGAGCTGCGCACCCGCTCGAGGCGCTCTTCGAGCTTGCTGCGACGGCCCTCGAGGATGCGCATCCGCACCTCGCGGTCCGTCCGGCCGAAGAAGGCGAAGTGCACCCCGAAGTTCTCGTCCTCCCAGGTCGTGGACCCGGATTCGGAGAGCAGCTCCTGGAAGTGCTCCTTGCCCTGCGCCGTGAGTTTGTACACGATGCGGGCCCGCTTGCCCCCGGCCAGTGCCGCGGCGACCTGCTCGGGCTCCTCCTCGGTGATCCATCCCCGTTCGAGCAGGGACTTCAGACACGGGTAGAGGGTGCCGTACGCGATGGCGCGGAAGGGGCCGAGCACGGTGTTGAGCCGCTTGCGCAGCTCGTACCCGTGCATGGGAGTGTCGTGCAAGAGGCCGAGAGTGGCGAACTCGAGGACGCCTCCGCGCCTGCTCATCCGCTTCCCTCCAACCTGAGCGGTTCCGGCTGTCGTATCGGCTCGATGTATCGAGTCGATACATCGGAACGATAGGTCCCTTGCTCCCGGCGTGCAAGGAGGGGCCCGGTGACAGAAGTCACAGGCGGGTCACGTGGCGGTCTCGCATCGGTTACCTGGCGGCCATTCGCCGGTCGTTCGGGGGACCCGGGCGGAGTACGACCGGGACGCCGGTAGCTCCGGATGCGCGGCAACACGCCCGGGAATCGCCTTGTCCGGCCGTTCACTCGGGCGGGTATGCCCCGAGGAGTCCGTCTTTTGGGCGTTGCGTCCGCGCGTAGTCTGGTCCGCCGTGTGGTACCTCCGAGCGCTGCCGCTCCCGTGCAAGGCCGTTGATCCGGACACCGCCTCCACCGGCCGGTGCGATCACGCGCGCAACCTTCCGCGGCCGGGGCGCGTCCTGGGGAACGGACAGCCACGACCCGTACGGCCGACCCCCGTCGTGCGGCCGAGGAGCAGCGAATACGCATGAGCGAACACCGTCGCAGGTCGTCACAGCCGCGCCCCGAGGGGCGCGGCACTTCGCATGTTCGGGGGAGCATGCCGTCCACGGGTGCCGCGGACCCGGCCGGTCCGGCGCGTTCGGCACGTTCCTCGGCCGGCTCCTCTCCGGCCGGCCCTTCGCCGGCCCGGCCCTCACCGGGCTCTCCGGCCGACCCGAAGCCCGGCACGCCGACGGCTTCGCCCTCGGCCTCCGGAGGGTCGGCGTCGGAGGCCGGCGACCGGCCGATGACGCGGATGGAGGCCCGGCAGGCGGCCCGGTCCGGCGGCCGCGGCGGTGGCGGCCGCGGCAAGGGCGGGCGCGGGGGCGGCGGCGGTCCGTCCGGCCCCGGGCGCGACGACGAGGGCGCGGGTACGTCGCCCGGCGGGCGCGGCAGGGGCAAGGGCCCGGTCGGCAAGGACGGCAAGAAGAAGCGCCGCTTCATCGACTACCCGCGGTACGGCAAGAAGGGCGTGCGCCGCTGGCTGCCGTCCTTCAAGCAGATCCTCGCGATGTTCCTCTTCTTCATCGGCTCGCTGCTCGGCCTGGCCGGACTCGCCTACTCCCTGGTCGAGATCCCGGACGTCAACGCCGCGACCCAGATCCAGTCGAACATCTACTACTACTCGGACGGCGTCACCGAGATCGGGCAGTCCGGCAAGTACAACCGCCAGAACGTCAAGCTCGACCAGGTGCCCAAGGACGTGCAGCACGCCGTGCTCGCGGCGGAGAACCGCACCTTCTACTCCGACTCCGGCGTCTCGCCGAAGGGCCTCACGCGCGCCGCGGTCGCGATGGCCAAGGGCGGCCCGACGCAGGGCGGCTCGACGATCACCCAGCAGTACGTCAAGAACGCGTTCCTGTCGCAGGAACAGTCCTTCGAACGCAAGTTCAAGGAGATGTTCATCGCGATAAAGGTCGACCGGCAGATGACCAAGGACGAGATCCTGGCCGGGTACCTGAACACCTCGTTCTACGGGCGCAACGCGTACGGCATCCAGGCGGCCGCGCAGGCCTACTACGGCAAGAACGTCAACGACCTCACGGTGGGCGAGGGCGCGTACATCTCGACGTTGCTCAACGCGCCGAGCATCAACGACGTGTGGGTGAACGGCGAGGTCAGCGAGAGCCGGCTGAACCGCGTGCAGGGCCGCTGGAAGTGGATCCTCAACGGCATGGTCGAGATGAAGTGGATCGACCAGGCCACCGCCGACGCCCAGCAGTTCCCGATGCCGATCAAGCCGCAGCCCGCGGCCGGCAAGAAGGGCCAGGCCGGCTACCTGATGCAGGTCGCCAACGACTACATGATCGACAACAACCTGGTCAGCGCGGAGGAACTGGCGCTGGGCGGCTACAAGATCGTCACGACGTTCGACAAGGCGAAGCAGGACGCCGCGGTCGCGGCCGTGGAGCAGCAGCTCACCGCGCGGCTCAAGCCCGACCAGCGCGAGGCGGACAAGTACCTGCGCACCGGCATCGCGTCGGTGGTGCCGGGGGACGGCGCGGTGGTCGCGCTGTACGGCGGTCCGGACTTCTTCAAGCAGGAGTTCAACGACGCCACGCGCGACGACATCCAGGTGGGCTCGACGTTCAAGCCCTTCGTGGTCGCCGCGGCGCTGAGAGACGGCAAGTACGACGGCAAGCCGATCACCATCGAGGACCTGTACAGCGCCGACAACAAGATCCCGGTGATCATGCCGGACGGCAAGAAGTGGTCCGACAAGCAAGGCGTCTACCTGGTGCCCAACGAGACGGGCAGGGACTACGGGAAGATGAGCATCCGGGAGTCCATGGAGAGATCCCTGAACCCGGTGTTCACGCAGCTCGCCGCCGACGTCGGCTTCGACAAGGTCAAGCAGGCGGCGATCGACGCGGGGCTGCCGGAGGACACTCCCGGCCTCGACAAGCTGACCCCGGCCATGGCCCTGGGCACGAGCGAGCCCTCGCCGCTCGACATGGCGAGCGCGTACGCGACGTTCGCGGCCCGCGGCAAGCACGCTGACCCGTACGTCATCCAGGAGCTCAAGAAGAACGACAAGAAGATCGACACCCCCAAGCCGGAGGTCAAGCAGGTCTTCGACGAGGAAGTCGCCGACACCATAAACGACATGCTGATCGGCGTGATCCAGGACAAAGACGGCACCGGCGACAAGGCAAAGGCGCTCGGACGCCCCGCGGCCGGCAAGACCGGCACCACGGACGGCAACTTCTCCGCGTGGTTCGTCGGCTACACGCCCAACCTGTCGACATCGGTGGCTCTCTTCCGGGAGGACGAGTCCACCAAGCGCCGTGATCTGAAGGGCCTGCTGGGCAACGACGAGACGCACGGTGGCGCCGTGCCCACGGAGATCTGGACGGCCTACATGAAGGCCGCGATGCAGGGAATGCCCGCGCCGGAGTTCATCAAGCCGGCCAACCCCGCGCCGAAGCAGTCGGCCACGCCGACCGCGACCGCGACGTCGGCACCGCCCTCGTCGTCCGCGCCGCCGTCCTCCTCGGCCCCGCCCGGGCCGCCTCCGCAGACCGGTCCGTCGTCCGAGCCGCCCACGACGACCTCGGCGCCGCCGACCTCGGACTCGCCGGACCCCGGGACCTCCAGCAGCAGGCCGCCCACCTCGTCGAAGCCGCCGCCCAGCACCGGATCGTCGTCGACCAGCACGAGAACGAGGCCGCCGATCTTCGGCGACGAGTGACCGCCGGGCGCCACGCCGCCCCGTACGATCGCTGTGCCCCGCCGCCCGCGCGGTGGGGCACACGCGTAAGCCGATGTGCCAGAGCACCCGTGCCCCTGCGAGAGGATTGGCGGCATGATGCCGAATCCGACCGAGCCCGTCCTGCCCTCGCACGACGACCCGGTCGTGCGTACCGGCAGTGAGGTCGTGGGCGGACCCGCCGGGAAGCGGATCCGGTTCGGACCGAACAGCAGCTGGTGGAACGCCACGCGGGTGCTGATCCTGCTCGCCGTGGTGACCTTCGCGCTGGGGCTCGTGCAGAAGAAGCCGTGCTACGACGGCGCGTGGTTCGGCGTCGGCTCGCAGTACTCGAAGGCCTGCTACAGCGACATGCCGCACCTCTACCAGGGCCGCGGCTTCGCGGACGGCACGGTGCCGTATTTCGAGAAGACGCCGGACGAGGGCATGGAGTACCTCGAGTACCCCGTCCTCACCGGCGGCGTCATGTACTTCGCCGGGGTGGTCGCGCGCGAGTTCGGCGGCGACCTGAACGACGAGAAGAAGCTGTTCGTCATGGTCAACGCGTTGATCATGATGGCCTGTGCGGTCGTGGTCGTGGTGGCGGTCGCCCGAACATCCGGGCGAAGGTTCTGGGATGCCGCGATTGTCGCGACCGCCCCGGTCCTGGCGCTCAACGGCATCATCAACTGGGACATGGTCGCGGTCGCCATCACGGCCGTCGCGATGATGGCGTGGGCACGCAGAAACGTCGTGCTGGCGGGCATTCTGATCGGACTGGCGACCGCCGCGAAGCTGTATCCGGTGCTGTTGCTGGGGCCGTTGTTCCTGTTGTGCCTGAGAGCGGGCAAACTCGTCGACTTCGCGAAGGTCACGGGCGCCGCGGTCGCCGCGTGGCTGGTCGTCAACCTGCCGATCATGCTGGAGCCGACCGACGGCGGCTTCAAGATCCGGGAGGGCTGGAAGCTCTTCTACACCTTCAGCCAGGAGCGCGGCGCCGACTTCGGGTCGCTGTGGCTGATCCTGCAGCAGCGCGGCGAGGCGATGCCCATCGACACGCTCAACGCGTGGGTGTCCGGCCTGCTGATCGCCATGGCGGTCGGCATCGGCGCGCTGGCGCTGTGCGCACCGCGCAGGCCGCGCTTCGCACAGCTCGCCTTCCTGATCGTCGCGGCGTTCCTGTTCACCAACAAGGTCTACTCGCCGCAGTACGTCCTGTGGCTGCTGCCGCTGGTGGTGCTGGCCCGGCCGCGCTGGCGCGACGTACTCATCTGGCAGGCGTGCGAGGTCATCTACTTCCTCGGCGTGTGGCTGTACATCGAGTCGTACGCGGGCGGCGACGGCTCGAAGGGCCTGTCGCAGAACGCCTACCACGTGGTGATCCTGATCCACCTGCTCGGCATCCTGTACATCTCGGCGCTCGTGGTCCGCGACATCCTGTGGCCGGACCGCGACCCGGTACGCCGCGACGGCAGCGACGACCCGTCGGGCGGCGTGCTCGACCGCGCGCCGGACGTCCTGGCGTTCGTCCCCGGTCGGCGCGCGGACTGGTACGGCCGCGGCTACGAGGACGACGAGGACAGCCTCGACAACGCGCGCCAGGCCGTTCCGGTGGGCCCGCGCGGCGCCACCGGCGACCTGCCCGGCAAGATCTCCACGTAGCCCACCGCACGACAGCGAGCAACGACAGGGAGAACGGGCCGCGTGACCAGTACGGACGCCGAGCCGGACACCGACACCGCGAAGCCGCCCGCGGCGCCCGGGGGCCGCCTCGGCGCGGCGCTGCTGCGGTGGCTCCGCATGCCGTCGCGTGACGACCGTGCCGCGCTCGCGGTGTGGCTGGTGACGCGGCCGGCGATGTTCCTGCTGGTCGGGGCGTCCGGTTGGATCTTCGCGGCCGAGGGCGCCAGTCAGCCCACCGGCTACCTCGACACCTGGGACCGCTGGGACTTCCGGCACTTCCGGACCATCGCGGAGTTCGGCTACGACGGGAACCCGAAGGCCGGACCGCCGGTCCCGCTGGAGGCGTTCTTCCCCGGATTCCCCTACCTCCTCAAGGCCGTGCACATGGTCGTGGGGAACTGGGTCGTCGCAGGACTGCTCATCTCGTTCGTGTGCGGCGGCGTCGCCATGGTGCTGCTGTCGCGCATCGCGGGACTGGAGAACCCGTCGGGGACCGGCGAACGCGCGGTGCTGCTCCTGCTGCTGTCGCCGTCCGCGGTCTTCCTGGCGGCGGGCTACACGGAAGCGCTGTTCCTCATGCTGGCGCTCGGCGCGTGGCTGTGCGCCAAGCGCGGCGTGTGGCACTGGGCGGGGATCCTGGCGGCGGCCTCGTTGTTCGTACGCGTCAGCGGGGCGTTCTTGCTAGCGGCGCTGGTGGTCGAGTTCCTGACCGCGACGGACGGGCGCCGCCGGTGGAAGGACGCGCCTTGGCTGGTCGTCGGCGGGCTCCCGGTGCTCATCTACATGGGCTTCCTGTACCGGCGCACCGGCGACTGGACGGCCTGGAACAGCGCGCAGGCGACCGGCTGGGACCGGCATCTGGTCGGCCCGATCGACGCGTTCACCAACACCTGGGACCGGGCGTTCACCACGGGGCAGGGCACGATCCTCGGCTTCACGTGGATGTACCGCTGGGAGATGCTGGCGGTCGCGGTGGGTGTGGTGCTCACCGTGTACCTGCTGCGCAAGCGGCGGTGGGCGGAGGCGACGTACATCGGTCTGACGGTCGCGTCGCTGGGGATCTCGAGCGCCTACTTCTCGGTTCCGCGGGCCACGCTGCTGTGGTGGCCGCTGTGGATCGTGCTGGCGCAGGTGACGATGCGTCATAAGGCGGCATTCACCGCCTATTTGGCGCTCATTGCACCATTTGCTGTGGTTTTCGCGCTGCTGTTCGGTGCGGGACGTTGGGCCGGGTAGTTTTTCCGATCATCTAGTCTGGCCGCTCACACCGAAGTCCCACGGCGCATCCAGCACCCACGGAGCCACGCATGTCGAATCCCTTCGGCCCCGGTCAGTCCGGTCCCGGCGACCAGAACCCGTATGGGCAGCAGCCGCCGCCGCAGTATGGCGGTCAGCAGCCGCCGCAGTACGGAGGTCAGCAGCCCTATCCGCAGCAGCCGGGCGGGCCGCCCCCGCAGCAGCCGTACGGCGGTCAGCCGCCGTACCCGCAGCAGCCGGGCCAGCAGCCCTACCCGCCGCAGCAGCCGTACCCCCAGCAGTACCCGGGTGCGCCGATGGGCTACATGGAGCCGCGTCGCCGCAAGAAGTGGCCGTGGATCGTGGGCGGCATCGTGGGCCTTGTCGTGATCCTGGGCGTGATCGGGTACGTCGTCGGCAAGGACAGCGCGGCCAACGCCAAGCCGGGCGACTGCATCACGGCGAAGGCCAAGGATCCCAAGATCACCGACTGCGGCGACGCCAATGCCGCGTTCCGCGTGATCGAGAACTTCGAGGACTCCAGCGACCGGAGCAAGTGCGACGCGCCGGAGATCACCGACAAGGGAGCGATTCTCTCGGTGCGTTGGAAGGGCGGCAACGACGGCGTCCTGTGCCTGACGATCACCAAGAACACCACCTCCGCCGACTTCAGCGCGTTCCAGGCGTCGATGCCCCAGGGCCAGTTGGACGAGCTCCGCGAGGAGCTTGCCGCGGCCGGCATCGAAGGCGTCAAGTAGCCCGCGGGGCCGGTCCGTTCGCCGTCCCGTCGGCCGCCCCGTCCGCCGGTTCCAGCAGGAACAGCCGGATGGGGCGGCCCGCGCGGCGCGCATAGGTGTCGTACGCGGGCCACACCCGCAGCATCGCGGCCCACAGGCGCTCCCGCTCGGGCCCGGCGTCGGGCACCAGCCGGGCCCGCACGGGTGTCTCCCGGCCGTCGACCGAGACGACCGCGGCCGGTTCGGCGAGCAGGTTCCCGGTCCACGCCGGGTGGTGCCGCTGTCCGAAGTTCGTTCCGGCGACCACGAATCCGCCGTCCGCCGCCGCGTAGATCAGCGGCGAGACGCGGGCCTGCCCACTGCGCCGCCCCGTCGTGGTCAGCAGTAGTTGGGTGAAACCGCGGCCCATCACGGACATGCGTCCGCGGGTGCGCCGCTGCACCTTGCGATCCGCGGCGACCAGGCGCGGCCCCAAGGCCGCCAGCCACCGAGTGTGTCCCAGTCGCCTGAGGCCACGCGCGTACAAGCCCATCGGTCCGCCTCCCCGGGGACGTCCGCGAGCCCTGCCGCTATTGCAGGACGACGCGGTCGAAGTGCGTTGTGGTGTGGCGCAGTTCCGCGTCCAGTTCCTCGCCGGGACGCGGCGGTTGCACGTCGCCCGCCAGGAACAGCAGGCTCACCTGCATGTGCGGCGGCTCGGCGAACCACCGCTGCTTGCCCGCCCAACTGAACGGCGAGAGCGTGCGGTTCACGGTCGCCAGCCCGGCGCGGGCGACGCCCTTGGCGCGCGGCATCACACCGCGCACCGTCTTGGGCGCCTCCAAGCCGACGCCGTGCGCCGTACCGCCGCTGACCACCAGCAGGTGGCCGTCGGCGGGCGCCTTGCGCTGGCGGTAGCCGTAGCGTTCGCCGCGCGCGATCGGCACGACGTCCAGCACGGTGCCGCGGGCGATCAGCGCGTCGTGGTCGCCGAGCCACAGGTCGGTCCCGATGCGCGGTCGGAACACCGTGTCGGGGAAACGCTGCTGCAACAACGCGAGGCCGGCCGCCGAGACGTGGCTGACGAACATCGTGTGCACCGGCAGCCGTGCCGCGCGCAGGCGCTCCACCCAGGCCACGACCTCGGTGGCCGGGTCGGTGCCGTCCGGGTGGTCGAGCGGCAGGTGGACCGAGAAGCCCTCCAGGCGCACTCCGTCCAGCGAACCGCGCAGCGCGACGAGGTCCTCCTCGGTGACCCCGTCGCGCTTCATGCTGGTCATGCAGCTGATGACGACGCGGCTGCCGACCAGGTCGCGGGCGCCCTGCACGGACGAGACCGTGCGGATCACCCGGTCCGGCAGCGGCACGGCGTCCTCGCCGCGCAGGTACGGCGTGAGCACCATGACGCGCCCGTCGAAGTGGTCCTTGAGGCGGGCCGCTTCGTACGTCGTGCCGACGGCGATGGTGTCCACCGCCATGCGCGACGCCTCGTCGGCGAGGCGGGCGTTGTCGAAGCCGTACCCGTTGCCCTTCATGACCGGGACTATGCCGGGGTGGGTGTCGCGCACTTGGTCGATGTGCTTGCGCCAGCGTGCGGAGTCGACGTACAGCGAAAGCGACATCGGCGGGCCTTTCTTGCTCGGACCGGTGCTCGTCCCGGTGCTTGTTCCCGTGCTCTGCGGTGCCTTGCGGGGTGCCGGCCGGGTCAGCGGCGCGACATGTAGAGGTCGAGCGCCTTGTGCAGCACCTTGTTGAGCGGGAAGTCCCACTCGCCGAGGTATTCGACCGCCTGGCCGCCGGTGCCCAGCTTGAACTGGATGAGGCCGAACAGGTGATCGTTCTCGTCGAGCGTGTCGCTGATGCCGCGCAGGTCGTAGACCGAGGCGCCGAGGGCGTACGCGTCCCGCAGCATGCGCCACTGGATCGCGTTCGACGGCCGCACCTCACGCTTGTGGTTGGCGGACGCACCGTACGAATACCAGACGTGGTCCCCCACCGTCACCATCGTGGTGGAGGCAAGCACCTCGCCCTCGTGCTTGGCGAGGTACAGGCGCATGCGCTCGGGGTCCTCGGCGTTAAGGACGTCCCACATGCGTTTGAAGTAGGGGAGCGGGCGCGGGGTGAAGTGGTCGCGCACCGCGGTGACCTTGTAGACCTCGTGGAAGGTCTTCAGGTCCTCGCGGCCGCCCTGGACCACCTCGACGCCGGCCTTGGCGGCCTTCTTGATGTTGCGGCGCCACAGCTGGTTGAAGCCGGAGTGCACGTCGTCGAGCGAGCGGCGCATCAGCGGCACCTGGAAGACGTAGCGCGGCTGGACGTCGCCGAAGCCGGCGCCCGCGGTCTGGTCCTGGAGCCAGCCGAGCCGCCGCAGCTGGCGGTTGACGTCGGCGGCCCGCTCGTCGGTCCAGTCCGGGGGGAGGTCGCGGAGGCGACGCGCGGACTTGGCCGCGATCGCCTTCTTGATGGTCTCCGACTCCCAGCGGTTGACGACGACCGGCGGGCCCATCTTCACCGAGAAGGCGCCCTGCGACTTCAGGTGCGCGAGCATCGGGTCGAGCCAGCGCCGCAGGTCCCCGTCGAACCAGTCGATCACCGGCCCCTCGGGCATGTACGCGAGATACCGCTTGATCTTGGGCAGTTGGCGGTACAGCACCTCGGCGGCACCGACGACCGAACCGGTCTCGTCGATCCAGCCGATGCTCTCGCTCCGCCACTCGCTCTTCACGTCACCCCACGAGGGGCATTGGAGGAAGCTCACGGAGGGCTTGCCCTTGATGAAGGTGAGGTGTTCATCCCGGGTGAGCGACCTCAGGCGCAGGGTCATCGACAGGCTCCTCGGATCGGTTCGGCCGAGTCAGAGGTTACTCGGCCGCGGGCCCTGCGGGTGCAGCGGCGAGCAGATCCGGGCAAACAGTCGGTAATCGGCCATGCGCGTTTGGCAATCAGCGATTAACAATCGCGAATCAGCAAAGAAACCGCGCGTCGCAACACTCATGGGCGTCATCCCCTGGAATAAGGAGCCCTGACGCGTGCGAAGAATATCCCTGGGCAGACGTGCCGCCAGACTCGCGGCCGTTTCCCTCGCCGTCGCTCTCGCGACCACGGCCTGTGCGTCCGATGAGAGTACGTCGAAGGGATCGGCCGGAGCGGACACCAGCGGCGACACCGTGAAGGTCGGCGTGCTGCATTCCCTCAGCGGCACGATGGCCATTTCCGAGGTCACCGTCAAGGACTCGGTCCTGCTGGCGATCGAGGAGATCAACGCCAAGGGCGGTGTCCTCGGCAAGAAGATCTCCGCGGTCACCGAGGACGGCGCCTCCGACTGGCCGACCTTCGCCGAGAAGGCGGAGAAGCTGATCTCGAAGGACAAGGTCGCCGTCACGTTCGGCGGATGGACCTCGGCGAGCCGCAAGGCGATGCTGCCGGTCTTCGAGAAGAACAAGCAGCTGCTGTTCTACCCGGTGCAGTACGAGGGCCTGGAATCCTCGCCCTACATCTTCTACACCGGCGCCACCACCAACCAGCAGATCGTGCCCGGCCTCGACTACCTGAAGGCCCAGGGCAAGAAGAAGATTTTCTTGGTGGGCAGCGACTACGTGTTCCCGCGTACCGCCAACAAGATCATCAAGGCGTACGCCGCGGCGAACGGCATGGAGGTCGTCGGCGAGGAGTACACGCCGCTCGGCCACACCGAGTACAGCACCGTCATCAACAAGGTCGCCCAGGCCAAGCCCGACGCCGTGTTCAACACCCTCAACGGCGACAGCAACGTGGCCTTCTTCAAGCAGCTCCGCAGCACGGGGATCGGCGCCGAGCAGATGCCGGTGCTCTCGGTCAGCGTCGCCGAGGAGGAGGTCCGCGGCATCGGCCCGGACTACCTCAAGGGCCAGCCGGTGGCCTGGAACTACTACCAGACCACCGAAGGCGCGCGGAACACCGAATTCGTCGCCGCCTACAAGGCGAAGTACGGTGCGGACAAGGTGACTTCCGACCCCATGGAAGCCGGCTACAACTCGGTCTACCTGTGGAAGGCCGCGGTCGAGAAGGCGGGGAGTTTCGACCCGGAAGCCGTCAAGAAGGCGTGCGACGGCGTGTCGATCGACGCACCCGAAGGCAAGGTCACGATCGACGGCGCGACCCAGCACGTCTACAAGACCGCGCGCATCGGAATCGTCCAGGACGACGGACTCATCAAGGAGGTGTGGAGTTCCGGGGAGCCCGTCAAGCCGGACCCGTACCTCAAGGAATACCCGTGGGCCAAGGACCTGTCCTGACCGCCCGCTGATCCACCGCAGCGCCCGCCGGACTCCGCGGCCCGTTCCCGGGGCGGAGTCCGGCCGGGCGCCGGCGGATTCCACCGTCCCGGATCTCGGGGGATTCGGCGGGGTCCGGAGGAAAAGGGAGATCCGTTGAACGCCTTCATGAACCAATTGCCGATCGGACTCTCCATCGGCGCGGTGCTGCTCCTCATCGCCCTCGGCCTGACATTCACGTTCGGTCAGATGGGCGTCATCAACATGGCGCACGGCGAATTCATCATGGCCGGCGCGTACACCGCCTACATGCTCCAGGACTGGGCGGGCCGCCAGGCCGTCCTGGTCGCGCTGCCGGTCGCGTTCGCGGTCGCGGGGCTCATGGGCCTCGTCCTGGAACGTACGCTCATCCGGCGCTTCTACGGCCGTCCGCTCGACACGCTGCTGCTGACCTGGGGCGTGAGCCTGGTCCTCCAGCAGGTGGCGCGCGACCTCTTCGGCGCCCCTAACGTGCAGGTCAAGGCGCCCACTTGGCTCGTCGGCGGCGGCGAGTGGCTCGGCATCCGGCTGCCCTACGCCCGCGTCTTCATCTTCACCCTTGCCGTGGTGTGCGTCGTGGCCATCTGGTTCTACCTGGCCCGCACCAAGCAGGGCCGCCGCATGCAGGCCGTGATGCAGAACCGCCAGCTCGCCGCGTGCAGCGGCATCGCGACCTCGCGCGTCGACCAGCGCACGTTCTTCATCGGCTCCGGCCTCGCGGGTGTCGCCGGCGTGGCGCTCACCCTCATCGGCCCCGTCGGCCCGGCCCTGGGGACCTACTACATCGTCGACGCGTTCCTCGTGGTCGTCGCGGGCGGCCTCGGACGACTCCAGGGCGCGGTGATCGCCGCGTTCGTCCTCGGCCTCGTCAACAGCTATGTCGAGTTCTGGTCCGACGCTTCACTCGCCAAGGTGGTGGTCTTCGCCGTGATCATCGCGTTCCTCCAACTGCGACCGCAGGGTCTGTTCGTGCTGCGCTCCAGGAAGCTGACATGACGGGCGGCGCACGGTCCGCGAACGGCGGGCCCGAGAGCAACACGTCCACCACGTCCTCCGCGTCGACCGCGTCGACCGCCTCGACCGCGCCCAAGAACGGGTCGGGGAAGGGCGGTTCGGGGACGCGCGAGCCGCTCGTACGCCGACTCAGGTCCGGCACCACGAAGTGGCACGGCCCGATCGGCTTCGTCGCCGTCGCCCTGCTGGTCTTCGCCGTCGCCCCCGCGACGCTGTCCCCGTTCCGGCTCGAACTCCTCGCGAAGTACCTGTGCTTCGCCATCGCCGCGCTCGGCATCGGCCTCGCGTGGGGCAAGGGCGGCATGCTCACCCTCGGCCAAGGGGTGTTCTTCGGCCTGGGCGGCTACGCGATGGCCATGCACCTCAAACTCGCCGAGGCGGGCCCGGGCGAACTGCCCGACTTCATGGTGTGGAGCGGCGTCGAGGAACTGCCCATGCTGTGGGAGCCGTTCCGTCAGCCGTGGTTCGCGATCCTCATGGTGGTGCTGCTGCCGGGGACGATCGCGGCGCTGCTGGGCCTGCTCGTGTTCGGGCGGCGGGTGCGCGGCGCGTACTTCGCCATCCTCACCCAGGCGCTCGCCGCGGCCTTCGTCATCTGGCTCGTCGGCGAACAGGGCCTGACAGGCGGCACCAACGGACTGACCAACTTCAGCACGTTCTTCGGCCTGGACCTGGCCGACGACGCGGACAAGCGGGTGCTCTACTTCGCCGTCGCGACCGTGCTCGGGCTGCTCTACCTGGGATTCCGGCAGTTGGTCGCCAGCCGGTTCGGACGCCTGCTGATCGCGGTGCGCGACGGCGAGGACCGCGTGCGGTTCCTCGGCTACGACCCGGCGGTCGTCAAGACGGTCGCCTTCACGCTGTCCGCGATCTCGGCGGGCATCGCCGGCGCGCTGTTCGTCCCGGTGGTCGGCATCATCTCGCCGGCGCTGCTCGGCGTCGTACCGTCGCTCGAACTGGTCTTCGCGGTCGCGGTCGGCGGGCGCTACGCCCTGGCCGGGGCGGTCCTGGGCGCGGTGCTGCTCAACTACGCCAAGACCACGTTCTCGGAGAACTGGGCGGGAGGCTGGCTCTACCTCCAGGGCGCGCTGTTCATCGCGGTGATGGCGTACGCGCCCAAGGGCGTCATCGGAGTGGCGGGCCAGATACGCGACTTCGCCGCCGAGCAGGCCCGCCGCCTGGGCAACCGCCGGTCGGACGGCCCGCGGCAACCCGGCCCCGAACGCCGCGTCCCGCGGCCCGCACCGAGCGTGTCGGACGAGAAGACGGAGGTGGTCGCATGACCGGCACCGAGCCGCTGCTGAAGATCAGCGGGCTCTCCGTGGTCTTCGACGGTTTCCGCGCGATCGACGGCATCGACCTGTCCGTCGCCGAGGGCGAACTGCGGTTCCTCATCGGCCCCAACGGCGCCGGGAAGACGACGCTGGTGGACGTCGTCACCGGCCTGACCCGGCCCACCGAGGGCAGCGTCGTGTTCGCCGGCAAGGAACTCGTCGGCAAGCGCGAGCACCAGGTGGTCCGGCTCGGCGTCGGCCGCACGTTCCAGACCGCCGTGGTGTTCGAGGAGTTGACCGTCGAGGAGAACGTCGACCTCGCGGCCAGCTTCCGCATGCGGCTTCCGGCGCTGCTGCGGCGGCGCAGGGCGCGCACCGACATCGTGGGCTCCGTCCTGGAGCGGGCCGGCCTGCTCGACCTCGCCGAACGCCCGGCCGCGGTGCTCTCCCACGGGCAGCGCCAGTGGCTGGAGATCGCGATGCTGCTGGCCCAGGAGCCGCGTCTGCTGCTGCTCGACGAGCCGGTGGCCGGCATGTCGCGCGAGGAGCGCGAGCGGACCGGCGAACTGCTCGCCGAGATCGCGCGGGACCGCACGGTGGTGGTGATCGAACACGACATGGAGTTCGTGCGTACGTACGCCTCCGCGGTGACCGTGCTGCACGAAGGCCGCGTTCTCACCGAGGGCGACATGGCGCAGGTGCAGGCCGACCCCA
Organism: Streptodolium elevatio; assembly: GCF_053592165.1. Taxonomy (NCBI): domain Bacteria; kingdom Bacillati; phylum Actinomycetota; class Actinomycetes; order Kitasatosporales; family Streptomycetaceae; genus Streptodolium; species Streptodolium elevatio. The sequence continues at coordinate 92,698 of NZ_JBSFVE010000015.1, forward strand.
AGGTGCAGGAGGTCTATCTGGGCCGCTCGCGCGACACCAGGGCGGCCGAGCCGGTGCTCGTGGGCGGCGAGGACGGCGCGGTGGACAGCGGCGCGGTGCGGGAAGGGGTGGCCTGATGCTGGAGGTGACCGGCCTCGAAGTGGCGTACGGCCGCGCCCAGGTGCTGTTCGGCGTCGACCTCGCGGTGGCCGCCGGGTCGCTGACCTGCGTCATGGGCCGCAACGGCGTCGGCAAGACGACGCTGCTCAACGCCGTGATGGGCGTCCTGCCCACGCGCGGCGGCACGGTCGTGTTCGACGGCCACGACATCACCAAGCTGTCCACACACCAGCGGGTCCGCCTCGGGATGGGCTATGTGCCCCAGGGCCACGAGTCGTTCGCGCAACTCACGGTGGCGGAGAACCTCCGGGTGACCTGGGAGGCCGGCGGCGCCAAGGACCGCGGGGTCATCGACGAGGCGCTCGACGTGTTCCCGCGGCTGCGGCCGCTGCTCAGGCGGCGTGCCGGATTCCTCTCCGGCGGCCAGCAGCAGCAGCTCGCGATCGCGCGGGCGCTGGTGACGCGCCCGCGCATGCTGATCCTCGACGAGCCGACCGAGGGAATCCAGCCGTCGATCGTCGCCGAGATCGAGGACGTGATCGAGCAACTGCACAAGGAGCGCGGACTCGCGGTGCTGCTCGTCGAGCAGTACCTCGACTTCGCGATGCGGCTGGCCGACCGCTTCACCGTGCTGGACGCGGGCGTCGTCGTGCACGAGGGGGCGGGGGCCGAACTGGCGGACGAGGGCGTCCAGCGGTTGCTCGCGGTGTAGGTGCCTCCCGCGCGCAGGCGGCCGCGTCCGTGCCAATGGCGGACGCGGCCACTGCGGGGCCGCTGCAGCGGACTGATTGCAGAGAGTTAGTACAAGCCGCCGTTGGCCATGTTGATGAACAGGCCCACGGCCGCCCCGCCGAGCCCGATGACCAGCACGAACCGCTCCAGGGTCGTCGCCGAGATCATCTGGCCGCCGAGGCCCACGAGCACGCCGGCGAGACCGCTCCAGGCGCCGAGGATGTGCATGCTCGGGAAAAACGCGCACACGATGGCTACGACGCCGAACACCACGGTCGCCGCCGCGAGGGCGTTCTCCTTGGTGTGCGGCCTGTCGTCATGGACGCGGTTGATCGTTTCGAGGTTGAGGGCGGCCAACGGGCCGCGGCGCATGGTCTGAGCCATCTCGCACCTCCGATGGTAGACACGGGGGTACGGACGATTTGTCCGTGATCTCCCTACCACAGGGTGCATCCGCCGCACGGCGGATTTCAACAGATAGCGCCGCGCCGGGTACGCTGTACCGTCCGCAGCGCCATGGTTGCCACCCTCACGGGGTGGTGTGCCCGGCTGCCGCGGTCTACGCAAAGCCCTCCTGTCACGGAGATTCCGTGGCCGTATCAGTCCATAGGAGGTGGGTGTTTTCATGCGTAACTACGAGCTCATGGTCATCCTCGACCCGGACCTCGAAGAGCGTGCGGTCTCGCCGCTGCTCGAGCAGTTCCTGAACGTCGTCCGCAACGGCGGCGGCAAGGTCGAGAAGGTCGACACGTGGGGCCGTCGCCGGCTCTCGTACGAGATCAAGAAGAAGTCCGAGGGCATCTACGCCGTCGTGGACCTGGCCGCGGAGCCCGCGGTCATCAAGGAACTCGACCGCCAGATGAACCTCAACGAGTCGGTCATGCGCACGAAGGTGCTGCGTCCCGACCAGCGGTAACCACTCGCAGCGGATACCGACGACACCGTCATCAAGGCGCAGGGGAAGGTAAGGCATGGCAGGCGACACCGTCATCACCGTGGTCGGGAATCTGACCGCCGACCCTGAATTGCGCTTCACCCCCAGCGGCGCGGCCGTCGCGAACTTCACCGTGGCCTCCACGCCGCGGACGTTCGACCGGCAGACCAACGAGTGGAAGGACGGCGAAGCGCTGTTCCTCCGCTGCTCGGTCTGGCGGCAGGCGGCCGAGAACGTGGCCGAGTCCTTGCAGAAGGGCATGCAGGTCATCGTCCAGGGACGCCTCAAGCAGCGGTCGTACCAGACCAAGGAAGGCGAGAACCGGACGGCCTACGAGCTGGAGGTCGACGAGATCGGCCCCTCGCTCAAGTTCGCGACCGCGAAGGTCACGAAGGCCGGCCGGGGTGGCGGCGGCGGTGGTGGTCAGTACAACCGCGGCGGTGGTTACGGCGGTCCGCAGGGCGGCGGCCAGCAGGGTGGCTACGGCGGTCCTCCGTCGGGCAACCCCGCGCCGGCCGACGACCCGTGGTCGTCCCCCGCAGGTGGCAACACCGGTGGCGGAGGCGGCGGCTGGGGTCCCCAGCCCGGCGGCTACACGGACGAACCCCCGTTCTAGGACGCCCGCGCGGCCCCCGTGCCGCGCACGTCCGGACGAAGACTTCTTGATCTGGAGAGAAAGCAATGGCGAAGCCGCCTGCGCGCAAGCCGAAGAAGAAGGTTTGCGTGTTCTGCAAGGAGAAGATCTCCTACGTCGACTACAAGGACACGAACCTGCTGCGGAAGTTCATTTCCGACCGCGGCAAGATCCGTGCCCGTCGCGTGACCGGCAACTGCACGCAGCACCAGCGTGACGTCGCCACGGCCGTCAAGAACAGCCGTGAGATGGCGCTGCTGCCGTACACCAGCACGGCGCGCTGAGAGAGGGTGGACTTGACATGAAGCTCATCCTCACGCACGAGGTCACCGGGCTCGGCGAGCCCGGCGACATCATCGAGGTCAAGGACGGCTACGGCCGCAACTACCTCATCCCGCGCGGGTTCGCGATCCGCTGGTCCAAGGGCGGTGAGAAGGAGGTCGCCTCCATCCGCCGTGCCCGCAAGGTCCGCGAGATCAAGAACCTGGACCAGGCGAACGAGGTCAAGGCGCAGCTCACCGGTCTCAAGGTGAAGCTCGCGACCCGTGCCGGCGAAAGCGGGCGCCTGTTCGGATCCGTCACCGTCGCCGACGTCGCATCCGCGATCAAGGCCGCCGGTGGTCCGGACCTGGACAAGCGCCGTGTCGAGCTCGGTGCGCCGATCAAGACCCTCGGCACGCACCGGGTCACGGTCCGCCTCCACCCGGAGGTCTCCGCCGCTCTCGACCTCGACGTCGTTTCGGCCTGACCTGACCGCACCCCCTGAAGGCCCGGAGCTCCTACAGGAGCTCCGGGCCTTCGGCCTTTCCCGGGTCCGCTCACCCGCTCCGGGGGCGTTTCGTGCCGGGGCCTTTCCCGGCCCGTCCCCGCTCGTTGGACAGGGCGGCGGGCCCCGGGCTTGCTTGATACCCCTAGGGGGTATAGTTTCAGTAGGGCAGGGGATCGGGCGTACGCCGGATCCCGCACCATCTCCGGAAAGGGCACCGTCATGAGCACCGCGACCTTCACCGTAACCGGCATGACCTGTGGCCACTGCGTCTCGTCCGTGCAGGAGGAGGTCTCCGAGGTCCCCGGCGTCCGGGACGTGCGGGTGGAGCTGGCGAGCGGCCTGCTGACCGTGTCGTCGGACGGCGACGTCGACCGCGACGCGGTCCGGGCGGCGGTCGCGGAGGCGGGTTACTCCGCCGTGGACGGGGCCAAGGTCATCTCCTGACCCCGGGGCCGCCAGGCCGCCGAGAGGTGCCCGGGATTCTGCTCCCCGGGTACCCCTACCCCGTAGGGATATGTAGCAGGGCAGAACGATCGTCCTGAGCGTCACCGAGGAGGAACAGTGACCACCCCGCCGCAGGCAGACTCCGCAAACGCCGCGCGCATCGACCTCGCTCTCGGCGGGATGACCTGCTCCTCGTGCGCGAACCGCATCGAGCGCAAGCTCAACAAGCTGGACGGGGTCGAGGCCACCGTCAACTTCGCCCTGGAGAAGGCCACCGTCACCTACCCCGCCGCCCTCGACCCGGCCGACCTGGTCAAGGCGGTCGAGGCGGCCGGCTACAGCGCGACCCCCGTACGCGACGAGCCCGGACCGTCCGGCGGCGCGGCCGGGGACGGCGACCGCGCCGACGACGGCAAGGACGCCGAACTGCGGACGCTGCGCGAGCGCCTGGTCTACAGCGCGCTGCTCACCGTGCCGGTGATCGCCCTCTCGATGATCCCGCCGCTGCAATTCCGGTTCTGGCAGTGGCTGGTGCTCGCGCTCGCGGCACCCGTGGTGGTGTGGGGCGGGTTCCCGTTCCACAAGGCCGCCGCGAAGAACCTGCGGCACGGCACCGCGACCATGGACACCCTCGTCTCGCTCGGCACGCTCGCGGCCTTCATCTGGTCGCTGTACGCGCTGTTCATCGGCGGCATGGGCGAACCCGGCATGACCATGGCGTTCAGCTTCACCGCGGGGGGCGGACACGCCGAGATCTACCTCGAGGCCGCGTCCGGCGTCATCGCGTTCATCCTCGCCGGCCGCTACTTCGAGGCCCGTTCCAAGCGCAAGGCGGGCGCCGCACTCAAGGCGCTGCTCGAACTCGGTGCCCGCGAGGTGTCCGTGCTGCGCGCGGACGGCCGCGAGGAGCGCATCCCGGTCGACCGCCTCGCGGTCGGCGACCGGTTCGTGGTGCGTCCCGGCGAGAAGATCGCCACCGACGGCGTGGTGGCCGAGGGTTCGTCGGCGGTCGACGCGTCCATGCTGACCGGCGAGTCGGTGCCGGTCGAGGTGCGTCCGGGCGACAACGTCACCGGCGCCACCATCAATGCGGGCGGACGCCTCGTCGTACGCGCCACCAAGGTCGGTGCCGACACGCAACTCGCGCAGATGGCACGGCTGATCACCGACGCGCAGACCGGCAAGGCCGCCGTCCAGCGGCTCGCCGACCGCATCTCCGGCGTCTTCGTGCCGATCGTGATCGCGCTGGCCGTCGCCACGCTCGGCTTCTGGCTCGGCAGCGGCGAAGGGGCCACCGCGGCCTTCACCGCGGCGGTCGCCGTGCTCGTCATCGCCTGCCCGTGCGCCCTCGGCCTGGCCACCCCGGTCGCCCTGCTGGTGGGCACCGGCCGCGGCGCGCAACTCGGCGTCCTGATCAAGGGCCCCGAGGTCCTGGAGAACACCCGTGGCGCCGACACCGTCCTGCTCGACAAGACCGGCACCGTCACCACGGGACGCATGGCGCTGGTCGCCACGGTCCCGGTCGACGGCGGCGACGCCGACGAACTGCTGCGCCTGGCCGGCGCGGTGGAGTACGCCAGCGAGCACCCGATCGCCAAGGCCATCGCCGCCGCGGCGGCCGAGCGGCACGGGACGCTGCCGCCGGTCGAGGGCTTCACGAACCGCGAAGGCCTCGGCGTCGAGGGTGTCGTCGAGGGCCACGCGGTCGTCGCGGGACGCCCGGCGCTGCTCGCGGACTGGGGGCTGGCGCTGCCGGCGGAACTGGCGGCGGCGTTGGACGAGGCCGAGGACGCGGGGCGTACCGCGATCGCGGTGGCCTGGGACGGCGGGGTGCGCGGCGTGCTCGTCACGTCGGACACCGTCAAGCCCACCTCCGCGGCGGCAATCGCCGGACTGCGCGAACTGGGGCTGACCCCGGTGCTGTTGACCGGCGACAACGAGCGGGCCGCGCGGTCCGTGGCGGCGCAGGTCGGCATCGACGAGGTCATCGCCGGGGTGCTGCCGGCCGGCAAGGTCGACGCGGTCAAGGCGCTCCAGGCCGAGGGACGCGTCGTCGCGATGGTCGGCGACGGCGTCAACGACGCCGCGGCGCTGGCCACCGCGGACCTCGGGCTCGCGATGGGCACGGGCACCGACGCGGCCATCGAGGCGGCCGACCTCACTCTGGTGCGCGGCGACCTGGGCGCCGCGGTCGACGCGATCCGGTTGTCCCGGTCGACGCTGCGGACGATCAAGACGAACCTGTTCTGGGCGTTCGCCTACAACGTCGCCGCGATCCCGCTGGCGGTGGCGGGGCTGCTCAACCCGATGATCGCGGGGGCCGCGATGGCCTTCTCGTCGGTGTTCGTGGTCGGCAACTCGCTGCGGCTGCGGGGGTTCAAGTCGACGGCGCCGGAGACGGGCGTACGCGGCGACGTGGCCGCCGCTGAGCAGCGCGAGGCAGTCCCGGCCGCGGGCTGAGTGCCGCCCGACCCGGCGGCGGGCGAGCCGTCGCCGAGAGGGTCAAGCCCGGTTGCCGGGGTCGTCGTCACCGACGGTCTCGGCGACCGGGCTTCGCGGTGCGGGCCGTGCGTCAGCCGGACTTCCGTACGCTCGCCCCCGTGACCAGCCACGCGTCGCCGCGCGCCCGCCAGCCGAGCAGGACCAGGCGCGTGACCATGAACGCTCCGACACCCCACCACCACAGCGCCACGAGGCCGCCGCCCAGCCCGAGGACGACCGCGACGGTGGCCAGGAACACGAGCAGCACGGCCGGCATCATCCAGGCCAGGAACCGGCCGTCGCCCGCGCCTATCAGGACGCCGTCGAGGACGAACACCGGCCCGGCGAGCGGCTGCAGCGCGGCGGCGGCGAGCAGGACCAGGCCGAGCAGGTCGCGTACCGCGGGGTCGCCGGTGAACAGCGGGATGTAGAGCGGCCGGGCGGCCACGATCAGGACGGCGAACACCACGCCCGTCCACACGCTCCACATGAGCATCCGCCGGGTCGCGGAGCGCGCGCCCGCGACGTCGCCCGCGCCCAGCGCGCGCCCCACGATCGCCTGTGCCGCTATCGCCAGGGCGTCGAGCGCAAAGGCGAGGAACGTCCATATCTGCCAGGCCACCTGGTGCGACGCGATCTCGGTGTCGCCCATGCGGGTCGCCGCGACCGCGCCGACGACCAGGATGGCGCGCAGGCTGACGGTGCGTACGAACAAGGGCGTGCCCGCCGCGGCGGAGGCCTTTATGCCCGCGAAGTCGGGGGTGAGGCGGGCGTCGTGGCTGCGCGCGCCGCGCACCACGACCACGAGGTACGCCGCGGCCATCGCCCACTGGGCGATCACCGTGCCCCACGCGGATCCGGCGATGCCGAGGTCGGCGCCGTAGACGAGGGCGAGGTTGAGCACGAGGTTCGCACCGAACCCGGCGACGGCGACGACGAGCGGGGTGCGGGTGTCCTGGAGCCCGCGCAGCACGCCGGTGGCGGCGAGCACGATGAGCATCGCCGGGATGCCGAGGCTGCTGATCCGCAGGTAGGTCGTCGCGTGCGGGGCGGCGGTCGCGGACGCGTCGAACGCGTCCACGATCCACGGCGCGGCCACCGCTCCCACCACCAGCAGCGCGGCTCCGATCAGGGCCGCCAGCCAGACGCCGTCCACACCCTGGCGGATCGCGCCGCGCCGGTCACCGGCGCCGACCAGGCGCGCCACGCTCGCGGTCGTCGCGTACGCGAGGAACACGCACAGGTTGACCAGTGTGCTGAGGACCGTGCCCGCGATGCCGAGGCCGGCCAGCTCGGGGGTGCCCAGGTGCCCGACGATCGCGGCGTCCGCGAGGATGAACAGCGGCTCCGCGACCAGCGCGAAGAAGGCCGGTACGGCGAGCCGCAGGATCTCCCGGTCCTGCGCGCGGCCGACCTGTCGTCGCAGGTCGGGGCGGGGTCGCGGGTCGCTTTCGAGGGGGGTGTGCACTTGTCCACGGTAGTCATCCACAGGTAATGATCACAATCCATCTATGGTCATTACTTGTGGCTGCGGGCGGTGGTTGTCCACATACGCGGGGCGATTGCCGGTCCATCGGACCGGAAGTTTTTCACATGCACAGGCGGTGGATAGAGAAACCCCAGGTCAGGCCCGGTTTCCACAGCTGTGGACAATGCTTGTCCGGCGCTCTGCGCACAGGTTGTGCACAGCTGCGGCGGTGTCGGTCCACAGACTTTCCACAGTTATCCACACCCCCTGTGGACGACGGCGTTGGCCGAGGCCGGGTCCACCCTTACGGTGAGGGACTGCACAACGCGTGGTGCGGCCGTTTTGTCGGCCCGTTGCCGTATGAAAGAGCAGGACCACCAGGCGCCCCCGGAGGGTCCGGGCGCACGCCGTGTCCCGACGCCGAGGAAGGAAGCACGGCATGAGTGTCTCGGAGTACGAGGACGCTCCCCCCACCCGCGAGGGCTTCGAGCGCACACCGCCCCAGGACATCGCCGCCGAGCAGTCCGTCCTCGGCGGCATGATGCTTTCGAAGGACGCGATCGCCGACGTCGTCGAGAACCTCAAGCCGATCGACTTCTACCGCCCGGCGCACGAGATGGTCTACAACGCCGTCCTCGACCTCTACGCCCGCGGCGAGCCGGCCGACGCCGTCACCGTCGCGGCGGAGCTCACCAAGCGCGGCGAGATCGGCCGCGTCGGCGGGGCCCCGTACCTCCACACCCTCATCTCCTCGGTCCCCACCGCCGCCAACGCCGAGTACTACGCCCGCATCGTCCGCGAACAGGCCGTCCTGCGCCGCCTCGTCGAAGCGGGCACCCGCATCGTCCAGATGGGCTACGCCGCCGACGGCGACGTCGACGAGATCGTCAACGGCGCCCAGGCCGAGGTCTACGCCGTCACCGAGCAGCGCACCAGCGAGGACTACGCCCCCCTCGCCGACATCATGGAAGGCGCCCTCGACGAGATCGAGGCCATCGGCTCCCGCAACGGCCAGATGTCCGGCGTCCCCACCGGCTTCACCGACCTCGACGCCCTCACCAACGGCCTCCACCCCGGCCAAATGATCGTCATCGCCGCCCGCCCCGCCATGGGCAAGGCCTTGGCCCTGGAGACACCGCTGCCCACGCCCGGCGGCTGGACGACGATGGGCGAGGTCCGCGTCGGCGACTTCCTTGTCGGGGCCGACGGCCGGGCGACAAAGGTGGTCGCCGCCACGGATGTCATGGTCAACCGTCCCTGCTACGAGGTGGTGTTCTCGGACGGCACCGTCATCGTCGCCGACGCGGAGCACCAGTGGCTCACCGAAACCCGCGCCGCCCGGCGTTCGGCGCAGGCCGTCCTGACAGGTTCCGTGGGCCCGAAGCACCGGCCGGTCGCAGCAGCAGTGACCACCACGCGCCAGATCGCCGCAACTCTGCACTGCGACACCGGCGACCGACGACACAACCACGCGGTTCGTGTCGCGTCCGCGCTCCAAATGCCCGAACGAGATCTGCCGCTGTCACCGTACGCCCTGGGGTGCTGGCTGGGCGACGGCCATACGAAGTCGGCCTGCATCACCACGACCGACGAGGAGATCGTCGCCGAACTCCGCGCCGAAGGCCTCCGCGTCGACAAGCAGACTGCGCTCAACTACTCGCTGCGGTTGCCCGAGCGAGCGCCACTGCCCGCCCGTACCTGTGTCGTGTGCGGCCGCGCCTTCCAGCCGAGGACCGCCCAGGTGCGTACCTGCGGTCAAAGCTGTGGTGGCAAGGCTCGGTTCGTCTCGGCACCGGTCCCCGGGCCGCGTTGCCCCGACTGCGGACGCGCGTCCACGGGCCTGGCGCTGTGCGCCGAATGCCGCGATGGGTACGGCAGCGTCCAGGCGATCCTGCGGACCCTCGGTGTTCTCGGCGACAAGCACATTCCGGCTGAGTATCTGCGCGCGTCCGAAGACCAACGCCGCGCGCTGCTCTCCGGGTTGCTGGACACCGACGGCTACACCTCTCCGTCCGGTACGGTCCAGTTCGCGGTCACCAACCGGCGTCTCGCGGAGGACGTGCTCGAACTCGTGCTCAGCCTGGGCCACCAGGCGTCCATGCGTACCAAGGCTGTTCGTGGCCGGAGCGAAGTGTCCTCGACCTGCTACCGCATCACGTTCACCCCGTGTGAACCGGTGTTCCGCCTTCCTCGCAAGCTTGCTCGGCAGGCGACCCGCGCCTACCCCACGACGCGGATGCGCTTCATCACCGACGTACGCCCGATCGAGTCCGTGCCGGTCCGCTGCGTCCAGGTCGACAACGCCGACCACATGTACCTGGCGGGGAAGAGCTGGATCCCCACCCACAACTCGACACTCGCCCTGGACTTCGCGCGGGCATGCTCAATTCGGCACAATTTGCCGAGTGTGATCTTCTCGCTCGAAATGGGGCGCAACGAGATCGCGATGCGTCTGCTGTCCGCCGAGGCGCGGGTCGCGCTGCACCACATGCGCTCGGGCAACATGACCGACGAGGACTGGACCCGGCTCGCCCGGCGCATGCCGGACGTGAGCGCGGCGCCGCTCTACATCGACGACTCGCCGAACCTCTCCATGATGGAGATCCGTGCGAAGTGCCGACGCCTCAAGCAGCGCAACGACCTTCGCCTCGTCGTCATCGACTACCTCCAGCTGATGACCGGCGGCGGCAGCCGCCGCGCGGAGAGCCGCCAGCAGGAGGTCTCCGAGATGTCGCGAAATCTGAAGCTCCTCGCCAAGGAACTCGAAGTCCCGGTCATCGCCCTGTCCCAGCTCAACCGAGGCCCCGAACAGCGAACCGACAAAAAGCCCATGGTGTCCGACCTGCGTGAGTCCGGCTGCCTGACCGCCGACACGCGCGTGTTGCGAGCCGACACCAACGCGGAGGTCACGCTCGGCGAGCTGTTGGAGTCGGGGGAACGCGACATCCCCGTGTGGTCCATGGACGAACACCTGCGCATGGTTCCCCGCACGATGACGCACGTCTTCCCGAGTGGGACGAAGCAGGTGTTCCGGCTTCGGCTCGCCTCGGGGCGCGAGATCAAGGCGACGGCGAACCACCCGTTCCTGACGTACGACGGGTGGAAGCCGCTTGGCGAGCTGGCGGTGGGGGACCGGCTGTCGGTGCCGCGCCGTCTCGATCCCCCGCTCGAGTCCACGCCGATGGCCGAGCCCGAGATCGTGATGCTGGCGCACCTGATCGGCGACGGCTGTGTCGCCCCCAGGCAGCCGATCCACTACACAAGCGAGGACGAGGCGAACCTGGTCGCGGTCGAGACCGCCGCGGCGCACTTCGGCGTCACGCCGCGACGGGTCGCCCAGGACACGTGGACGCACGTCTACCTGCCGTCGCCGCAGCGCCTGACACATGGTCGCCGAAACCCCATCGCCGCGTGGCTCGACGGCTTCGGCCTGTATGGCAAGCGGTCGTACGAGAAGTTCTTGCCGCCCGAGGTGTTCTCGCTGCCTGACGAGCAGATCCGCTTGTTCCTCCGACACCTGTGGGCGACGGACGGGTCCGTCACGGTCGGCGCATCGGGCTCGCGCCCCGTCCGCGTCTACTACGCCACAAGTAGCCGCCGGCTGGCCGAGGACTTGCAGATGCTTCTGCTGCGCGTCGACGTGCGCGCCAGACTGCGGACCGTTCAACACAAGAACGGACGTACGGGCTGGACGGTCGACGTCTCCGGCGCCGATGACCAACGGCGCTTCATCACCGAGGTCGGGGTACACGGCGCCCGCGCCCAGAAGTGCGTGGATGCGGCCGCTCGTCTCGACGGAGTCAAGGCCAACACGAACCTCGACACCGTGCCGCGCCAGGTATGGGAGCGGGTGCGTGCCCAGATGGTCGAGCAGCGCGTGACAACACGGGCGCTGCAAGCGGCGGTTGGCACCCAATACTGCGGCAGTGCCTTCCACAAGCCGAGTCCGAGCCGATCGCGGCTCGCCGCAGTAGCGGCGATCCTGGCCGACGCAGACCTCGGACTGCTGGCGACCAGTGATGCCTTCTGGGATGAAGTCGTGGAGATCGAGACGCTGGGAGTCGAGCCGGTCTTCGACGCGACGGTGCTGGGCAGCCACAACTTCGTGGCAAACGGGATCAACGTCCACAACAGCATCGAGCAGGATGCGGACATGGTGATCCTTTTGCACCGTGAGGATGCGTACGAGAAGGAGTCACCGCGTGCGGGGGAGGCGGACCTGATCGTGGCGAAGCACCGTAACGGTCCGACCGCGACCATCACCGTGGCGTTCCAGGGCCATTACTCCCGCTTCGTGGACATGCAGCAGGGCTGATCGCGGAACTGGGCCGGCGCATGGGTCGGCGGCTGTCGGTCGGGCGGGGGAGGATGGGGGCATGGTTCAGACTGTGCCGCTGGGGTTGCCGTCGTCGGCGGAGACGTACGTCCTTGATCCGGCGGCGCCGGGTACGTCCGCCTGGTGCCGGGCGCACGAGGATGTGGGGTTCGCGGCCGACGGGGGGACGTGCGTGTCGGCGGTGATGCCGCGGCGGAAGGACAGCCGGTGAGGTCCGTGGTGACGGTGCGCGTTCGCCGGGCGCGGCCCGACGAGGCCGGCGGGTTGACCCGGCTGATGCACGAACTCAGCGCCTACCAAGGGGAGTACGCCTCGATCATCGACGGCTACGAGGTGGCCCCGGACTACATCGCGCAGAACCCCGTCTACCTCGCCGAGGCGGAGGGCGACGGGGCGCTGCTCGGTTTCTACGGGCTGCTGCTGGAACCCCCGGAACTGGACCTGATGTTCGTCGCCGACCGGGCCCAAGGGCTGGGCGTCGGCAGGCGGCTCGTGGACCACATGCTGCATCGGGCGCACGACGCGGGGGCGGACCACGTCCGGGTCGTGTCGCACCCGCCCGCCGAGCAGTTCTACGTGCGCATGGGCGCGGTACGCGTCGCCGTGCTGCCCCCGCAGCCGCCCAAGGTGACCTGGGAGCGGCCCGAACTGCGGTTCACCGTGGGCGGGGCGGCAACGGCGCAGAGAACGTCGACGGCTTAGCGAGCGCCTCGTCGGGTATAGGGAGCGCCTCGTCGGTCTAAAGCACCTCGTCCAGTTCGGCCAGGAGGCGGCGCTTGGGGCGGGCTCCGACCAGGGACTTCACCGGCTCGCCCGCGCGGAAGAGCATGAGCGTGGGCATGGAGAGCACGCCGTAGGCGGCGGTCGTCTCCGGGTTGGCGTCCACGTCGAGGCTCACGATGCGGAAGCGGGACTCCTCGGCGGCGATGTCGCCGAGCACCGGGTCGATCATGCGGCACGGGCCGCACCACGCCGCGGTGAAGTCGACCAGGACGGGAGTGTCGGAGGCCAGCACCTCGTCGGCGAAGGTGGCGTCGGTGACGGGGGAGAGAGTGCTCACGGGACGGGGTCCTTTCGAGGGGAGAGCGCGGCGGAGTCGCACGGCGCCAGCTCGCACTTGGGGTCGGGGCCGCCCGGCGTACGCGCGGCGGCCTCCACTTCGGCGCGGGCCAGTTGGACGGCGACCTCGGCGCGCACCCGCATCATGCGGTCGATGCAGAGGTCGAGTTCGGCGAGCTTGGCGCGGTAGACGTCGAGGGAGGCCGGGCAGGAGTCGCCCGCGGGGTGGCCGGCCTGGAGGCATTCCACGAAAGGACGGGTGTCCTCCAGTTCGAAGCCGAAGTCCTGCAGCGTCCGGATCTGGTGCAGGAGCCGCAGGTCGTCCTCGTCGTACTCGCGGTAGCCGTTGACGGTGCGCCGCGCCGGGAGCAGTCCGCGCGCCTCGTAGTAGCGAAGCGTGCGGGTGGTGGTGCCCGCCCGTTCGGCCAGTTCTCCGATGCGCATGAGCGCTCCTCCCGCGTCCTCCCGCGTCGTCGGCTCCGACGCTAGACCTTGACGTCGACGTCAAGGCCAGCGCCGGAGCCGGCCGCGCGATTCCCCCGGGACCGGGAGCAGGGGAGTGGGTGCGGGAGTGGGCGCGGTTCAGCGAGCCGTGAAGCCGCCGTCGATGGCGAGGGCTGCGCCGGTGATGAAGGACGCTTCGTCGCTGAGCAGGTACGCCACGAACGAGGCGATCTCCGCGGGCTCCGCGATCCGGTTCACCGGGTGCAGGGACGCGATGTGCGCGTGCGCCTCGTCGCTGGTGAGCATGGTGGCGCGGGCCAGCGGGGTGTCGACGCCGCCGGTGGCGATCGCGTTGACGCGTACGCCCTGCTCCGCCACCTCCAGCGCGGTCGCCCGGGTCAGTCCGACGACGGCGTGCTTGGCCGCGACGTACGCCGCCACCTCCGGCATGCCGACCACGCCGAGGTTGGACGCGTTGTTGACGATCGAGCCGCCACCCGACGCGATGACGGCGGGCAGCTGGTGCTTCATGGAGTGGAAGACGCTGGTCAGGTTCTGGGCGATGTCGGCGTCCCAGGCACCCCGCTCGACGGTCGGGACCGGGCCGAACGCGTTCATGCCGCCCGCGTTGTTGAACGCCCCGTCCAGCCGCCCGAATTCGGCGACCGCGGCGGCGGTCAGGGCGGCGGCGTCCTCCTCGACGGTGACGTCCGCGGCGACGAACAGCGCCCGGCCGCCGGCCGCCCGGACCTCCGCGGCGGCCTGCTCGCCGACGTCCTTGCGGCGGGCGCCGAGGACGACGGCGGCCCCCTCCGAGGCGAGGCGGTGGGCGACGGCGAGGCCCATACCCGAGGTGCCGCCGGTGACGATGAAGACCTTGGACGCAAGGCGCGAAGACATGGCTGTGCCTTTCGAAGAAGAAGCAGGAAACGGAAGGGGCGCGGCTGGTTCCACCGCCGGCCGACGCGGTGACCGGTCGGGGAGACGGGTCACGGCAATCGGTCGGGTGATCGGACGATCAGGCGATCGACCTGCGCCGGTGTCCGGCGGCCGGGCCCTGTGCCGCCGTCACCACCACAAGACTGCGCGACCGCCCCCAAACCTGCTGGCGGTAATCGGACCTCGCGTGACCAGCGGAAATCGGACCCGGCACCACGGCACGCCGCCATGGCAGGGTGGGCCTGGGCCCACCCCGTTCCGGGGGCCCGGGCCAGTGCCCGCGAGGCCCCGGATCGGCAGACTCCTTGGTGTAGGAAGAAGAGCCCGCAGGTCGGGGCACGGCCGGAAGTACCGAGGAGGAGTCATGAGTGCAGAGGCCGGTTTCGGCTTCCGGCGCGGGGGGATCGCGGCGCTGCGGGGGTTGTGGCTGGTTCCGGCGATGATCCCGGGGCTGGTCCTGTTCTGCCTGACGGTGACGTTCCTGCCGCTGATGATCATCGGCATCGGCGTGCTCGTCGTTCCGGTGCTGGTCGTCGCCACCCGGTCGCTCGCCGACCTGGCCCGGCGCCGCTCGCTGGCCTGGACCGGGGTGGAGATCCCGCGCCCCTACCGCCCGGAGCCCGAGTACGACCGCGGCATCCCCGGTGTCGTGCAGCGCTGCCGCCACGTGCTCGCCGACCCGGCGACGTGGCGCGACCTGCTGTGGCTGATCGCGGACTGGGTGGTGGGCCTGTTCCTGTCGATCCTGGCGCTCGGGTTCATCGCGCAGGGCGTGTTCGGCCTGCTCCACCCCTTCCTGTGGGAGACGTTGGTCGACGCGGGCGACAGCGGCTGGTACACGTTCCTCAAGGTGGACAGCGACGGCCGGGCGATGCTCGCGGTGCTGCTCGGCATCGCGTACATCTTCATCGGCTTCGCGATCGCGCCGGCCATGCTCAAGGCGCACGCGGTGTTCACCCGCTCGCTGCTGGCGCCGACCCAGAAGGCCGAGATGCGGTTGCGGGTGGCCCAGCTGACGGTCAGCCGTACCGACGCGGTCGACGCGTCCGCCGCCGAACTGCGCCGCATCGAGCGGGACCTGCACGACGGCGCCCAGGCCCGGCTGGTCGCGATGGGCATGAACCTCGGCGCCGCCGAAGCGCTGCTGGAGACGAACCCCGAGGCGGCCCGCGCGCTGCTCACCGAGACGCGTGAGGCGTCCGCCAAGGCCCTCCACGAACTGCGCGACCTGGTACGCGGGATCCACCCGCCGGTCCTTGCCGACCGCGGCCTCGGCGACGCGGTGCGCGCCCTCGCGTTGGAGAGCCCGCTGCACGTCGACGTGACGGTGGACGTGCCCGGCCGCCTGGAGGCTCCGGTCGAGTCGGCCGGCTACTTCGCGGTCAACGAGGTGCTGACGAACGTCGCCAAGCACGCCGCCGCGCAGAACGTCTGGATCGACGTGCGGTACCGCGCGGGACGGCTGCGCATCGAGGTGACCGACGACGGGCGCGGCGGTGCGGCGCTGGAGAAGGGCACCGGACTGCGCGGGATCGAGCGCAGGCTCGGTACATTCGACGGGACCCTCGCCCTGGTGAGTCCCCGGGGCGGCCCGACCACGGTCACCATGGAGCTGCCGTGCGTGTTGTCCTCGCCGAAGACCTCGCCCTCCTGAGGGACGGGTTGGTGCGGCTGCTCGAAGCCCACGGGTTCGAGATCGTCGCGGCGGTGGACAACGGACCGGAGCTGCTGAAGGCCCTGGTCGAGAAGAACCCCGATGTTGCGGTGGTGGACGTACGGCTTCCGCCCACCTTCACCGACGAGGGCCTCCAGGCTGCGCTGGAGGCCCGTCGTCGTGTTCCGGGGCTGCCGGTGCTGGTGCTGTCGCAGTACGTCGAGCAGCTGTATGCCCGGGAATTGCTTGCCGACGGGTCCGGTGCGGTCGGCTACCTGCTCAAGGACCGGGTGTTCGACACGGACCAGTTCGTCGAGGCGGTACGCCGGGTCGCGGGCGGCGGCACCGCCATGGACCCCGAGGTGATCGCGAAGCTGCTGACCCGCAGCGCGGAGACCGCGCCGCTGGAGCAGCTGACGCAGCGCGAGCGCGAGGTGCTGGAGCTTATGGCGGGAGGCCGTTCGAACGCGGCGATCGCCAAGCAGCTGTTCGTGTCCGAGGGCGCTGTCAGCAAGCACACGACGAGCATCTTCGGGAAGCTCGGCATCATGGCGTCGGACGACGACAACCGGCGGGTGCTGGCGGTGCTCGCGTACCTCGGTGCGTGACCGGGCGCACGAGACGGCCCGGTATGACGCGATCCGCGAAGTGAAACGCTTTTTCGTTCCCCCGGACGAACTTGCACTACTCCCGTCGAAGTAGCGCCCGAAGTGCGCTTCTGCGCGCGGCGTGCGGGCCTGTCATACAGCGGGCGGAACTTATCTGACCTGCGCCTTTTCAGGTTGTGTAGGGCGCACATGCCTGCCTACGTTCAATGCTGCCCATCCGCGTGCCCGCGGGACAGCAGCATGAAGGAGACAGCATGTTCGGACGACTCGGAAGGCTCGTCGTCCACAATCCCTGGAAGGTCATCGGGGTCTGGCTCGTGGCGGCGGTCGCCCTCGTGGCGTTCGCCCCGAAGCTCTCCGACATCACCAATCAGGACACGGCGAGCTTCCTGCCCAGCAAGTACGAGTCGGTCCAGGCGGATGACCTCGCCGAGCAGCAGTTCCCGCAGTCCAAGGACCAGAGCGCGCTGATGGTCTTCAAGCGCGCCGACGGCGGAGCGTTCACCGCGGACGACCAGTCCGACGTGAAGGGCATCGTCGCGAAGCTGGCGGAGAGCCAGGTCAAGCCGGTGGCGCCGGGCGCCGAGGCGGAGGTCGGCGCGGTCACCTCGGTGGAGGCCGGGCAGCTCTCCGACAACCAGCAGATCATGCTCGCGAACGCGACGATCAAGGGCACCGCGCAGGACACCGAGGTCAACGACGCCGTCAAGCATCTGCGGGACGCGACCGAGCCGCTGATGAACGGCACCGACCTCAAGGTCGGCTACACCGGCGGTCCGGCGATGAACCTCGACAACGAGGACGCCTTCAAGAAGGCCGAGGCGATCGTCGGCATCGTGACGATCGTGCTGATCCTCGTACTGCTGCTGGTGATCTACCGCAGCCCGGTCGCGGCACTGATGCCGATCGTGGTGGTCGGCCTGGTCGCGATGGTGGCCCCGGCGGTGATCGCGCTCGCGGGCAAGGCCTTCGGGTTCGAGGTCGAGCAGTCGTTGCAGACGATCCTCATCGTCGTGCTGTTCGGCATCGGCACCGACTACATCCTCTTCCTGCTGTTCCGCTATCGAGAACGCCTGCGGGCGGGGGACGACAAGAAGCAGGCCATGATCGTCGCCGTCGAGCGTGTCGGCGAGGCCATCGCGTCGGCGGCGGGTGCGGTCGTGATCGCGTTCGGCGCGATGCTGCTGGCCACCCTCGGCAGCTTCCGCTCGATGGGCCCCGGCCTGGCCATCGCGGTCATCGTCATGGCCATCGCGGGTCTGACCCTGGTCCCGGCCGTCGTCTCGCTGCTCGGCCCCCGCATCTTCTGGCCCAGCAAGACGTGGCAGAAGCAGCCCGAGGGCACGACGTTCCAGCGCATGGGCAAGCTGGTCGGCCGCCGGCCGCTCGGCGTGGCGGTGGTGTCCGGCGCGATCATGCTCGCGCTGGCGTCCGGTGTACTGGGCTTCAAGGCGGACTACGACCAGATCAGCCAGCTGCCGAGCGACACCGAGTCGGCCAAGGCGATGAAGGACATGCAGACCGGTTTCCCGGCCGGAACGCTGAACCCGACGCAGGTGTACGTCAAGTCCACCGGCGGCGCGACACTGGACAAGCCGGCCGTCGAGCGCTTCGCGATGGACCTGCAGAACGCCCCGGGCGTCGGCGACGTCAACGAGGTCAACCCGGACGACCCGAACGCCGGCCACGTGAAGTACAGCGCGGACGGCAAGGCGGCGGAGATCAAGCTGGTCCTGGAGGAGAGCCCGTACACCAACAAGGCGCTGGACACGATCGATCCGCTGCGCGACGCGGCGGACCGGGCGGCGCCGCCGGGCACCGACGTCCTGGTGGGCGGCGCGACGGCCGCGTTCACGGACGTCCGTGAGGCGACCAACCACGACATGAAGGTCATCTTCCCGGTGGCCGGCCTGCTGATCGCGCTGATCCTGGGCCTGCTGCTGCGCAGTGTCGTGGCGCCTTGGTACCTGATGCTGGCGGTGGTCCTCGGCTATGCGGCGACACTGGGCGCGACGGTGTTCGTGTTCCAGATGCTGCTGGACCATGCGGGTGTGATGTTCATGCTGCCGATCATGATCTACATGTTCGTGGTCGCGATCGGCACGGACTACAACATCCTCATGGTCGCCCGATTGCGCGAGGAGGCGAAGGAGGGGAACGAGCCACGCCAGGCCGCGGCACTCGCGGTCGAACACGCCGGTCCCTCGGTGGCCGCCGCAGGTGTCATCCTTGCGGGGACGTTCGCCTCCCTGATGTTTGCGGGAATCAGCATGATGACGGAGATGGGTTTCGCGGTCTCCGCCGGCATCTGCATCTCCGCGTTCGTGATGTCGATGTTCCTGGTGCCCGCGGTCACCGCACTGATCGGACACGCCGCCTGGTGGCCCGGTCACGGCGACCGGCCCGATCCCGGGCACGGGGGACGCGGCGAGGAGGACCGCGAGCCGGTCCTCGTCGGCGGGGGGCGTTGATCCCGTACACCGTGAAGGACCCTGAGGAGAAGTGATGCAGCAGCAGGACGGCCCCGTGCGCGACGCCGCGCGGGGCCGTCCTGCGCCCGCGTCCGCGCCCGCGCCTGCGGCGAATGGTGACGCCGCCGAGGCGTCGGGTGCCGCGGGCGCGTCTGGTGCCGGGGCTTCACCTGGTTCCGCGGGTGCGTCCGGAGCCGCGCACGCGCCCGGCCCGGTCATCACCCCGGTTCTGCCCGGCCGGGCCTCCGCCGCTGCCTCCGAGCACACGCCGACGTCCCTCCCGCGCCGCCCCGGCGGCCCGTGGGTGGAACGGCTGCGGGTGCTGCGCGAGCGGCCGTGGGCGTTCGACGCGCTGCTCACCGCGTTCACGATCTGCGCCGTGATCGGCGGGGCGCTCGCCCAGCCGAAGGAGCACGCCCAGGTCATCGGCCACCCGAACGCCTTCAACCTGGCGCTCGGTGTCGTGACGTGCCTGCCGCTGCTGATCCGCCGCCGCCATCCGCTGGTCGTGCTGGCGCTCACCGAACTCGGCCAACTCGCGTACCTCGCCGCGGACGGGCGCGAGGGTTCGATCCTGATCCCGACGCTCATCGCGATGTACACGGTGGCGTCGCGGGAGGGACTGCGCCGGTCGCTGTGGATCGCTTCCGCGGTCGCGGTCGGGCACACGGTGATCCGGCTGACCGTGCTGGGCACGGCGTTCCTGCGCCCGGAGAACTACCTGTCGGCGGTTTGGCTGTACCTGCCGGTCGCGGTCGGTGAGGCGGTACGCGCCAAGCGGGCGTACTGGGCCGAGGTACAGGCCCGCCTCGCCCGTGCGGACCGTGAGCGCGAGGAGGAGGCCCGCCGCCGCGTCACGGCCGAGCGCATGCGCATCGCGCGCGAACTCCACGACGTGGTCGCGCACAGCATCGCGATGATCAACATCCAGGCCGGGGTCGCCGCGCACGTCATCGACCAGGACTCGGGGCAGGCGAAGCAGGCGCTGGTGCACATCAAGGAGGCGAGCCGCGACGCGCTCGCGGAGCTGCGTACGACGCTCGGCGTGCTGCGCCAGGACGGCGACAGCGACACTCCGACCGAGCCGACGCCGGGGGCGGAGGGCATCGGGGCGCTCGTCGCCTCGTTCCGTACCGCCGGGCTGCCGGTGTTGTTGCAGGTGACCGGTGAGCAGCGGGCACTGCCCGCGCCGGTCGGGCTCGCGCTCTACCGCATCGTGCAGGAGTCGCTGACCAACGCGGTCAAGCACGCGGGGCCGGGGGCGGAGGCGACGGTGCGGATCAGCTACCAGGCGTACTCGGTACGCCTGGAGGTCGCCGACAACGGATTCGGTGTCGCCGCCGAGCAGACCGGGGACGCCGCCGCGGACGCGACGGGCCACGGCACCGGGCACGGCGTGCTCGGCATGCGCGAGCGCGCCACCGCCGTGGGCGGGACCTTGGGCGTGGGTCCGCGCGGCGGTGAGCGCGGGTTCCTGGTCACCGCGGAGCTGCCCACCGAAAATCCGCCCATCGCGGCAAGCGGGCCGACGCGTCCGAAATCTACGGAGGGAAGCAAATGGTCCGGGTGCTGATCGCGGACGACCAGTCGTTGGTCCGTGCGGGGTTCAAGGTGCTGATCGGCTCGGATCCCGAGCTCGAGGTGGTCGGCGAGGCGGCGACCGGCGCCGAGGCGGTGAAGATGGCGCGCGAGACGCGGGCCGACGTCGTGCTCATGGACATCCGGATGCCGGAGATGGACGGTCTGGAGGCGACTCGGCGGATCGTCGGCGACGAGGACCTCGCCGGGGTGAAGGTGCTGGTCCTGACGACCTTCGAGGTCGACGACTACGTCTTCGAGGCGCTGCGGGCGGGGGCGAGCGGCTTCCTGGTGAAGGACACCGAGCCCGCCGACCTGCTGCGGGCCATCAAGACGGTCGCGTCGGGCGAGTCGCTGCTGTCGCCGGGGGCCACCCGAGCACTGGTCAGCCGGTTCCTCTCGCAGCCGGAGCCGAAGGTGGCCGCGCCGGATCGGCTGACCGCGCTCACCGATCGTGAGCGCGAGGTGCTGGCACTGGTCGCGTCCGGGATGAGCAACGACGAGATCGCCGAGCATTTGTTCGTGTCCCCGCTGACCGCCAAGACGCACGTGAGCCGCGCGATGGTGAAGCTGGGGGCGCGCGACCGCGCGCAACTGGTCGTCATCGCCTATGAGTCGGGGGTTGTACGGCCTGGTCCGCAGGCGGGCTGACGTCGGGCGGGGGCGGCGTCGGAGGCGGGGGCGGGCTCGGGTGTGGGCCTCGGGCTCGGGTGTCGGATTCCGGAGTCGGGGCGCGGGTGTGCGTCCGAACGGCGGGATGACGCGGTCGTCCAGGCATGAATCGGGCCGCTGATCGGAATGATCCGTTCAGGTACCCCGGAAAGCCTTGGAGCGCCCCATGCGGGAAGTGGTCAAACGGACGGCTCGCGCGATCCTGCTCGACGACGAGGACAGGCTGGTCCTGATCAAGCGCACCAAGCCGGGGCGCACGCCGTATTGGATCACCCCGGGCGGCGGTGTCGAGGCGGGGGACACCACGGTCGCCGAGGGCCTGCGGCGTGAGGTGTTGGAGGAGCTGGGTGCGAAACTCGCGTGCGGCGTCCCGGCGTTCGTCGACACCGTGCCTGAGCCCGGCGGCGGCGTGAAGGTCCAGCACTTTTTCGCGTGCCGGCTGGAGTCGATCGACCCGGGGCTGCGGCACGGGCCGGAGGTGGAGGAGCCGAACGGCGCGTACGAGGTGGTGCGCGTGCCGTTCACGCCCGAGGGGCTGGCCACGGTGGACGTGGTTCCCGCGACGCTCGCCGCGTATCTGACCGCGAACATCGAGGGCATTCTGACGCTGCTGGAGCGCGACCTTCAGTAGGTGCCGGTGGGTGCGGGCGGCTGCCGTACGAAGGCGGGGAGGTGCGTGCCGCCCGCGCGCGTCACCACTCGGCGGCGCGCGCGACCAGCCGGGCGTGCAGCTGGGCGAGGTGCGGGCGGCTGAGTTCGCCCGTGCGTACCGCCAGGAACAGCGTGCTGAGCGGTGGGACTTCGGGCTCCAGCAGCGCCACGACCGACGTGTCCGCCAGCGCGTCCGCACACAGGTAGCGCGGCAGTACGGCGATGCCCGCGCCCGCGCGCACGCAGTCGAGCACCGCACGCAGGTCGGGCACGACAAGTCCGGCCGGCGACGTGGGCTTGGTGTCGAACACGCTTGCCCAGTACCGCTCGACGAGCAGTTGTTCCTCGTTGTCGGAGATGAGCGGGGCGCCGTCCAGCGCGCTGGGCCCGCCGGCTTCTATTCGGCCGCGGGGCAGCAGTTCGGCCCAGCGCGGGGCGCCGACGAGGACGTACTCCTCGTCCGCAAGCGGGGTCGAGGAGATGCCGCGGCCGCGCGGCCGGACGTCGGAGACGACGATGTCGTGCCGGGCCGCGGCGAGTCCGGTGAGCAGGTCGTCGCCGGAGCCGAGGGTCACCCGCAGGCGCAGGCCCCGGCGTACCAGGTCGGCGAGCGCGGGCAGGACCCGGCGGCCGGTGACCTCCGGCGGACCGGCCAGGTGCACGGTGTGCTGGAGGGGATCGGTGCCGAGCACGTCGCGCGCGGTGATCTCCTCCAACGCGTCGAGGTGCGGGGCGAGTTTGGCGGCCAGTTCGTCGGCGACTGTCGTCGGCGTCACGCCGCGAGGGAGGCGCTGGAAGAGCTGCCGCCCGACCTGCTTCTCCAGGCTGCGGATCTGCGCGGTGATCGCGGGCTGCGAGAGGTCGAGCAGGTGCGCGGCGCGGGTGAAGGACCCCGCCCGGTGCACCGCAAGGAACGTGCGCAGCAACGTCAGATCCACTGACCCCCCTCGCCGTTCAACCCCACCCGCGCGTTCCCCGGTGCGGGATACGCGTGTTGCTCCCTCATGAAGTGTCGGCCCCGCACGGGGCCAGTGTCATCCTTGACGCGCCTGGGAGCGTGAACAAGTCGTTGTGCACCGGATCCTGGGGTAATGACCGGAAACCGTCGAGGGTTGACGTGATCTTGTGACGAAGGCGGGTCTTCGGTGGCCTGCGATGACCTCCGCCCTGCCCGCCCTTCCTTGCCTCGGGAACGTCCGCCGCCGCCCCAAGGTGCCGACCGCGACGCCCGACCACCCGAAACAACGAAGGCCCACCGCGTTCGACGCCTCGTTCGACGTCCAGGCTCAACCGCGCCAGGCTCAACCGCGCCAGGCTCGGTGCCACGCTCAACCCCGCCAGGTTCAACACTGCCACGTTCGACGCCAAGTACGACGCCGCCGACATCTCGCCCGCAGCGGCAGCGCCACGAGCGTCTGACCTTCCCAGCGTCTGACTTCCCCAGCGTCCGTCCTCCCCGGACCCATCGCCGTCGTCCTTCCGGACGAGACCTCGAGGGTCCTCAAAGCGCGGAGTCGGGTGGCGCGGAGTCGGGTGCGGAATCGACCGAGGAATCCGGCGCGGAGGCACGCGCCACGTCACGAGCGGAGCCGCGAGTGAACTTGGGCCCGGCCTCGCGAGCGGAGCCCAACGCAGCGTCAAGCCCGGAGTCCCGCGGGGCGCCACGATTCGTGCCGAGCAAGCCGTCACCGCCGGTGTCGACCCCCGTATCGATCCCCGCATCGACCCCCGGGGCAACGTCCGTATCGACGTGCGTATCGAGGTCCGTCGTCCGTGTCGAGATCCGTACCGACGTCCGTACCCAGCTGCGTGTCAGGCACGATGCGCGAGCGCGGCATCAAGCGCCTGAGCCACGTCGGCGATCAGGTCCTCGGTGTCCTCGCATCCGACGGAGAAGCGGATGAAGCCCGCCGGAACATCGTCGCCCGGCCAGCGTCCGCGGCGCTCGGCCATGCTGTGCGTCGCCCCGAAGCTGGTGGCGACCGCCGTCAGCCGCAGCGCGTCGAGGAAGCGCTCGGCGTGCTCGCGGCCCGGAAGTGTGAACGCCACCACGCAGCCGTACCTGCGCATTTGCCGTGACGCGACAGCGTGCGCCTGGTCGTCGGCGAGACCGGGATGGCGTACGTCGCCGACCTCGGCCCGACCGCGCAGCCACGTCGCCAGTGCGAGGGCGTTGGCCGCCTGTCGGTCGACGCGCAGGTGGAGGGTGGCCAGCGAGCGATGCGCGAGCCATGCCTCCATGGGACCCGGAATGCCGCCGGTCATCGTGCGCCAGCCGCGCACCCGGTCGGCGACGGCCCGGTCCGCGCAGGCGACGTAACCGAGCAGGATGTCACTGTGCCCGGTCAGGGCCTTGGTGCCGCTGGCCACGGACAGATCCGCACCCAGCGCCAGCGGGTTCTGCCCGAGCGGTGTCGCGAGGGTGTTGTCGACGGCGACCAAGGCGCCTTCGGCATGCGCCAGTTCGCACAGCCGGGCGATGTCGCACACGTCGAGGCCCGGGTTGGACGGCGTCTCCAGCCACACCAAGTCGGCCCCTCGTAGGGCCGTGGCCTGCGCGTCGGCGGCGGTCGGGGCCACGCGCACGGTCACTCCGCGCGCGGCCAGGTGGTCGCCGACCGCGCGTGTGGCCGGGTACCCGTCGGACGGCAGGACGACCGTGGCCCCCGGCTCCGCGAGTGCGAGCAGCGCTCCCGAGACGGCCGCCATGCCCGAGGCGAAGGTCACCGTGGATGCGGCGTCGGCACCTTCGAGTTCACCGACGGCCTCTTCGAGTGCGACCCACGTCGGATTCGCATACCGCCCGTACTGGTATGGACCCTCCGGATCGCCGCTCATATGGAACGTACTGGCGAATACCGGGTTGTTCCCGAACGGACCTCCCGGGTGAACCGTGGGAAGTCCGGCATGTACGGCGCGCGTCCCGTCCGAGGTCATGTCGCTCCTTGACTGTGGTCCTTCGCCGGTTTCGTCACCCGTCCGCGCGAAGTTTCACGTGAAACATCCAACCGACTCGTCAGTCGCGGTCCAGAACCAGGTTGAGGAACCAGCTGACGAGCGAGATCACCAGGGCACCGAGCAGCGCCTGCCAGAACCCTTCGACGTGGAAGCTCAGATCGAGCTTGCCGGACACCCACGAGGTCAGCCACAACATCAGGGCGTTGATCACAAAGGTGATCAACCCGAGCGTGAGGATGAACAACGGTAGCGAGAACAACTTCACGATCGGCTTGATCACGATGTTGATGACACCGAAGATCAGCGCGACGAACAGCACCGTGAGGGCTTTGTTGCCCCACGAGTCGCCCGTGATGTTCACACCGTCCACGACCACCGCGGTGATCCAGATGGCCGCCGCGTTGACGATCAGCTTGATGACGAGGCTCTTCATGTCCGCATCGTGTCAGGTCAGGCCATCTGTTGTGAGGAGAGGGGCGGCGAGCCGACCGGCTGTGTCGTATCTTCTGCACGCAGCGGTCCCGCGGGGGCCACGGTCCGTGAGGAGACACCCGGAGTGAAGGCGTTCCGACTCGACGATCTCGACCTGGAGCGGGCCCAGGAGCGGGGTGCGTACCTGCGGTTCCTCAACGAGCGGCACTTCTCGATGGGCCTGTACGCGCTGGAGCCCGGCGAGGTCGACACCCAGAAGCCGCACGGCCAGGACGAGGTGTACGTCGTCATCAGCGGCCGCGCCGCCCTCACCGTCGGGACCGAGGTGACGGACGTCGCGCGCGGCAGCGTGGTCTTCGTCCCGGCCGGAGTCGAGCACCGCTTCCAGCGGATCACCGAGCCCTTGCGCGTGCTCGTCTTCTTCTCACCGCCGGAGTCGTGAGCCGGCCCCGTCCCGCAACCGGTCCCGCGCCAGGCACCGCAATCGGCCCCGGTTAGGGTGAACCGAAGACCAGCACGCCTGACCGGCGAGCCGCACAACCGAACCACCCAACGCACTACAGCGAGCCGAACGAGAGAGGGGCAGAACCGTGGCGTTCCGCGACGAATTGTGGTCGGCGATCGACGACGTCTACGCGGAGATCCTGGCCCACCCCTTCCTCCAGGGCCTGACCGACGGCTCGCTGCCGCCCGAGGCGTTCCGGCACTACGTCGTCCAGGACTCGCACTACCTGCGCGACTACGCGCGCGCACTCGCGGTGTGCGCCGCGAAGGCGCCCGACGAGGACGCCGTACGCCAGTTCGCCTCGGACGCCGCCGGAGCGATCGCCGCCGAGCAGGCCATGCACGCGGAGTTCATGACCGCGTACGGCAGTTCCGCCGCGCAGGCGGCCGCCGAGCCGGTGTTGCCCACGACGCGCGCGTACACGAGCTACCTGCTGGCCACCGCCTACGGCGGTTCCTTCGCCGAGGGCCTGGGCGCGGTCCTCCCGTGCTACTGGATCTACGCGCGCGTGGGCGAGGCGCTGCTCGAGAAGTCGTCGCCGGACCCGCTGTTCGCGCGCTGGATCGCGACGTACGGCGACGAGGAGTTCCAGTCGACGGTACGCGCGGTGCTCGACCTCACCGACCGGGTCGGCGCCGACCTCTCGGCCACCGAGCGGGCCAAGGTGATCGCGCACTTCGTGACGACGTCGCGCTACGAGTGGATGTTCTGGGACGCGGCCTGGCGCCGCGAAGCCTGGCCGGTCTGAGGCGACCCGCCCTGAACGCGTGCTCCCCAACCGGCCGCGCGAACCGTCCGCGTCCGCCGGGGAAGGACGCTCCGCGCGGGAACCGCACACACTACGTGTGACGTCACCGGTCACGGGCAGATAGCGAGTGCCCGGCCGACGGACCACCGTCCTCGGCGTACCGTCCGCGACTTCGTGTGGGGGATGCCATGGGTGCCGTACCCGCGTGGCTGCGCATCGGCGTACCGGTTCTCGTACTGCTCATGATCGGCGCGCTGCTGATCTGGATCATCGGCGCGTTCCTGGGATTCATCGTCAAACTGCTCGTCGGCTCTGTGATCGTCATCGGCTTCGTCGCCCTCATAGGCGCCGGCAACACCCGCGACCGCCAGGTTTCACGCTGACGCCTCCCGAGCACGCCGCCCCGTACCGCTGGTGACTCACGCCGCAGGGCAGGGCTCGTTCCGCAGGATGCGGCTCATGCTGCCGAACCCAGCGGTTAATAAGATGAAATAGGTCGAATGTCTGATTTACTGCCGCCACGGGCGCGCTGCGGCGGGCAGTGGATCGGACGGACGGACCCCACACATGAGCGAGCCGCAGCAGACGATGCCGCTCCAACGGCTCCTCACCGACCCCGCGGTCCTGCGGCTGCTGCTCATCGCGGCGCTCGTCGGCATCCCGGTCTCGCTGGTCGCGTTCGGGTTCGTCAGCCTTGTGCACGAACTCCAGCACTGGATCTGGGAATCCGCGCCCGACGCGCTCGGCTACTCGCGCGCTCCCTGGTGGTGGGGCCTGCCCACGCTCGCTCTCGCCGGACTGCTGGCCGTGCCCGTCATCACGCGACTGCCCGGGGCGGGCGGCCATGTGCCCGTGCACGGCCTCGGCGGTGCGCCGACGCCGCCGCGTGAGGCCCCCGGCGTCGCGCTCGCTGCTCTGGCGTGTCTGCCGCTCGGTGTGATGCTCGGTCCGGAGGCTCCGCTCATGGCACTGGGAAGTGCGGTCGCGCTGCTCGCACTTCCCGCCGCCCGGCGGGCCAGGCATCCGCAGGCCGCCACGGTGCTGGGTACGGCGGGATCCACCGCGGGAATCGCCACCATCTTCGGCAGTCCGCTGATCCCGGCGGTCATGATCCTGGAAAGCGTCGCGCTGGCCGGCTCGGCCCGCGTTGTCCTGCTTCTGCCCTGCCTGCTGGCGAGCGGGGTGGGCGCCCTGGTGTTCACCGGGTTCGGGCACTGGACGGGGCTGGAGATCGGCGCGCTGTCGCTGCCCACGAAGCCGTCCGTGGGGCTGCCGGACGCGGGCGACTTCCTGTGGGGCATCCCGATGGCCGTCCTCGTCGGCCTTCTGGTTGCCGCGGGCCTCGCGATCGGCCGCCGCAGCGAGCGCTGGACCAGGTCGTCCGGCCCGCGCATCTTCGCGTGTGCCATCGCCGTCGGCGTCTGCATCACCCTGTACGCGCTGACCACCGACCGCTCGCCCGAAGAGGCCGCGTTGTCCGGCCAGACGACCGTCGGCCTGCTGGCGGCTGATCCCGGCGGATGGGCGGTCCTGGCCCTCGTCGCGCTGGTCGCCGCCAAGACCCTGGGGTGGGGCATCGCGTTGGGCAGCCTGCGCGGCGGACCGATCTTCCCGGCCATCATGATCGGTGCCGCCGTCGGCATCGCGTGCGGTGCGCTGCCGGGGTTCGGCATGGGCCCCGCGCTCGCGGCCGGCATCTGCGCGTCCGGAGTCGCGGCGACCCGCCTGCCGGTCACCGGCATTGTGCTGGCCGCCGCGCTCCTCGGCGGCGAGGCGGTCGACCTCATGCCGATCCTGGTGATCTCGTCGGTCACCGCGCTGCTGACGGTGGTCGCCCTGGAACGCCTGACCGCCGGCACCGCCGACTCCCCACAAGACCCGCCTCAGGACCCGCCGCAGGACGACCCTCCGCAGGCCTCGCCGCGGAACCGACCGCGGAACCCACCACAGAACCGACAGCAGGACCCACCGCAGAGCTCCCCGAAAGACCTCTCGTAGATCTCCCCGCAAGCCCGCGCCCGCTCACGCCCCTTCGGTGTCCAGCCTCACCGGCGCGACCGGCGTGCCGTTCTTCTGTCCGGCGGCGCCGTTCTCCTGGGCCGGGTTCATCGACGCCAACAGCTGCCGCGCGAGCCCGAGCCCGGTGCCGCCCATGGTCAGCGCCTTGGCGAACATGTCCGACATCCCGTCCGCGCCGTTCAGCAGCACCATGTGGTCGACGTTGCCGAACGCCTCGGCGCCCGCCCGTACGATCTCCGGCCAGTTCTCCGCCAACTGCTGGGCGATGACCGCGTCCTGGTTGTCGCGCAGCGCTTCCGCGCGGGCCTTGATCGCGGCGGCCTCCGCGAGACCGAGGGCCTTCGCGGCCTCCGCGGCGGCCATGCCGCGCGCCTGGTCGGCGTCCGCCTCGGCGGTGCCGACGGCTCGGGTCGCCTCGGCCTGCGCGAGGCCGCGTACCTTGGCCGCGTCGGCCTCGGCCTCGGCGGCGGCGCGTACCCGGGTCGCCTCGGCGGCCGCCTGGAGCTCTGTCTCGCGTGCCTCCGCCTGCGCGGCGGAGATGCGCGCGTCGCGCTTGGCCTCGGCGACGGTACGGGTCTCGTACGCCTGCGCGTCGGCGGGCTTGCGTACGTCCACCTGCAACTGCTGCTCGCGCCGCTGCGCCTCCAACTCGGCGGCCCGGGTCTCCTGCACGATTACCTGCTGGCGCGCCGCGGCGTCCGCGAGCGGGCCGGCCTGCTTGGACTCGGCCGCGGCCTTGTCCATCTCGGCCTGGTAGCCCGTACGTTGCAGCCAACTGTCGCGCGTCGCCTCGGCCTTGCGCGCTTCCGCCTCCTGCTCGGCCTCCGTCGCCATGCGGTCCGCGAGCGCCTGCGCGATGCGGGCGTCCCGCTGCACGGCGGCGGCGTGCGGGCGGGCCAGGTTCTCGATGTAGCCGGTGGGGTCCAGGATCTCCTGGATCTGGAGCGAGTCGATGATGAGCCCGAGCTTCTCCATCTCGGCACCCGACGACGCGCGCGTCTGCTCGGTGAGCTTCTCGCGTTCCCGGATCAGGTCCTCGACGGTCAGCCCGCCGACGATCGAACGCAGGTGTCCGGCAAAGACGTTGTGCACCCGGTCGACCATCTTCGTCTGCTGGTCGAGGAACCGGCGCGCGGCGTTGGCGATCGAGATGTAGTCGTCGCCCACCTTGAATATCACCACGCCGCGCAGGTGCACCGGGATGCCCTGCTGCGTGACGCATTCGACGGCGAGGTCGGCGGCGTTGAGGTCGAGCGAGAGCTTGCGTACCGCCTGCACCCCGGGCAGGACGAGGGTGCCGCGTCCGGTGACGATGCGGAACCCGAGTCCTTCTCCGATGCCCTCCGTGCGGTGCCGCGAGCCGGAGATCAGCAGCGCCTCGTTCGGCTCGGCGACGCGCCACATCAGCTTGAACACGATGACGACCGCGAGCAGCAGCACAACTGCCGTCACGATGATCCCGATGGCCACGGACGTCCCCCCTTTCGCGCACCGCTGAGCGGCCGGCGGCACGCTCGCCGTGCGGTGCGTCGCTTCGGAGTGTGCTCCCCGCCCGATCTACCTCCAAGGGGGAAGTCCGTTACGAACACTGCCGATTGAAAGATCGATGGAGATCCCTCCGCGACCCCGGGAGGTGGTGTGACGCGGGTCACAGTCGAAAGTGTCACGTTCGGAGGGGAGTGTTTGTCCCATGGCCATGACTGACACCAAGAACGTGCTGCTGGCAGGGGCGAGCGGGGTCCTCGGAGGACATATCGCCGAGGCCCTGACCCGGTCCGGGTACCACGTCATCGGGCTGGGCCGGGGCGCCGGCGCCGACGTGACCGCCGACCTGATGGACCGCGAGCAACTGCTGAGAGCTGTCGACGGCCTGGAGGTGGACGCGGTGGTGCACGCGGCCACCGCGCTGCGCGAGGCGCCCATGCGCCACAAGGACATGTTCGCGACCGACGACCTGCGCATCCTGGGCACACGCAACCTGATGGAGGCCGCACAGGAACTCGGCGCCCGCCGGGTGATCGCCGAGTCGATGGTCTTCGGGTACGGCTACCGCGACTTCGGCGACCACGTCGTCACCGAGGACGACCCCTTCGGCGCGGCCGGCGACCGGGGCGTGGCCCGGCACATCGAGGCCATGCGCGTGAAGGAGAGCATGATGCTCGGCACCCAGGGCATCGAGGGAATCGCCCTGCGTTTCGGGCTCTTCTACGGGCCGGGCGGCACCGAGGGCATCGTGCGGCTGCTGCGCGACAAGAAACTGCCGGCCGTCAACGACCACGGGCGCGTGCTGCCGTGGGTGAACCTCGTGGACGCCGGCGAGGCCGTCGCGCTGGCGGTCGAGGGCGGTAGGGCGGGGGAGGCGTACAACATCGTGGACGACGTGCCGACGGGCTTCGGCGCCCACGTGCGCGAGGTCGCCGAGGTGTTCGGGACGCCGCGGCCGATGCGGGTCCCGGCGCTGATGATGCGGCCCATGTCGTACGCGTACCGGATGGTCACCGCCGGCATGCGGGTGGCCAACGCCAAGGCGAAGGAAGAACTGGGCTGGGAGCCGCGGTACCCGGATTCCGCGGAGGGCCTGCGCGCCCTTGCCGCGTCGTGATCACCGGTGCGACGGTGAGGCCCATGACCGACGTCTTCGAGGAGCACCGGCGCCTGCTGTTCGGCACCGCGTACCGCATGCTCGGCAGCGTGGCCGACGCCGAGGACATCGTGCAGGACGCGTGGCTCAAGTGGAACCAGGCCGACCGGTCCGCGGTCGACCACCCCAAGGCCTACCTCGTGCGCACGGTCACCAACCTCAGCCTCAACCGCCTCAAGTCGGCGCAGGTGGCGCGCGAGGCGTACGTCGGGCCGTGGCTCCCCGAGCCGATCCTCACCTCGCCCGACGTCGCCGAGGAGGCCGAGTTGGCGGACACCGTCTCCATGGCGGTGCTGGTCGTGCTGGAGACCCTGACCCCGACCGAGCGCGCGGTCTTCATGCTGCGCGAGGTCTTCGGCTACTCGCACGCCGAGATCGCCGAGGTCATCGGCAAGTCCGAGGCGACGGTCCGGCAGCAGGCGCACCGCGCCCGTGAGCACGTGCAGGCCCGCCGTCCGCGCTTCACCGCGGACGCCGCCGCACAGCGGGAGATCGCCGAGAAGTTCCGCGAGGCGTGCGCGGGCGGCGATCTCAACGGCGTGCTCGCGCTGCTCGCCCCCGACGTGACCACGTGGTCCGACGGTGGCGGCGTCGTCACCGCCGCGCGCCGCCCGCTGCACGGCCCGGATCACGTCGCCCGCTGGCTGCTCGGCGTGCTCGCCAAGCCGGACGTGCAGGGCGTCGAGATGCACATCGCCGACATCAACGGCGAGGCCGGCCTGCTCCTCACGCTCGGCGGCACGAACGTCGGCGCGATCAACTTCGACGCGTCCCCGGACGGCCGCATCGCCGCGATCCGCATGGCCCTCAACCCGAACAAGCTCCGCGGGCTCCAGCCGTAGGGCAGGGCTTCGGTCCGGCAGGTCCGGCAGGTCCGGCAGGGCGACCCGGTCAGCGCTCGAGTTCTCGTGAGTGGTCCGTCCCCGGCGCCGGGGGTCGTACGCGGGACTCCCGGCGCGGGCGATCGACGCCGTACGCGGATTCCTGCGCGTGGCCCGGTCTCTGCGTCTGTCCCTGCGCCTGCGCCTGCCCCCGCTCGCGCGGCGCGGAGGTATCGGGGTGCGGACCCTGTACGAGGTTGCCGTCGACCCGGGTGAGACCGATGACGCCCGGAAAGTCCCGTGGTTCTTTCCCCGGCAGCGCATCGCTGCGCGCCTCCGGGCGGGGCGAGTCACCGGACTCGCCCCGCTCATGGCGCGCCGCCTCGGGAGCGGAGGCATCAGCGCGCCTGCTCTCGGGCGCGGGTCCCGGCCCCCGCCCGAGTCCGAGCCCGGGCCCGCGCTCGTGCTCGGGCTTGGATTCGGGGCGATCGACGACCGCGGACAGCCGTTCCAGAACCTCGTCCGCGGACTGCGGCCGTCGGGCGTACTCCCGGGACAGGAGTTGCGCCACGACGTCGCTCAGCTCACGAGGAGTGTCAGGAACGACCTGGCTCAGCCTGGGCGGGACCTCGCGCTGCTGCCGTGCCAGCCGCCGCCTGGCGCGTCCGGGGAACACCGGACGCCCGGTGGCCATTTCGTGCATCACGACGCCGAGTGAGTAGAGGTCGGTGGCGGGTCCGCCGTGGGCCATCCCGCCGAGTTCGGACGGGACGCGTTCGGGTGCCGCGTACCCCGGCGTGTACTCCCTGGGGGAGAGGTCCGGCTCGCGCGTGTCGATGGGCGCGGCGACGCCGAAGTCGATCAGCTTCGGCCGGTCGCCGGGTTCGATCAGCACGTTGCCGGTGTCGATGTCCCGGTGGATCCAGCCCGCGTCGTGCACGGTCTTGAGCGCGGACGCCAGTTGCGCCCCGATGAAGGCCGTCCGCTCCGGCGTGAACGGCTGCTGGCTTTCCAGGAGTTCGGCCACCGTCGACCCCTGCACGGCCTCCATCGACAGGTACGCCTCGCCCGGTGCCGTCTCGAAGTCGAACGCGCGCACGATGTTCGGATGCCGCAGCCCGGACAGCAGCCGCCCCTCCTGGGCGAACCGCGCCATCTCCTCGTAGGACCTGCCGCCCGGCAGCTTGACCGCGACCACATGCCCGCGGACCTGGTCGTACGCCGCCCAGACGCCACCTGTCGCGCCGCGCCCGATCTCCCGTACCGGAATGAACCGGGCGGGCAGGGAAGGGCCTTTCCCTTTGCGTGCCATCAACCTTCCGTCGACGCGGGCGACAAAGCGGCGAAAGTCGATCATATGCTTGCCGCGAACCGAACTGCCTTGCCGGGAAAGTCGTGTTCGTGTCTTGCCGGTGAAGGATGTGGGCTCTATGTCCCCGCTCCACACGCTCAGGCGCCGCCGCAGTCCCGCCCGTACGTCCGCACGGTTCGGTCAGTTGTCGAGGTGCAAGGCGAAGTAGACCTCCTTGCCGTGCCGCGTCCTACCGGCGGTGTGGATGTGCTCAAGCAGCTTGAGCACATCATCGCGCTCTGCGAGCGTGGAAACGTCACCATCCAGGTCGTGTGCCGTTGACGGTCGAGAAGGTTCTGACCCTTGGTGGTGTGATCATCTTCGACTTCGAGGCGAATGCCACCAGCGTCGTCTATACCGAACACGCAGGCGGCATGAACGCCTACCATCTGCCCCACGATGTCCGGCGTCACAAGAGAGAGGCGGCGCGCCTGAAGGCACTCGCATTGTCGCCGGAGGAGTCGCTCTCCACGATTCAAGCTAGGCTTCGAGAACTGTGATCGACAACGAATTTGCATGGCGGACGTCGTCCTACTCCGGCAACGCGGAGGCGTCCGAGTGCGTCGAGGTCGCGGCATGTGCCTCGGTGACCGGTGTCCGTGACACGAAGGACGGCGGTCGAGGCAACCTCACCGTTCCCAACCGCTCCTGGCCGGCCTTCCTCTCGGCGATCAAGTGTCCGCACTGCACGAGCTGAACGACGAACGGTTCGCGTCCCGCGGGCTCCGGCTGTGGATCATGCGGGACGACCTCGTCCATCCCGAGCTGCCCGGCAACAAGTTCCGCAAGCTCAAGTACAACCTCGTCGAGGCCCGCGAGAGCGGGCACCGCACCCTGCTCACCTTCGGCGGGGCGTACTCGAACCACATCCGCGCCACCGCCGCGGCCGGGGCGCTGCACGGGTTCGCGACGATCGGTGTCATCCGCGGCGACGAGTTGGCCGGCAAGCCGTTGAACCCGTCGCTGGCCTACGCCGTCGAGCGGGGGATGCGGCTCGTGTTCGAGGACCGGGCGGCGTACCGGCGGCGGGCGGAGTCGGCGTACCTCGACGAACTGCGCCAGGAGTACGGCGACTTCTTCGCGATCCCGGAAGGCGGCAGCAACCCGGCGGCGGTGCGCGGATGCGCCGAACTGCCGTCCGAGATCGACGTCCCGTACGACGTGGTCGCGGTCGCGTGCGGGACCGGCGGCACGCTGGCCGGGATCGCCGCCGGGTTGCCGTCCGACAAGGCCGCGGTCGGGTTCGCGGTCCTCAAAGGGGACTTCCTCGCGCGCGAGGTCGCGGAGTTGCAGCGGCAGACGTACGGCGAGACGCGCGGTAGCTGGCGCGTCGACGGCTCCGCGCACTGCGGCGGGTACGCCCGTACGACCCCCGAACTCACCGTCTTCCTCGCCGACTTCGCGCGGCGCCACGGCATCGCGCCGGACGAGATCTACGTCGGCAAGATGCTGTACGGCCTTTTCGCAGCCGCGCACCGCGGCGAGTTCGCCCCCGGCACCCGCATCGTCGCCGTCAAAACCGGCTGACCCGGTTGGGCGGCTGCTAGCCTCCGCGGTGAGGCTGATCATGACGGGGGTCATTGTGAAATTGCTGAGTCGCGGTATATCGGGCGCACTTGCCGCGGTGGCGATCATGCTCACCGGGTGCAGCGACGGCGGTGGCGCACTGCCGGGCGTCGGACCGGTCGCCCCGGCCGACCCGGGAGACCGGAGCGGGTCGGCCCCGTCGGCGCCCGGTGCCGGGCAGCTGTTCGGCCGCGGCACGGTGACACTCATCTGGTGCCGGACCGAGGTTGACGGGGCCGTGGCGTCGATCGCGTCGTACTCGCTCAGCACGGGCCGGGTCGTCGAGCAGCGGCAGCTTGCCTTCAGCCCGGCCGGCGGCCGACCCGAACACCTCTGCAAGTCCAGCTCGATACGCCGCTCGCAGCAGCAGGTTCGCCAGCTCTTCAACGCGGACTACACGCTGGTCGCCGGCACCGCACCCGGCTTCGGGGGAGGAAGCCAGGCCGACGCCTTCGACCTGCGTACCGGCAAAGCCGCCGGACCGCCGCCGGACCAGGACGCGTTCAGCGACGCGCCGAACGACATCGAGCCGCTGTTCAAGCCCGGCACCAACACCCTCTGGTACCAGCCCAAGGGAGGTGGGCGGATCGTCTCCCGGGAGGCGGGCACCGACCCGGGTACCGCGGTCGAGGCCGCCACGACCGAGCAGCGGTACCCCGGGTTCGTCTTCGGCGGCGACAAGCTGTGGACACCCCTGGGTGGCAACGGAGTGCAGGTGAGCGCCACGTCGGTCAACCCCTCGGCGACCGCGGCGGCCAACTGGGACGACGTCTCCGACCTCCGGGTGTCCCTGCCGGGCGAGGACCCCGAAGTCGCCGGCAAGGCCGGCCAACCCGGCTATCACAACGAAACCGTGCTGCCCGGGAGCGGCGACGTCCCCGACGGCTGCATGCCGCGCTTCTGGCGCAGCGACACCGTCCACGTCTGCGCCACCGACACCCGGCTGGTGCAGATCACGTTCTCGGACGACTTCGACGCCGTGACGGCGGTGGAGGACCTGCTGCCGGCCAACTCCCGTACCAGTCAGGGCGCGATGCTTTCGCCGGACGGCAAGAGCGTGGTGTTCCTGTCCGGGAACGGCAGTACGTCCTCCGTGCCGGCCCTCTACCGGCTGGACCTGGACACCCCCAACGCGGCTCCGGTGAAGATCTGCGACGTCAACGGGCCTTCCAACGAGGGCCGGGGAGCGACCGTGGTCGCGTACGAGTAGGGCGCGGGTCGGGCGCCGGCTACTGGGGCACGATGGCCAGGGGGCGTACCGGGGCTCCTGTTGCGCCGACGATGGGGAGTGGGGCGAGGATCAGGAGGCACTCGCCCAGGCCGGTGTCGAGGAGTTCGTGCAGGCGCATCGTCTCGACGATGTTGATGCCGGACTCGACCAGCAGGATGCGGTGCACGGGCAGGGTGCTGTGGCCCAGTCCCGGGCCGATGCGTTCGAAGGCCAGGGTCTCGCCGCCGACCACGCGCACGCGGCGGGACGCGAGCCAGCGGGCCGCGTCCGCGCCCGGGCCGGGTACGCCCTCGCGCATGCCGGTGAAGACGTCGTACTGGTCCCACAGCCGCGACCAGCCGGTGCCGATGAGGACGGCCTGCCCGGGGCGTACATCTGAGCCCGCCAGGCCTTCGGCGCGCGACAGGTCGTCGGCGGTGATCTCGTAGCCCGGCGGCAGGATCTGGACGCCGTACAGGCGCGGGATGTCGAGGACGACCGCGCGGCCGACGTAGGGCGGGAAGGTGTCGATGCCCAGCGCCGACAGCCCTTGGTGGTTCTGGACGTCGGCGGCGGCCAGTCCGCCGTGGACGAGGCCGTCCTGCGAGACGTGGCCCAGCGCGTCCACGTGCGTGCCGACGTGGCCGCCGGTGACGATGACCTCGTTCGCCGCCGAGCCTCCGTCCGTGCGGACGTAGTCGCCGTGCCTGCGCTCCAGCGCCATGCGGAAGGGCGGGTGGTTCGCCGACTGCGGCATGCCCTTCCGCATCGGCTGTGCGAGGTCCAGGACGCGCGACGCGGCCAAGCGGTACCCGTCGATGTACGCCATGCGCTCTCCCTCGACATGCCGTCCCCGACCTATTTCCCCCGAGAGCGAGACCGACCGTACCGGCAACGGGGCCCGCACGGGGGCTCAGCACGTGTGCAATGCGCGCTTGAGGACCTTGCCGGCCGCGTTGCGCGGTAGAGCGTCGATCAGGCGGATCTCGCGCGGCAGCTTGTGCCTTGCGATGCGCGGCCGCAGGAACGCGTCGAGTTCCGCCGCGTCCAGCGTGGTGCCAGGGCGCAGGACGATGTACGCGACGACCCGCTCACCCCACGTCTCGTCGGGCGCGCCGGTCACCGCCGCCTCCAGGACCGAGGCGTGGCAGGCGACCGCCTCCTCGATCTCCCGGGGGTAGATGTTGACGCCGCCCGAGATGATCACGTCCTTCTTGCGGTCGACGATGGACAGGAAGCCCTCCTCGTCGGCGACCGCCACGTCGCCGCAGGTCAGGAACCCGTCCTCGGTGGTGCACGCGGCGGTGGCCGCGGCGTCGCCCAGGTAGCCCTTCATCAGGAACGGCGAGCGGCTGAACAGCTCGCCCGGCTCGCCCGGTCCGACCGGGCGGCCCGCGTCGTCGACGAGCCGAACCTCGGTCATGTACCAGGGGTGGCCGACGGACCCCCACTTGTCGGCCGCGTGCCGCGGGCGGAGGTTGGTGACGACGCCGGCCTCGGTGGAGCCGTACAGCTCGTGCACGCCGCAGCGCGGGAAGGCCGCCATCACCCACCGCTTGAGCGCGACGGGCAGCGCAGCCGCGTTGAAGTAGAGCGTGTCCAGCGTGCCGAGGTCGTGTCGGGCGAGTGCGTCCTCGCCGAGCGCACGGATGGTCTGCGCGTGGGTGGGCACCAGGAACACCGATTGCGCGCCGACCTGTTCGACGGTTGCGAGCAGCCGCTCGGGGTCCCAGCGCGGCAGCATGGCCACCGTGCCGCCGGTCAGGACGGGGGCGTAGCCGAACAGGAGGCCCGCGCCGTGGTACATCGGTGCCACCGCGACGCTGGTACGCCCCGAGCCGAGCCCCCATTCGAGCGCGGCCAGGTACGCCTGGAGCACCCGGCTCCGGTGGGTGATCAGAACTCCCCTGGGGTTCCCGGTCGTTCCCGAGGTGTACTGGATCCCGAACACGTCCAGGTCGCCGACCGGCACGTGCGGGTCGACCGCGCGGGCGGTGCGCAGCGCGCTCTCGTAGTCCGGTCCCGTCGACGTGCCGCGCATCGACAGGACGAACTCGACCGGCACGCCGGCCACGACGTCGGCCAGCGCGTCGTCCAGGATCAGCGCCCGCGCCCCGGAGTGGCGGACGATCCAGTCGCTTTCCGGCGCGGTCTGCCGGGGGTTGAGCGGCACCATCGGCAGACCCGCCCGCGCGAGGCCGGTCGCCACCTCGGGGAACTCCAGGCAGTTCGGCAGCAGTACGGCCACGGGGTCGCCGGGTGCGAGGCCGCAGTCGAGCAGCGCGCACGCTAGGCGGTTCGCGCGGTCGTCCAGGGCGCGGTACGTCAGGGTCCGGTCTCCGTCGAGCACCGCGGGGCGGTCCGGTCCGGAACGGGCGAACTCGCGTACGCCGTTCGCCATGTTGAGCGCGGCCCCACCGCCGTACAGCGTCATTGCGGTCGCCTCCCGAGGCGTTCGCCATGCCCTGTTCGTGCTCCCGAGATGAATGGAAACACCGTTCCGCAAAGCCGCGCAATGGCGCACAGCGGCGCACAACGGCCGACTACGCTTCGCAGGTACGCCGATCGCACGGAGGTGCCCTGTGCCGCACGACCGCGAAGAACCCGAAGCGACCCGGCCCGACCTCGCCGAACCGGCCGAGAACCTGCGCGCGTTCGTGCGCGCCAGAGCGAGCCTCGGGCCCGAGGACACCGTCGTGTGGTGGACGGGCAACGTGCACGCCCAGGCTCCCGGCGAGAACTTCCGGCACCTGTTCCGCTTCGAGGGCTTCAACGTCGGGCGGACCGTGGCGGTCGAGGGCGGCCACCGCTTCCTGGCCCGCGAGGCGGCGTTCTACCAGGACCCGCGCACCGGCGAGATCCTGGAGGGCTGGGCCAACCCGGTCACCGGCGACGACTGCGAAGTGCTGCACATCTGGAACGACCCGGTGAACATGGACTTCCTGCTCGACGGACCGCGCGGGCCGTGGCGGGCCCTGGTGACCGAGCTCGGCGACGACGTCATGTGGGGCCAGGACATCCTGCTGGCGTACCCGTCGCCGCTGCCGGTCGCGCAGTACCCGGAGAACTCCGCGGACGACGTCTACCGCGCGGCCGAGCTGTTCCAGTTCTTCGCGCGCAGGACCGACCTGGACCGCCCCGACCTGCCCTCGGTCCCGTGCCACTTCTCCTGGACGCGGCTGTCGCCGTGGCTGCCGTGGATGCGCATGGGCGACCGGCCCGGCGGGCTCGTCTTCCACTGCCACGGCACCAAGCTGGGCGGCTACGACCACCTGCCTGAGCACCTGCGCAAGTACGTCGCGGCGCAGAACCCGGCCTTCGCCCGGTCCCCTGAGGAGTGGTCCGCGCCCAACGAGACGAGCTGGACCTATTTCCGCAGGCGAAACGCGTCCGGCGGGTAACAGTCATCCGGGCCAAGTGGACAAGTGCCGCCCTCGTAAGAGACAAACGTGTGTGCAGCAGTTGCGGATCGGAACCCTGACCATCCCGAGGCAGCGCGAGACCGACACGTCCCGCCCGCCTCGGGACATCATCGTCCAGCCGGTGCCGTACCTCTTGGCGACCATGTTCTTCGGCGCTTACACGCTGATATCGCTGCTCCGCTTCCGCAAGGTCGAGAACCCGTCGTGGGACCTTGCGATCTTCGAGCAGGCGGTCAAGGGGTACGCGCACTTCGGCGCCCCGATCGTGGACGTGCGGCAGCCGGGCATGAACCAGCTCGGCGACCACTTCAGCCCGATCCTCGCGACGCTCGCACCGCTGTATCGGGTCTTCCCGTCGCCGGTGACGCTGCTGCTCGCCCAGGCCCTGCTGTTCGCGGTCTCGGTCGTCCCCGTGACGCGTATCGCCATCCGGGTCCTCGGCGAGGCGCGCGGTGTCGCGGTCGGTGTGGCGTACGGCCTGTCCTGGGGGATCCAGCGGGCCGTCGAGTTCGACTTCCACGAGATCGCCTTCGCGGTCCCGCTCATCGCCTTCACGCTGGAGAAGCTGCTGCTGCGGCGCTGGCTCGCCGCGATCCTGTGGTGCCTTCCGCTGCTGCTGGTCAAGGAGGACCTCGCGCTGACGGTCGGGGCGGTCGGCATCTACCTGCTGACCCAGCGGCAGTGGCGCCTGGGCGCGGTGATGATGGTCGCGGGTGCCGCGGCGATGGCGCTGACCGTGTACGTCCTCATTCCGGCGTTGAATCCGGACGGCGTGTACGACCAGGGCAAGAGCGCGGGCGGCGGTTCGCTCTTCGGGATCTTCGGGGGCTTCCCCAAGGACCTGGTGTGGCCGTTCGTCAAGGTCAAGACACTGCTGTGGGTGTTCGGCGCGGCCGGCTTCCTCGCGCTGCGCTCGCCGGTCGCGGTCATCGCGGCTCCGACGCTCGCGTGGCGGCTGCTTTCCGACACCCCGAACCACTGGGGCCAGGACTGGCACTACAACGCGGTGCTGATGCCGATCGTCTTCGTCGCGCTGGTGGACGGCATCAAACGGGCGGGGGACTCGCCGCGGCCGTGGCTGCGGACGTACGCGCGCAACCTGCCCGCCGCCGTTGCGGGCGCGTCGCTCGCACTGTGCGCCTTCCTGCCGGCGTCGCGGCTCATCGAGCCCGAGGAGTACAAGACACCGCCTCGGCTGCCCGCCGCCAACGCGGCCGTCGCCAAGGTCGCCGAGGGGTCCACGGTCGAGACCGACCTCGGGCTCATCTCGCAGCTTCCGTCGCGCGCCCA
The DNA here is from genome assembly GCF_053592165.1 of Streptodolium elevatio. Lineage (NCBI taxonomy): Bacteria > Bacillati > Actinomycetota > Actinomycetes > Kitasatosporales > Streptomycetaceae > Streptodolium > Streptodolium elevatio. Next base: position 133,634 of record NZ_JBSFVE010000015.1, read on the forward strand.
GGTGTTCTGGATCGGCGCGACCGGCGGCGTGGTGCCGGACTACATCGCGGTCGGCGAACCGGAGGTGTGGGACCAGGAGTCCCGCGACCGGTTGGTGCAGGAGGCCGCCGACCGGCACGGCGGCGCGGTCTACGAGATCGTCTTCGCGAACAAGTTCGTGATCCTCAAGCACATGCCCTGAGCGGGCGCGTGATCCGGTCGCACGTGGGCGGCGTCGGCGTTGTCCGGCGCCGCCCGGCGTTGTTCGGCTTTATCGGGCGCGGTTGACACCGCCGAGCGCGATCAGGCGGGCCGAGCAGCGCCGGGCGTCGTCCGGCTCGGCGAGTGCCCACCACGCGCGGACGTGCGCGGTGACGAGCGCGTCGATCTCGGCCGCGGACACCTCGGACCAGCACGGCACCTGGCGCGCCCACGCCTCCGCGTCCGCCGCGGTGTGGCCGTGTTCCATGAGCCGCAGCACGGCGTGGGCGACATCCAGCCACGCGGGCCCGCGCGCGGCGGTGGCCCAGTCGACGACGTACGCCCGCTTGCCGCAGGACAGCAGGTTGTGCGGATTCAGGTCGGTGTGCAGCAGGCTCTCGCCGTCGAGCAGCCGCAGCGCGGTCGCGTCGAGGTAGTCGGCCCAGCGGTCGGAGACCCGTTCGAGCGGTACGTCTCCGTCCGGCGGCGGGAGCGTGGTCAGGCGCCGCAACGCGTCGGCCACGCACGGCAGATCGGCCGAGCCGGGGGACAGGTCGGCGTGCCGCGCCTCGACGTACTCGAACACCAGGACGTCCCAGCCGCACGTGCTTATGTGCCGCAGCAGACGTGGCGACAACTCGGTGACGTACGGCGCCACGGTGGCCTCGACGTACTGTTGCGCGACCGCCGGATGCCCGTGGCGCACCCCCTTGACGAAGAAGCTCCCCGACGAGGTGCCGAGCGCGGAGGCGAAGTCGCAGCTGTACCCGGCCCATACGGTGGCCGAGTCGCCCACGGCCCCGACGGTCTCCTCGACGCACGCGCGAACCTCGGGGTGCAGATCCGGCCACGGGATGCGCGGCGCGGTCTGGAATCCCGGCGGGGGCGGAGGGACCCGGAGTGTCATCGCCGGCCGCCTGGGCGGCCACTGCTCCGTCTGCGCCAGCGCGAGCCGCCGGCACCTCCCCTGCCCGACGTTGTGTCGCGGTCGTCGCCGCCGGGTGGCGGGGGCGCGGGCCGCAGCGGTTGCATGGTGGCCCCGCACAGGCGGCACCGCTTCTTGCCGCTCCAGTCGACCCAGTCGTGCGGCGGACATGAATCGGGCACGGTTCCCACCCCCGCGCTGCGTGGTCGTGCTCCGGACCGGTCGTGTCCCGGAGCATCGAGCATGGCCGGTGCGAGGGGCGCACAACAAGGGCGCGCGGCCTGAATCATGCGTTCGTGCGGTAATTCCGTGGTCGGGGTGGCGGCGTCCCCGGCACACTGCCCGGGACATGAAGAGCAATGAGGAGACCACGGCGGACCGCGGGACCACCGCGGACGACGCCCCGACGAACCGCCGAATCCGCGCCCTGCACACCGCCGAGACGGTGACGGTGTATCAGGCGTACAAGCCGCAGATCGCGTCCTTCGCGGCGCGCGAGGGCCGGTTTCCGGACACCTGGAGCCGGGAGCGGATGACCTGGGTCAAGCCCAGCTTCCTGTGGATGATGTACCGCTGCGGCTGGGCCGCGAAGAAGCTCCAGGAGCACGTGCTCGCCCTGGAGATCACCCGCGAGGGCTTCGAGGCCGCGCTCGCCGGGGCGTGCCTGAGCCACTTCGACCGGAAGGTCTACCCGGACCGCGACACATGGGGCCGACGGCTGCACGCCACCACCGTGCGCGTGCAGTGGGACCCCGAGCGCGACCTCCACCTGCGGCCGCTGGCCCACCGGTCGCTCCAACTCGGCCTGGCCGGCTGGGCGACGCGGGCCTACGCCGACGAGTGGCTGGTCTCGGTCCGCGACGTCACCCCGCTGGCGCACGAGATGCACGACCTGGTCAGGTCCGGCGACCTCGCGGCGGCGTCGGCGCTGCTGCCCGACGAGCGGCCGTACGCGCTGACCCCCGACCTCACCGCCACGATCGGCGCGTCACCGGTCGCGTGACGACTCGTCGCCGGGGCGCTGCGGCGCCGCGGACGGAGTCGCCGGCCCGGACGCGCTCCACTCGCTCTCGGTGTGCGGCGTCTGCGGTCCCTGCGGTGTGTGCGGCGCCGGCGGTCTGGGCGGGGCGGCCGGGACGACCGGCTGCCGGAGCATCGCCATGAGCGGGAACAGGCTCAGGCACAGCGCGATGAGGGTGAAGACGAGGCACAGATAGGCCCCGACGCCGAGCTCGAACGAGCCGCCGGGGATCGAGCCGAGGATGCTGTCCCCGATCTCGCTGAGCGTGGTCATCATCACGATGATCACCATCAGCGCCGTGAAGGCGGGCACCGCGGCAAGGACCAGGAGCCTCGGCCGGTGGACCAGCAGCGAGTAGCCGGCGATCACCACGACGGCGGCCAACAGGATCACCAGCATGATCGGCGCGGCGGGCAGCAGGTCGCGGTTGAAGCCGTTGACCCCTTGTTCCTGCCGGAACAGCTTGCTGATCGACCAGTCCGGGAACATCATCCCGACCGCGACCATGCCGCTGAGCATCACCGCGAGCGCGGGCCAGTCCTCGGCCAGGTTGAAGGCACGGCCGGGCTTCGCGTACGCCGCGGCGGGCGGCCCGGCAGGTCCGGGCGGCGGTGGTGGGGCCGCTCCGGGGCCGGCGGGGCCGGCGGCGGTCGAGCCCGTGCCGCCGGGCGGGGGCGGCGGCGGGACGGGTGCCTGCCCCGGGGCCGGCCCGGACGACGAGGGCGCCACCGGCGGCTGACCGGGGGCCTGGCCGGGCGTCTGGCCGGGCGGCGGAGTGGGCGGTGGGGCGTGCGGGGGCTCCGGAGTCGCGGACGCCCCGGGGTCCGGCGGCTCGTACGGCCGATCGGTATCCATACAAACCACGCTAAGCCGCCATACGCTCACCCGCAGTCCGAGACGGCGGCCGTCTCGGCGTCCCAAGATGCTTGATATTGACAAGCTCTTTCGTATGGGAGAAATTCGACTCTGCCAAGTACCTGCGTAATAGGAGCCGATGACGTGCATCTCGCCCCAACACCCGCGCAGGAAGCCCTGCGCGCCGAGCTGCGGGAGTACTTCGCCCGCGTGATCACCCCGGACGTCCGGGCAGCCCTCGAAGCAGAGGGGGAGGCGGGCGGCGAGACGACGCAGCGGGTCCGGCGGCAGCTGGGCTCGGACGGCTGGCTGGGCATCGGCTGGCCGGTCGAGTACGGCGGCCAGGGCAAGGGCCCGGAGATGCAGTTCATCTTCTTCGACGAGGCGTACCGCGCCGGGGCGCCCGTATCGATGGTGACGCTCAACACCGTCGGCCCCACGCTGATCAAGTACGGCAGCGAGGAGCAGAAGAAGTACTTCCTGCCGAAGATCGTGTCCGGCGAGATCATCTTCGCCATCGGCTACAGCGAGCCGTCCGCCGGCACCGACCTCGCGTCGTTGCAGACCAAGGCGGTCCGCGAGGGCGACGAGTGGGTGATCAACGGCCAGAAGATCTTCACCAGCACCGCGCAGGGCGCGGACTGGATCTGGCTCGCCTGCCGCACCGACACCGAGGCGCCCAAGCACAAGGGCATCACGATGATCCTGGTGCCGACCAACGACCCCGGCTTCTCCTGGACCCCGATCGTGACGGTCGGCGGCATGGCGACGACGGCGACGTACTACGACAACATCCGCGTGCCGTACTCGAACCTCGTGTACGAGGAGAACCGCGGCTGGAACCTCATCACCAACCAGCTCAACCACGAGCGGGTGGCCCTGGCCGCACTCGGCATGCAGGCCGAGGACTTCTTCGACGAGGTCCTGGAGTGGGCGCGGGAGACCGAGGTCGAGGACGGCGTACGGGTCATCGACCAGCCGTGGGTGCAGCTGAAGCTGGCGGAGACGTACGCGCGCCTGTCCGCGGTGCGCATGTTCAGCTGGCGCCTCGTGCACGACGTCGGCAACAACACCCTCAACGCCGGTGACGCCTCCGGGGTCAAGTTCTTCGGTACCGAGGGCGCCATCGAGGTGTACCGGAACCTCATGGAGATCGTCGGTCCGGACGCCCTGCTGCGCCCCAAGGCGCCGGGCGCGTTCAGCGGCGGCCACCTGGAGGCGATGAACCGCCGGGCGCAGATCAACACGTTCGGTGGCGGCGTCAGTGAGGTCCAGCGCGAGATCGTCGCCATGGTGCGGCTCGGGATGACGAAGGTGAAGCGGTGACGGTCAACACAGCGGCCAACACGGCCGAGGCGGCAGACGGCGAGGCCAAGGCGGCGCTCCTCGCGCGCCTCAAGGAGTTCGAAGGCGTCCACTCGGAGTCGGGCGTCGTCGCGCTCGACCCGGTGAACGGGCCGATGATCCGGCACTGGGCCGAGACCATGGGCGACACCAACCCCGTGTACACGGACGCGGACTTCGCCAAGGACACCCACTTCGGCGGCATCGTCGCCCCCGCGACCATGCTCCAGGTGTGGACGATGCGCGGCCTCCAGCCCGCGGTCGCCAACCCGGACAGCCCCGTGCAGAAGCTGTACGACCTCGTGGTCGAGGCCGGCTTCGGCTCCGTCGTGGCCACCAACTGCGAGCAGGAGTACGTCCGCCCGCTGCGGCTGGGCGAGGTCGTCGAGTTCGACCAGCTCATCGAGACGGTGTCGGAGGAGAAGACCACCGGCCTGGGCACCGGCCACTTCATCACCACGCTGATGAACCTCTTCGTGCGCGACGGCGACGAACGGGAGCTGGTCGGCACCCACCGCTTCCGCATCCTGCGCTACACGCCGCACAAGAAGAAGGCCAAGGAGGCGAAGCGCCCGCCGCGCCCGCGCCGCGTCGTCAACCGCGACAACCAGGCCTTCTGGGACGGCATCGACGAGGGCAAGCTCCTCATCCAGCGCTGCACCAACTGCCAGACGCTGCGCCTGCCGTTCGGTCCGGGCTGCAACAAGTGCGCGTCCCTGGAATGGGACACGATCGAGGCGGCCGGCGGCGGCACGATCTACTCGCACGTCACGATGCACTACCCGAAGTTCGCGGCGTTCGACATGCCCTACGCGGTCGCGCTCGTCGAACTCGACGAGGGCGTGCGCACTCTGTCCAACATCGAGGGCATCCCGCACGACGAGGTGCGCATCGGCATGCGCGTGCAGCTGGAGTTCGTGCAGCACGACGCCGACCTCAAGGTGCCGGCCTTCCGCCCGGTCGAGCAGGAGGCCTGACCATGGACTTCAACCTCTCCGAGGACCAGCAGGCCCTGGCCGGGCTCGCCGGCGACATCTTCGCCGCCCGGTCCACGCACGACCGCATGAAGCAGCTCAAGGCCGCGGGCCTGGAGTTCGACGCCGACCTGTGGCGCGACGTGGCCGAGGCCGGGCTCATGGGCGCGGTCATCGACGAGAAGCACGACGGCGGAGGCCTGGGCATCGTCGGCCTCGCGCTGCTGCTGGAGCAGCAGGGCCGCTTCACGGCGCAGGTGCCGCTGCTGGACACGCTGGCGTACGGCGTCCTGCCGCTCCTCCGATTCGGCTCGGCCGAGCGCATCGAGGCCGAGCTGCCCGGGCTGCTCGACGGCTCCCGCATCGTCGCGGGCGCCATCGCCGAGGCCGGTGCCGGGCTGCCCGGCAAGCCGAAGGTGACGGCGCGTCAGGAGGGCGACGCGTACGTCCTCGACGGCGTCAAGCGCTCGGTGCCGTGGGCGCAGGTCGCGCACAGCGTGCTGGTGACGGCGAACGCGGGCGGGCGTACCGCGGTGTTCGTCGTCGACACGGCCGCGGACGGGGTCGCCGTCGAGGCGGCGCCGACGACCGCGCCGTGGGCGTCCGGACACGTCACGCTCACCGGTGCGCGCGGCGTGCCGGTCGGCGGCGTCGCCGAGGGCGAGGACGTCGCGGCGTGGATCGTCGACCGGGCGCGGGTCGCGCTCGCGGCGCTCCAGGTCGGCGTGTGCGCCCAGGCGCTCACCCGGACCGTCGAGTACGTCACGACGCGCGAGCAGTTCGGCAAGCCGCTGTCCACCAAGCAGGGCGTCATGATGCGCGCCGCGGAGTCCTACATGGACACCGAGGCCATCCGCGTCACCACCCTGGAGGCGGCCTGGCTCATGGACCAGGGCGAGGCCGCGACCGAACAGGCGCTCGTCGCCCGCTGGTGGGCCTCGGAGGGCGGCAAGCGCGCCGTCCACGCGTGCCAGCACCTGCACGGCGGCATGGGCTCCGACATCGACCACCCGATCCACCGCCACTTCCTGTGGGGCCGTCAGATCGACGTGACCCTCGGCAGCGGCATCCAGCAGCTCGCGGCCCTCGGCGCGCTTTTCGCGCGGGGCAGTGCGAAGGGAGCAGGGGCATGACCGACACGAAGAGCCTCACGTACGCCGACGTCAACGTCGGCGACGAGCTCCCCGAGCTGGTGGTCCCTCTCACCCGCACGCTGATCACGGCGACCGCGATCGCCACGCGCGACTACCAGGACGTGCACCACGACCCGGGCCTCGCGCAGGACAAGGGCTCGCCGGACATCTTCATGAACATCCTGACCAGCAACGGCCTCGTGGGCCGGCTGGTCACCGACTGGGGCGGTCCGGAGACCGAGCTGCGCAAGGTCGCCATCCGCCTCGGCGCTCCGAACTACCCGGGCGACACGATGACGCTGACCGGCAAGGTCACCGCGAAGGCCGACGGCCTCGTCGAGGTGGCGGTCGTCGGGGCGAACAAGCTCGGCAACCACGTGACGGGGACCGTCACCGTCGCGCTTCCGGGAGGCGAGAAGTGAGTCTCAAGCATGCGGACTCCCTCAAGGGCAAGACCGCGATCGCGGGCATCGGCGCGACCGAGTTCTCCAAGGACTCCGGCCGTAGCGAACTGCGCCTGGCCGCCGAGGCGGTAGGTGCCGCGCTCGACGACGCCGGCATCGCGCCGTCCGAGGTCGACGGCCTGGTGACCTTCACCATGGACACCAACCCGGAGATCTCGGTCGCGCAGGCGTGCGGGATCGGGGACCTGACGTTCTTCAGCCGCGTGCACTTCGGCGGCGGCGCGGCGTGCGGCACGGTCACGCACGCGGCGATGGCGGTGGCCACCGGGCTCGCCGACGTCGTGGTCTGCTACCGGGCGTTCAACGAGCGCTCGGGACGCCGGTTCGGCTCGGGTGTGCTGGAGCGCGAGCCGAGCGCGGAGGGTGTCGCGATCGGGTGGAACATGCCGTACGGCCTGCTCACCCCCGCGTCGTGGGTGGCCATGTTCGCGCAGCGCTACCTGCACGTGTACGGCGCGAGCACCGAGGCGTTCGGCCACGTCGCGATCGCCGACCGGCAGCACGCCGCGAACAACCCGGCGGCGTACTTCCACGGCAAGCCGATCACCATGGAGGACCACCAGAACGCGCGGCGCATCGTCGAGCCGCTCGGCCTGCTGGACTGCTGCCAGGAGACCGACGGCGGCCAGGCGCTGGTGATCGTGAGCGCCGAGCGCGCGAAGGACCTGAAGCAGAAGCCGGCGATCATCAACGCGGCGGCGCAGGGCGCGGGCCGCAACCAGGAGATGATGACCAGCTTCTACCGCGACGAGATGACCGGTCTCGCGGAGATGCAGGTGGTCGCGAAGCAGCTGTGGCAGACGTCGGGGCTCACGCCGGACGACATCCAGACGGCGGTGCTGTACGACCACTTCACGCCGTTCGTGCTCATGCAGCTGGAGGAGTTCGGCTTCTGCGGGCGCGGCGAGGCGCCGGGCTTCGTGGCCGACAACAACCTGCTGAAGGGCGGCAAGCTGCCGACCAACACGCACGGCGGCCAGCTCGGCGAGGCGTACCTGCACGGCATGAACGGCATCGCCGAGGGGGTCCGGCAGATCCGCGGGACCTCGGTGAACCAGGTCGACGACGTGCACAACGTGCTCGTGACGGCGGGGACGGGAGTGCCGACCTCGGGTCTGATCCTGGGCCAGGCCTGAACTTCGGGCCGGAGTTCCGGCCTGGTCATCGCTCGGTGTCGCGTGGGGCCCCGGGGCCGCAACGGGCTTCGGGGCTACGCCGAACGCGTGGTCCTGCCGCGCGTCACGGGGCATTTGTTCTGATTGTCGCCCTTCTCGTACGCAGCGTTGAACGACCGAGACCTGTGTACGAGAAGGGAGGCGGCCGTGCGCCGCATTCACCGGGCGGGGACGTCCGTCCTGCTCACGGCGGTCCTGATGGCGCTCGCGGTCCCCGTCGCCGACGCCCGGGGCGCGGCGCCGCGCGGCATGCGCACCGTCACCGGCGCCGGGTTCGACACCTGCGAGGCGCCCAAGGTCTCGACGATGAAGGCGTGGCGGGCCTCGCCGTACAAGGCGGTCGGCATCTATGTCGGCGGCGTGAACCGCGGCTGTGCCAACAAGGGGCTGACGCGCGACTGGGTGCGCCAGGTGCGGGCGCAGGGCTGGGAGTTCCTGCCGCTGTACGTCGGCTCGCAGGCCTCGTGCACGACCTCCGGGAAGGTGCAGCGCATCGACCCCGCGCGCAGTTGGGACATGGGCGGCGCGGAGGCGGACGACGCCGTCGACCGGGCGGCCGCGGTCGGCTTCAGGAAGGGCAGCGCCGTCTACCTCGACATGGAGCACTACGACAACCGCAACGCCGACTGCCGGCGTGACGTGCTCAACTTCGTGTCGGCGTGGAGCGACCGGGTGCGGGCCCGCGGCTTTGTCCCGGGGTACTACAGCAGCCTGAGTTCGGGCATCGCCGATCTCGTGGAGTTCGCCGGGACCCGGTCGATGCCGGACGCGGTCTGGTACGCGCGCTGGGACGACAAGGCGGTGACCAGTGGGGACGGCGCCATTCCCGACCACCTGTGGCCCGGGCGCCGGGTCAAGCAGCACGCGGGGAACGTCAAGGAGACGTACGGCGGCCAGACCCTCAATATCGACCGGAACGCGCTGGCAGGGCCGGTCGGGGTGCTCTGAGTTCGCGCACCGTCGTGCCCCGCGAGGCACCCCGGGACATCTCGCGGCTCATCTCGCCGACCAGCAGGGCAAGTTCGGTGGCCAGGTCGACGGCGTGCCCCTCGCGCGGGTGCTCGCGCATCCACCAGCACATGATCTGCACGATCGGGCCCGCGGCGTCGGGGTTGCCGAGGATGGCGGCGCGGGCCGCGACGGGGTGCGGCGGCTGGTCGGCCCCGACGCGGAACCACCTGCCGTCGCGGAAGCCGAGCGCGGGGTGGCCGAGGGCGTCCGGGAGGATCACGTCGAACGGCCTGGGGGTGAAGGGCGCGTACATGGCCTGATTGTCATCGGGGGTTAGGCCGAATGGTGGAACAAGCTCCTGATTTCACCCGTACGTAGGGCTTTTGGGGACTTGCATCGCGCGACTCGCGTCACACCGGCGCGGGTGACCGTCAACTCTGTTGCTTGCCGCAACTAACGCCGCTATCTTTAGTTGCACGAAACAATGGTGGATGGTGGAGTGCGATGTCGACGATTGCGAGTGACACGGCGTCAGGCAGATCGGAGCCGGGCGCCGACGGGGAGTTCACGCACCGTCAGATCATGAAGGTGATGAGCGTTCTGCTCGTCTCCCTCTTCGTGGCCTGCATATCCGGCACGGTCATCAGCACCGCGCTGCCCACGATCGTCGGCGACCTCGGGGGACAGGACCAACTCGCCTGGGTCGCGAGCGCGGGCCTGCTCACCACCACCGCGTCGACCCCGCTCTGGGGCAAGCTGTCCGACCTGTACGGCCGCAAGCGCCTGTTCCGCATCGCGCTCATCCTCTTCGCGGTGTCCTCGGCGCTCGCCGGGCTGTCGCAGAGCATGGGCCAGTTGATCGCGGCGCGCGCCGCCCAGGGCATCGGCGTCGGCGGCATCACGGCGCTCACCCAGGCGATCATGGCGGACGTCACGACCCCGCGTACCCGCGGCCGCTACTCCGGCTGGATCGGCTCGGCCTTCGGCGTCGCGACCGTCGCCGGCCCGCTCATCGGCGGCTTCCTGGTCGGCTCCGAGGCGCTCGGCTGGCGCTGGACCTTCTACGTCGGCATCCCGTTCGCGGTCGCCGCGCTGGTGATGGTCGAGCGGGTCCTCAAGCTGCCGCACGTCCGCCGCGAGGCGCACGTCGACTACCTCGGCGCCGCGCTGATCACCGGCGCGATCACCTCGGTCCTGCTGGCGCTGTCGCTCGGCGGGCAGAAGTGGGCGTGGAACTCCGGTACGACGTACACGCTGGCTGCCTTGACCGTCGTGCTCGGCCTCGGCGCGGCGTGGCAGGAGCGCCGGGCGAAGCAGCCGATCCTGCCGCCGCACCTGTTCCGCAGCCGGACCTTCCGGCTCGCCGGCACCGGGTCGTTCTTCGTCGGCTTCGCGATGTTCGGCGCGATGATCTACCTGCCGCAGTACCTCCAGATCGTGCGCGGCATGAGCCCCACGCGGTCGGGCCTGATGACGCTGCCCATGGTGATCGGCATGCTCGGCGCGTCCATCCTGTCCGGACGGCTCATCACCCGGTACGGGCGCTGGAAGGCGTTCCCGCTGATCGGCCTGCCGATGATTTCGCTGGGCCTCTTCCTGCTGGCCAACCTCAAGGTCGGTACGCCGCTCGCACTCGCCGGCGTCTACATGCTCGTCCTCGGCGTGGGCCTGGGACTGTCGTCGCAGGTGCTCGTGCTGGCGATCCAGAACGACGTGGACCCGGACGACATCGGCACCGCGACGTCGTCGGCGTCCTTCTTCCGCTCGATGGGCGGCGCGGTCGGCGTCGGCGTGCTCGGGGCCATCCTGAGCTCGCGGCTCAGCTCCGGGATCCCCGAACTGATGGCGGAACGCCACGTCACCCCCCCGCCCGGCACGGACATGGGCCACTTGCTGGGCAGCCCGTCCGCCATCCACGACCTGGACGCGCCGCTGCGCGGCGTGGTGCTGGACGGCTTCACCGACGGCCTGCACACCGTCTTCCTCACCGCGGCCCCGGTCACGCTGCTCGGCTTCCTCGCCGTCCTGGCGATCCGCGAGGTCGCGCTGCGCGGCGGACGGAACGCCAAGGAGGAGGTCGGGGCGGACGACGGCCCGCGCGGCGGAGGCGACTGCGGGGGCGACCGCGGGGGCGACCGCGGGGGCGAGCGTGGCGGTGAGCGCGGCGGTGACGCCGCGGATGCGGAGCCTGACGGATCGTCAGATCCGGCCGCGGCCGATCTCGCGGGACCTGTCTCGGAACGGGCCGGCGCTCGGGGCTGACAACAAGCGGTTCCGGGCAGCACAATCCTGGTAATCGGCGTACCCGTCGGTAGGCAGCGCGGCGCTGCCTGGCCCCCCACGGCCGCAGACCACCAGGAGGTCTCGTAAATGCTGAGCACGATGCAGGACGTGCCGCTCACGATCGCGAGGATCATGCGGCACGGCACAACAGTGCATGGCGCCTCCCAGGTGGTGACCTGGACCGGGGCGGAGCCGCGGCGCGCGTCGTACGCCGAGGTCGGCCGCCGCGCCGCACAGCTCGCCCACGCACTGCGCGGCCTCGGCATCACCGGCGACCAGCGGGTCGCGACCTTCCTGTGGAACAACCAGGAGCACCTGGAGTGCTACCTCGCGGTGCCGTCCATGGGCGCCGTGCTCCACACCCTCAACCTGCGCCTGCCCGGCGACCAGCTGATCTACATCGCCAATCACGCCGACGACAAGGTGCTCGTCGTCGACGGCAGCCTCGTACCGCTCTTCGCGCCCGCGCTGCCCGCGCTCAAGACGATCGAGCACGTGGTCGTCACCGGCGACGTGGACCTCTCGCCGCTGGACGGCGACCACGGCAAGACGATCCACCGCTACGAGGACCTCCTCGCCGGTCAGCCCACGGAGTTCGACTGGGACGAGGAGATCGACGAGCGGACCGCCGCGGCCATGTGTTACACGAGCGGAACGACGGGGAACCCGAAGGGCGTTGCCTACAGCCACCGTTCGACGTACCTGCACAGCATGCAGATCTGCATGGTCGAGGGGTTCGGGCTCGGCTCCGGCGACCTGGTGCTGCCGGTCGTGCCGATGTTCCACGTCAACGCGTGGGGGCTGCCGTACGCCGCGATGCTCTCCGGCGCGTCGATCCTCATGCCGGATCGTTTTCTCCAGGCCGAACCGCTCGCCGAGATGATCGTCGCCGAGAAGCCGACCATGGCCGCGGCCGTCCCGACCATCTGGACCGCGCTGCTCAACCACCTCGACGAGACGCACCAGGACGTCTCCTCGCTGCGCGAGGTCATCGTCGGCGGCTCGGCCTGCCCGCCCGCGCTGATGGAGGCGTTCGAGGAGCGGCACGGGCTGCGCATCATCCACGCCTGGGGCATGACGGAGACCTCCCCGCTCGGCACCGTGGCCCGGGCGCCGGCCGGGGTGACGGGCGAGGCGGAGATGCCGTACCGCGTCACGCAGGGTCGGCTCCCCGCCTCGGTGCAGGGCCGGCTGGTCGGCCCCGACGGCTCGCTGATGCCGCACGACGGCAAGTCCGTGGGCGAGTTGGAGGTACGCGGCCCCTGGATCGCCGGCGGCTACATCAGCGGCGAGACCGGCTCGGACTCCGTCGAGGGCGACCGCTTCCACGACGGCTGGCTGCGTACCGGCGACGTCGGCACGCTCTCGGCCGACGGCTACCTCACGCTGACCGACCGCTCCAAGGACGTCATCAAGTCCGGCGGCGAGTGGATCTCGTCGGTCGACCTGGAGAACCACCTGATGGCGCACCCCGACGTGGCCGAGGCGGCGGTGGTCGGCGTACCCGACGACAAGTGGGGCGAACGCCCGCTGGCCACCGTCGTGTTGCGTGCCGGAGCCGAGACCGGGCTGGAGGAGCTCAAGGAGTTCATGGCCGGCCGCGTCGCCCGCTGGCAGGTCCCGGAACGCTGGAGCCTTGTCGAGTCCGTTCCCAAGACGAGCGTCGGCAAGTTCGACAAGAAGGTCATCCGGCGTCAGTACGGGGACGACGAACTCGACGTCGTGAAGCTGGCGTAGCCCGCCCGGAAGGCGTAGCCCGCTCGGAAGGCGGAGCCCCTGATCGGGGGTGGTGAGACGAAAACCGTGGTCCCGGCGCCGAGTTGGCGTCGGGACCACGGGTTTGTGCGGCTGGATCGGTTCTTTCGCTGGCTTTCGCGGCTTCTGCTGCTTCCGCGCTTGCGCTGCTTGGACGAGTTCCGGCGAGTTGCGGCGAGTTCCGGCGAAATCCGGCCGGTCAGACGAGCGAGGCGATCTTGCCGAGCAGGTCGACCACGCGCTGCTGGACGTCGTCGCGCGTCGAGCGCTCGGCCAGGAACAGCACCGTCTCGCCGGTCTGCAGGCGCGGCAGGTCCTCCGGCGCGATGTCGACCGTCGTGTAGACGACGATCGGAGTCGAGTGCAGGCGCTGGTTGTTGCGCAGCCAGTCGACGATGCCGAGGCGGCGCCGACGTACCAGCATGAGGTCGAGAACCACGAGGTTCGGCTCGACGCTGGAGGCCTTCGACACCGCCTCGCTCTCCGAGGTGACGTGCACGACGTCCATGCCGCGACGTACCAGCGAACCGGTGAACGCGGTGGCGATGTCGTGGTTGGCCTCGACGAGCAGGACGCGCGAGGCGTGGGCCGCACTGTCGGCCGGGGCGAGCGAGCGCAGCAGCACGGCCGGATCGGCGCCGAACGCGGCGTCGCGCGTGGCCTGCATGAGCCCGGCGGTCACGAGCACCGGGATGTGCGCGGCGGTCGCGGCGGTGCGCAGGGACTGCAGGGCGGTACGCGTGATCGGACCGGTCAGCGGGTCCACGAACAGCGCCGCCGGGTGCGCCGTGGCGTTTGCGTCGACCTCTTCGCGGGACCGCACCAGGACCGGGTCCCAGCCGCGGGCAGTGAGCGCGCTCGACGTGGGGCCGTCGGGGGAGGGCCAGACCAGGAGCCTGCGGGGACGGCCGTCGGCGGTCGGGGCGACCATCGGCGGGTAGTTCGGGTCCACGGCGGCGAGTTCGCCGGGCGGGGGAGTGTCGACGTCGTAGCCCGCGGGGAGGTACGGGGGTTGCTGCTGTGGTTGCAGCTGCTGTGGTTGCTGCGGTTGCTGGTTCGGTGGAGCGGGGGGCGCGGGGGCGAGTTGGGCCGCTGCGGCTTGCAGGGCTTGGTGCGCGGCCTGTGCGGATTGCGCGTGTTGACCGGGTTGGTCGTGCTGGCCCGGCTGGGTCGGCTGCCCGGGCTGGCCCGGGTGCGTCGGTTCGCGGACGGTGCCCGGGTGGGGCGCGGCCCCCGGGGTGCGTTGCGGAAGTTCCACGGCGGGCAGGGCGTCGCCGCCGTTGGAGGTGCCTGTGCCCGTGCCGGCGCCCGTGCCGGGGAACGGCATGGGCGCGCCTTGGCCGTCGTGCGGGGGCGCGTAGGCGTGCGGGGCGGAGTCGCCGTAGGCGGGCGGCAGCGCGTACGGTCCGCTCGTCCGGCCGTCTCCGCGGTCCTCGGGCTCGGCCCCCGGCGGCTGTTCGTGGCCGGGCAGGCCCTCCGGCTGCTGTGCGGGGGCCAGGGCACGGCGGCGGCGACCCGTGAAAGGTGCGCGCGGTGCCGCGTCGGGGGCGGGGGCTTCGGGGGCAGCGGTGCTGCCCGTACCGGCATCTGCGGCGCCCGGCGTGGGCGGCGGAGTCGGCGGCATCGGGGGGATCACCGGGGGAGCCGGCACGTTCGGCGTCGCCGAGGGGTCGGCGGGAGCGAACGGTATGTGCGGCATCAAGGCCGTGGGGGCGTCCGCCTCCGCGCCGGGGGCCTGCGGGAGGCCGGGCATGTCCAGGAGTTCGGTCGGGGCGAGGTCGGGCTGCTCGCCCGGGTCGGGCCGGTCCTGCACGCTCGTGGAGCGGCTTCCGGCGCCGGGGGCGCCCGTGCGCGACTGCGACGGTATCGCCGCGGGAGGCGTCGACATCTGGTGCCGCGCGCGTGCCATGTGCGGCGTGTGACGCCCGTTGACCTTCGCCGGTACGCCGGTTCCGGCGTCCTCGGATTCCGTCCCCGCCTCCGCGACACCGGGTTCCGCGGTGCCGGCTTCCGCGCGGTGACTTGTCGCGCCGTGCCTGGGACTTGTGGGCTGCGTACCCGTTCCGCCGCTCGGCCCGGCGCTCGTGGCGCCCGGGCCCTCGGCGGCGCTGTCGGCGGACGGCAGCGCACGATGGGTCGCGCGGCGTCCGCCGGACGCGGGCACCAGCGGAACGCTCGGCGCCGTCCCGGGAGGCGGCGTCGACTCACCGGCCGGGAGCGCGATCGGCTTCGAGGGGGCGGGGGGGAGGGACGGGGTGGCCGGCGTGGGCGGACCTGCCGGGTTGGCAGGCTCGAGTCCGTGGCCGTTGCCGTTTCCGCGGCCTGTTGCGTTGCCGCCCGTGTTCCCGTTGCCGTTCCCGCCGCCGTCTCCGGCGCCGTCTTCTCCGCCGGAGTTGTCGCCTGCGTTGTCGCCGCGGGCGGCCGGCAGCCGAGGTGCCGAACTGTCGCCACTCGCGGGGGTGTTCTTGTCCGCCGCCTCGGTGCTCTCGCCGGTCCTGGGCCGCTCGTCGGCGCCGTCACCGGACCCCGGCTTCCGCGCCGCGTCCTGCTCGGGCTTGGCGCCGGGCTTGGCCGCGGCGGTGCCGGGGCGTACGGCAGGTGAGGTCCGGGCGCGCTTGCGGGCACGGGCGCGTACGTCCTTGCCCTCCTCCGCGGCATCCTGCGGACGTGCCTTTGCGGCGGCCTCGTCGTCGGCCGGGAGTTTGACCACGTACGTGCTGCCGCGCCCCTCCACCGCATGTGACTCGACCGTGCCGCCGTGCGCCTCGATCACCGAACGGGCCAGCGGCACATGGACCGAGCTGCCGCGGCTTGCGGGGCCGCGTACCTCGATGCGCGCCATGCCGTCGCGCTCCGCCGCCGCGACGACGACCGTCGAGCCCTTGGGGCCGGCGCCGACGGTGTCCGCGATCAGGTGGCCCAACGCCCGCGTCATCGCGTCGACATCGACCTGCACGCCGACGGCCGCGGCCGTCACCGTGAACTCGACGCCTGCGGCGCGTGCCGGGTAGGTCACCGTCTCCAGCGCGCGGTCGAGCAGATCGTCGACGGTCGCGGCGGTGCGCTCGACACCGTCCTTCGTCTCCCCGCGCTGGTGCTCCAGCACCTCGCCGGTGAGGCCGACCATCTCCTCGAGTTCGCCCGCGACTTGGCGTACCACGCGGCGCGCGCTCGGCCCCAGCTCGCCGATGCTGCCGTCGGCCAGGGCCTTCAGGCGCGCGCGGGACGCCTCGATCCGTACCAGCAACTCGGCGTCCAGCAGCTCCGCCAACTGCTCGCGGTGCTCGGCCAGCGTCCGTTCGCGCGACGTGTCGGTGAACGTCATCACCGCACCGACCACGGCCTCGCCCAGCAGAATCGGTGCCGTCGTCATCTCGACCGGGACGGCCTCGCCGTCGCCGCGCCACAGGACCTGGTCCCGCAGCCGCTGCTTGCGGCCGGTCTTCAGGGTCACCAGCGCGGGGCACTCGTCCGCGGGCATCGGCGTGCCGTCGGCCTTCTTCGGCTGCAGCAGCTCGTGCAGCGACTTGCCGCCCAGATCGCTCGCCCGGTGCCGCAGTATGCGCGCCGCCGCGGGGTTGACCAGCACAATGGAACCCTCGGCGTCGATCCCGACGATGCCCTCGGACGCGGCCCGCAGAATCATCTCGGTCTGCCGCTGCTGCCGCTGCAACTCCGACTCGACGTCCACCGAACCACTCAGATCACGCACCACGATCATGAGCAGTTCGTCGTCGTAGGCCCCCGGCAGGTTCGCGCTCGTCACCTCGACCGGCATCAGCGAGCCGTCGGTACGCCGCGCGGTCATCCGGGTGGGCTTCGTCCGCGTCTCCGACGTGTCCATGGCACGTACGGACCCCGGAATGCGGCTGCGGTCGAACGTCGGCAGCAGGTCCAGCAGTCCCCGCCCCACGATCGGCGTGCCCGGGGCCTCCAACGCCTCCAGCGCCATCGCATTCGCGTTGACCACCGTGCCGTTGCGGTTCACCAGCAGGAGCGCGTCAGGCAGGGCGTCGAGTATGGCGGCGAGGCGAGCAGCGCCTCGGGATGGCCTGCTGCTCACGAAGCGCGTACCTCCTCAACGTCCCCTGGACTGTGCCGACGGCCCATCCTGCCCGTCCCCCCGGAGGCATGTCACGACCGACTATCGCATTCTTTTTGCCCCAGCGTTGACCGGGCGGGTAATCTATCCGCCGTCGGGATACACCGATGGAGGCTTCGCCTAGTCTGGTCTATGGCGCCGCACTGCTAATGCGGTTTGGGTAACCAACCCCATCCCGGGTTCAAATCCCGGAGCCTCCGCACTTCAACGGCCCGTCCGGTCCAACCGGACGGGCCGTTCTGCGTCCCCGCCCCGGACCCCTCCGTAACCACCCGGCCACCCCCAGCACCCGGGCAATCCCTTTTGCCCCGACCATCCCCCTCCATCCGCTTCGCCCCTCCGCCCCTCCCGCCATGTGATCTATGCCGCACAACCCCCACCTTCGCCCCACCCAGACCAAACCCCCCTTTTCGCTCTCAGCGAACACCCGACCCCCCACTCGACCCCCACCCCAACTCCACCCCCCGCCCTCACCCACCCCCCTCGCCCACTCCCGAGACACCCCTCCCCCAACCCGCACCCCGACACCACCCCCGCAGACCCACCTCCCGCAGACTCCGACCCCCGTCGACCTCCCTCCCCCCAAACCGCCCCAAATTCCCCCTCCCGCCCCCAGTCACACAATCGATTTCAGCCCCGGCGCCGGATCCTGTATTGTTCTTCTCGGTTCACCGACCAGCGCTCGTAGCTCAACGGATAGAGCATTTGACTACGGATCAAAAGGTTGCAGGTTCGAATCCTGCCGAGCGCACAGCAGCTCAGAGGCCCTCTCCCTGATCGTGGGAGAGGGCCTCTTGCGTGTTATGCCCCCGCGTACAGCAGCGAAGTACAGCAACGCTCACCCGAGTTGATCGCCTAGCTTCTTGAGCGCCGCCCGCGTGTCCTCACTCGGCACGTGGCTGTACACCTCCATCGTCACCGAGATCTGCGAGTGCCGAAGGATCTCCATGATCACGCGCGGATGCACGCCGAGCGCGACCAGGAGTGAGCCACACGTGTGGCGTGTGTCGTGCAGTTTGATCGGCCGTACGCCCGCCTTCGTGCACCGCGCCGGGAACATCCGCGTCAGGTTGCCCGGCTCGATCGGTGTCCCGTACCGCGTCGTGAACACCAGGCCGCGCGTGTCCTGCCACAACTCGCCCGCGCGTTCCCTGGCCCGCTGCTGTTCCTCGCGCCGCAGCTTGAGCGCCGTCACGCAGATGTCAGGCAGGGGGAGCGTGGCTTCCGAGCTTTCCGTCTTGGTCTCCGGGTGCAGCAACTCGCCGCCGGCGCGCTGGAGCTGACGTTCGGGGGTGAGTTTCCCCGGCGTCCAGGTCGACCAGGTCCCAGGTCAGTCCGAGCACTTCCCCGCGGCGCAGGCCGAGGACGAGCACAAGAACCCACGCGGCATACAGCGAGTCCCGAGCGTTGCGCGTGTGCTCAAGGAACGCCTTGGCGTCATCCACCGTCCACGGACGGAACTTCCGCTTGCGCGGCTTGGACACAGGGACGAGCCCCGCCACGTTCTTTGAGATCAGTTCTTCTGCGATCGCGTGAGTGAGCGCCGCGCGCAACGCATCCCGCGCCGCCTGGATTGTCCGTTGGGACGGGTACTGCCGGCAGCACTGCCCGATCGCACAGCACCGCCGCCGACGTCGTGGGCCCCGGTGCTCTTCGGGACGCTTCGCATCTTTTCCTTGTGCACAGCACTGGCACGTCGCGCGCAGCGTGTTGAGCCAGGTCCGAATGTCCCGCACCGTAAGCCTGTTGATCTTCTTCTTACCGATGTGCGGAGTGATGTAGAGGCGCGACGAGCACTCGTACGCGATGTATGTGAGCGGCGCGAGGTCCGGCTTGACGATCTCGGCGAGCCAGTAAGAGAGGTACGACTCAACCGTCGGCGTCGAACGGTGAAGCCCTCGACTACCTCGTACTCGCCGACTCCACGTTGGCCATCGAGACACACGACGGCATCCGGGTCATCACCGACGACCGCGAAGCCCAGGTGGGCAACAAGTACCGCGCCGCCATGGACGCCATCCCCAACGGCACCCCCGAACGCGTCACCGCGCACCGGTTGTACGTCGAGGCCCTGCGCGCGCATCGCAATCAGCCCGAAGGGTTCTGGGTGGCCGCCGCCGATCCTGCCGCAGCTGCGCAGGCCCTCTCCGGAAGCGTCCCCCGCTCCTATGTCGTGGCTCTGTCAGCCCTAACCGACGGAGCCTCCCGAGCAGTCGACCGTTTCGACCTCACCGACTGGCCAGGCGCCCTGAACGTCTTCCGCACCGAAGGGCCGGCCGAACTCATCGCACGAGTCCGCGCCGCCGAAAACTCCGACCCGAACGGCGCCCGTTGGCCCCGCGGCAAGGACAAGGACGATGCCACCGCCGCATGGTGCCTTGCCTGAGCAGTGGGAGCCCAGACCCGCCAGGTGACGATCCGTGGACGCGTACCGCGCCGATCGACCTCCGGCCGATCCGGGGAAGTTCCGTCCTTCCCCCGACCCCCCTACGCGGTTCGTGACGACGCCTGCCACTGATCAAGCGTTCCCGACCTGGGTGCCCCCGGTCGCGGCCTGAGTGCCACTCACCAACGCGTGATGCAGTGCCGGACAGATCAACTGCCGAATTGATCTCTCGTGGATCAAGAGCGCGCCGCAAGCGGCGCGCCACCGCCCGGCCGGTGGGGGACCGCCGCGCGTGCGGCGTGGCCGCCGGTCACGGCGGTCCCCCACCGGCCGGGGGGCGGGGGGCATCCTGGTGTACTCCCAGTACCCCGGGGTCACCAGGGAACGCAAAGACGACAAAAAC
>NZ_JBSFVE010000015.1:153594-241811 GCF_053592165.1 Streptodolium elevatio
GGGCGGGGGGGGCCCGCCGGCGGGGGGGGGGGGCCCCCGGGCCGCGGCGGTCCCCCACCGGCCGGGCGGCCGTGGGCATTCGTGGTGACGTCCCTGAGCCCGGGGGTCACGAGGAACCGAAACGAGCACAGACACGGCGATCCACCCACAAGTCACCGCACGAGCCGACGCAGGCGCGTTCACGGATGACCAGGACATCGATCAATGGCGCGAGTACGGGAAGGAACCCAAGTAGTAAGGGGTTTCGTCCTCGAATCGCTCTGCATCGGTAGCGATGTCGAAGCGTCCTGCGGGGGCAACATACTCGTGATCGAACAGCATCCAGACATAACGCGCCTCAGAGATGCCCAGTCTCTCGGCCGACCGCACAGCGGCTTCACTCCAGGTCTCCCAGTAACTGCCACTGGACAGCAACTGGCGTACCGGCTGCGGACGGCCGAGTCCTCCGCCTTCCTCGTAGTCGTGGTCGTACCAACCGATGACTTTGTTCTCCTCCTCGAAACAGACGTTCAACCAGATCGAGACCACCCCCTCCCGATCCTTGAGATCGTCGTTGAAGAACATGTCATCGTCATCGTCGAACAGTTCGGGGTCGTCGTTCACTTCGTCTCCCAGCTGATTGCATGTCTGCCCAGCGAACCTAACGCGAGGTTCCGACGTTGACCGCGAGCGCGAGCTGAACGAGTGGCGCTGCTGTACAGCAGCGAAGTACAGCAACCGCGGTGCCCGGCACTGGCCACACGCGCTGGGATCCGGTCTTGTGCAGACCTCGATGACCGGCCTTGCCCGGACTGGCGCGAGCTACGGATCAAAAGGTTGCAGGTTCGAATCCTGCCGAGCGCACAGCAGCTCAGAGGCCCACTCGATCAGTCGAGTGGGCCTCTTGCTTTCCCCTGGGAGCCAACTTGGGAGCCAAGCTCAGGAGTTGGGCTCCCGAGCCTCTTCAGGACCCTGGTTTTTGGGAGCCGAGCTACGTCCGCGCCCTGTGACCTCGTGCCGCCGAGGGCCCGATTTCATGGGCGTCATGAGGACACCGCCGCGGTTCGCTTGTCCCCTTTCGACCAGGTGCCCGTACACGTCCCTCGTGATCGCGATCCCCGCATGGCCCAGGATCTCCGACACCACATGTAGGGGAGGGCCCTGCTCCAGCATCAGCGAGGCCCTCGAGTGACGAAGCTCGTGCGGATGCGAGTGACCGAGTCCGGCACCCTTCGCGATGCGTGAGAACGCGTGCGAGAAATTGTCCGGGTCGAGTGGCGTACCGATGTCGCTCGGGGAGGACGGCCCGAGTTCCGTCCACGCCTCGCCGGCCTTCTCCCGTGCACACTTCTGTTCAGCCCGGTGCTTCACGAGCAGCGCCACCAGCTCGGGTGTCAGGGACAGGGTCCGTCGCGAACGCCGCGACTTCAGTCCGTAGCAAGCCCTTCGCCTGGTCGACGGTGAGGCTCAGCCCGTCAGACGGATTCAGCTTCGGGGGATTGGACAACGCGACGACGTTCCGCGCGATGATCCCCTCACGCTCAGCCTGCGTGAACGCAGCCCTCAGGACGGTACGTGCGATTCGGGTTGCGTTCGGGCTGAGCCTGCGAGACAGCATGTCCGTCCACACGTCGTTGACCTCAGGCACGGTCAGCCGCGTCATCACGTGCCGGCGGCGTTCCTCGGGCTGATGCGGGGAGCCAACGTCGGCAAGATGCTCGTACGCCTGGCTCCCTGACCGCCCAGGTCGTGACCACGGGCCTGACCTGCCGACATGCCAGTGCCAGTTTCGGATGAGGCCGGGTCGTGCGCCTCGGCCGACGGGAGGTCAGGAGGTCGCGGCCGAGCGCGGGTTGCTTGACCCGTAGCGCCCATTTTGGCCGTGGGTGGGGGCTTGATCGGGTAGCGCGGGGATGGTCGGTACGCTGCCGAAATGACGGGGCGTACTGCGACAGTCGTCGGTGGTGGGATTGGTGGGCTGGCGGCAGCTCTGGCCCTGACGCGCCGCGGGTGGCGGATCGAGGTGTGGGAGCGCGCGGCCGAGTTCACCGAGATCGGGGCCGGGTTGTCGCTGTGGCCGAACGCGCTGCATGCGCTGGCGGCGCTGGGTCTCGACGGGCAGGTCCGGGATCTGGCCGCGGTGGAGGCGGGCGGCGGCGTACGCGACCGGGCGGGGCGGTGGCTGAGCCGTACCGACAACTCCGAGCTGGAACGCCGGTTCGGCATGCCGCTGGTGGTCCTGCACCGCGCCGACCTGGTCCGGGCCCTGGCCGAGGCGCTTCCGGCGGGGACACTGCGGGCGTCGTCCGAGGTCACCGGGATCCGGGACGAAGGCGACGGCGTCGTGGTCGAAGGTGGCGGCATCCGGCGGGTGGACTTGGTGATCGGCGCCGACGGGTTGCACAGCACGGTTCGCCGGTTGCAGTGGCCCGAGGCGGCGGCGCCGCGCTATGCGGGCTACACGGCTTGGCGCATGATCACCGAGCCGATGCCCGCGCCGGTCGGCGACGGTGCCGCGACGTGGGGGCGGGGTGAGCGGTTCGGGTTCACCGCGCTCCCGGGCGGGCGTTTCTACTGCTTCGGCACCGCGACGGTGCCGGCCGGCGGCAAGGCACCCGGCAGTGAGCGGGCCGAGGTGCTCCGGCGGTTCGGGGGCTGGCCGAAGCCGATTCCGGACCTGCTGGCCGCGGTGCCGGAGAGCGCGGTGCTCCGGCACGACATCTACGATTTGCCGCCCTTGCCCGACTACGTGCGCGGCCGGGTGGCGCTGCTGGGTGATGCCGCCCACGCGATGACGCCCAACCTGGGGCAGGGGGCGTGTCAGGCGCTGGAGGACGCCGTGGTGCTGGCCGCCTCCCTGGACGCCGCCCCCGACGTCGACGCCGCGCTGGCCCGCTACGACCAGGCGCGCAGGTCGCGGACCCAGATGGTCGTACGTCGCTCCGCGCGCATGGGCACGATCGGCCAACTGGCCTGGCCCCCCGCGGTATTGGGCCGCGACCTCGCCGCCCGGCTCACCCCCGCGGCGCTGACGCTCCGCTCGATGACGCCGATCCTGGGCTGGCGGCCCTGATGCCGGACTGGACGTACCAGCCGCTGCGCGGCATAGCCGGGTCCGTGCTCGGAGTCCGCCGCTCGCAGCGTACGGCGCTGCGGATGCTGGGCAGGTTGTCGTCGCGGCCGGTCGGACGGTGGTTCGTCACCAGGGCGTTCGGCCACCGTCCGCCTCCTGCCGAACTCGCCGGCTCGGTGGCCGGCATCGCGGTGGCGAACCGACTGGGGGCGATGGTGCCGCCCGAGGTGGCGTACGACGCCGTGCGCGCGCTGCCCACCCAGGGCGCCGGGCTGATCGTGGTCGCGCCGGTGGGCCTGTCCGATGTCGACGCGGTACGGGCGGCCGCTGTAGGCCGACGCGTTCCGGTGCTGGTGCTGACGGACGCCCCCGAGGTGTCGGCCGCGCTCGGGCCCTACGTCGACGACGTGCTGTGCGACGACGCGGAGTTCGTCCGCCTGACCTCTCCGGTGGTCGCGGCCGCGCTGGACGCGCTGGAGGACGAGACCAAGGCGGTGCTCGCGGCTCCGGCGGTGCTTCTGGACGCCGGACCCGGCTGGTTCCAGCGGGTCGCCGAAGCGGCCACACCCACCCGGCCGGCGCCGCGCCTCGCCGACATCGGACCCGACCCGCGGCGCTGGCCGGCGTGGTGGTGGGGAGTGTGCGTGGGGCTCGGCATGATCGGCGCGGGGCTGGGCGCCGCCGCCATCACCCTGGGCCCCGTACTGCTCTGGTACGACCGCGACTACCTGGGCATCGACCGCGGCCATCTGCACGGCGTCAACCACCACCTCGTGTCGTTCCTGCAGCACGACCGGATCACCATGGCCGCCACGATGGCGGCGATCGGCATCCTCTACACCGGCCTTGCCTACGGCGGGATCCGGCACGGCTGGCCCTGGGCCCGGAACGCCTTGCTGGCCTCCGGGTTGATCGGCTTCCCGACACTGCTCTATTTCCTCGGCACCGGCTTCGTGGAGCCGCTGCACACCGCGGTCGCGGTCGTCCTGTTCCCGATGTTCCTGGCCGCGGTGTGGCGTGCGCCCGCCCGCCCGCGGTGGACGATCCTGCCGGACGGGCCGGAACACGAGCGGCGCCGGGCACTCACCGGCCAACTCCTCATGATCACCACGGGGGTGGGCTTGTTCATCGGCGGCGCGGTCGTCTCCGTGGTCGGCCTGACCGAGGTGTTCGTGCCCAGCGACCTGGTCTTCCTGGACACGACCTCCGACGAGTTGGAGACCGCGAACCCGCGTCTGCTCTCCTTCATCGCGCACGACCGCGCGGGCTTCGGCGGAGCGCTGATGGCGGCCGCGGTCGCCATCGTCATGGTGAGCGCCTGGAGTTGGCGCCGCGGGGCGACCTGGGTCTGGTGGTCGCTCGCCCTGTCGGCGATCGTCGGCTTCCTCCCTCCGGTACTCGTGCACTCGCACATCGGCTACACCGACTTCCTGCACCTGGCCCCGGTCTACATCGGCATGCTGCTGTCCGCCGTAGCCCTCTACCTGGCACGGCCCTACCTATGCGCGCGCCCGATCGAGTCGAAGGACAGCGCCTCGGCGGGATCCGAGGGCCGCGGAGGTCCGTCGTCGTGAGCGGGTGCCTCTGGGGTGCTACGCGCAGGCGAGGAGGGCGTCGACGAATGCTGCGGCTTGCTCTCGGGCAGGGTCGGGGAGGGTACGCACGGCGGCGTACACGTTGCGGGTCGGCGGGTCGGTGAGCGAGCGGACGGCCAGGTCCGGGCGCAGCGAGGGGATCAGGAGGCTCGGCGCGAGGGCCACGCCGTGGCCGGCGGCGACGAAGGCCTGCTTGCCCAGCCAACTGCCGCACTCGATGTCGATGCGCGGCGCAAAACCCGCTCGCGCGCAGGCGGCGGTGAGGACGGAGGCCGCGCCCGCGTAGTCCTCGACCCAGGTGTCGTGCGCGAGTTCGGCCAGGTCGACGGTGTCGGCATTGCGGTTGTTGTCGGAGTTGCGGTCGACGGTGGCGAGCGGGTGGTCGGCGGGCAGCAGGCACACGAGGGCGTCGTCGAACAGGTGCGTCATCGTGAGGCCGTCGTGTGCGGGTACGCCGGGCGGGTAGTCCGTGACGACGGCGACGTCGAGGTCGCCGTCCAGCAGGCGCGGCAGGAGGTTCGGGGTGACGTTCTCGGTGAAGGCGACGCGTACACGCGGGTGTTCGGCCGTGAAAGCGCTCAGCGCGTTCGGCAGGAGACCGGCCGCGACCGAGGGGACGGTGCCGACGTGGAGGCGGGTGACCGCGTACGTGTGCGAAGCGGCGACGTCGCGTTCGGCGCGTTCGAGGCGGCGCAGGATGAGGACGGCGTGGTCGAGGAGCGCCTCGCCGGCCGGGGTGGGGCGTACGCCGCGCGCATGCCTCTCCAGGAGCGCGGTCTTGAGCTCCGCTTCCAGACCGGCGATCTGGCGTGACAGCGCGGACTGGCTGTAGCCCAGGTTGAGCGCGGCCGCACTGATCGAGCCTTCGCGGCAGACCGCGCAGAAAGCTCGGAGCCCGGGGATGTCCATGGCCGTCAGAGCAACCGCGGAAAAAGAAATCCTCCGCGGAGCGATGAGTCCCGACGGCGCCGCCGGTCTAACCCTTCGACAGCACGGACAACATGCGAATCCCTCGGAGGATGAGATGGCCACCACGATGAACACCCGGGCGGCAGTTGGAACTTCGCGCCGCGCGACGAGCACGGCTGGACCGGTCTGGAAGGTGGCGAGCCTGGCCTCGCTGGGCGGGCTCGCGGTCGCGGGAATCTACGAGGCGATCGTGCGCGCCGCCGGCGTCTCGTTCGAGATGGGGGCTTCGGCCGCGGACTCCAAGCCGGTCCCGGCGGGCGGCTTCGTCGGGTTCACCGCGATGGTCGCGGTGGCCGGCATCCTGTTCGCGGTCGCGGTGGCACGGTGGGCGAAGCGCCCGGGACGCACGTACGCGGTGACCACCTGGGCCGTCGTGGCCGCTTCGCTGGCCCTGCCCTTCCTGCCGCCGTACATGGACGGTGACACGCGCTTCGTGCTCGTCCTCTCGCACGTGGTCGTCGCGGTCGCGGTCATCCCGGTGGTCGCCAAGCGCCTCGACCGGATCGAGCGGTGACCCAAGCCCCCACCCCGCACAACCGACCCCCCAAAGAACGGCCCCGGGACACCAACCCCGGGGCCGTTTCGTATTCGTCGGCCGTACTCCATGCGCCCGGGTGGCTGAGTGATGGTGGCCGGATTCTTTTGGAGGGTGGCTATTGGGCCACTCGTTGGGTGAGGCGGTGGGGGGCAGGGTTGGTGCTGCCGGATCGAGCTGCGGTCGGGCGGGGCCAATTTGGCGGGGAAAGAAGGAGACGGCGATGAAGATGCGCGCGATTGGTCAGGACACGTTCGGCGGGCCGGAGGTCCTGCGGGTCGTCGAGGTTGAGCGGCCGGTGCCGGGGCCCGCGGAGGTGTTGGTGCGGGTACACGCGGCGGGGGTGAACCCGACGGACGTGTGGCACCGCGCCACCGGCGGCCTCGCGGGCGCGGCGCCGATCCGGCTCGGGTGGGACGTGTCGGGGGTGGTCGAGGCCGTCGGTATCGGCGTCACGCTCTTCCGGCCGGGGGACGAGGTGTTCGGCATGCCGCGCCATCCGGTTCCGGCCGGGACGTACGCGGAGTACGTCACTTCGCCCGCCCGCCACCTGGTCCGCAAGCCGGCCGCGCTCTCGCACGTGGAGGCCGCGGCCCTGCCGCTCGCGGCGCTGACCGCGTGGCAGGCACTGGTCGATGTGGCGGGTGTCCGCGAGGGGCAGCGGGTTCTCGTGCACGCCGCGGCGGGCGGCGTCGGGCACCTTGCGGTGCAGATCGCGAAGGCGCGCGGGGCGTACGTGATCGGGACCGCTCGCCGGGCAAAGCACGGGTTCCTGCGCGAGGTCGGTGCCGACGAGGCCGTCGACTACACGCAGGTCGACTTCGCCGAGGAGGTGCGGGACGTGGATGTCGTCGTCGACGCGATCGGCGGCGAGTACGGTCCGCGCTCGCTGCGTACGCTCCGCCCCGGCGGGATCGTCGTCTCCCTCGCCTCACCCGCCGAGGCTCGCCTTGCCGAGCAGGCCGAGCCGCTGGGCCTGCGTGCCGCATTCATGGCGGTGGAAGCCGACAACGCGGGTATGCGAGAGATCGCGGCGCTGGCGGAGAGCGGTCGGCTGCGGCCGCGCGTCGACACCGTGCTGCCGCTCGAACACGCTGCGAAGGCCCATGGGATCGCGGAGAGCGGGCGGACCACCGGCAAGATCGTGCTCTCCGTGGTGGATTAGGCACGCCTCGACGTCGCTGCCGCCTTTGTCGCTCAGACCGCTCCGGAAGTTGCTTCGACCTGTTGGAGGCCATGATGACCACGTTCGTTCTCGTCCCGGGTGCCTGGCACGGCGCATGGACCTTCGAACCGCTCGCCCGCGACCTGCGCCGGGAGGGCCACGAGGCGTATCCGCTCACACTGACCGGACTCGGCAGCCGAAAACACCTGCTCAACGCGTCGGTCAACCTCGACACCCACATCCTCGACGTCGTCCACCACATGGAGGACGAGCAGATCACCGACGCGGTCCTGGTGGGGCACAGCTACGGCGGCATGGTCGTCACCGGCGCCGCCGACCGCGTGCCCGAGCGGGTTGCGGGGCTCGTGTACGTCGACGCCGTGCTGCCCGAAGACGGCCAGTCCGTGTGGCAGTTGGTCACCGACAACGAGCGTGCGTGGTACCTGGACGGGGTGGGCGAGAACGGCTACACCAGTGCCCCGATGTCGTTCCTGGACCCGCGCGCCACCCCGCACCCGCTCGCGTCGCTGATGCAGGCGATCCGCCTCGACGGGGGCCTGGACCGCTTCCGCGGCAAGGACTACGTCTATGCGACGGGTTGGCCCGACGGGTCGCCGTTCACCGAGGTGTACGAGCGGCTGTCGGCCGACCCCGCGTGGCACACCCACGCGGTCGACTCCGCGCACAACGTGATGCGCGACGCCCCCGACGAGCTCCTGAAGGTTCTGCTGGACGCGGCGGCGCGGGCTCAGTCCTCCGAGTAGCGGCGGCGCAGTTCGCGCTTGAGGATCTTGAGCGAGGGCCCCAGCGGCATCTCGTCGACGAACTCGACGCGGCGCGGGTACTTGTGGCGCCCGAGGCGCTCGCGTGCCCACGCCACGATCTCGTCCTCGGTCGGCTTCGGGTCCGCGGACGCACCGGACGCGGCACCGGTCGAGGCACCGCCCGACGCACCGCCCGTCGCACCGGTCGAGGCGTCCGCCGGCCGGTCGGCCGAGGTGTCGACGACGACGACGGCGCAGACCTCCTCGCCGTGCACCGGGTCGGGCAGGCCGATGACCGCGACCTGGGCGATCGAGGGGTGCCGCATCAGCACGTCCTCGACCTCCAGCGGGTAGACGTTGAACCCGCCGCGGATCACGATGTCCTTCTTGCGGTCCACGATCCGCAGGTAGCCGTCGGCATCCTTGATGCCCAGGTCGCCGGTCCGGAACCAGCCGTCCACCAGGGCCTCTTCGGTGGCCTCGGGGCGGCCGAGGTAGCCGCTGAAGACGTTGTGGCCGCGGATGACGACCTCGCCGAGCGTGTCCCGCGGCAGCAGTTCGATGCGCTCGTCGAGGTCCGCGCGGGCGATCTCGACCTCGACGCCCCACAGCGGGTGGCCGACCGTGCCCGCCCTGGCACCGAACGCGGGCTGGTTGACGGTGGTCCCGGGCGACGTCTCGGACAGCCCGTATCCCTCGAACACCTGCGCGCCGTAGACCTTTTCGAAGTCCTCGAGGACGGAAGTCGGCAGGGCCGCCCCGCCGGAGATGCAGAACCTCAGTTTCGGCAGGCGGGCGGCGTGCCGGGCCGCCTCGATGAGGGCGACGTACATCGTCGGTACGCCGTGGAACGACGTCACGCCCTCCTCGGCCATCAGGTCCACCGCGGCGGCCGCGGTGAACCTCGGCAGCAGTACGAGGGTCGCGCCCGCGCGCCACGTGGAGTTCATGCTCACGGTCTGGCCGAACGAGTGGAACAGCGGCAGCGCGCCGAGTGCGACGTCGTCGGCACGGACGTCGTTGGTGTCGAAGGCGTTGACGGTCGCGTTCATCACCATGTTGAGGTGGCTCAGCACCGCGCCCTTGGGTACGCCCGTGGTGCCGCTGGTGTAGAAGACCACGGCCGGGTCCTCGGAGTCGCGGGTCACGTACGTCGGCAGGGGCTCGACGGTCGCGGCCAGGTCCTCCAAGCGCCCGTCCGCACCGGGCACCGGTACGTCGGGGCCCAGCGTGACCATCCGGATCCCGACCCGGGCCGCCGCCGCGGCACCCGTCTCGGCCTGGGCGGCGTGGCACAGCAGCAGCGTCGAGCCGCTGTCGCGCAGCACGTGCTCGGCCTCGTCGACGGTCAGGAGGAGG
Organism: Streptodolium elevatio; assembly: GCF_053592165.1. Taxonomy (NCBI): domain Bacteria; kingdom Bacillati; phylum Actinomycetota; class Actinomycetes; order Kitasatosporales; family Streptomycetaceae; genus Streptodolium; species Streptodolium elevatio. The sequence goes on from NZ_JBSFVE010000015.1 coordinate 163,034, forward strand.
TGGACCGGGACGACGACGCCGCCCGCGGCGAGTACCGCGTAGTAGGCGCGGGGGAACTCGGCGGTGTTGGGAGCCATGAGGGCCACCCGGTCGCCGGGCCGCACCCCCAGCCGCTCGAGCGCCGCGGCCTGCGCACGCGCCTGCCGCCACAACTCGGCGAAGCTGATCCGCAGTGCTCCCTCGACGAGGGCGGTGTGCTCCGGTCGGCGCCAGGCCGGCTCGGCAAGCACGGCGGCGAGGGACAACATGGCCATCTGTGGTGCTCCGTTCCCCGTGATCGACAAGGTACGTCCACATAGTTAGCAGTGCTAATTTTGGACTATAGACTTGCTCGCCCCACCAGGGAAGAGCCGCCGCCGCGCACCGGCCCCGACTCGCACCGAAAGCACCGCCGAGGCACATCCGAGACGCCGACTGGGACAAGCGGCGCACATCAGGGAGGCACGCATCGTGGGTCGGCCCCGCCAACCACTGCTCAGCCGCGACCGCATCGTCGACGCCGCCCTGGCCCTCGTCGACGCGGAGGGGCTGGACGTCCTCTCGACCCGGCGCCTCGCCTCCGAGCTGGGGGTCAGCGGTCCCGCGCTGTACAACCACTTCGCGACGAAGGACGAGATCGTCGACGCGGTCGTCGACACGGTCCTCGGCGAAGTGGACATCGCCGTGTTTGCGAGGGTGTCCGCGGACGCGGCGCGGGACGCGGCCGACGACCGGTCCCAGGACGCCGCCGAAGCGACGTCCTGGGACGAGGCGTTGCGCGTATGGGCGCGTTCCTACCGTGCCGTGCTGGGCGCACACCCCAACCTCGTGCCGGCGCTCGCTCCGGGTCCCGCGCGCCGCCCGAACGCGCTGCGCATGGCCGACGCCGTCTTCGGCTCGCTCGTACGCTCCGGCTGGCCGCGCGCCCAGGCCACCCGGGTCGGGGTCCTGATGCGCTACTTCGTCACCGGGTCCGCGCTCGGCTCGTTCGCCGGCGGGTTCCCGGACGACGCCGCCTTGTACGCGGGGGAGTACCCGCACCTGGGCCAAGCCCATCTGCTCGCGGACGCGCAGCGCGAGATCAACGAGAACGCGTTCGAGGCGGGCCTGGAGGCGCTGCTGCACGGACTGGCCGACCGCTACGCGCGCGTGCGGGTGGGCTGACGATCCTCCGACGATTCACCCGAACGCGCTTCCTCATCAAGCGCGTTGGTGACGGGCGGCACCGGCTGCGCGGAGTCCCGCGCAAGGCGGGCCATCAGCCGCTCGCCCTCCATGTCGACGTGCGGCACGACCTTGTCGAGCCGGCGCGGGAACCACCAGGCGGCCTTGCCGAACAGCGCCATCGCGGCGGGGACCAGCGCCATGCGGACGACGAACGCGTCCACCAGGACACCGACCGCCAGCGCGAATCCGATCGGCTGCACGATCGGGTCGTGGCCGAAGACGAAGCTGCCGAACACGGAGACCATGATCAGCGCGGCGGCGGTCACCACGCGTCCGCCGTTGCGTACCCCGCCCACGACCGCCTCGCGCGCGGAAGTGCCGTGCGCGTACTGCTCCTTCATGCCCGACACGACGAACAGCTCATAGTCCATGGCGAGTCCGAACAGCACGCCGATCAGCAGGATGGGTACGAAGCTCACCACCGGGCCGACCTTCGGGACGTCGATCACGGCGTCGAGCCAGCCCCACTGGTACACGGCGACCACCGCACCCAGTGACGCCATGACGCTGAGCAGGAAGCCGACCACCGCCTTCAGCGGTACGAGCACCGACCGGAACGCGAGCGCGAGCAGCACGAAGGCGATGCCGACGATGACCGCGAGGAACGGCGGCAACGCCTGGCCGAGCTTTGCCGAGACGTCGATGTTGGCGGCCGTCGTCCCGGTCACGTCGATGCGCGCGCCGGTGGTGTCCTGAAGGTCGCCGCGCTGCTTGCGGATCGCTTCGACAAGGTCCTTGGTGGCCGGGTCGTCCGGTCCGGTGTGCGGGATCACGGTGACCAGCGCGGTGCCGCCCTCGGCGTCGACGGTCGGTGGCAACAGCGTGGCGACGCCCGGCAGTTCGGTGAGCCGGTCGGAGACCGCACCGAACGCCGCGCCCGGATCGGCGGCACCCCGTGCGTCGACCGCCACCACGAGCGGGGCGTTGAAGCCCTCGCCGAAGCCCTCGGTGACCAGGTCGTAGGCCTCGCGCGCATCCGTCCCGGTGGCCTGCGAGCCGCCGCCCGGCAGCCCGAGTCGCAGGTCGGCGGTCGGGAGCGCGAGCGTGACGAGGGCCGCGAGGCCGATCAACAGCACGGCGACCGGGCGGCGTACGACGAATCGCGCCCACCGCTCGCCGACCGCGCCCTCCCGCGCGGGCGTACGGCGCACCGGGAGGCGGTTGAGCCGGTGGCCGGCGAATCCGAGCAGGGCGGGCAGCAGCGTGATCGCGACGAGCACCGCGACCACGACCGCGCCCGAGGCGGCCAGGCCCATCACGGTCAGGAACGGCACGCCCGCGACTGCGAGTCCGGCGAGCGCGACGACGACGGTCAGGCCCGCGAAGACGACGGCGCTGCCCGCGGTCGCGTTGGCGCGCGCGGCCGCCTCGCCGGGCGGCAGCCCTTCGGCGAGGTGGCGGCGGTGCCGCGACACGATGAAGAGCGCGTAGTCGATGCCGACCGCGAGACCGATCATCAGGGCGAGCACCGGGGCCGTGGTGACGATCTCGAATGTCCCGGAGAGTGCCAGGATTCCGGCCATCGCGACGCCGACCCCGACGAAGGCGGTGAGCAGTGGGAGCCCCGCGGACACCAGGGTTCCCAGGGTGACGAGCAGGACGACCGCGGCGACCGCGAGCCCGATCGCCTCGCCGCCGTGGACGACGGCCATCTCGGTGTAGACGTCGCCGCCGTACGCGACTTCGAGCCCGGCGTCGCCCGCCGGTTCGGCCGCATCGCGCACCGCGTCGCGCTGACGGTCCGTCACATCGGCCAGGCTGCGGTCGAATTCGACCAGCGCGATGGCCATGCGTCCGTCCGGTGACACCGCGCCGGTCGTGTACGGGTCGGGCACCGCGGCGACACCGGGGGCGGCGGCGATGCGGGTGACGGCCGCCGAGACGGCCGCACGGGACTCCGGCGTGTCGGCGCCGCCCGCGGCGTCGGCGGCGAAGACGACCTGGGCCGAGCCGTGGTCCTGGGCCGGGAAGGCCTCCTTCACACGGTCGAGGGTGCGCTGTGCCTCGGTGCCGGGGACCTTGAACTCGTCGCTGGTCGAGCCCGCGAACGCGCCCGCGGCGGCGACCGCGGCGAGGAGCACGGCGATCCAGGCGGCGAGCACGGCGCGACGCCGGTCATGGCAGTAGCGGCCGAGGCGGTACAGGTACGTGGCCATGCGTCAGCCCTTCGTCGGGTCCAGGCAGGGGACCGGAGCGTTTGCGACCACCGTACGCGCAACATGTTCAAGTGACAAAGTCGAGCAATCAAGTCGGATAACAAAGTCAGACAACATAGTCACTTGACCTGGGCATGCGAACAAGAAGTCATTCGTCGGGAGAGCGCCGGCCCGGGCGCCCGACCGGTTTCCCCGATCAGCCGGATACCCTGGCCCGATGGCCCACGTCCCCGCCTCCGAGAGGCGCCCGCAGCTGATCGAGGCCGCCGTCAGGCTCATGGCGCGGGAGGGCATCGCGGCCGGCAGCACCCGGGCCATCGCGGCGGAACTGGGCGTGGCCCAGGCGACCGTGCACTACACGTTCGGTTCGAAGCGGGACCTGTACCGGGCCGTCGTCGAGACGCTGACCTCCGAGTACATCGACCAGGTGGCGGTGTCCGCGCTGCCCGAGGGCGGTGGCTTCGACGAGCAGGTGCGTACGCTCGCGCACGCCCTGTGGGCGCGGGTCCGTGCCGAGCCGGGCCGCAGCACGCTGCTCACCGAGTTCACGGTGCTGGCGCTGCGCGACCCCGAGCTCCGCGACATCATGCGGGCCCACGAGCGGACCATCGAGCGGACCGCCGCGGACATCCTGACCGGGCTCGCGGCCGAGGCGGACCAGGAGCTGGCCACCCCCGCGCTCGACATCGCGATCCACTTCCTGACCGCACTGGACGGCCTCATCCAGCGGTACCTGCTGTTCCAGCCGGCACCCGACGCCGAGGCCGGCTCCCGGGACGGCACGGGGCGCAGCGCCGAGAACAAGACCGGGACGGGCACCGACGAGACGGCCGACGGGACCGCCGAGGACGCGCGGCGCGCCCTCGACGTGCTGGTGGAGACGACCCTCGGGCTCTGCCGGGGCCCGCGCGGCGAAGGCCGCTGAGCCGGCCGAGGCACGCCGCCCGGCATCCGGGGAAAAAGTCCGCGCGGCACCGATGAGTTCCCGTGCGCGGGTGAGTCCATAGAGAGACGGCACATTCGCGCACGAAACCAAGCAGGAGGCACTCATGACCGGCGGCGGATTCACCGCATGTCTCTGGTTCGACGGCCAGGCCGAGGAGGCCGCGGCGCACTACCTGTCGATCTTCAAGAACGGCTCCATCGGCCGCATCGCCCGGTACCCCGAGGGTGACTACCCCGAGGGCACGATGGGCAAGCCGGGCGACGTCATGGAGGTCGAGTTCGAGGTCAACGGACAGAAGTTCGTCGGCCTCAACGGGGGCCCGCAGTTCACGTTCAACGAGGCCGTCTCCTTCCAGATCCCGTGCGCCGACCAGGCCGAGGTCGACTACTACTGGGACAAGCTGTCCGAGGGCGGCGAGAAGGGCCCGTGCGGCTGGCTCAAGGACAAGTTCGGCCTGTCCTGGCAGGTCTTCCCGGCGGAGATCATCGACCTGATGACCGACCCCGACCCGGAAAAGGCCCGCCGTACCACCGAGGCCATGATGAAGATGTCGAAGATCGACCTCGACACCCTGCGCAAGGCGTACGCCGGCGAGTGACGCCCGGCGCGCACCGGGCCCAGGCCGCCCGCGAGGCGACCGGCGCGACGGTCGGAGCGGCGACCAACTCGGCGACCAACTCGGAAACCAACTTTCTGGTCAGAGCGGCGGTCAAAGCAGCGGTCAAAGCGGCAAATACCGCGGCAATCAGCACTGACACCAGGGCGCGTCTCTGTCGAAAGACAGAGACGCGCCCTTCCCTTCGGCCGATGTCGGGGCCCCCGCCCGCTTCATAGCGTTCTCCCATGATCACTCTGGAACGCCTCACCAAGCGGTACGGAGACACCACCGCGGTCGACGACCTCAGCCTCGTCGTCCGGCCCGGCGGCGTCACCGGGTTCCTCGGCCCCAACGGCGCGGGGAAGTCCACCACCATGCGCATGATCCTCGGCCTCGACCGGCCCACGTCGGGACGCGCGCTCGTCGGCGGCCGGGCGTACGCCGAACTGGCCCACCCGCTCCGCGAGGTGGGCGCGCTGCTCGACGCGAAGGCGCTGCACCCGGGGCGTTCCGCCCGCGACCACCTCCGCGCGCTCGCCCGTACCCACGACATCCCGCGCGGTCGTGTGGACGAAGTCCTCGGCATGGTGGGCCTGTCCGACGTCGCCGGACGCCGCGCGGGCACCTTCTCGCTCGGTATGGGCCAGCGCCTGGGCATCGCCGCGGCGCTCCTCGGCGACCCCGCGACGCTGATGTTCGACGAGCCGGTCAACGGGCTCGACCCGGACGGCGTGATGTGGATCCGCCGCCTGATCCGGTCGCTCGCCGCCGAGGGACGGACCATCTTCGTCTCCAGCCATCTGATGAGCGAAATGCAGCTCACCGCCGACCAGTTGGTGGTGATCGGGCGCGGGCGGCTGCTGGCGGACGCGCCCCTTTCCGAGGTGCTGGCCGGCGCGCCGACCGCGGGCGTGACCGTGCGCGGCCCGGAACTCACCGCGCTCTCCCGTGAACTGGCCGCCGGCGGGGCGGTCGTGCGGGACGAGGGGGACCGGCTCTCGGTGGGCGGCGCGTCCGTCGAGGACGTGGGCCGGACCGCCCATCGCCTCGGCGTACTGCTCTACGAACTGAGCCCGAGGCAGGTCTCGCTCGAACAGGCGTACATGGAACTGACGGCCGAGGCCGTGGAGTATGGAGGCACCCGATGACCACGCCGCACCCGACCGCGCAATCGTCCACGTACCCGGCCACGCACTCGCCCGCTACGCACTCGCCCGCTACGCATCCGCCCGCGTCGCAACCGTCAGCACCCCAAACGCCCGCGCGGCAATTCGCCGCCCTGCGACGGTCCTTCGGGTCCGAGTGGATCAAGCTGTGGACCGTCCGCTCCACCTGGTGGGCGCTGAGCGCCGCCGTCGTCCTGATGACCGGGGTCGCCGCGATCATGGGCGGCGACTTCGCCGGTGACGTCGAGAAGGGCGAGGTCACGGACGGCACTTCGATGGGTATCGCGGAACCCGCCGCGGACGCCGCGATGCTCGCGCAGTTCGGCCTCATCGCCTTCGCGATGCTCGCGGTCACCGGCGAGTTCGGCACCGGGGCGATCCGCGGCACGCTGTGCGCCGACCCGCGGCGCGGCCGGGTGCTGCTGGCCAAGACCCTTGCGGTGAGCGCCGTTGTGGTGCCTCTCGCCTTCGTGCTGGCACTGCTCGGCGTCGTCGCCGGGGACGTCACACTCGGCGAGTACGGCACCGGCGGCACCACCGTCGAGGACGTCGCCGCGACCATCGTCTACCTCGTGCTGGCCGCGGTGTTCACCGTCGGCGTCGGGGCGCTGCTGCGCAACTCGGTCGGCACGCTGAGCGCGGTCATCGTGCTGCTGCTCGCGCTGCCCATCACTCTGGGGGCGGAGCGTTCCGCCTATCTGCCCGGCGGCGCCGGCCTCAACCTGCTGGGCGGCGAGGACCCTCCGTACTCGCGGCTGACCGCCGCCGTGCTGTTCGCGCTGTGGACGGTGGCCGCGCAACTCGCGGGCTACGCGTCGCTGCGCCGCCGCGACGTCTGACCGCTCATTCCACCATCCCGGCCTCGTACGCGAGGATCGCGGCCTGCACCCGGTTCCGTACCTGGAGCCGGGTCAGGATCGCGCTCACGTGCGTCTTGACGGTGCCCTCGACGAGATTGAGCCGGCGGGCGATCTCCGCGTTGGAGATGCCCTCGCCGATCAGGGCCAGCACCTCGCGCTCGCGCGGGGTGAGCACGGCGACCCGGTCGGCCGCCTGCGCGGTGCGCACCGACCGGCCCATCGTGTCGATGACCCGCTTGGCGACGCGCGGCGACAGGTAGGCGGCCCCGTCGGCCGCGGCCCGGATCCCGGTGGTGAGTTCGCGCGGGTCGCCCGACTTGAGCAGGAAGCCGGTGGCACCCGCGTCGATGGCTTCGGCGATGTACGCGTCCTCGCCGAACGTCGTCAGGATCACCACCGCGACCTCCGGCAGCAGGCGGCGCAGCTCGGCGGCCGCGGCGAGGCCGTCCATGCGCGGCATGCGGATGTCGAGCACGGCCACGTCCGGCCGGTGCCGCCGGGCGAGTTCGACCGCCTCGGCGCCGTCCTCGGCCTCGGCCACGACCTCGATCCCCGGGTCGCTCGCGAGGATTGCGCGCACTCCGGCGCGGATCAGCGGCTCGTCCTCGGCGAGGAGGACGCGTACGGGGGTACTCACCTGGCGACTTCCCGCCGTACCGGCCGCGCGGGCGCGGCGGACCCGGGCGGCGTGTCCGACTTGGTCGGCGCCGACGGCGCCGCGTCCTGGGCCTCGGCGGCCGGACGGGACGCCGGGAAGTGCGCGGCCACCTCGAAGCCGCCCGCGCGCGGTGCGGCGGTGAAGGTGCCGCCCGCGAGCCGTACGCGCTCCCGCAGCCCGATCAGTCCGCTGCGGCTGCCGGGTGCGGGACCGCGTTCGGCGAGCACCGAACCGGCCACGCCGGGCCTGCCGTTGCTCACTCGTACCTCGGCGGCGTCGGGGCGGTAGGCCAGCGCGACCCGGACCTTCGCTCCGGGTGCGTGCTTGGCCGCATTGGTCAGGGACTCGCGCACCACGCGGTGGACGGCGAGCGTGAGTTGCGGCGAATCAGGGGCCTGGCCGGTGCGTTCCAGCACCACCGACATGCCCGATTCGCGCGAGCGGGCCACCAGTTCGTCGATCGACTCGTGCACCGGTTCCGTGGGGGCCGCGCGGTTGTCGGTCTGGAGCACGCCGATGATCTCGTGCAGGCGGTCGGTCGCAGCCGCCGCACCCGCGCGCAGGTCGGCGGCCGCCGCCCGCTGGGCCTCCGGGAGAGCGGGGTCGACCTCGAGGACCGCCGCGCGCAGCGCCAGCAGACTCAGCTCGTGCCCGAGCGAATCGTGCATGTCCTGGGCGATGCGGGCGCGTTCGCGCATGCGGGCCCGGTCGGCGTGCATCTCCTGCTCGCGCTCCAGGTGCCTGGCCCGGTCCCAGCCGGCCGCGGCGAGCGCGCGGCGCTGCCGCAGGTTCCGGCCGACCAGCCAGGGCACGGCGACGCTGAAGAGGAGTTCCGCGGTGAGCGTGCCCAGCGGCCGCATCCCCGACGCGACGCCGCCCACGAACAACGCCGGGACCGCCAGGGCCGGCGCCCAGGCCAGCGGCCGCAGCCGCCCGCTGCGCAGCGCCGCCAGGAACGCCACGAGCGCGACGATGCCGTAGTAGCGGCCGTCCCACTGCGCGAGCCCGATGCCGATCGCGAGGGACATCGACGGCAGCTTCCACGACAGGGCGCCCGCCACGGCGACGATGCCGAGCGCGACCGCGAGGCGCGTGGAGAGGAACGGGTCCGGGGAGTTGACGGACAGGCAGAAGGCCGTGGCCGTCGTCCACAGCGCGAGGTCGGCGAGCAGCGGCTTGCGCCGCCATATGCGGTCCGACTGGTCGATCATGTCTCGGACGCTACCCCACGACACGCGGCGCGGCCTCTGTCGAAAGACGTGGCCGGTCGGTAGCGTGCACGGGATGCCGAGCATCGATCCCGAAGTCGACGCCGCCTACACGGCCCGCGCGATCATCTCCCCCGAGCAGTACGCGAGCGTGACGGCGCGCTACCGCGACGAGTCCGCCGCCGCCGTCGCGGGACTGCGCGGGACAGCCGGTGTCGCGTACGACGAGGCGGGCGGCGAACTGCTGGACGTGTGGGGGACCGGCGACCGGCCGCGCCCGGTGTTCGTCTTCGTGCACGGCGGCTACTGGCGGGCGCTGTCCCGGCACGACTCGGCGTTCATGGCGCGGGCGCTGGACGCGTACGGCATCGCCACCGTCGTCCCCGACTACACGCTCGCGCCGACCGCGACGCTGGAGGAGATCGTGCGCCAGGTGCGCGCCGCGGTCGCCTGGGTGTACCGCGAGGGTGCGGCGTACGGCCTCGACCCCGGGCACATCGTGGTCGGCGGCAGTTCGGCGGGCGGCCACCTGGCCGCGATGACCATGGTCGACGGCTGGCAGGCGGATCTCGGGCTGCCGGACGACGTGGTCGTGGGCGGCTTCCCGGTCAGCGGCCTGTTCGACATCCGGCCGCTGCTGCACACCCACGTCAACGACTGGCTGCGCCTGGACGAACCGCGGGCCGCGGCGCTGAGCCCGTTCCTGCTCGCCTCCGCGACCGACCGGCGCTGCCCGGCGGTGGTCGCGGCCGCGGACCACGAGCCGTCCGGCTTCCACGAGCAGTCCAGGATTTTCCACAGCCTGTGGAAAGGTGACGACGAGCCTCTCGTGGTCCCGGACCGCAACCACTTCGACGTCATCCTGGACCTGGGTGACCCGGACACCTCCCTGAGCCGGGCGCTGCGCGGTCTGTTCCCCGCGTCGTAGCGGCGCGAGCCGCCGCCGCGCGGACGCCTGCCGGCCGCGCTCAGTGCGCGGGCGCCCCGGCCAGCAGGTCGATGAGGCCGAGCAGCACCGTGCGGCAGGAAGCGCGGTCTCGGACGTCGCACATCACCGTCGGTACGTGCGGGTCCAGGTCGAGGGCACTGCGGATCTCCTCCTCGGTGTGCTCCAGGACCCCGTCGAAGACGTTGACGCCGACCACGAACGGCACACCGCGGCGCTCGAAGAAGTCGATGCTGCCGAAGCTGGCGTCCAGGCGGCGGGTGTCCACCAGCACGACGGCGCCCAGCGCACCCGTCGCCAGGTCGTCCCACATCGACCAGAACCGCTCCTGGCCCGGTGTGCCGAACAGGTAGAGCACCAGGTCCTGGTCGAGGGTGATGCGCCCGAAGTCGAGGGCCACCGTGGTGGTGTCCTTGTCGGCCAGGCCGTCGAGGTCGTCGACGCCCACCCCGGCGACCGTCATGACCTCCTCGGTGCGCAGCGGCGGAACCTCGCTGACCGAGCCGACCAACGTGGTCTTGCCGACCCCGAATCCGCCGGCCACCAGGATCTTCACGGCCATCGCGGACGCCGGCACCGGCACCGCGAGGGCGCCCGCCCGGGCACTCGCGTCGGCGCCGCGTACCGCGGGGATGTGGGCAGAGGGGAGGTGGCTAGAGCCGACCGAGGCCATCCCGCACCTTTCTCAACAGCTCGGCATTGGGTTTCTGGGCCATGGAGATCGGCGCCCGCACGGTCACCCGGCCGCCGGCCACCAGGTCGCCGATCAGGATCTTCGCGACGCTGACCGGCAGCCGGACCAGGGCCGCGATCTCCGCGACGGCCTGCGGCGCGCGGCACAGCTCGAGGATCTCCCGGTGCTCCGGGTGCAGGGCGCTGTCGCGTCCTTCCGGCGCGGGGTCGGCCGTGGTGACCAGCGTGATGAGCGTCAGGTCGTCGGCGGGCCGGGTGCGTCCGCGGGTGAGCGTGTAGGGCCTGACGAGCGGGCCCGCTTCCTCGTCCCATTCGTACCGGTTCATGCGGGAGCCTCGCTTCTTCGGCTCATGCGGGCGATGCCGCGTCCGTGTCGAACCTCGGTGTCGTGCCCAGGTACTCGCCCACCTGCTTGACGAGCGTGTTCATCTCGAAGGCGACCACCCCGACGTCGGCGCGCTGATCGGTGAGCACGGCCATGTGCGCGCCGCGCCCCGCCGCGGTGAGGAACAGGAAGGCGTCCTCCATCTCGATGAGCGTCTGGCGCACCGGACCGCCCTGGAACGTGCGGCCCACGCTGCGTGCCAGGCTCGACAGTCCCGACGCCGCGGCGGCCAACTGCTCGGCCTGGTCCCGGGCGAAGGTCTCCGAATGGCTCATGACCAGCCCGTCCTGCGACAACACGACCGCGTGCCGGGTGCCGGGCACCCGCTTGACCAGGTCGGTCAGCAGCCAGTCGAGCCGGCTGTCGGTGGCGGTGGTGGGCTGGGTGGTCATGGGCGGTCCCTCTTCGGTGGTTCGCTGGTGTGCTCGGCGGCCCTGGCCCGCTCGGAGGCGCGCTGGAACGCGGAGATCGTGGCGGCGGCCTGCTGCGGGGTCGGACCCGCCGGCGCGTCGGTGCCGTCCCCGTCGCCGTTCGCGGGCGGCTCGGGCTGCGCACGCAGCGGTGCCGCCAGGCTCGCCTGGCGCACCCGGCGGGGCAGCGGCTTGGCGCGTCCGCCCGGGGCGTCGGCTCCGGCGTGGGCCTCCCGGTCGGCCTGGGCGGGCCGCGGCACCACGGCCACGGGCACCACCGGGGCCAAGGGGCCTACCGGCGCGGCCGGTTCCGCGGGGCTCGCGGACGCCCCGACGTCGGCCGCCACGGGTTCTCGGGGACGCCCGGTCTCCTGGGCGTCCTCGGCCGCGTCGTGGGACGGCACCGGAAGGGGGACCGGTGCGCCGTCCGTCCGCGCCGCGTCCGTCGTTTCGCCGGAAGACAATTCCTGCTCCTCGGGGTTCTCCGGGACCGGCTCGTCGGGCCGGCCGACGATCAGTTCCCTGGGCAGGAACACGATCGCGAGGGTTCCCCCGTACGGCGACGGCCGCAGCGTGACGCTGATGCCGTGCCGGTCCGCCAGCTGCGCGACGACGAACAGCCCGAGGCGTACGTCGTCGGCCAGCGCCACCATGTCGAACGGCCTCGGCGCCGCCAGCTCGGCGTTCAGCGCCGCGTATTCGGCCTCGCCCATGCCGAGGCCGCGGTCCTCGATCTCCACGACGAGGCCCTTGGCCACCGCCATGCCGCGCACCTCGACCGGTGTCTCGGGCGGCGAGAACTGCGCGGCGTTCTCCAGCAGTTCGGCGAGCAGGTGGATCACCGGGCCGACCGCGGCACCGGAGAGTGCGAGGTCGGAGGCCACGTGCACGTCGATGCGGCTGTAGTCCTCGACCTCGCCGACCGCGCTGCGCACGACGTCGACGACACGAACCGGCTTGCTCCACCGGCGCCCCGGGTGGTGCCCGCTGAGGATGACGAGGTTCTCCTCGTAGCGGCGCAGGCGCGTCGCGAGGTGGTCGAGCATGAAGAGGTCCTCCAGGACCTCCGGGTCCTGGTGCCGGTTCTCCATCGCGTCGAGCGCCCGCAGCTGGCGGCCGACCAGCGACTGGGTGCGAAGCGCCACATTGTGGAACACCTTGGCGTGCCCCGCGCGTTCGCGCGCCAGGCGGGCGGCGCCGTCGAGGGCGGCTCGCTGCGCCGCGGTGAACGCCTCGGCGACCTGCCCGATTTCGTCCTTGCCGTGCGGCATTGCCGGGAGTTCGGCTGCGGTGTCGACCTCCTCGCCGCGGCTGAGGCGCTCGATGGCGTCCGGCAGGCGGTTCTTGGCCACGTCGACGGTGGCGGCGTGCAGGCCGAGCAGCCGGCGGCGCAGCGACCGGGCGACGGCCCAGCACAGCAGGCTGACCACGACCACCACCAGCAGGCCGAGTGCGGTGATGAGCCAGACGGTCAGTTCCAGGTCGTCGACGCGCTCGCGCGAGTCCTGCACGATCGCCCCGGCGCGTGTGGTGTTCAGTTCGGTCAGCTGCGGGGACAGGGCGTCCAGGTTCGCGCGCCAGCCGGCGGCCTCGGGCGGGAGCGGGATCCCGGCGCCGGCCGAGGGGGCGCGTACCGCCGAGCCGAGCACGGCGTCCTCGACCGCGACCAGCAGCCGCCACTGCGGGCTCTCGGTGAGCGCCTGGAACGGCCCCTGGAACTCCGGTTCGAGGCTGGGCCGGATCTCCTCGGCGTAGAGCGAGCGGCGGGCGCCCGCCGCCTCGGCGAACTCGACGAACTCGGCGGCGCCGAGCCGACCGGAGGCCGCCGCGTACGTCAGGACCGCGTCCTCGCGCGTGATCATCTCGGTGGCGCGGAACATGTCGACGAGCGTCTCGGCCCGGGCGGTCAGGTGCCCGTCGGCGTCGATGTGCGACAGCGCGGCGAACGTCAGCATCTGCTTCTCGACGGCCGCGGTGTACGGCGCCAGCAGGTCGGCGCGGGTCCCCTGGCGCCGGTCGATCGCCGCCCGCACGCCCGGCAGGCGGTCGCGGTCCTCCTGGATCGCGTGCGCGCGGTCCAGGACGTCGGAGTCGGAGTCCGCGAGCCCGCCCAGCACCCCGACGAATTCGCCCAGGGCCGCGTCGGTACGTCCGCGCACGTCCTGCAGCGCGGTGCGGACCGGATCGGACGGTGCCGCCAGCCACGCCGCGCTGAGGCTGCGCTCCTGCTGCATCTGGGCCATCACCGTGTAGGCGGGGAGGCCCGCCTGCGTCGCGATGTTGTTCTGGTCCTTCAGCTCCGAGGTCTTCGACCAGAGGTACTGCGTGGTGAAGCCCCACAGTCCGACCAGGGCGAGCGAAGGAACGATCGCGAGGACGACGAGCAGCGTGCGTATCGAGGAACGGCGCCGCTGCCGGTCGAGCCCGGTCAGCGCCCGGCGGGGGGATCTCATCGTCTCCCTAAGGGAAGAGTGCGGGCCGAGGGAAACGGCATGTGCCGGAAGAGTTTCCGGGAGTGCGGCCCGAATGTCCATATCCAGCACTGAGCACAATTTCGGTCATGTGCGGTCGGATTCGGTGACCGGGCGGGCGCGGCGACCGGGTCAGCCCGGCGGCGCTCCCACGCTGTTCCCCTTGAGCCGCTCCAGGTCCGCCGCGCGCACCTGGATGACCAGGGCCGCGACCACGGCGGCGACCACCGCGAAGGCTGCGGCGGTGATGAACGCGGCGGTGATCCCGTCGGTGAGCACCTGGTGGGCGTACGACGTCGGCAACTGCCCGGTGCGGTCGAACTCGGCGCGCTGTTCGGGGGTCGCCTCCCGCATGAACGCCGCCACTTGGTCGTCGGCCGCGTTCCGGCTCGCGGTGCCGTACACCGTGACAAGTATCGACAAACCGAGCGAACCGCCCACCTGTTGCGTCGCGTTGAGCAGGCCGGAGGCCGCACCGGTGTCCTGCTCCGCGACGTTCGAGACGGCCATGAGCGTCAGCGACACGAACTGCATGCCCATGCCGAGGCCGAAGACCACGATCGGCCCGAGCACGCTGCCGAGGTACGTGCTGTTGACGTCGATCTGCGTCAGCCAGGCGAGGCCGCCCGCGGCGAGCAGGGCGCCGGTCACCATGAACGGCTTGGGACCGTACTTGGGCAGCAGTTGCGAGGCGAGGCCCGCGCCGACCGCGATCACGGCGCTCACCGGGAGGAAGGCGAGTCCGGCGCGGAGGGGGCTGAAGCCCAGGACGTCCTGCACCCACAGCGTCAGGAAGAAGAACATGCCGAAGATCGCCGCGGCGAGGCACAGCATGATCGCGTACGAGCCGGACCGGTTGCGGTCGGCGAACATGCGCAGGGGCGTGATGGGTTGGCCCGTCTTGCGCTCGATCGTGAGGAACACCGCCAGCATGACGACGGCGCCCGCGAAAGACGCCATGGTCAGGGTGTCCCGCCAGCCGTCCTGGGCGGCCCGGATGAAGCCGTACACGAGCAGCCCGACGCCCAGGGTCGACGCGAGCGCGCCGGCCAGGTCGAACTGCCCCGGATGTCGCGCGGATTCCCGGATCGCCCGCGGGGTGGCCAGCGCGATCGCGAGGCCGATCGGCACGTTGACGAAGAAGATCCAGCGCCAGTCGAGCCATTCGACGAGCATGCCGCCCGCCAGCAGGCCGATCGCGCCGCCGCCCGCGGACACCGCGGCGAAGACCCCGAACGCGCGGTTGCGCTCGGGGCCTTCGGTGAACGTCGTGGTGATCAGCGCCAGCGACGTGGGGGACGCGATCGCGCCGCCGATGCCTTGCAGGGCCCGGGCGGCGAGCAGTTGCCACGACTCCTGGGCGAGTCCGCCGAGCAGGGACGCCAGCACGAAGAGCAGGACGCCGAAGATGAAGACCCGGCGGCGCCCGAGGATGTCGCCCGCGCGCCCGCCGAGCAGCAGCAGGCCGCCGAACGTCAGCGTGTAGGCGTTGATGACCCACGCCAGACCGGTGGTCGAGAAGTCCAGCGACGTCTGGATGTGCGGCAGCGCGATGTTCACGATGGTGATGTCGAGGACCACCATCAGCTGGCACGACGCGATGACGAGCAGCGCGATGCCCTTGCGGCCGCCGCCCTCGGGGGCGGATGCCGCGTGCGCGGGTGCGGGGTGCGGGCTCGTCATGGTGGTTCCAGGTGCTCTCCGGCGGCAGCCTGTCGGCAGGCCGTCGGCCGTCGTCCGTGGATCCGGACTTGCGCCTTCATCGACCGTAACCCCGTGTCCCGGGTCTCGCCTCCCTGCGGACGAACGGGCGCGTCCGGGCGTTACTCCCGCGGGAGTAACGCCTGCTCGGAGGCGCCCCCGGCAGTAAGGCGCTTCTCCGTCGTCGGCCCGACGTTCCGCGGGCCGTCCGCCGGAAGCCTGGACTACCAGGAGTCCGACGGCATTCGCGGGAGGCGGGGCGGCATGGACGCAGGGACAGGCACCGGTACGGGCGGCCGAACCGGCGCCGGCACGAGGACGGGCGCGCCCCCGGGCGCGGGCAGGCGGCGCAAGGGGCCACGGCCCTGGGTGTGGGGCGTGCTCACGCTGTGGGTGGTGCTGGCGGCCGCGCTCGTGCCGCTCGCCGGCAAGCTCGCGGACGTGCAGGAGGACGAGGTCGTCTCGTACCTTCCGGCGAGCGCGCAGTCCACGGATGTGGCCCGCGTGGTGGCGGACATGCCCGGCGGCGACACCACCGACATCTCCGTCGTCTACCACCGCGACGGCGGCCTGACCGCCGACGACCAGGCGGCGGCGGGGGCGCAGGCGCGCGAGATCGCCGGGCGGTTCGAGACGGTCGGCGGCCTCGGCACGCCCGCCGCGTCGGCCGACGGGCAGACGCTCGTCTTCAACTTCCAGATCGCCGAGTCGGCCGGCGAGCCGGGCGACGTGGTCAAGGACGTCCGCGAGGTGACGGACCGTCATGCGCCGGGCCTGGACGTGCTGGTGGGCGGTCCGGGCGGCACCGACGCCGACATGGACGAGGTCTTCTCCTCGATCGACGGCACGCTGATGCTCGCGACGCTGCTGGTCGTGACCATCCTGCTGATCGTCACGTACCGCAGCCCGTTCCTGTGGCTGGTGCCGCTCGTCTGCGTCGGCGTCGCGGAGGTCGCCACGCGCGCGGTGGTCTATCTGCTGGTCGAGGTCGGCGACCTGACCGTGACCGGACAGAGCGGCGGCATCATGACGGTGCTGGTCTTCGGCGCGGGCACCGACTACGCGCTGCTCCTGATCGCCCGCTACCGCGAGGAACTGCGGCGTACCGAGCGGCCGTTCGACGCGATGGCGAAGTCGCTGCGCGGCTGCGGGCCGGCGCTGCTCGCCTCCGCCGGGACCGTGGTGGCCGGCCTGCTGTGCCTGCTCGCGGCGGACATGAACAACCTGCGGGGTCTCGGCCCGGTCGGCGCCGTGGCGGTCGTGTGCGCGCTGGCGGTCATGACGACGCTGCTGCCCGCCCTGCTGGTGCTGCTCGGACGCCGGGTGTTCTGGCCGCTGATCCCGGCGCTCGGCAGCACGCCTCGCGTCAAGCGCAGCGCGTACGCCCGCATCGGCGCCTACGTCGTGCGCCGTCCGGTCGGCATCCTCGCCCTCGGCACCGTGTTGCTCGGCGCGCTGGCGATCGGCACCGTCAAGCTGCCCGGTGACCTGCACATGGCCGACAGCTTCACGGAGAAGCCGGACTCGGTCGTCGCCGCGCAGACGCTCGCCCAGGCGTTCCCCGAGCGCGCCAGCCAGCCGATCGCGGTGGTCGCCCGCACCGAACGCGCGGACGAGGCGCAGCGGGTCGCCGAGGACACCCAGGGCGTGGCCGACGTCGCGCGCGGGCGTTCCGCGGACGGCTGGACGGAGTTCGCGGTCTTCGCCACGGACCGGCCGGAGTCGTCCGGCGAGGAGGCGACGATCAAGAGGCTGCGCGGCGCACTCGGGGACGTCGGCGGTGCGCAGGCGGCGGTCGGCGGCTCGACGGCCGAGGGCATGGACAAGCACAGTGCGACCGCGCGGGACCAGAAGGTGGTGGTACCGCTGGTGCTCGCGGCCGTTCTGCTGATCCTCGTCATCCTGCTGCGCGGCCTGGTCGCGCCGCTGATGCTGGTCGGGGCCGTCGCGCTGGTCTGGGCCGCGTCGCTGGGGATCGGTGCGCTGGTCTTCGAGCCGGTGTTCGGCTTCGAGGGCGCGGATCCGGGACTGCCGCTGCTGAGCTTCGTGTTCCTGGTCGCGCTGGGCGTCGACTACGGCATCTTCCTGCTGCACCGCATGCGCGAGGAGGCGCTGTCGGGCACGCCGTCGGACAAGACCGTGGTGCCCGCGCTGACCGCGACGGGCGGCGTGATCGCGTCCGCCGGGTTCGTGCTGGCCGCGACGTTCTCGGTGCTCACCGTGCTGCCGCTGGTGATGCTGGTGGAACTGGGGTTCGTGGTCGCGGTGGGCGTGCTGCTGGACACCTTCGTGGTACGGACGTTCCTGGTGACCGCGGCGAGTTCGGTCCTCGGCCGACGGGTCTGGTGGCCGGGTGCGCTGGCGAAGGCGGACGCCGGGGCGAAGGGTCCGGACGGTCCGGACGACCCCGACCACACCGCACCGGGCGGCCGGGAAGACCCATCGCCGATGATGGCCTGATGAACCGGCATCTCCACAAGGTGGGCACGGCGAGCGGGGTGTCCGTCCCCAGCCGGACGGACACCCTGCTCGCCGCGGCCATCGCGGTGCTGGGCGCGGCGGTCGCGATCGCCGCGCCCGGCACGCGCCCGACGGATCCGCTGGCCATCGTGCTGCTGCTGGCCGCGAGCGCGACCCTGCCGTGGCGCAGGCAGCGGCCCGGGGCGGTCCTGCTGCTCGTGCTCGTGCTCACCGTCCCGTTCCACATGCTGGACTACCGGCACGAGGCCGCCTCGCCGATCGCCCTGGTCGCGCTGGCGACCTTCTCGGCGAGCGTGGCCCGGGTCAAGGCGCTGGTCATCGGCCTGCTCGTGGTCGTGATCGTGCTGAGCATCATGGGCGTGCTCAAAGAGGGCGGGATCAGCGGCGACCACCTGGGCGCCATCGGCTGGGTGTTCTTCTCGGCCGTCGCGGGCCAGGCGTGGCGCTGGCACGCGGCCTACGTCGCGTCGATCATCGACCGGGCGGAACGTGCCGAACGCACCCGGGAGGAGGAGGCCCGCCGCCGGGTCGCCGAGGAGCGCGTACGCATCGCCCGGGACCTGCACGACCTGCTCGCGCACAGCATCACCCTCATCGGCGTGCAGGCCGGGGTCGCGGCCCACCTGGCACGGCAGCCGGAACCGGACCGCGAGGTCCTGGCCGCGGCGCTGGAGACCATCGCGGACGGCTGCCGGGCGGCGCGCGCGGAGGTGCGCTCGACGCTCACGGTGCTGCGCGACCCGGGCGAGGGGCCGGACCAGGGCGCGGTGCCGGGGCTCGCGGGGGTGGGGGACCTCGCCGAGTCCGTGCGCGGTGCCGGGGTCGACGTCCTCGTGGACGTGGCGCTGGACGCGGACGCCGACGAGGCGGCACCCGCGGTGGGCGTGGCGGCGTACCGGATCGTGCAGGAAGCACTGACCAACGTCGTGCGGCACGCACAGGCGTCGCGCGTGACCGTGGACGCGGTGCGCGAGGGCGGCCTACTGCGTCTGACCGTGGCCGACGACGGCCGCGGCGTGGTCGCCGGGTCGCCCGAACCGGCGGACGGGCCGGGCGGGTTCGGCATCCTGGGCATGGCGGAGCGGGCGCGCAGTGTGGGCGGCACGCTGACCGCGGAGCCGGGGAAGACCGGCGGATTCACCGTACGCGCGGTTCTGCCGCTTCCCGCGCCGATCGTGCCCGCACCCTCGACACCGGAGGCATCGTGACCACCCTGCGCGTCCTGCTCGCCGACGACCAGCACCTGGTCCGTGCGGCGTTCTCGATGCTCGTCGACTCGGCGCCGGACATGGCCGTCGCGGGCCAGGCCGAGGACGGCCACCGGGCCCTCCAACTCACCCGCGAACTGCGGCCCGACGTGGTCGTCATGGACATCCGCATGCCGGGCCTCGACGGCATCGAGGCCACCCGGCGCATCGCGGACGACCCCGACCTCGGGGACGTCCGGGTGCTGGTGCTGACCACGTTCGACGACGACGAGAGCGTGCTCGCGGCGTTGCGCGCGGGTGCCGCGGGGTTCCTCGTGAAGGACACCCGGCCTGCCGAACTCCTGGACGCGATCCGGGTGGTGGCGGCCGGCGACGCGCTGCTGTCACCGGGGCCCACGGCGCGCCTGGTGGCGCGCGTGGTCCGGCTGCCGGAGGCCGTCGCCGCGCCCGTGGCGGCGGGTGCCGCACTGGTCGCCGAGTTGTCGGCGCGTGAGCGCGAGGTGCTGGCGCTCGTGGGGCGTGGCATGAACAACGCCGAGATCGGCGGTGTGCTGGGCCTGAGCCCCCTGACGGTGAAGACGCATGTCAGTCGGATTATGGGCAAGATGGGCATTCGCGACAGGCCGCAACTGGTCGTCGCCGCCTATGAATCGGGACTGGTGCGGCCGGGGGAGCCGACGGCGCTGTGAGTGCGGGGCGACCGCCCGTCACGTGCGTGGCAGGTACGCCCGCAGGAACACCTCCAGGCCGGCGTCGACGATCCGGTCGATGTCGGCGTCCGGCATCGGCAGCGCACCCAGGTACGTCCGGCTGGACACTTCCGTGCCGGTCAGCAGCACGAAGTGCATGGCCGCGCGCCGCGGGTCGGTGATCTCCAAGAGCCCCCGGTCGCCGAGTTCGGCGAGCCTGCGGGCCAGCGCCGCGTTGACCGGGCGCGGCCCGGCCTCCTGCCAGGCCTCCAGGACCTCGGGCGGGAGGTGGCCCACTTCCGCCTGGATCTGGCGCACCAGCGCGAAGTGCTCGGGGAACTCGGCGCCGGAGGTCGCGTACTCGCGCGCGAAGGTGCGCAGGTCCGCCGCAAGGTCGGTGATCTTGGCGAAGTGCCGGTCGATCTGGGCGATGTGGGCGTCGCGGACGCGGGAGGCACTTTCCGCGATGACCGTGCGGAACAGCTCGTCCTTGTCCGTGAAGTGGTTGTAGATGGTGCGCGTCGAGACCCCGGCCTCCTTGGCGATCTCGCCGATGCTGCCGCGCGTGTAGCCGTCCCGCGCGAAGACCGTCAGCGCCCCGCGTACGACCGCCTGGCGCTTCTCCATCAGCCCGCGCCGCGGACGCACCGCAGCCTCGTCGATCCCGGTCATGCGTCCGCTCCTCGAAGAAAAGTGCAATGACTGTTGTACTTCTTGCAATACACGTTGTACTTTACCTGAGTCGGGTCGCTCGGGGGAGCGGATCCGGACCGGACTTTCTCGTCGTCCGCTGGCAAAACTGACAAAGGAGACAAACATGTCGGTCACCACTGCTTCCGCCGCCGCCGCGCCGATCGCCCGCACCCCGATGCGCCTCGCCGTGATCGTCGGCAGCAACCGCGACGGACGCTTCGCGCCGGTCGTCGCGGACTGGGCCGTGGGCCAGGCCCGCGGACACGGCGAATGGGACGTCGACGTGATCGACGTCGCCACCACCGTCCTCCCGGCCGCCATCGAGGTGCCGGGCATGTCCGAGTCGCCCGAGGTCGCGGCACTGGGCGCACGGCTCGCGGCTGCCGACGCGTTCGTCGTGGTCACCCCCGAGTACAACCACAGCTTCCCGGCCGCGCTCAAGCACATGATCGATCTCTTCCGCGACGAATGGCGCGCCAAGCCGGTCGGGTTCGTGTCGTACGGCGGTATGGGCGGCGGCCTGCGCGCCGTCGAGCAGCTGCGCCTCGTCTTCGCCGAGCTCCACACCGTCAGCATGCGCGACAGCATCAGCTTCCACGGGGCCTGGGAGCGGTTCGACGAGGAGGGGCAGCCGGTCGACGCCGAGGGCTGCGCATCGGCGGCCAAGGGGATGCTCACGCAGCTGGAGTGGTGGAGCCGGACGCTGTCCGAGGCCCGCATGGCGCGTCCGTACGACGTCTGAGCCTGCCGGACCGACGCGAACCCACCTGCCTCCGTGCCCCGTGCGCCCCCACGCTCGCCTGCCGCCGCCGAGGAGTCCCCCCATGAGCCGCGCCACCAGCTCCGCGAAACCTTTGCCCGCCCCCGCCCTCGCTTCCGCCTCGACCACCAGCCGTGCCACGTACGCCGCGACGCTCGCCGTCGTCCTGTTCGGCTACCTCGTGCTCCCGATGTCCATGTCCGGCGCGACCGTCGCGGTCCGCCGCATCGGCGACGACCTCGACGCGTCGGGTGCGTCCCTGCAATGGGTCGTCACCGGCTACTTCCTCGCCGCATCGTCCTTCATGCTGGTGACCGGCTCGCTGGGCGACCTCTTCGGCCGCCGCCGCGTCTACCGGCTGGGCGCGGTCGTGTACGGGGCCGGCAGCCTCGCCGCCGCGTTCGCCCCGAACATCCTTCTGCTGGACGCCGCACGCACGCTGACGGGCGTCGGCGCCGCCGGCGTCATGGCGGGCGGCGGCGCGATCCTCGCCACCACCTTCACCGGCACCGCACGGACGAAAGCCTTCGCGGCGATGGGCAGCTTGTCCGGCGTCGGCCTCGCCATCGGCCCGACGGCGGCCGGATGGCTGGTCGGATCGATCGGTTGGCGCGTGATGTTCGGCCTGTTCGGGGCCGCCGGCATCGCCCTGTTCGTCGGTGCCTGGGCACTCACCGAGTCACGCGCCACCGCAAAGCCGCGCCTGGACCGGGCCGGGATCGTGCTGTTCATCTCGGGCCTGGCACTGACCATGTTCGCGATCACGCAGGGCGCGCAGGCCGGTTGGGGCAGCGTGCGGGTGCTGGGTCCGGGGGTCGTGGGACTTGCCCTGCTCGGCGCCTTCGTCGCCGTCGAACGCGGTGTCGCACGTCGTGCCGAACGGCCGCTGCTCGACCTGTCGTTGCTCGGCAACCGTCGCTTCAGCGGCTGGCTGCTCGCCGCGATGGCCGGCGGCGTCGCGTTCGGCGGCATGCTGGCCAACCTGCCGACGTACCTGCAAGGCGCCAACGGGCTGTCGTCCGGCGACGCGGGACTGGTCATGCTGATGCCCACGCTGCCGATCCTGGCCCTGCCTGCGATCGGCGGGCGGCTGGTCACCAAGGGCGTCCCGCCCCGTGCGCTGATCACCTTCGCCCTGCTGCTGATGGCCGCCGGGAACGTGTGGCTGACCGTGCTGCACCCGGGCATCGGCGCCGCCGCGCTGGCCGGCCCGCTGGTGATGATCGGCTCGGGCCAGGGCCTGGTCGCGGGCGTGATCGACGCGCAGGCGATGAGCGCGGTGGAGCCGGAACGCGCGGGCATGGCAGCGGGGTTGCTCAACACCGTGCGCGGCAGCACCCAGGCGCTGACGATGGCGCTGTTCGGGTCCGCGCTGATCACGCTCCTCGAAGGCAGCCTGGGCTCCGCGCCGTCGGCCGCCCGGGTGGCCACCGGCGCCATCCCCGCCGGGCCCGAAGGCGCACACCTTGCGGACGCACTGACCGATGCGTGGCAGGTCATCCTGGTGGCCGTCGCCGTCCTGGTGGCCGTCGCCGCGGTGGCCGTCTTCCGCCTGCTGCGCCCGGCAGTTGCCGTGGACGAGAGTGCCGGGTCCGCGTCGGTGACGGAGGGACCCGTACGCAAGGAGGCCCGCACCCCCGTCGGCGCGAACCGGCACTGAGCGCAAGGTCGCAGGAAGTCGCAGGAGCATCGCAGGGCCGGAGGCGCACCCCGCCTCCGGCCCTCGGCCGTTGCGTCAGTGGCCGTTCAGAGCCGCGTTGAACCCGTCCCGCAAGCTGTTGTACGCCTGCGCGATCGTGTACGCGGCGTTCTGGCACGTCTGCCGCGTCTTCGCCGAAGCCGGGTCCTTCGCACACCCGTTGGTGCGATACGTCGACACCGCCTTGGTGATCTTGGCGGCGTTGGCCCGCAACGTCGTGAAGTAGGCCGCCGGTTCGTGGCTGATCAAGGCCAGCGACTTCTGCACGGTCTCGTTGGCCTTGGTGGCGCCCAGCGCGCACATGTCGGTCCACATCGTCGGCCGCTCGGGCCAGCACTTGGCGCCTCGGGCCGAGCCGTACATGTCCTCCATGTCGCCGATCAGCGCGCGGGATTGCAGGTGGATGCTCTCCGCATCCGGCGCCATCCGGCCCTTCGGCTCGGTGTTCCACGCCTGAAGCTCGGCCGGGAGGTCCGGCCAGGTCGGAGACGGGCTCGGGCTTGCGGAGGGTACGGCCGTGGTCCTGGACGCGGAGGCCTGGGCCGCGGGAGTTCCGGAAGCGGACGGGGGCATGGCCGCGCCGGTCGCCGGTATGCCGGTGGTCGCTGTAGCGGTGGTGTTGTCGGCGGATGACGCGCCCAAGGCAGCCGCGTCGCGTGACGTGTCCCCGCCGCCCGACGAGCAGCCGGAGACGAGGACGAGGGCAAGGACGACCGCGGCGGTGGGCAGGGTGAGGGCGGTTCTGGGCGCGGGCAATCTGCGCTCCTTCGGGTGAGGTCTCCGACGAGGTCATGCGGTGTGGGGCGCACAGTCAACCAGTTGGGGCCGCAAGGTGGTTCGAAGATCGGCAATCTTCGGCACGTACCATCAGGGCATGTCGGAAACAGTGCGTATCGCCATGATCAGCGGGAGTCTGCGGGCGGGTTCGGGGAGCACCGCGCTGCTCCAGACCGTTGCGGAGGTCTTCGAGCCCGAGGTCGTCGCGGCCCGCATGTACTTCGGCATGGCGGCGCTGCCGCACTTCAATCCGGACGACGACTTCGAGCCACTGCACCCGGCGGTCGCGGAGTTGCGCGCCGTGATCGAGGGCGCCGACGCGCTGTTGCTGAGCACCCCGGAGTACGCGGGCGATCTGCCGGGTTCGTTCAAGAACCTGCTGGACTGGACCGTCGGCGGCAACGAGATCGTGGACAAGCCGACGGCATGGCTGAATTCCGGCGCACCGGGACGGGCGGATGGCGCGCATGCCGCACTGCGCACGGTGCTGGGCTACACCGGTGCGCGCATCGTCGAGGAGGCGTGCGTACGCCTGACGGTGTCGCGGGCCGCGATCGACGCGGAGGCCGGCACGGTCGCGGATCCCGGCGTACGCGAGGGGCTGCGGGCTGCCGTCGGCTCGCTCGTCGCGGCCGTGGCCGCGGGGCGGTCCGCGCCGGTTCGGCCCGGGGCGGGGAACCCCTGGTAGCAAGG
This sequence comes from Streptodolium elevatio, assembly GCF_053592165.1. NCBI lineage: Bacteria > Bacillati > Actinomycetota > Actinomycetes > Kitasatosporales > Streptomycetaceae > Streptodolium > Streptodolium elevatio. The sequence continues at coordinate 187,438 of NZ_JBSFVE010000015.1, forward strand.
GCCTTGGCGGCGCCGCGGGCTACGTGCGCGCGGCGGCGATGCGGCGGAGCGGCGGCTCGGTCTTGGGCGGCTGCTTGCGCGGCGGAAGCTCCGCCAGGAGCGCGGTGGCGGCCTCGGTGACCGTGCGCACGGCTCGCTCGAACGCCCCCTCGGTGCTCGCACTGACGGACTGCACGCCGCTGATCTTGCGGACGAACTGGCGGGCCGCGGCCTCGATCTCCTCGGGCGTCGCGGCGGGCTCAAGGCCCCTGAGTGTGGTGATGTTCCGGCACATGGCCCCAGGGTAGGCACGTGGGCCGACGTATGGCCCTGACCTGCGACTCGGCATCACGAGTCCCGGTATCCGTGACCCGGCACCCGTCGCCCGGTATCCACGGCTCGGCACCCGTGGGGCCGCCCTGGGAAACGCCGCGCCGGGCTCAGCCCGCGACGGGCCCCGAGCTGTCCCAGCCCGGGGCGTGCTCGTGCGGAAGCACGCTGCCGGCCCGCACCTCCTCGCCGCAGTGCCGGCAGATCAGCACGGCCGCCAGGTCGTGGTCCCCGTGCCGGAACACCACCGGCGGCTGCTCGCCCACCCAGCGGTCGCCCCACGCGGCGAGCACCTGCAACACCGGTTGCAGGTCGCGGCCGGGCTGCGTCAGGTGGTACTCGAAGCGCGGCGGTCGGTCCTGGTACCGGCGCCGCTCCAGGATCCCGGCCTCTTCCAGCGCGCGCAGGCGGGTGGTCAGGATGTCGCGCGGCGCCCCGGTGTTGCGGGCGATCGCGTCGAAGCGGTGGTTGCGGAGCAGGATCTCGCGTACCGCGAGCAGCGCCCACTTCTCGCCGACCAGGGCGAGCGCGGACGCCACCGAGCAGGGTCGGCCGACCGTCCGCGGGCGGGCGATGCGCGAAGTCTCCATGCGCACAAGGTTGCCATTTCAAACTTACTGGCGCTACTTTCGGTCGTACCGCGAGTTGGATTTTCCAACTATGGAGGTCCGGCCGTGGATCAGGGGCGTCATCACCGTCCGGAAGGCGGCACACCATGACCGAGGCGTACATCGTCGACGCCATCCGCACCCCCGTCGGCAGGCGAAACGGCGGACTCGCGTCCGCGCACCCCGCCGATCTCGGCGCGCACATCCTCACCAACCTCGTGGAGCGGACCGGTGTCGACCCGGCCGCCGTCGACGACGTGGTGTTCGGGTGTCTCGACGTGATCGGCCCGCAGGCCGGGAACATCGCGCGCACGTCCTGGCTCTCCGCCGGACTGCCCGCGTCCGTCCCCGGCACGACCATCGACCGCCAGTGCGGTTCGTCGCAGCAGGCCGTGCACTTCGCGGCACAGGCCGTCATGAGCGGCACCGCGGACATCGTGGTCGCGGGCGGCGTGCAGAACATGAGCATGATCCCGATCTCCGCGTCACTGCGGGCGGGACGCGAGTTCGGGTTCGACAGCCCGTACTCCGGCGCGCTCGGCTGGCAGAAGCACTACGGCGACCAGGAGATCAGCCAGTTCCGCGCGGCCGAACTCATCGCCGAGAAGTGGGGTGTCAGCCGCGAGGAGATGGAGGAGTTCGCGGTCGCCTCGCACGAGCGCGCCATCCGCGCCGAGAAGGAAGGCCGGTTCGCGCGCGAACTGGTGCCGTACGGCGACGTCGTACGCGACGAGGGCCCCCGCGCCCCCGACTGGGACAAGATCCGCTCGCTCCCCACGCTGCGCCCCGACGGCCGCATCACCGCCGCGCTCGCGAGCCAGATCTCGGACGGCGCCTCGGCGACCCTGGTGGTCTCCGAGCACGCCCTGCGCGTCCACGGACTGACGCCGCGCGCCCGCATCCACCACCTCACGGTGCTCGGCGACGACCCGGTCTTCATGCTCACCGGGCCGATCCCGGCGACCGCCCGCGCCCTGGAGCGCACCGGTCTCACGATCGACGACTTCGACCGGATCGAGATCAACGAGGCGTTCGCGTCCGTGGTCCTGGCCTGGCAGCGCGAGACCGGCGCGGACCTCGACAAGGTCAACGTCAACGGCGGCGCGATCGCGCTGGGGCACCCGCTGGGCGCCAGCGGCACCAAGTTGTTCGCGACGCTCCTGAACGAACTGGAGCGCGTGGGCGGCCGCTACGGCCTCCAGACCATGTGCGAGGGCGGTGGCATGGCGAACGTCACCATCATCGAACGGCTCTGACGCCCGCCGGTGAACATCCGCGACGGGCCCGCGCGGTCGTCGGGCCCGTCGCATCAACCGCATGTCGCGGAACGTACGTTCGCACGTTCCGGCAGCGGAACATCAGTTCCTCGCCGAACGGCCATGGCAGCCGTCTGCCGGCGTTCGAGTCACCTTCGCTCCACGTGCGTGCCCCCTCCCTCGGCGCGGTGTCTCCCACGCCGGACCGTGGTCGGGCCGGACGGCTTGGCCCCGACGGTGTCAGCGGGGCAGAAATGCCTCATGTTCCATTTCATAATGAATGCCAAAAGATCGGGCAAATCGGTCCGATGCGACCGTGCGGCACGAGAGGCCCCTGCGGCCTCCTCCCCGCCGGGCGGGGCGCGTAGAGTCGGCCGGTGTGGAAGGGCTGTTGCTGAGGCTGTCGGCGCTCGACCCTGATGCGGAAGCCGCAGTCCGGGTGATCGCCTACTTCGACGCGCTGGTCACCCACGGCGCCTCCGCCCACGCGCTGGTCCGGGCCGCCGCCGCGCTGGCCGAGTGCCCGGCCGGATGGTCCCGGGACGACGGGACCTCGATGCGGTACGCCCCGGACGGCACCGCCCTCGGACCGCTCGCCGCCGCTCCGTCCCCGCTGCCCGCGAGCGCCGTCTCCGACTGCGGAACGGTCTGGCTGGAACGGCCCGGCACGCCCGCACCCCTGGACGCCCTCGTGCTGGAGAGGATGGCCGTCGCCGCCGCGGCCGTGTCACACGGCGGGACCCGGCGCCGCGAACCGGGCGACCCCGCGCTGGTCGAACTCGTGCTGTCCGCCCAGGTCGAGCCGGAGGTCCGCATTCGGGCGCTGCGCCTGCTCGGGCTGGCGCCGGGGCGGCCGCTGCGGGTCGCGGCAGTACGCGGAACGCCGCCCGCGCCCGCGCCGCGACAACGCGCCGCCTCCGACGGGTGCGGGGCACCGCGCACCGTGGTCGACGGCGTGGCGGCGGTTTTGATCCAGCCGCCGGCGGACCGGGACACGTACACCGGCCCCACACCGGCCGAGGGCATGACCGTCGGGATCGGCGGCGCGATGGGCGCCGAGCACGCCCGGCGCTCCTGGGAGCAGGCCCGCGTCGCCCTGCGGTTCACGGACGCGGCCACGGCTCCGGTCGTCGAGTACGACGCTCTGGGCAGCCTGGCCATGCTCGCCGACCTGCCGGCCGAGACGCTGCGCAACCGCCCCGAACTGGCGGCCGTGGAGGCGTTCGCGCAACGCCCCGGCGGCGAGGCCGATCTGACCGCCCTCGCCGCCTTCTGCCGCTGCGGCTCACTGCGCGGTGCGGCGACCCGCCTGCACCTGCACCACAGTTCGGTCGCCGACCGGGTGGCCCGTGCGGGGGAGGCGCTGGGATGGGACCTGGCCGACCCGGCAGACCGCTTCCGCGCCACCTTGGCGCTCACCCTGCGCCGACTTGCCCGCTCCTGACGGGCACCGACTGACGGGTGCCGCCTGGACGGGCGCCGGGTGGTGTCTGTCAGATTGCGGGTCAGCCGAGCAGCGCCCTGCGCAGCACGGCGATCTCCTCGGCGCCCTCGCGCCGCGACACCTCGGCGTGCCGGGCGAGCCGCGAGGCGTGGAACGTGCCCGGGAACAGGTGGAGTTCGACGTTCACCCCGGCGGCCAGCAGGGCCTGCGCGTACGCGATGCCCTCGTCGCGCAGCGGGTCGAACTGCATCACCGATATGTACGCGGGCGGCAGGCCGGTCAGGTCGGTGGCGCGTGCCGGTGCCGCGTACACCGGGACGTCGTCTCCGCCGCGTCGGCCCGGGCCGAGGTACGCGTCCCAACTGATCTCCGCGTTCGGCCGGTTCCAGCCCGGGGTGTCGGTGAACGCGACCATGCTCGGGGTGCCCAGGCGGTCGTCCAACTCCGGGATGCCCAGGTACTGGAAGCACAGCCGCGGCCCGCCGCGGTCGCGGCACAGCAGTGCCAGGGCGGCGGCGAGACCGCCGCCCGCGCTGGCCCCGTGCAGGGCGACCCGGTCCGGGTCGATGCCCAGCTTGCCGCTCGCCGCGACGACGGCGGTCAGCGCGGCATAGCAGTCCTCGAGCCCCGCGGGGTAGGGGTTCTCGGGTGCGAGCCGGTACTCGACCGACGCGACCACCACGCCCAGCTCGCGGCATATCTCCAGGCAGCCGGGGTGGTCGAGCTCGATCGAGCCGATGACGAATCCGCCGCCGTGCACGTTGAACACCAGCGGGACCGGCCCGCCCTCGACGCCCTGCGGGGTGTAGAGCCGCACCGGGATGTCGGGCGCGCCCTCCGGCCCGGGAACCGTCGTGTCCAGGACGTCGACGCCGGAGGTGTCGGGCTCACCGAAGAACTCCGCGAGCCTCGACTCCATGCCGCGCATCGCGACCAGGTCGGTGAGCGGGGTGCCGGGCATCCTCGCCACAGCTGCGGCGACCTCGGGGTCCAGGGCGTAAGCCATGAGTCACCTCGACTGCTGGGAAGGAAGCTCGCCGGGAGGGGAGCCTGCCGGGAGGGTACGGGCGGCCCGAGGCAGAGGGGGAGCCTCGGGCCGCCCCGATCTTCCCGCGCGTTCCGGCGGATGCGCAGCCGCCATGCGTCGGTTCATCGGTGCCGGTCGGCCGACAGCCGCGCGGGCAGCCGGGCAGCCGGGCAGCCGGGCCTCAAGGTGGTGCCGAGCCTTGCTTCGTCCCGTCGGGTGACGTGTCCGGGGACTGTGTACCGCGACCTAAGCCACGGCAGGCATACCGTCCGTCCGGTGGCGTGCCATCCAGTCGGCGGCGAAGGCGACCGCGGGGATCAGCGGTACGAGTCTGGCGCGCGCGCCTCCGACGAAGCCTTCGTCGATGGGCAGGTGGTCCGTCAGCGCCGCCCCGATGCGGTTGAAGTCGGCCAGATCCAGGAGCACGTCCTCGTACGTGAAAGAGGGCTTGCCACCCTGATTTCGCCTGGTTGAGGCGCTCACCGAACCACCTGAAGCCCGCCGTACACGGGCGTCGAATGACGCCTCTGTACGGCGGGCCGGCAGGTGCGCGTCAGAGCTGACGCGCTCAGCGCTTCGTGTCGTTCTCCACGTAGCTGGAGAAGCCGCTCGGGCTGTCGGTCTCAATCTGGGTCCGCAGCACAATGCCGAGAGGCGAGCCGGTCGGGATGGCAGGAGAGTCGATCAGGTCGGCGGTCTTCAGCCCGTCGAGAACTGCAGCGGTGTGCGCCATCCATGACTCCCATTGTTCGGCGAGAACCGGCGCTCGCACGGTAGTTACTGCCGGTACGGATGACCGATTGCGCCGCGCGTCCGGGCCACTACTCCTCGCGGGGCGGACACTGTGTTTCGCCGTCACGGCCCTGAAGTCGTACGCCCGGCGGTGCCGACCCTGTGCTCGAATCGGTGGAACACGGCATGGAGGAGAGCCAGAAGTACCGCGAAGACCGGTAGCCACGCGAGCCGTTCGAGTATCCAGAGGGGATGGTCGGGCGCGGTGTGCAGCCCGGGCAGGGCACCGGCCGAGCGGAGCGACACCGTGACGGTCATCATCGCCGTCTGGTGCCACAGGAACACCGTCATCGCCGACAGGTTCGCGAACGCGACCGCCGCCCACAGGCCGGGGCGCCGCATGACCCGGCCCAGCGGCTCGCGTACCAGCAGGGCCAGTCCGACCTGGGCGAGACCGAAGGCCACGGCCGCGAGGGTGGGCGGGTTCAGGTTCGACACCGCGGCGCCGGGCACGCCGACCATGCTCGCCGGGTAGCCCGCGGCCAGGACCAGCGCGACGGTCGCGGACACCCCGCCCACGAGCAGCGCGTACGCCGCCCGCCGACCCTTGAACGCGCCGTGTGCCCAGGCCACGCCGAGGAAGTACGGGACCAGCCAGCCGGCCAGGATGTTGGTCCAGCCCAGCCACGCCGGGCCGTCCCCCGCGAAGCGGCCCGCGTCCACGGTCGCGACGAGGCCGACGAGCAGCGCGAGGCCGGACCAGCGGGTGCGCCGCCACAACGCGGCCACGGCCGGTGTGAGTGCGGTCAGTGCGGCGTACACGACCAGGAACCACAGCGGGCTGAAGACCAGTTTGACCATGCTGCGCAGGGTGCCGAGGTCCAGGCCGGCCCAGGTCAGGACGCTGATCGCCGCCGCCCAGGCGCCGAGCAGCACGAGTGCGGGGCGGAACAGGCGGCCCATGCGGGCGCGTACCCAGGTGCCGTAGGGGACTTCGCCGCCACGCAGGCTCAGCGCTCCGGAGTATCCGCCGACCAGGAAGAACACCGCGAGCGTCTGCAGCACCCAGCTGACCGGGGTGAAGGCGGGCATGCCGGCGAGCGGGCTGCGTACGCCCAGGCCGTCCCCGGTGTCGACGAATGCGGTCACCAGCCAGTGGCCGAGGACGACGCCGGCGATGGCGATCGCGCGCAGTGCGTCCGCGGCACGGTCGCGGTGCGGGGGAGTTGCGGCGTCGATCCGGTACGCGGCGGCGGTCCAACTCCCGCGTGCCGTCCGGTGCTTCTCAACGGTAGTCGGCACGGCCAACCTCCGATTCGCGTCCGAGGGCGATGCGGGCGAGGTTTCGCAGCGAGGCGGTGCCCGGCTTGAAGTAGTCGCTGTGGCCCACCGATCCGGCGTCGAACACGCGCGCGTGGTAGCCCCGGGAGACCGGATCGGCACCGAAGCCGAACCCCAACAGGCTTGCGTGCGGAACGAGTTGGATCCAATCGTGGGATCCGCGTCCGGCCCAGACCCGGGCGTCGGTGTGCAGGTCCTCGGCTTCGTCGACGCCGGTCCCGGGGCTCCCGAAGAAGGCGATGTCGTCGACTGACGGGCCGTCCGCGGCTTTCGCGCAGACGACGCTGCCGTAGCTGTGGCACAGCAGGGCGACGGAGGCGGCGGGGTTCAGCGTGCGGAGCTCCGCCACCAGGCCTTCGAGGCGGTGCGAGCCGCCGACGGCGCGGCCGTCGGTGAGGATTGCCGGGCTCAGCGAGGCGGGTGCGGCGTAGCCGAGCCAGGCCACGACGGCGACGTCGGTGTCCGGTGCCTCGGCGCGGATCTGCCCGGCCAGCGCCCGGGCGCCTCCACCGGCGAACTTGCCCGAGTCGAAGTTCGTGACGCGCCCGTCCGCACCGGGCACCACCACCGCGATGCGTTCCGCACTCGCGAGATCCCCGAAGACCTCGACCACCCGGCCCGACCCCCGCGCGTCGAAGGACAGAAACTGCCTTCCGGGGGCGAGCAGATCCGCCAGAGACCGCCGCATGGCGCCGTCATGGACGCGGGTGGCGGTCTCCCAGGCGCGGGCGATGTCGTGGCGTACGGCACCGTAGCGTGCGTCGAGGCTCGCGCCGGGGTTCGTGCCGACGCTCGTGCCGAGGGGGACGGCCGCCGTGGGCGCCGCGTACGGATCGCCCGACGGAGCCGCGGCCGTCGTCAACGCCACAGCCGCGGCCGCCAGGGTCGCGGCCAGTGCGGACCGGATACGACGACGTGCCGAAGCCATACGAATCCCTCCTGGTCATCCGGGTGTTGCCGGTTGATCAGGAAGCTATGAAGGCGGCGTTGTAGCCCGAATCGCGCCGAAGAGCGGTCTGTGCGCGTAGTACCGAGGTATGACAGGGGTGAGGGTCGGCGCGAGGAACCGGAGCAAGCGACCGGACCAAGCGTCCGAGACGAGCGACCGGAGCAAGCGACCCAAGCAAGGGACGCGGGGCAACGGACTTCCGCACCAACGGGATGGTCGGGCACCATGGGGGGGAGTACCGCTGGAAGGAGGCCACATGGCCGACGGGAAGCACCGGGGACCGCCCGCACCGATCCAGCCCATGCCGACACCGCCGCCGCCACCGCCCTCGGACAGCAGGCAGCCACCGACCGACCCGGGACACGGCAAGTGACGCTGGAGCGCGCGCAGTTCGTTCCGGATCGGGTGTGGCCGTTCGATCCGGGGAGCCAGACATACGGGTCGGTCGTCGACCGGGCGGCCGACCCGCGTCGGTGGACCGAACTGGTCGGCGCCGACGTACAACTCGTCACGCAGTGGGACGACGGCGGGCACGACGGCGGTGCGGAGCCGGGCCGCGTACCGTCCTCGTCCGCGTCGATGCCCACGGTCGTACGCGCGATGCTGCGGGCCCTGGATCCCCGTCCAGGCGGCCACTACCTCGAAGTCGGAACGGGCACGGGCGAGACCGCCGCCCGGCTCGCCCGCGCGGTCGGCCCGGAAGGGTCGGTCACCTCACTCGAGATCGACGCCGAGCTCGCCGCCGGCGCTCGCGCCAACCTGGAGCGGGCGGGCGTCCGCAACGTGAAGGTGATCCACACGGACGCCTGGCACGGCCGGCCGGAAGAAGCGCCCTACGACGGAGTGCACGTCACGTGCGGCGTACGTCGGATCCCGACGGCCTGGGTCACCCAGTGCGTCCCGGGCGCGCGCATCGTCGCCCCGTGGGGCACGGACTTCACGCCCCACGACTGGCTGCTGACCCTCGAAGTGGCCGGGGACGGAAGCGCCTCCGGCCGCTTCGGCATGGGCCTGTCCTTCATGAAGATGCGCGCCCAACGCCGCGCGCACCCCGACCACGACGCGTACGCACCGCCCGGATGGCTCGACCGCGCGCGCCGCCGCGAGACGGAACTGACCGGCGCCGAGGCCCGGTCGACCGCCATCGGGGACGCCGCCCTCGCCATCGGCCTGCAAGTCCCGGACTGTACACAGCACTACGCCGCCACGGACGACGGGGTCACCGTCTGGCTGTACTCGCTCACGGACAACTCCATGGCCGCGGCGGGGTTCGCCGACGGCATGGTGTCCCAAGCCGCCCAGTCAGGTCCGCGGTCGCTGTGGGACGAACTCGAAGCTGCCTGGCATCGCTGGCTCGCCCACGGCAGACCCGCGTCCCACCAATTCGGCCTGACCGTCGACGCCCAAGGGCAACGCCCTTGGCTCGGCCCCGAAAACGGGCGACGAATCCCCATCGGCCCCCAGCCGACCTGAGGCTCACAAACAGCGGCGTGCCGGACCCGGACGCCGGCATGGTCGACGGGGTGACGGGCCTTGTGGTCCGTCACCCCGGTACCCCGTCACCGCCGTACCCCGGTACCCCGTCACCCGTCGCGGGTCAGCGTGTGGTGTGCAGCCCGGTGAATTCCAGGAGGAGTTCGGCCGTCCGCTGCGGTTCCTCCAGGATCGGGGTGTGCCCGGCGCCTGGCAGCATGGCGATCCGGGCGCCCGGTACGACCTCGTAGTCCGCGGCCGACGCGGGGCGCCATCGGCGGTCCTGGTCGCCGAAGATCACCTGGAGCGGCTTGCCCAGGCCCTTCAGCCGCTCGGGGAGCGTTCGTTCGGTCAGGTACGCGGTCGACGCCTGCAACGTGGCGCCAAATGCGTGCAACGGAAGCTCGCGTACCTCGTCGACCAGGTTCTGGGGGATCTCGTAGCCCTCGCGGAAGCCGCTGCTCGCGAGCAGGCGGATCTGCTCGTCCGTCGGCGGCCAGTGCGCCGGGTCGATCGCGAAGGAGTCCGGCGCCGTGTACGCGTCCATGCCGGGCCCGGTGTTCACCAAGACCAGTGCGCTCACGAGTTCGGGACGGCTCTCGACGAGCGCCGTCGCCGAGTAGCCGCCACTTGAGTGTCCGACGACGATCGTCTGCCGCACCCCGAGCCGGTCCAGCGCCTGGCCGACGGTACGCCCCTGCTCGGCGACGTCGTACCCGGGACCGCCGAGCGGCTTGGCGGAGAGCCCGTGCCCCAGCAGGTCGATCCGGATCACGTGATGCGACGCGGCCAGGAGCGGAACCAGGAGCTCCCACGACGTGGACGAGGCCGCGGAGCCGTGGACGAGCAGCAGCGCCGGGGCGTCGCGCGGGCCGTCCTGGCAGATGTGGATGTCGCCGGCGGCCAGGGGCAGGACCGAGCACTCGGTGGCCGCGAGGTGCGGGTTGTCAGAAAGAGTCATGGTCCAAACGTCGCTGCCGGCCGCCGCCCGTGGATTGGACAAATGTTCCCTCGGCGGGCCCCGCGTAGCATCGGATCATGCGGTCCACCGCCAGTACACACGACGATTCGGCGACGTGGGAGGTCGCCCGTCCGCCGCGGCCCAGTCGGCTCGCCGGTGTCGACATGGCCGGTTTCCACGTGCCCCGCGCGCCCGTGGACGGCCTTCGGATGATCCCGCACCCGGCCGTGACGCTGATCGTGGAGTTCGGGGCGGGCGGGTACGTCCTGGACGACGGTTCCGGACGCCGCCATCGGGGTAGCGCCGTCGCCGGGCCGGGCCTGGGTCTCGGCGGCAACGTACGGGCCTGGGGCGAGGACGTCGCATGCGTGCAGGTACGCCTGTCGCCGGTGGTCGCCTGCACCCTCCTCGGCATCTCCCCGGCCGAACTGACCGGCGCCACCGTGCTGCCGCTCGACGACCTCTGGGGCCGGGAGGCATCGCGTATCCGGGAGCGGCTGAGCGAGTGCACGTCGTGGGCGGAGCGATTCGCGCTGACGGAGATGCTGCTCGCCCGGCGGGCCGCGGCGCGGACCCGGGTGGACCCTGAAGTGGCGTGGTCCTGGCGCCGCATCAACGCCGAGGCCGGCCTCGTCCGGGTCGAGGACCTGGCGTGCGAACTGGGCTGGAGCCGCAAGCGGTTGTGGTCCCGGTTCAACGCGCAGATCGGGATGCCGCCCAAGCGCGCCGCGAAGCTGGTCCGCTTCGACCGCGCCGCGCACCGCCTGGTCGCCGGCGAGTCCGCGGCCCGGGTCGCCGCGGACGGCGGCTACTTCGACCAGTCCCACCTGCACCGCGACGTCGTGACCTTCACCGGGGCGACCCCGGCGGCCGTCGTCGAAGAGCCGTTCCTGATCGTCGACGACGTCGCGTGGCCGGCAGCGGCACGCGCGACTCCGCGTCACTCCCCGGGGCGGACGAGGCCCGTCTCGTAGGCGTAGACGACCGCCTGCGCCCGGTCCCGTACGCCCAGCTTCATCAGGATGCGGCTGACGTGCGTCTTCACCGTCTGCTCGGCGACGATCAGGTCCCGCGCGATCTCGGAGTTGGACCGGCCGCGCGCGACGAGCGTCAGCACCTCGGTCTCGCGGTCGGTCAGTCCCTCGACGCGTTCGCGCTGCGGTGCCCGGGGCCCGCCCAGGCGGGCGAACTCGGCGATCAGGCGGCGCGTGATGCCCGGCGAGATCAGCGCATCGCCGGCCGCGACGACCCGGACCGCCTCGGCCAGTTCGCCCGCGGACGCGTCCTTCAGCAGGAACCCGCTGGCGCCGGCCCGCAGTGCCTCGTACACGTAGTCGTCGAGGTCGAAGGTCGTGAGCACCAGGACCTTCGTCGCGCCCGACGCCTCGGTGATGCGGCGGGTGGCCGCCAGGCCGTCGAGGACGGGCATGCGTACGTCCATCAGCACGACATCCGGCCCCAACTCGGCCGCCTGCCGCACCGCCACCTCGCCGTTCTCCGCGGTGCCCACGACCTCGATGTCGGGTTGCGCGCCCAGGAGTACGCCGAACCCCTCCCGCACCATGGCCTGGTCGTCGGCGAGCAGAACGGTGATCATTCGTCCTCCGTGAGGGGCAGCGTCGCGTGCACCGCGAAGCCGCCGTCGGGTTCGGGTGCGGCGGTGAAGGTGCCGCGCAGTGATGTGGCGCGCTCGCGCATGCCGGGCAGTCCGTGTCCGCCGCCGCTGGCCGGCGCGTCCGACGCCGGTGCCGTGGCGCGCGGCCGCTCGTTGCGTACCGCGACCCGCAACTCGTCCCGGTCGGCGGTGACCGACACGTGGACGGCCGCCCCCGGCGCGTGCTTGAGGGCGTTGCTCACCGCCTCCTGCACGATCCGGTACGCGGCCAGACCGACGGCGGGCGGGAGTTCGTCCGCCGGGGCGGCCACCTCGGCGGTCACCTGCGTTCCGGTGCCGCGGGCGTTCTCGACCAGTTCGGCGATGCGGTCGAGGTCCGGCTGCGGGGCGGTGAGCGGCGCCGCGGACTCCTCCCGGAGCACGCCGAGGATGCTCCGCAGGTCGGCCAGGCCGGCGAGCGCGTTGGCCCGGATGTCCGCGAAGCTCTTGGCCAGCACGGGGTCCGGATCCGGCACCCGGTACGGCGCCGCCTCCGCCTGGATCGCGATCACCGACATGTGGTGCGCGACGACGTCGTGCATCTCCCGCGCGATGCGTTGGCGCTCGGCCAGCACCGCCCGCTCCTCGCGGTGCATCTCCTCGCGCTGTTCGAGCTCGCGCGCGCCGACTCGGCGCAGCCGCACGTTGTAGCCGGCGAGCAGTGCCACCAGCACGAGGATCGCGGCCACGAATCCCGACTGCTGGTCGATGACCCAGGGCGGGGCCACGGTCAGCACCGCCACACCGATGGTGATGTGCCGCTCGCAGCGGACCGCGACCGTGTACAGGATCACCAGCAGCACGATCACGCCGCCCGCGACGTACTGGTCCCCCTGCCAGTTTCGGTCCGCGGTCCACAGCGTCGCCAGGATGGACATGCGCCACGCACCCAAAGGGTGCCAGTGCCGCAGTATCAGCGGGACCGACAGCGCCGCCGCCGTCAGGATCAGGAAGTTCGGCGAGTAGTGCGGCACGTTGTCGATCAGGTAGGTCGACGTGGTCGCGAGGATGATCAGCGAGGCCAGCACGTCGACTCCGAGCGCGGCGGTGCGCGAGGAGATCCGGCGGAACGGCCACTTGCCGCGCAGCCCGGGCGGCCAGCCGCGCGGCTCCCAGGGATCGGCCGTACCGCGCCACAGCGCCGCGACCAGGGGGCGCAACACGCGCGCGACCTGGCTCCTGACGCTGTCTCTGATCTCCCGGACGTGCATCGTCCCACGCTAAGGGCCGCGGCCCGGCCCGGCGTCACACCCGGGTACGCCGGCCGACCCCCTACCCCGGTAGGGGGTCCGCGGCGGGGGCCGGCAACGGGCGCCCGCCCGCGCCGGGATCGTCAGCCGCCGACCGGCGTGAGCCAGTGGGCGTACCGCTCGTCCGTCCCCGTCACCGCCGCCTGGTATGCCGCCTGGATCTTCCCCACGACCGGTCCGACGCCGATCTCGCGGTCGTCCATCTCCCGCACCGGCACGACCTCCGACGCCGTGCCGCACAGGAACAGCTCGTCGGCCGTGTAGAGGTCGCTGCGCAGCAGGTTCTCCACGCGCGTCGCCAGACCGAGGTCCGCCGCTAGGGTCAGCACGGTGTCCATGGTCAGTCCGCGCAGGGCCCCGGCGGACGCGGGCGGCGTGTACAGCACCCCGTCCTTCACCGCGAAGACGTTCGCGGCGCTGCACTCGCTGACGTAGCCGTCGGACGAGAGCAGCACGGCCTCGTCGTACCCGGCGGTGACGGCCTCGGTCTTGGCGAGGGTCGCGTTCAGGTATCCGGCGGTCGCCTTCGCCGCGGGCGGCAGGGCGTTGGGGTCGTTGCGGCGCCACGAGCACGTCTTGAGCCGGATGCCGCGCGCCGCGGCCTCCTCGCCGAGGTACGCACCCCACCGCCACGCCGCGATCGAGACGGTGACGGGGGAGTCGGGGCGGATCAGCGGTCCCATGTCGCCGTACCCGAGGTGTGCCAGGTGGCGCAGGTAGCAGGAGTCGAGGCCGTTCGCGCGCACGAGGTCCAGCGTCGCGGTGCGCAGCTCGGCGGTGTCGTACGGGATTCGCATCCCGAGGATCCGGGCGCTCGCGGCCAGCCGCGTCAGGTGTTCGTCGAGCCGGAACACCGCGGGCCCGCGCGGGGTCGGGTAGGCCCGCGTGCCTTCCAGGACCCCCGTGCCGTAGTGCAGTCCGTGCGTCAGCACATGGACCTTCGCGTCCTGCCAGGGCACGAGCGCGCCGTCCATCCAGATCCAGTCCGCCTCGGGCAGTGCCACCGTCGCCTCCACACGTCCGCGTCCGTCGCCTGAAGTGGATCATTCGGCGATAGGCGAACGAGCCACTTGTTCAGTGGCACATTAGAGGTGTTGTCAGTAGTCCACTAGGGGGCTTCCGCAGAATGGGACGCCGCGGAGCCGGGAGTCGCGGCGGATGCGGTCGCCGCGGCGGGCGCAACCGGGTCGGCGAGGCCGGAAACGGCGGCGCGGGTCTTCCCGGCCCCGCCGCCGGCCAGGCCCTCCGCACCCGCGGCGGGCAGCTCGACGACGACGGTGAGCCCGCGTCCGAGCGCCGTCGTCACCCGCACGCTTCCGCCGTGGGCGGCAACTGCCGCCTGGACCACAGCCATGCCCAGCCCGCTGCCCGGCGGCACGCCGGTCGTGCCGGCCGCTCCCTCGTGCGTGGCGCGGAAGAAGCGGTCGAAGATGCGCTCGGCGTCCTCGGCGCGCATTCCGGGGCCCTCGTCGCGGACCCGCAGGATCGCACGTTCGCCGCGGGCGGTGGTGACCGTCGCCACCGACAACCGCACATCCGCCGACACCGGAGTGTGCACACGCACGTTCGTGAGCAGATTGCCCACGATCTGCCGCACCAGCGACTCGTCCGCGAGGACCGCACACGCGTCGGGAGCCTCCACGCGTACGCACCGCTCCGACTGCTGCGCGCGCAGATCGTCCGCGGCCTCCCGCACCACGCACACCAGGTCCACCGGGCGCGGCCGGAGCTGCGGACGCTGGTCGAGCCGTGCGAGGGCGAGCAGTTCGTCGACCAGCCTGGCCATGCGCTCGGTCTCGGCGCTCATCCGGGTGAGCGCCCGCGTGCGCTCCTCCTCGTCGGCGAGCATGCCCTTCTCGTACAGCTGGAGATAGCCGCGGATCGCCGCGAGCGGCGTGCGCAGTTCATGGGACGCGTCGGCCACGAAGCGCTTGAGGTGCACCGCCGCGTGCTCGCGCGTGTCGAACGCCGTCTCGACCTGCTCCAGCATCGCGTTCAACGCGGTACGCAGCTGCTCGACTTCGCGGAACGTCTTCTTGCGCGGTGCCACGCGCCGCGACAGGTTCGGCCGGTCCGGGTCGCCCTCCGCGATCGCGGAGGCCGTCTCGACCATGTCCTCCAGCGGCCGCAGCCGCCAGCGCGCCCCGAAATAGATGAACGTACCGAGCAGCACGACGAGCACGCCGCCGACCACCAGTTCGAGGTGCACGACCTTGAGCACGACGTCCTCGACGTCGCCGCTCGGTTGCGCCAGCACGATGACGTTGCCGTCCGGCAGCCGTGCCGCGGCGGCCCGGTAGTCCTCGCCGCCGAGGGACACGGCGTGCGGTGCCCGCCGCAGCGTCTCCCCGGGTCCGACCCGTGACGTCGCGGCGAGTGCGGTCTGCGCCGGGTCCGCCGCATGGCCGCCGAGCGGCACGATCGCGCCGGACGGGTCGAGGATGACGAAGACGTTCCCGTGCAGCCCCGCGGACAGCATGCCCTGGCGCAGGAGATCGGTGCTCCTGACGAGCTGCGTGATGGTCGCGGTCGACATCCCTGCCTGCTCGATCCCGTCCCGGCTCATCTGCAGGTCGTCGTCGATCGAGGACGTCAGGTAGTGGCGAATGCCCATGACACTGAACGAGATGAGCACGACAAGGCCCATCGCCAGCACCACGATGCTGCTGATCGCGAGCTTCGCCCGCATCGCGACCGTGTGCCCCATCCGGTGGCGGATGCGCCTCATGTCCGTGCGGCCGGCCGCAGCCCGTACCCGACGCCGCGCCGCGTCACGATGAGTGGCGGTTCGTCCGGCGCCAAGGGGTCCAGCTTGCGGCGCAGATAGCTGATGTACGTCTCGACCACAGTCGAGTCCGGGGCGTGCTCGTACCGCCACACCTCGCGCAGCAACTGCTCCTTGGGGACGATGCGGTCCCCGTGCCGCATGAGATGCCGCAGCAGCGCGAACTCCGTCGGGGTCAGATCGGCATCCTGCCCGCCGCGCCGTGCGGTGTACGTCGCCTCGTCCAACTCCAGCCCGCCGTGCCGCAGTACGGGCGGGCGCGGGGCGGGCGGCGCGGCGGGGTCGGCCGCCGGGCGGGTGCGGCGCAGCACCGCACGGGTGCGCGCCACGAGTTCGTCGACGTTGAACGGCTTGGTGATGTAGTCGTCGCCGCCCAGGGTGAGCCCTTTGACGACGTCCGCGGGTGCGTCCCGGGCGGTCAGGAAGACCACCGCGAGTTCGGGGCGCTCCTCGCGCAGCACCCGGCACACCTGGCGGCCGTCGCCGTCGGGCAGGGATATGTCCAGCAGCACGGCGTCCGGGCGTACGCCGCGCGCGAGTTGCAGCGCGGACCGCACCGAGTCCGCGGTCACCACCTCGAACCCGTGGAACCGCAGCGTGATCGCCAGGACGTCCGCGATGCTCGGCTCGTCCTCGACGACCAGGATCGTCGCCCCCGCCTGTGCCCGACTGGTGGTCATTTCCCCAGTATCGGACCGCAGCTTGCGGAACTGCCCGGGAACACCTGTGAGCTTCTTGTGAGTCCGGCCCCCACCCACGAACCGCCTCTGCCGTGCCACCGAATGTGGGCGCACAAGCACTTCGGAAGGGGAACGACATGGCGGCGTGGGCGCGGTGGTGTCTCAGACACCGATGGGCGGTGGTGCTGCTCTGGGTGGCCGCCCTGTTCGGCACGGTCGGCGCGAGCGTGGTGGCGGGCAGCGCGTACTCGAACGTCTTCAGCCTGCCGGGCACCGGGTCGTCGGACGCGTACGACCGGATGCGTGCGGCCTTCCCGGACCGCTCCGGCGACGTCGACACCATCGTGTGGCAGGTCGACGAGGGACGGACGGTCCACGACCCCGCGGTCCGCGAGCGGATGTCCGCGGCGCTGGCGGACATCTCCCGGATGCCCGACGTGGGCCGTGTGGTGGGCCCGTACGAGCCGGAGGGCGCCGGCCAGGTCAGCGCCGACGGCCGCATCGCGTACGCCCAGGTCACCTTCGTCCTCCAGGTTTACGAACTGGACGAGGCCGACACCGAGAAGGTGATCGACCGGGCCAAGGACGCACGCACCGAGGGACTGCGCGTCGAACTGGGCGGCCAGGCAATCGCCTTCGCCCAGCAGCCGCCGACCGGTCTGGCCGAGGGGGTCGGCGTGCTCGCGGCCGGGGTGATCCTGTTCTTCGCGTTCGGATCGCTGTTCGCGATGCTTCTGCCCCTGCTCAACGGCATCTTCGCGGTCGGCACCGGCTTCGCCGGGATCATGCTGCTCAGCCATGTCGTCGACATCCCGGATGTCGCCTCGCTGCTGGGCAGCCTGATCGGCCTCGGCGTCGCGATCGACTACGCGCTGTTCATCGTCACGCGGCACCGCAACGGGCTCAAGGCGGGCCTCACTCCGGAGGAAGCCGCGGTCCGGGCGCTCGACACTTCGGGCCGCGCGGTGCTGTTCGCGGGCGGCACCGTGTGTGTCGCG
Organism: Streptodolium elevatio; assembly: GCF_053592165.1. Classification (NCBI taxonomy): domain Bacteria; kingdom Bacillati; phylum Actinomycetota; class Actinomycetes; order Kitasatosporales; family Streptomycetaceae; genus Streptodolium; species Streptodolium elevatio. The sequence continues at coordinate 204,905 of NZ_JBSFVE010000015.1, forward strand.
CTGCTGTCGCTCTTCGCGGTGGACATCGACTTCCTGAACGGCATCGCGATCGCCACCACGCTGATCGTGCTGCTGAGCGTGCTCGCGGCGGCCACCCTGCTCCCCGCGATGCTGGGTCTGCTCGGGCCACGCACCCTCAGCCGCCGCGAACGCCGGGCCCTGGCGGCCGCTTCCGGCGACGAGAGGGCCCAACTCGGCGACGACGAGGCCGGCCGCGGCGCGGTGCGCTGGGCCTCGTGGGTGCAACGCCGTCCGCGCCTGCTGGGCGCCGTCGCGATCGCCGTGATGGCGGCTCTGGCGATTCCGGTGTTCGGGCTGCGACTGGGTGCCAACGACCAGGGGAACCAGCGGCCTTCGCAGACGGTGCGGCAGGCGTACGACCTGTTGGCTGAGGGTTTCGGCCCAGGCTTCAACGGCCCGCTGCTGATGGTGGCGGAACTCGGTGGCGAGCGGGACCGACAGGCACTGGACACCCTGGTCGAGGAGGTACGCCGCACTCCCGGCGTGGTCCGCGCCGTCGAAATGCCGGTGCCCGCCGACCTGTCCGGCCTGGCGGCGTCGACCCGTGTGATCGAGGTCGTGCCGACGACGTCGCCGCAGGCCAAGGCGACCGACAAACTGATCGACCGGCTGCGCGACCACACCGTGCCGAACGCGGCGGCGGGCAGCACACTCAAGGTGCACATCGGCGGGGACACCGCGGTGCAGAAGGACTTCGCGGCGGTGATCGGCGACCGCCTGCCGGCCTTCATCGCGCTGATCATCGGACTCGGCGCGCTGCTGATGCTGGTGGCGTTCCGCAGCCTGCTGGTGCCGCTGACCTCCGCCGTCATGAACCTCCTCGCGGCGGGCGCGTCGTTCGGCCTGCTGGTGATGGTCTTCCAGTGGGGCTGGGGCATGGACCTGCTGGGCCTCGGCAAGGAGGGGCCGATCGTGTCCTTCCTGCCGGTGATCATGCTGCCGCTGCTGTTCGGGCTGTCCATGGACTACCAGGTGTTCCTGGTCAGCCGCATGCACGAGGAGTGGGTGCACACGAAGGACAACTCCCGTGCGGTGCGCGCCGGTCAGGCCGCGACGGGACGCGTCATCAACTGCGCGGCGCTCATCATGATCTGCGTCTTCAGCTCGTTCGTCCTGAGCGGCGACCGCGAGGGCATGATGGCGGGGCTCGGACTCGCCGGTGCGGTGGCGCTCGACGCGTTCCTGCTCCGCATGGTGCTGGTTCCGGCGGTCATGCACCTGTTCGGCAAGGCCAATTGGTGGCTGCCGCAGTGGCTCGACAAGCGTCTGCCGCACCTGGCCGTCGACCCGCCGGACAAGCCGCTGGCGCCGCCGCTGCCGGAACCGGTCGGTGCCGGGGAGCGCTGACGGCTTCCACCGAAGGGCGCGACGGCGCGGCCGAGCGGAAGCAGGACGGCACTACCGCCGTGAGCGGTGCTCCGCCCAAGCGGTGGCGAGCATTTCGACGCCTTCCGCGAGGACCGGTTCCGGCCAGCCGAAGCTGAGCCGGATCCGGTCCGCGGCAGCGGTGCCGCCCGGCGGCCCGAACACCGCTCCGGGCGACACGGCCACGCCGTGCCGCCGGGCGGTGTCGGCGAAGGCCTCGCCGTCCGCGCCCGGGAGACGTACCCACAACGACATCCCGCCCGCGGGCAAAGACCAGGACCACTCCGGCAGTTGCCCGGCCAGCAGGTCGGCCAGGTGGTCTCGGCGTACGCGCAGGTCCCGCCGCCAGGCGTCGCGCCGCCCGGCGGCGCCCGGATCGGCGAGGAGCGCGACGGCCAACCGCTGGTCGAGCGCCGAAGTGGCCAGATCTGTACGCCTCTTCGCCTGCACGAACCGCGCGAACACCGGTTCGTGGGCGGCGATCCAGCCCACCCGCAGACCGCCCCACATCGTCTTGGACAACGAGCCCAGGCACACCGTGTGGTCGGGAGCGTAGGCCGCCGCCGACGGCACGGGCGGAGGCGGTCCGTCGGTGAGCACCAGGTCGGCCAGCGAGCGGTCCTCGACCAGGAGCGTGTCGGCCTCCCGGGCGACCGAGGCCAACGCGCGCACGCGCCGGTCCGCGGCCACGGCACCCGTCGGGTTGTGCACGGGCATGGTGAACGCGAAGGCCGGGCGGTGCCGTTCCACGGCCTCGGCGAACGCGTCGGGCGACCATCCGTACCGGTCCCCGGGCACGATCACCGGCACGCCGCCGAAGCGCTCGACCGCGGCGAGCAGTCCGGGGTACGTCACCTGCTCCACCAGGACCCGGTCGCCCGGCGCGAGCAGCGTGTCGGCGGTCAGGTGCAGCGCCTGCTGCGCGCCGGCGACGACGAGCAGCCGGTCGGGGCCGTAGCCGGGCGGCGCGGGGTGCTCGGCGAGCAGCTCGCGGAGCCGGGTCTCGCCGAGCAGGCCGTATCCGTCGGCCGGGTGCACGTCGAGCAGGTCCTCGACGGTCAGGTCGAGGCGCGGCAGCAGCGACGCGTCGGGCACCACCGACTTGGCGAGGTCGACGACGACCGTGCCCTCGCGGATCCAGCGGCTGAAGATCGGCTCCGGGGTGTCGGCCGAGGGGTCGCGGCGCGACGCGGAGCCGGTACGCGGGTCGGTCCCGGGGCCGGTGCCGGAGTCAGGGGCGCCATCGGGGCCGGACCCGGGTGGCGGCGGGTCCACGGCCGCGACCGGGCGTACGTACGTCCCACTGCCGTGCCGCCGTTCGACGAGCCCGTCCGCCGCAAGTTGGTCCAGCGCCGAGGCGACCGTGCCCCGGCTCATGCCGAGTGCCGCGCCGAGCGCACGCTCGGAGGGCAGCCGGGTCTCCGCCAGGAGATCGCCCGAACGGACCAGCGACGCCAGCGCGTCGGCCAGCCGCTCGCCGCGCGACCGGCGCTCGTTGCGGCGGGGCCGACGCAGCCGCTCGCCGACGAGCATGGCGAACCGTTCGACGTCCACGCCTGCCACTCCTTCTCCGGTGCCGTCGCACGTCGGGCGCGACGGGTCCAGTCTGTGGCAAGCGGGCCGGGTCGACGCGCGCCGGGTGGCCGGGCACGCGGTCGGCGGAGGTCGGTCGGGCCGGCCCGGTTCCGGGTCAGCGTGCGCCGGGCGGCAGGTCCGGTCCCGCGTCCGGCCGGTCCTCGGTGCCGTCGCTGACGTCCACGAAGAAGCCGGTCATCTGCACGGGTTCGCCGGACGCGTCGAGCGTCACCTCGCCCACCACGGCGACGGTGCGCACGCTTCCGTCGGCGAGCAGGAGGCGGTGCCGCGAGGTGAAGGGCTCGCCGCCGACCCGGGCTGCCGAGGAGACCTCGGGCCGCGGCTCGGCTACTTCCTCGGCCGTGACGTCGTCCGGCTGGCGCAGGCCGAGGTCCTCCTCCGTGGAACTCGCCGGGTGACCCGAGGTGTCGGGTGCGTGCGGCCGCAAGGCACAGGGCTTGGGGGAGCCACCGGGGCCGGCGCGCTCGCACTCGGTCGTACCCGCAAGCCCCTGCAACGCCGCGAGCGTGCGGGCCAGGCGTCGTGGACCCGGCAGGATCCGGAAGAGAGGGCCGAGGACCAGATCGGTGCTGGGCCGCACACTGCCCGGCGCGAGGCCGAGGATGCGGTAGGTCTCGGGAGACCACCACCAGGCGTCCGTACGCAGGTTCCAGGTGTACGAGCCGGTCGCCGTCCCCGCGTCGGCGTCCAGGGCCGGCAGCACGCGGCGCGGCACCGGCAGGATCTCGGTGAGCCCGGTGACCTCCAGGAGGCGCACCACGCGCGGTCCGGCGGCCAGTACGTCGAGGCCACCGCCCGCGTCCTGGGCCTGGCGGCGCACCCGTAACAGCATGTGGATGCCGCTGGAGTCCATGAACTCGACGGATCCGAGGTCGACCTCGATCCGTACGCGCCCGTCCGCGATCTGTCGGACCATCAGGTCCTCGATGCGCGGTCCGCTGTCCATGTCGATCTCACCGCCCACGTGCACACGTGCGCGGTCGGGTGCGGGGACCGTGACCCGCACCGTGAACAGGGGCGGATTGGCGCCCGTGGTCACCAGGGGCCTCCTCAGGTGTGTACCGGTGCTTTCTCGTGCCGGGCGGCGCGCGCCGAAGGCGGTCGGCACGCACGGGCGGGTCGGGCGGGTGGGTCGGGACGGACAGACCTGTGGCGGCAGGGCTCGGTGACGGGCCTGATGCTACGCCTGATCAGGGCCGCACAGATGTAGTTCGCACACGGTTCCTCGCTCGTTCCCGGGGAGTTCGGCCGATATCGCCGCTCCCGGCCCGGTCGGGCACCTCCTTTCTGAGGGAAATATGTCATCAAACAGGTCGTCATACGTGAAAAAGCATCGCAATCGGGCAATGATTCCTCTTCGGGGCTTCCTTGAGCCCCGACGGCCGACACACGCCGGGGCACCGACACCCGCTCCCGGACGTCCGCCGTCCTGGCTCCTGCGGGGAGGTCGCACTTGTCCGTGCAACACCGTGAACCCCGTTTCGGGGTGATGCGCACCAAACCGGTGGACGCGATCCTCGCGGAGAGCGGCCACGGCGGCGTGGACGGCGCCGAAGGCACCGGGCTGAAGCGGACGATGGGCCTCCTCACGCTGACCTTCTTCAGCGTCGGCGCCACCCTCGGCACCGGCATCTTCGTGGTGCTCAGCGAGGCCGTGCCCAAGGCCGGCCCGGCCGTCATGCTGTCGTTCGTGCTCGCGGCGGTCACCGCCCTGTTCTCGGCCCTCTCGTACGCCGAACTCGCCGGGACCATCCCGGTCTCCGGCTCCTCCTACTCCTACGCGTACGCCACCCTCGGCGAGGGCATCGCCTGGGTCTGCGGCTGGTGCCTCCTCCTCGAGTACGGCGTGTCGATCTCCGCCGTCGCGGTCGGCTGGGGCCAGTACGTCAACGAACTCCTCGACTCCGCCTTCGGGGTGAGCCTCCCGGCCGCCATCGCCAACCCACCGGGCGAGAGCGGCGGCGTCATCAACATCCCGGCCGTCGTGGTCGTGGCCCTCGCCACCATCCTCCTGGTGCGCGGCGTGTCGGAGAGCGCCAAGGCCAACACCGTCATGGTCTTCATCAAGCTGCTGACCCTGGCCTTCTTCTGCGCGATCGCCTTCACCGCGTTCGAGGACGGCAACCTCAGCCCGTTCGCGCCGCTCGGCATCGCGGGCATCAGCGCGGGCGCGTCGCAGGTGTTCTTCTCCTACATCGGCTTCGACGCCGCGTCCACGGCCGGTGAGGAGGCCAAGAACCCGCGCCGCGACCTGCCGCTGGCGATCCTCTTCTCCCTGCTCATCGTGACGATCGTGTACGTCTTGGTCGCCCTCGCGGCGCTCGGGGCCATGCCCTGGGGCGAGTTCGAGGACGCCGAGGCCACCCTCGCGAGGATCGTGAGCGACGTCACCGGCAGCTCGTGGGCCGCGACCGTCCTCTCGGCGGGCGCGATCATCTCCATCGCGAGCGTCGTGCTGACCGTGCTCTACGGCCAGACCCGCATCCTGTTCGCGATGTCCCGCGACGGCCTGATCCCGCCGGTCTTCGCCAAGATCGACCGCCGCACCCAGACCCCGGTCGCGAACACCCTGATCACCGGCCTCTTCGTGGCGGTCATCGCGGCGATCTTCCCGTTGAAGTACCTCGCGGAAGCGACCAGCATCGGCACGCTGTTCGCGTTCGCCATCGTGAACGTCGGCGTCATCGTGCTCCGCCGCACGCGGCCCGACCTGCCGCGCAGCTTCCGCACGCCGCTGTTCCCGCTCACCCCGATTGCGGGCGTCGGCTTCTGCGCCTACTTGATCTCCGAACTCGACTCCAAGACCTGGGCGGTCTTCGCCGGCTGGCTCGCCGTCGGACTGCTGGTCTACTGGCTCTACGGCTACCGGCACTCCCGATGGCGCGACCAGACCTGGGAGGCGGGCCCGGGCGGGGTACGGGAGCCACGGCGGTGAGCGGGGCGACAATCGATGCGACGAGCGGCGAGACGAGCGGCGAGACGAGCGAGGCGGTGACTGGCGCGATGAGCGGTGCGACGCGGGACCCTTCGGTGCCGAGCATCGTGGTCGGCTGCATGCCCGACGACCGCGGCGACGACGCGGTCGCTCTCGCCGGCGTCCTGGCCCGGCAACTGGGCTGGGGCGTCACGCTGGCGTACGTGCAGCCCGAGTCGTGGCCCGGCACCCCCGTCGGTGCGGTGGACGCCGAATGGGCGGCCTTCCTCCGCGCGGAAGCGGACCAGATCCTCGACGGCGCCTTGCGCCGCCTCCAGGTCGTCGCCCCGGACGTGCCCTACCGGCGGACCGTGCACGCGCACCGCGGCAGCGGCCGCGGCCTCGGCGAACTGGCCGAACGCCGGGGCGCCGCCATGGTCGTCGTCGGTTCCGCACCGGAAGGCCACCACGGGCGGGTCGCGGTCGGCAGCACCGCGGACCAACTCCTGCACGGATCCCCGGTCCCCGTCGCGCTCGCGCCGTGGGGCTATTCGGCCGCGGTGCCGGAACGGCTGTCGCGTACGACCCTGGCCTTCCACCGCTCCGCACGCTCCGCGGCCACCCTGATGTGCGGGACGCTGCTGAGCACGCGCCTGGGCACCCGGCTGCGGCTGCTGACCGTGCTCGCCCGCCCGAAGCGTTTCTTCGGCGGCCTGCAGCATGCGGGCGTCGAGGAACAGATGTTCCAGGTCGCCCGCGACCAGATGCTCACGGACCTGGACGACGCCGCCAAGAGCCTGGGGCCGCGCGTCGCCGCCGAAGTCGAACTCGCGGAAGGCGACGACATCCCGTCGGCCCTGAGCGGCGCCGACTGGGCCGATGAACTCCTGGTCTGCTCGGTCAGCGACGCCGGGCCCTTGACCCGGGTGTTCGTCGGCGACGTGTCGTCCAAGATCATCCGCTCGGCCGGGGTCCCGGTCGTGGTGTTTCCGCGAGGGGCCCGCCTGGACGTCTGGCGGTGACGTACACCGCACGCGTCACGCGGCGTGCGGGCCGTCCGGGGCTCAGCCCGCCACCGGTTCCCTGACCGGGGGTTCGTCCACCGGGGGCTCCTCCGCGGTCCCCGATGGACGGCCGTGCGCCGAGCCGCCGCCCGTGGGCGCCGACGGGTGCGTTGCCGGGCCGGGCGTGTCCCGGTCCGGGTCGGCGACGACGCGGATCGCGCCTTCCGGGGCGATCGGGCGCCACCAGTCTCCGCCGTCCCAGTTGACGGCCGGTTCGAGGAAGTCGCCCGGGCGCGGCACGGCCAGCCGTACGCCTAGGCGCGCCGCCTCGGCCGCGGCGCGTTCCACCGGTTCGTGCCACGCGTGCGGGGCGAGGTCGAACGTGCCCCAGTGGATGGGCAGGAGCAGGTCGCCGGCCAGGTCGAGGTGCGCCCGCACGGCCTCCTCGGGGTTGAGGTGCACCTCGGGCCAGGCGTCCCCGTACGCGCCGGCCTGGATCATCGTGAGGTCGAACGGCCCGTAGGCGTCCCCCAGGTCGACGAAGCCGGGGAAGTACCCGGTGTCCCCGCTGTGGAAGACCCGGTGCTCCGGCCCGCCGACCACCCACGACGCCCACAGGACGGTGCCGAGGACGCGCGCACCCCTGTTGCAGTAGTGCCGCGCCGGGGTGGCCGTGAACGACAGCCCCTCGATGTCCGCCGATTCGTGCCAGTCCAGTTCGACGATCCGCTCCGGCGGTACGCCCCAGCGCTCCAGGTGCGCGCCGAGCCCCAGCGGCACCGCGAACCGGGTGTCGCGCCGCGCGAGCGCCTTGACGGTGGCCATGTCCAGGTGGTCGTAGTGGTCGTGCGAGATCACCACGGCGTCCAGCGGCGGCAGTTCGGCCCAGGGCAGCGGTACCGCGTGCATCCGGGCGGGGCCGAACGCCGCCGACGGCGAGCAGCGCGTACTCCACACGGGGTCGAACAGCACCCGGCGGCCGTCGATCTCCACGAGGACGGTGGCGTGCCCGAGCCAGGTCGCGCGCAGGCCGCTTTCCGGCGCCACGTCGTAGTCGGCGGCCCGGCGCGGGGTCAGCGGGATCGGCCCGGTCGGCCGCCGCAGGCCGGCGGCGGCACGCTGCTGGCGCAGCATCAGGCGCATCGCGCCGTCGGACATGCGCCGCGTGGGCACGGGGTTGCGGAACGCACCGTCGACGAAGTGCGGAGAACGGCGGACGCGTGCCAGCCGCTCGCCCGCGGGGCGGGCGCCCAGCGCGGCGGGCCACTGAGGCGCGAAGGCTTGCCCGGTCACACAATCTCCAACCCACGCAGGACTTCGGCGGCGGTCGGCGGAAGCCCGGCCGCGGTACCCGCCGACTTCACCGATGATCGGATGATGATCGGAATGCGGTCGGGTGAGGGGAGACTAACCCCCACGTGCGGCCTGAAACGTCGTTCGCCGGGAGGGCCGGATCACGGCCCGGTGCTCCGGCGGGAGTAGCCGCGCGGGCCTCCTTGGGGAGTGCGCCGGACGAGTGAACGGTTGTCCGGCGGCGATCGGCGTACTGCCGCGACCGGCTCCACCGGCCCGGACCGGCCAGGACGGCGTCGTACGGCGGGGCCCCGCGGCACGATGCACCCCCGACCTCAGCGGGCTGTCGGCCACTCCCCTTAGGCTCGGGGCGTCGCCGCACCCGGGGGTGGGAGTCAACTCCTGTGCGGTCGGCGACACTTCCCGACCGCGCGCGGCGCACAAGACATCACAAACCATGCCAAGGGGTGACCGGCCATGACCGACTCGACGTCGTACCTGGAGCTGTCCGAGGACGGCGGGGGCTCGCACAAGTTCTACGAGGTCGTCGTGTCCGGCACGGATGTCACGATCACGTACGGCCGAATCGGCGACCCGGGCAAGGCGACCACCACGCCGTACCCGACCGCCGAGAAGGCCGCCGCGGCCGCCGCGAAGAAGCTCGCCGAGAAGAAGCGCAAGGGCTACGAGGAAGCGGTGCGCGGCGTGCGCAAGCGCCGCTCGGTCACCCGCCGGTCCATCCCGTCGCAGGGCACCTCGGCCTCGCGTACGCCGTCGAACGTCAAGCGCGCGCCGGTGCTGTGGAAGTACAACTCGGGGGCGGCGGCCTTCGGCGTCTTCGTCGACGGCGAGCGCGCCATGGTCGGCAACGAGCGCGGCGACGTGTGGTCGCTGACCCACGAGGGCGAGGTCACCAACCGCTACCAGCTGCCCGACGGCGTCAAGTGCATCGTCGGCGACGAGTCGTGGATCTACGCCGGCTGCGACGACGGCAACGTCTACGACATCGGCGGCAAGGCACCGCGCCTGGCGTACGAGATCGCCGAGAACATCGACATCTACTGGGTCGACATCCACGACGGCACGCTCGGCGTGTCCGACGCCGGCGGCGGCATCACCACGATCGACCACGAGGACGAGTCCCTGTGGGCGGAGCGCGGCAAGGGCACCGGCGCGTGGATGGTCCGCGTGGACGGCAACGCCGTCTACCACGGCCACTCCGCGGGCGTCGAAGGCTTCTCGAAGGCCACCGGCGAGCGCCTGTGGTACCAGCCGACCAAGGGCTCGGTGCTCTTCGGCTGGCAGGAGAAGGACGACGTGTACGCGGGCACCTCCGGCAACAAGGTGCACCGCATCCGCAAGTCCGACGGCGAGATGCTCGCCACCTACGACTGCAACGCCTCGGTCTTCAGCTGCGCGACCGCGCGCGACGGCGAGTACGTGTTCGCGGGCGACAGCTCGTCGTCGGTCTACTGCTTCAAGGCCGACGGCACGCGGCTGTGGAAGCTCGGCACCGGCTGCGGGTCGGCGTACTCGATGCAGTACCACGAGGAGCGCCTCTACATCGTGACCACCGGCGGCCAGCTCGCGTGCATCGACGTGAGCGAGGCGGCCATCCACGCCGCCGAGGCCGGGACCGTGCCCGAGGTCCGCGACGTCAAGCTCGCGACCCTCGACGCGGTGGTGCCGAGCGCCGAGGTCGAGACCACCTCGGACGCGGGCGACGGCATCATCGTGGAGTGCGTCAGCGTCGGTTCGCGCCTGCGCGTGCACGTCGTCTCGGCGGGCTACGAGGCCGGCTGGAACGTGCAGTTCCCGAAGAACATGCGTATCCCGGGTGCGCGGTACGTCGTCGAGGGCGTGCGGGAGTCCGCCCAGGGCGGCTTCTACCGGGCGCACGGCGAGATCAAGCGCCTCGTCTGACCCGCAAGGCCGCGTGAGCCGAGAGTCGCGTGAGCCGCGAGGCCGCGTGCGCCAGGCGGCCGCATGACCGGCCAAGACCAGTGGCAACGGTGAAGGGCCCGGCGCTGTCGGGCCCTTCACACGTCTTCGGAAGGTACGCACGGGACGGCGCCGTACGTCAGTCCTGCCGGTCCCCGCTACCGCCGCCGGCCTTGGCGGGCTGCTTGCGCTCCTCCGCGGCCCGCGCCTTCGCCGCCGCCGCGGCGCGCTGCGTCTCGGCCATCTGCGCGACGCCCTCGGCATGCCGGCGGCCGAACAGCGACGGCAGGCTCGGCGCCGCCAGGAAGCCTTCCGCGCGGGCGGACGCCAGCCCGATGCGCGGGAGCTCGCTCGCCTTGCGGAAGACCAGGTAGCGCGGCTCCCAGATGGGCCGGTACTTCGCGTTCGCGCGGTACAGCGACTCGATCTGCCACCAGCGCGAGAAGAACGTCAGCACCGCCTTCCACAGGCGCAGCACCGGGCCCGCGCCGAGCTTCGAGCCGCGCTCGAAGACCGACCGGAACATCGCGAAGTTGAGCGAGATCTGCTCGATGCCGTGGTCCTTCGCCTGCCCGATGACGTCCAGGATCATGAACTCCAGCAGGCCGTTCTCCGACTCGCGGTCGCGGCGCATCAGGTCGAGCGAGATGCCCTTCGGCCCCCACGGCACGAAGCTGAGCAGCGCCCGGAGTTGCCCGTCGCCGTCCGTGCACTCGACCATCATGCAGCGGCCGTCGTCCGGGTCGCCGAGACGCCCCAGGGCCATCGAGAAGCCGCGCTCGGTCTCGCCGTCGCGCCAGCGGTCCGCGAGGTCGAGCAGCGCGCTCATCTCGGCCATCGGGATGTCCTCGTGCCGCCTTATGCGCGTCGTGTACCCGGCACGCTTGACGCGGTTGTACGCCTGCCGCACGACCCGCATCGCCCGGCCCTCCAGGCTGAACTCCGCCACCTCGACGATCGCTTCGTCACCCAGTTCGAGCGCGTCGAGGCCGTGCCGTGCGTAGATGGTGCCGGCCTCCTCGCCGGCGCCCATCACGGCCGGGACCCACGCGTTCTCGCGGGCCTCCTCCAACCACGGCTCGATCGCGCCCGGCCACGCCTCCGGGTCGCCGATCGGGTCGCCCGCCGCCAGCGAGACGCCGCCCACCACGCGGTAGGCGATCGCGGCCTTGCCGCTCGGCGACCACATGACGGCCTTGTCGCGGCGCAGCGCGAAGTAGCCGAGCGAGTCGCGGTCGCCCCACTTGTCGAGGAGGTCGCGGAGCTTGACCTCGTCGTCGGGGCAGAGCAGTTCGCGGCCCTTGGGGGCGCGGAACAACACGTACAGGATGAGCAGGAAGAGCACCACGGCCGCGACGTTGATGGTGATGTCGGTCGCGCGCGGCACCGAGATGTTGTCGTACGCGCTCTCGCGGGCCAGCGTGAACATGCGCAGCATCGTGTACTTGACCCGCTCGCCCATGCTCGCCTCGTCGAGGCGGTCGGTGAGCGAGACCAGCGTCGCGCCGAGCAGGATCACCAGCGACAGGCCGCCGAGCAGCACGGCGCTCGCCTTGGCCACATTGCCGCGCTCGCCCTTGGCGTAGAACTCGGCGCGGCCGAGCCACAGCGCGACGAACGGGACCAGCGAGACCGCGGTCGAGACCCAGTTGAACGGGTGCTGCCGGAAGTCGTGGAAGGCGAGCGCCACGGCGTACAACGCGAAGGTCGGGACCAGCAGGATCGCGGTGAACACCCAGGCCGCGCGCTTGCGGCGGTTGAGCATGACGGCGAGAAAGATCGCCAGTGCGGCGATCGTGAAGCTCGCGGTCAGCAGGAACGGCGTGTAGTACTCACCGGTGTCGTGCCGCCGGACGCGGGTGCGCAGCGGCACCATGAGGGCGGCCAGCAGGTCGAACACGCCGACGAGCCGCAGGTACCAGACGAGTACGCGGGCCGAGATGTGCTGGACGCGTTCGCGCCGCGTGCGCGGTTCGCTCGCGGCCTTGCCGTTGCCGCTCACCCGTCCACCGCCGATCGGGTGGTCCGGGCGGGAGGCTGGGCAGGGCACATGGGGGACGGCTCCTCGGAACGGGCGATGGCAGGCGAATGCCCGGTCCGATCCGTGGTGATGCCAGACCGTCCGGGCGAATTGTCGCGAGTTTTCGGACCCTCCGAGACTAGGGCTCCGACCGGATTCCGCTCGTGAGCACAGAGGCGGACATCGCCTCGTTCACGGGTATGACGGGCGCGCGGGTGCTCTCCGCCCCAAGGCGTGGCCGGGCGTCGGACCCGAACAACCGCCGTGGTCCGGCACCTTGGCGGGTGCCGGACCACAGACGCGGGTTCGGGCGGGTACGCGTCCCGGCCGGAGGGTCTCCGTGGTTGACCCTCCGGCCGAGCTGCGGACCGCGCGGAACCTGGGGTGGGGCAGGCCAGGTGCCGGAGCCGGGCTCGTGGGCGGGGCGTCGCCCAGGGCCGTCAGCCGTCAGCCGTCAGCCGTCAGCCGAGGCCGGGCAGCCCGCCGCCGACGCCGGGGAGCGCGGGCAGGGCGCCCGTCGGGGCAGCGGGGGCCGCCACCGGGGCGTTGACCTGGGCGGCCGGAGCGGTGGCCGGGCCGGCCGGACCCTCGATGGTCTGCTGTGCCGGGGCGACCTTCTTGGCGGGGGCGGCAGCCGGCTTCGCGGGCGGGACGGCCGTCGCGGCGTCCGGCGTCACGTTGGCGGCGGGCGGCGTCGCTGCGGCGGTGCCCTGGCCGACGGCCTTGGTCGCGGGGACCGCCTTGCCGGTGGTGTTCGAGGCGCCGTTGGCCGCGGCGGGCACGCCGCTCTGCACCGCCTTGCCCGTCGACTTGCCGGTGCCGGTCAGCGTCTGCGTCGCACCCGGGACCTGGTCGGTGACGGTCGTCGCGTCCGGCGTGCTCAGCCCGTTCATCCCGCTGATGCCGCCCAGCGGCGAGTCGGCGTGCGCGCTGGAGGCGCCGAACAAGGGCGCCATGCCCGCCGCGGCGATCAGCAGGGCGGACTGGGCGACGCGGCGCTTGATGTGCGTCATCGTGCTCCTCGCAGGTCGAGAGTCGAACGCTGAACGGTGGCCGACCCGGTCTCCGGATCGGCCACCGTGACTACCGCTCGACTGCCCGGGTGGTTGCGGGGAACGTCGGCAAAAGCTTGGCAATACCTCGGTGTGTCATCGCATTTGGCGAGCGATGGGTAGTTTGCGAAATTTCGTGTTCTCATCCTGATCCGGGACTTTCGCCACCGGCGGCGAGTCCGGTCCCACGTCGGCGAACGCGCTGCGCCCGGTCAGTAGGTACTGGACCACGAGGCCGATGGAGATGACCGCCGCGCCGCCGGCCGCGTCCAGGATGTAGTGGTTCGCCGTCGCCATGACCACGAACGTCGTGGTGAGCGGGTACAGCAGGCCGAGCGCCTTCATCCACCCCTTGGGTGCCATGAAGAAAATGACCAGGCCGCACCACAGCGCCCAGCCCACGTGCAGCGACGGCATCGCGGCGTACTGGTTCGACACGTTGGTGAGCGCCCCGAAGTCCGGATTGGCCAGGTCCTGCGGGCCGTGCACGGTGTCGATGTAGTTGTAGCCCGGCATCAGGCGCGGCGGCGCGAGCGGGTACAGCCAGAACCCGATCAGCCCGGTCGCCGTCGCGACGCACAGCACGGTCCGCGCCGAGCGGTACTGCGCCGGACGCGTTATGTAGAGCCAGGCCAGCAGGCTCAGCGGCACCAGGAAGTGGAACGTCTCGTAGAAGAACCCGCAGAAGCTCTTGAGCCAGTCGAGCCCGGCCGTGAGGTGGTTGAGCCGGTACTCCATGTCGATGTGCAGGAACTTCTCGATGTCGATGATCTGGCGGCCGTGCGCCTCGGCCACCGTGCGCTGGTCGGGGACCGACGCGCGGATGAACGAGTAGAACGAGTAGCCGACCCGGATCAGGATCAGTTCCAGTATCAGGTTGGGGCGCGACAGCACCCGCAGCGCGTCGGCCAGTAGCGGGACGCGTCGGCCGGGGGTGCGGCCGGGGGCGGCCAGTTCCGGCGTCCTGGCCACCCAGTGCGGCGACGAATGCTTCAGGAACGGCATCGCGACCGCAGCCAGCACCGCCAGCAGCAGCGGCGCGTTGTCGGCGACCGTGCGGGCCGCGGACAGGTTGCCGGGCAGCAACTGCTCGCTGTTGAAGATCATCACGGCGGCGACTATCAGCGGCCACACAAGGCGGTCGGCGCGGCCCTTGCCCAGCCGGCCGACGGCCGCGAGCAGGATCCACAGCTGCTGGTGCCGCCAGGACACCGGCGACACCGCGACCACGATGCAGCCGATCAGCGCGGCGCCCAGCACGGTCTGGCCGTCCAGCGCGTACGCCACTGCGCGGCGCAGGCCGAACCAGACCAGCGGCACCGCGAGCGCCACCAGCACCGCGTACTCGGCGGGCCCTTCCAGGCCGAGCCGCAGCAGCAGCCCGTGCAGCGACTGGTTCGACAGCGCGTCCGGTACGCCGCCCAGGCCCGCGCCCGCGACGTGGTGCACCCAGTACTTGTACGAGTCCTGCGGCATGGCGGCCCAGGCCAGCGCGGTTCCGGCGGCGAACGTCCCCGCCGAGGCCAGAGCCGCGTTGCGGCGTCCGGTGAACCACAGGAAAGGGGCGAACAGCACCATGACCGGTTGCAGCGCCATGGCGGCACCGGCGGCCGCCCCCGCGCCTCTGCCGGGGTCGCGGGCCAGGCACGCGGGCAGCACGAGCAGCACCGGGAGCAGGCTGAGCTGGCCGAGGCTGAGATTGCCGCGGACCGGCAGCGACACGACCATCAGCGAGATCAGCACCGGTGCGGCGAGCAGGCGGGCCCGGCGGCTCGACGTGGCGGTGATGCTGCGGGCCACCAGGACGCCGACCGCCGCCACGATCAGCAGCGTCCCTATGGTCCAGACCACGCCGAGCGTCTGCTCGGCGGCGTTCGTCAGGGGGCGCAGCACCAGGCCGGCGAACGGCGTGCCGGAGAACGGCTTGCCGTGTGCGTCCGCGTCGTACAGCGAACCGGGCAGGTGCAGGACGCCGTCGGTGCCCA
The DNA here is from genome assembly GCF_053592165.1 of Streptodolium elevatio. Taxonomy (NCBI): domain Bacteria; kingdom Bacillati; phylum Actinomycetota; class Actinomycetes; order Kitasatosporales; family Streptomycetaceae; genus Streptodolium; species Streptodolium elevatio. The sequence goes on from NZ_JBSFVE010000015.1 coordinate 220,096, forward strand.
GCCAGGTCTCCAGGTCGGCGAGTCGCCGTCCGGGAGGCAGGCTGAGCGTGTGGGCGGCCTGCCGGACGGCGAGCGACGCAGCGAGGATCCAGAGCGCCGCCGGAGCCAGGGGGATCCTGGTCCGTATGTCCGAAAGGTTCCAGCCCCCCGTCCGAGTCATGTGCGGTTTCTCCTGGTAGTTCGTACCGTCCATGCCGATTTCCCGCTCCGGACACCATGTCATTTGCCCGGACGGATCGAAAAGCCGACCGCCCGACACGCGGCGGCGTCCCCCGTATTCTCGACCAGCGGACAACGAGCCGCAGAACCGATGAGTGCCCGCGGCGGACGGAGGACCATGCAAAACCAGCCGGAAAACCAACCGGAAGCCGGGCTCGCGGCCGGCCCGCAGACCCACTTCCGGACGGCCACGGCCGAGGACGTCCCGGCCCTGGTCGCGTTGATCGAGTCGGCCTATCGCGGCGACTCCAGTCGGCGGGGCTGGACCACCGAGGCCGATCTGCTGGAAGGGCAGCGGACCGACCCCGAGGGCGTCGCCGACGTGGTGAACGGTGCGGACAGCCGAATGCTGCTCGCGTTCCGGGACGGCAAACTGCTCGGCTGCTGTCAGCTGGAGCGCCGTGCGGAGGGGGTCGCCTACTTCGGGATGTTCGCGGTGGACCCCGCGCAGCAGGGCGGCGGGCTCGGGCGCACGCTGCTGGCCGAGGCCGAGCGGGCGGCGGTCGTCGACTGGGGCAGCGGCGAGATGCACATGACGGTGATCCGGCAGCGCGAGGACCTGATCGCCTGGTACGTGCGCCGCGGCTACGCCCGGACCGGCCGCATGACGCCGTTCCCGTACGGCGACGAGCGCTTCGGCCTGCCGCAGCGGGCCGATCTGGAGTTCGAACTGCTGGTCAAGCCGCTCGCCAAGCCCTGAGGCGTCGCCGGTCGGTCCGGACGCCGGCCGACGGGTCGTACGGCACGCCGTCCGGCGGTCGGCCAGACGTCGGCCTAAAACGTCGGCCTAAACGTTGGCCTGATACGCGCGCTCGAGCAGCTCCTCGACGTCCTGGTCCACGTCCTCGACGGCGTGCAGGGGCACACGCACGTTGATGGTGTCGTTGCCGAGCCCGCGGGCCGGCAGCAGCGGCTTCCGCAGCGCGGCACCGGGCAGCCGCAGGCCGAGGTCGAGGCGGTCCCGCGTGGTCGCGCGGATCAGGGCGTACTGCCGTTTGGGGCTCACCAGCGTCACGTAGGTCTTGCGGACCTGCACCGCCGTGTCCGCGATCGAGGTGCCGACCACGAGCAGGGCGTCCAGGACGGGGCGCAGCTCGGGGCGGTCGTCGTACTGCCCGGCGAGCAGGTCGTCCGCGCTCGCGGTCAGGAACTCCGGGTACCCGAAGCGCTCCCAGACCAGCAGGGACTGCGGGTATCCGCCGAGGTCGCGCTCGTCGAGCCAGGCGCGCAGCGCGGCCTCGTCCCGCACACCGCTGTCGCGCACCCGCCGGTTCCACACATCGAGGCCCTCGCCGGTCCGCCGGACCAGCAGGTCGATGGTCGAGTCCCGCATCTCCTGCCAGGTTCGCGGCCGTGCCATGACGTCTCCGATTCGCCGGATTCACCGTGACGTGAGCGCTTCATCCGATTCGCCCACGGCGCCCACGGTACGCGCCGCGGGTACGCCGGAGCCGGTCTTCGGCGGGACTTCGGTCCCGTGTCGCGGGGCCGGCGCGGTGCCCAGCCGGGCCAGGAACGTCGGCACGGGGTCGCGCAGCCGGCGCCCGGTCAGCGCGCGCTGGGCGAGCACCGCGATGCCGACCGAGAGGGCCGCGCCGACGGCGTCCAGGACCCAGTGGTTGGCCGTGCCCACGATCACGTAGAGGGTCGCGCAGGGGTACAGCGCGGCGGCGGCCTTGAGCCAGGGCGACCGGGCGACGCACGCGACGGCGACCGCACACCACAGCGCCCAGCCGAAGTGCAGCGACGGCATTGCGGCGTACGGGTTCACCAGGTGGACCGCGACCGTATAGCTGCGCGGGCCGCCCGGCAGCGACGAGATCATGCCGCTGCCGGGGAACAGCCGCGGCGGGCACAGCGGGTAGAGCCAGTAGCCCAGGAGCGCGAGGCCGGTGGTGAACGCGAGGACGGTCCGGGCGGCCCGGTAGCGCGTCGGGTGCCATATGTAGAGCCAGGCGAGAACGGTGACCGGCACGACGTAGTGCAGCTCGCGGTAGTAGTCGAGCATCAGCTCGAACCGTCGCGTCGACCTGAGCGACCAGCGGTTGACCGCCGCCTCGACGTCGATGCCGAGGAACTGCTCGATCTTGACGATGTGCCGCGCGTTCTCGACGGCCTGCTCGCGCTGCTTCGGGATGGAAGTGCGCAGGTCCCCGCGGATGTTCTGGTAGACCCAGTAGCCGGCCCGGATCAGCATCAGGTCGAGCACCAGGTTGGGCCGGGTGACCGGTCGCGCCATGCCGGGCAGCAGGGCGCGCCGTCCCGGCGGCAGCGGCGGCGGGGCGGCCCGGTGCACCCGCCAGTGCGGGTCCTCGCGGTGCCGGAACGGCACCGCGCACGCGGCGGCCAGCGCGACCAGCGTCGGGACGTTGCCGAACACCGCCGACAACGACGTGCCCAGGCGCGGGTCGACGACATCCCGTTCGACCACCGCCGCGACGAGGATCAGCAGGGGCCAGACCGGGCGGTCCTCCGGGCGTCCGCCGGCCCGGCCGACGGCGGCCGGGAGCAGCCACAGGAGTTCGTACGTCCACGCCACCGGCAGTACGGCGAGCCCCGCGGCGGTGGCCACGGCGACCGCGAGCAACGGCTGGCCCTCGGCGTGGAACCGGGCCGCGCGCAGTGAGGCGACCACGACGACCGCGGCTCCGAGCATCAGCCACGCCAGCGTCATCACCGGCGTGTCCGCGCCGACGACGCCGTGCGTGTGCTGCCCCGCGATCCGCAGCAGCATGCCGTGCAGCGACGCGTCGGGGTCGCCGCCCGCCAGGTGACGGTCCGTCAGGAGCGGCCGCCATGACGACCCGGGCAGCCCGTCGGCGAGCGACGCCGGCACGATGCCGAGCACGGCGACGCCGCCGCCGAGCATCGCCGGCCGCCGTCGCCCGGTCAGCCACAGAACGGGGAGCACGGCGAGCGCGACCGGGTCGAAGACCGCGGCAAGTCCGGTCGCGGCACCATGCGCCATGCCGGACATGCGCCGGATGCGGCCAGGGGCGCGCTCGTTGCGCTTCTCGGTGCGCTCCCTGATGAGTTCCTGGACACGGGACCCGCCGCGGAGCCCACCGCCGACCGCAACATCCAGCAGCACAAGGCCGATCGCCGCGAACACCAGCGGTGCCGTGTCGAGCGCGGCGCGGCCGGGAGGCGACAAAAGCAGCACGACGCCCGCGACGGCGACCGCCGACACATGCAGCACCGGCTTGTTGACCTGCGCGGACCCGATCCGACGATCCGACAGGCCACTCATCCGCCCCACGGTACCGACGTGTCGGCTCGGTGGTGGCAGGACCGCCCTCCGCACCGTTCCTCGGCTCGCGCCTCCACGGGCAAGGCGACGTAATGTCCGGGGACTTCACCCGACGGGAGGACGTTGTTCGTGACAGCATGAGGTTGCGGAGATGCCGGCAGAAGTGCGGGTACGCGCCGTGGCGCACGGGGGCCGGTCGTCGTGGGGGAGTGGAGACGTGTCGCACCAGGAACCGCCGCCGTACGGCGGGTCGCCCTATGGCGGCTCCGGCAACCCCTACGGCCAACAGGGCCAGCCCGGTCAACCGGGGCATTCCAGTCAACCCGGGCAGCCAGGTCAGCCCGGCCAGCCAGGTCAGTCCGGCCCAGGCCAAGGCGGGCAACAGCCGTACGGGCAACAGCCGTACGGCCAGCAACCGTACGGGCAGCAGCCCTACGGCCAGCAGCAACCGTACGGTCAGTATGAGCAACAGCCATATGGTCAGCAGTCTTACGGGGATCCGAACCAGCCCGGTCCGCCGCCCGGGGGCCGCAAGCGCAACCCGCTCATCACCGTGGTCCTGGCGCTCGTCGCCATCGCGGTCATCGTGACCGTGGTCATCCTGGTGAGCAAGGATGACGGAGGCGGCGACGGTAAGCCCGGCGACCAGCAGGAGACCGGTGGGCCGCAACTGCCCGGCGGCGGACTGCCGAGCGGCCTGGTCCCGTCCGACATCGAGATCCCCTCGGGCCTGATCCCGCCGGACTTCGACCTTCCCAGCGGCCTGGGCTGACAGCGGAACTGCGCGCGGATTCCCGGATGTCCGGAGGTATTCGGACAAAACTCACTAAATCCGGGCTAATTGGGCCGTGGGGGTGACCGTACGGCGTGGTGCGCGCGCAATCGGCGGTGAAGCGCGCGGGCGTGCTTAGCGTCGGGAGTCATGTACCGACGGATTGTCCGATCATCGGCGTACCTGACCGTTGTCACCCTGTTGTCGCTGGCCGCGGGTGTCCTCGCGGCCCCCGCGGCACACGCGGTGCCCGACGCCACCTGGGACCGGCTCGCCATGTGCGAGAGCAGCGGCCGCTGGAACGTCAACACCGGCAACGGCTACTACGGCGGACTGCAAATCCTGCCGTCCACCTGGGACGAGGCCGGGGGCCGCGTGTACGCGCCGCTTCCGCACCAGGCCACCAAGCGCCAGCAGATCACCATCGCGGAGAAGATCCTGCGCTGGCAGGGCTGGGACGCCTGGCCGCAGTGCGCCCGCAAACTCGACCTGTACTCGGTGCCGATCACCACGAGCTATGTGGTCCAGCAGGGCGACACGCTCTCCTCGATCGCCCGCAAGTTCTCGGTGCCGGGCGGCTGGGACGCCGTCTACCAGATCAACCGGAACGTGATCGGACCCAACCCCGACCACCTGCTGCCCGGCACGCGCCTGGAGTTGCCCACGTAACCGGGGGCGAATCCGCAAACCGTCCGGTCTCCGGCGCCGCGACGCCTATCCTGGGTGACTCGTGGATCAACCGCCCGGATGGAGGGTCAGCGGCCGGATGAAGCTGTTGCACGCTGCCGACCTGCACATTGACAGCCCGCTCAAGGGCCTGTCCCGCTACCCGGGCGCTCCCGCCGAGGAGTTCCGCGGCGCGGTGCGCCGCGCGCTGGAGAACCTGGTCGACCTCGCGCTGCACGAGCGCGTCGACGCGGTGCTGCTCGCCGGCGACGTCTACGACGGCGACTGGAAGGACTACCGCACCGGCCTGTTCTTCGGCTCGCAGATGCAGCGGCTGCGCGAGGCGGGCATACCCGTCTGCATGGTGGCCGGCAATCACGACGCGCAGAGCCGCATCACCAAGGAACTGCGGCTGCCGGACAATGTGCACCGCTTCAGCACCGCACAGCCCGAAACGATCGAGTACGACGACATCGGACTGGCCGTACACGGGCAGGGGTTCGCCGAGCAGGCCGTGATGGACAACCTGGCCGCCGCGTACCCCAAGGCCCGCGACGGATACCTCAACATCGGCCTGCTGCACACCGCGCTGGAAGGCGCCGACGGACACGCGACGTACGCGCCTTGCCGTGTCGAGGACTTGATCGCGCGCGGCTACGACTACTGGGCCCTGGGACACATCCACGCCCGCCAGGTCGTGCGCGACGGCGACCCCTGGATCGTCTTCCCCGGAAACCTCCAGGGCAGGCACGCCCGCGAGACCGGGGCCAAGGGCGCCACGCTCATCAGCGCCGACGGCGCAATCCTCACCACCGAGCACCGCGACCTCGATGTCGTGCGCTGGGCGCACGTCGAGGTCGACGGCTCGCGCGCGGCCGACGTCGACGCCGCCCTCGGCCTTGCCGAGCAGGGCATCCGCGAGGCCGTGCGGGGCGCCGACGGCCGTCCGCTCGCGGTACGCGTCAGCTTCGTCGGCCCCTCGGACGCACACGAGGAGCTGTGGCGGGACCACGACCGCATAGAAAACGAACTCCGAGCTGCTGCCTGTGAGTTGGACGACGTCTGGGTCGAGAAGGTGCGGGCCGCGACGACGCACGCGACCGAACCGGACGCCGCGGGCGGTCTGGTCGGCCTGCTCGGCGACCTGCGTACCACCGCGGCGGCGATAGGCGAGGACGAAGCGGCGCTCGAACGCCTCATCCGCGGCCTGCCCGGCCTGCGCGGGGTCGGCGCCACGGTGGACTCCGACGGCGTGCGCGTGGACGATCCGGAGTGGCGGGCCCGGGTCTTCGACGAGGCGGTCGACCTGCTCGCGGCGATGGTCGGCGGCGGGCGGGGCCAAGGCAACGGGGGGACGGCGTGAGGATCGACCGGCTCGACCTGACCGCGTTCGGCTGCTTCACGGACCGGAGCCTGGATCTCTCGGCGCCCGGCGTACACCTGGTGAGCGGCCCGAACGAGGCCGGCAAGTCCACCGCCCGCTACGCCGTCGGACAACTCCTGTACGGCATCGACCACCGCAGCACCTTCGACTTCGTGCATGTGATGTCCGCGATGCGCCTCGGCGGGTTGCTGCGCGACGCGCGCGGACAACACCTGGAGATCGTCCGGCACAAGCGGCTGAAGAACTCGCTGTGCGCGCCCGACGGCACGCCGATCGCCGAAGCCGACCTGGTCCGCGTCCTCGCCGACATCGGAGCGCAGGAGTTCGCCCAGGTGTTCGCCATGGACCACGACGAACTCCGCGCGGGCGGACAGGACTTGCTGGACGGCAAGGGCGACGTCGGCCGTGCGCTCTTCGAGTCGCGCTCCAGCAGCAGGCTCGCCGACGTGCAGGACGCGCTCATCGAGAAGTCCGGCGAACTGTGGCGCCCGAACGGCAAGCGCAAGATCAACACGGCCCTCAAACGGCTCGGCGAACTGCGCCGCGAGGTCAAGGAACACGAGCTCGCCCCCCGGGACTTCGCGGTCGCAGAGAAGGCCGTGACCCGAGCCGAGGAGGAATACGGCCGCTTGGAGGGGGACCTGCGCGAGGTCAGGGCCGGGCAGGCCCGGCTCGGCCAGGTGCGCGCCGCACTTCCACAACTCCTGCTGCGCGCCGAACTGCGTGCCGAGCGGGACAGGTTGGCGGGCACCGGACCGGTCGTCGGCGACGACGTCGTCGACGAACTAGACCGGGCCGCCCAGCGCCTGCGCCAGGCCCGCACGGACACCGAGCACGACCGCGCCGCCCTGCGCGAGGCCGAGGCCGAACTCGCCTCGCTCCAGGTCGACACGGTGTACCTCGACCACGGCGACACCATCGAGGCCCTGCACGCCGACGTCAGCGCGGTGCGCGAGGCGGCCGCCCAACTCGCCCGTGCCGAGGACGAGTTGTGGGGGCTGCGGAGGAACGCGCAGGAGCTCCTTGACCGGGTGCGCCCCGGACGCTCGGTCGACGACCCCGAGGCGTACGCGCTGGGTCCTGGTGTCGCCGAGCGCATCGCCGGCCTGCGCCGCGACCTGACCGTGCTGGACACCGCCCTGTCCGCGGCCCGCGAACAGGTCATACGCCGGGAGGGCAAGTGGGAGTCGGCCCGCGCCGCCCTCGACGACATGCCCATGGTCGGCGACGCCGAGGCTCTGCGGGCGCTGCTCCGCTCCGTCCCGGAAGGCCTGGCCGCCGACATCACCCGGCACGAGCAGCGGTTCGCCGAGACCACCGCGAAGGCCGCGGCGGCCCGCGCCCGGCACGGCCTGGAAGCCGTCGGCGACGCGGACGCGGTACGCCTCCCCCGCCCCGCGCGCGAACTGATCGCCGAACACCGGGCCCGGATCGACAAGTTGCGCACCGAGTCGGAAGCCGTCGCAGGCCGCCGCGACGACACCGCCGAGCGCCTCAAGACGGCCGAGGCCGACCTCGAAGTCCTGCTGCGCGGCGACACACCCCCGACCGACGACGAGCTGCGTGCCGCCCGCAAACACCGGGACGCCTTGTGGACCGCGCTGCGGACGGCCGGGCGCACCGGCTCGGCGGAGGCCACGGACGGCTCGGCGAAGGCCACGGACGGCCCGGCGGACGCCGCGAGGGATGCCGCGACGGCAGACGCGACAGCTGACGCCTTCGAGCGCGCGGTCGCACGCGCGGACGAACTCGCCGACCGGATCCGCCGCCAGGCGAGCGAGTCGGTGCGGCGCCTGCAACTGGAAGTCGGCGTCGGGCGGGACCGCGCGCGCATGCTGTCGCTGACCGACGAGCAAGCGGTCCTGGTCGAGCGCGGCAAGCAGGCCGCCGCCGACTGGCCGGCGCTGTGGACCGAATGGTCCGCGCTCGGCATCGCCGTTCCCGAGCCTGCCGCGGCGGGCCAGCTGCTCGACGGCATCGTGGAACTCGTCGATGTCGTGGGTGAATCCGCCGCCGCGGCACACACATTGGGTGAGCTGCGCGAGCGGGAGGCGGAGCTCGTCACGCGTTTCCATGCGGAGCTGGCGAGGTCCGGGGAATCCACCGCGGCCACCGCGCTGCGCGAGCTGACCGGCCTCGCCGACCTGCGCGTCACCGCCGTGGCCGACACGCTGCGGGCCCGCGAGCAGGCCGAGGCGAAGGAGCGGTCCGCCGCCGCCGACCTCGAGGACGTCCGGGCGGACCTGGCCCGCGCCGAAAAGGCCCGGGCGGACTGGGAAGTGGTCTGGGCGGCGGTCGTCCGCGATCTGGACCTGGACGGATACGCGGACGGCTACGAGCCGGAGAGCCTGGCGGCGGCCGTCGACACGCTGGCCGAGGTCGGACGCGAGGCACTTGCCGTCGCGGAGGCCACCCGGCGTCGCGACGAATCGGCGGACCGGATCGCCGACTTCGACGCGCGGCTGGCGGGCTTGCTGGCCACCGCGTGGCAGAGCGAACCGGCCGCGGGTGCCGCTCGGTTCAGCCAGGTCGCCGAGCACCACGAGGCGCTGTCCCGGGCCCGCGCGGCCCGCGACGCCCGCGAACTGCACGCCGCCCAGGCCGAGCGGCTGCGTCGCCGGATCGAGAACGGCGACGCGGTCGCCGAGGCCGCCGAACGCGAACTCGCCGCGCTGGTCTCGGCGGTCGGTGTGGCCGACACCGCGGCGCTGCGCGAGGCGGTGGCGCGTACCGTCGCCCTGCGCGAGACCGGCGACGAACTGGCCGCCGTCGAAGGGCTGCTGCGCGACAGCGGTATGCCGGTCGCCGAGTTGGAGCGGCTGGCCGGGGACTGGACCCCCGCCGACCTGGACGCCGAACTCCTCCAGTTGGCCACGAACGTGGAGCGTGCGCAAGCCGCGTACGACGCCGCGGGCACCGAGCTGGGCCGCGTCCGCCAGGTGCTGGCGGCCATCGACGATTCGGCGCGTGCCGCCCAGGCGCAGGAGGCGGCGTCCGCCCAGGTCGCCGAACTGGCCGTGGACGTCGAGCAGTACGTGCGCCTCGAACTGGCCCGGGTGGTCCTGCAACGCTGTATCGACGAGTACCGCCGGGAGAACCAGGACCCGGTGCTGATGCGTGCCCAGGATCTGTTCGCGGCCCTGACCGACGGCCGGTTCACCGCGCTGGTGACCGAGACCGAGGCCAAGAAGGGCAGCCCGGTCCTCAAGGCGCGGCGCGCCGGTGCGGACCCGGACACCGAGCCGGTCCTGGTCGAGGCGATGAGCGAGGGCACCCGCGACCAGCTCTACCTGGCCCTCCGGCTCGCGACGCTGGAGCGCTACGCGGACGCCGACCGCACGATGCCGCTGATCCTGGACGACATCGCCATGACCTTCGACGACGGCCGCACGCGGGCGCTGCTGAACGTGCTGGACTCGATGGCCGACCGCTTCCAGATCGTGCTGTTCACCCACCACGAGCACCTGGGCGACCTGGCGCGCACGGCGCTTCCGCAGGGCCGCGCCCACGTCCACGAACTGCCGGTGTTCTCCGCGAACTGAAGGCGCGCCGGAACCCGTGGATCCTCCGGTGCGGCCAACCGGTTGACCCGCGGGGCCACGGGTCCCGAGCGTGGTGACCGGGTGGTTGCCCGGCGGTGCTACAGACCGAGGACCGGCCCGTCCGTCCAGCGGAACAGGTGTGCGAGGCGCGGCTCCACGATCGAACCCGGCACCTCCCCGTCGAACCAGCGGTCCACGTACGTCCAGTGGTACGGGTGCGTCAGGTACTCGCCGGTCAGCCCATCGACGTCGGCGAACTCCTGCTCCCACACGTGCGTCCACGCCGACGGCGTCCGGTCCTGGTCGACCCGGCTGAGTGCCCAGCCCCGGATCGTGGTGATGTGGTCCGGCATCGCCATGAGGTCGGCCTCGAACCGCGCGACGGCGTCCGCGTCGGCGCCCGCGCGCACGGTCAGCAGCAGGGTGCGCTTCACGCGGCGGCCGTCCAGCGGAACGGCCTTGGCGCGTACGGGCACCAGGGCAACCGCCTCGGACGCGCCCGGAGGCGGCCGGTCTCCGGTGCAGTCCCAGGTCGCCCCGGTGCCTCCGACGCTCCCGGGCAGGTCGGGTCCGCCGACGGCGCCGTCCGGGACCGGCGTTTCGGCCGGGGCGAGAGCCACCCAGCGGGTCATGCGGGAACCTCCCCGTCGACGGGCGAATCCACGGCCGGATCCAGAGCCGGATCCACGGCCGGTTCCGGGGCGGTGACACGGCGTTCGCGGCGCACCGCGATCTCGTCGGTCGCGGACCAGAACGCCGCGACCGACGGGTCCGTGCCCGCTGCCGCACGCATGCCGAAGAACGCCCGGATGCCGGGCAGTGTCCACAGGATGTGGACGGCGACCGTGTCCGTCCCCACGTGCTCACGCGCGACCGATTCCAGGGCGAGCCCCCGACGTGCCGCACCGGGGGCGTACTCGCGGCGCAGGCGCTCGGTCCAGGAGTCGGCGTGGCCGCGCTGCAGCACGACCGTGTCGTGGATGCGCACCGCCGGCACCGCCGACACCCCTGCCCCGGCCGTCGGAGCTGCCGATGCCGTGCTCACAGCTTGTCCAGCACGTCGTCGCGGTAGCGGGCGATCTGGTCGCGCAACGCGTCGAGGCCGCGTGGGCCGAGCAGGCCGTCGTCGCCCGCGATGCGCGGGGCGACGACCAGGCGCGTGGCGCCGTGCTCGGTGTAGCCGCGGACCCAGGCCGGGTCGTTCTCGCGGGTGCGGTCGCAGCTTCCGGGCCATGCGGTGATCTCGACCGCGTCCGCGGCCCGGCCCGCCTCGGCCGACGTCTCGCGCAGCAGCGCGGCCTGCGTCGCGAAGTCCTCCGGGGTGATCGTGTACGGGAACCAGCCGTCGCCGATCCGGCCCGCCCGCCGCACCGCCGGGTCGCTGTTGCCGCCGAGGACGACGGGCACCGCGCCGGACGCGGGGCGGGGGAGCGAGTTGAGGCGGCTGAAGGACACGTGCCGTCCCTCGTACGACGCGGGGGCGTCGGCCCACAGCGCCCGCATCGCGCCGATGGTCTCCTCCAGGCGGCGTCCGCGGTCGGCATATGGCGCGCCGACGGCGGCGTACTCCTCCTTCTGCCAGCCGATGCCCAGGCCGAGCATCAGGCGCCCATCCGAGTGCCGATCGATCGTCGCGGCGCGCTTGGCCAGCACCACCGGGCTGTGCAGCGGGGCGACGACCATCGCGGTGCCGAAGCGCAGCGTGCCCGTGGCGCCCGCGAGGAACGCGATGGTCTCCAGGGGGTCGGGCATCGGGACGTTCTCGCCGCCGCTGGGCGTGCGGCCCGATTCCGAATAGGGGTACAGCGGCTCGTAGTTCTCCGCGATGACCACGTGTTCCACGGTCCACAGGGATTCCACGCCGCACTCTTCCAGCGTTCCGGCGAAGTCGCGCAGGAAACCGCCGGAAGTGATCAATCCGTCCGCGAACGGTGCCATCATGCCGAGTCTGAGCATGGGGATCCTCGCCCTTGGTGCTTGCCGCGCCGTGTGCCGCGACGATGAGATGACTGACTAATGGGATCGATTAATATCCGGTTGTGGGCGTGACTACAAGACCGACCGAGGCGTCGGCGGGACGTGGACGGACGCGGACCGCCGCGGAGACGACGCGGCGCCGACTGGTGCGCGCGGCGGAGCAGCTGTTCGCCGAGCACGGCGTGGACGGGGCGCGGACCCGGGACATCACCGAGCGGGCCGGGCAGGCCAACTCCTCGGCGCTGCACTACCACTTCGGATCCCGGGACGGGCTGCTGCGGGCGATCCTCGCGGAGCACCAGGCGCGCGTCGAGCGCGCCCTCGCGGTGCGTCTCGCACCGCCCGAGGACGGCGGCGCGGAGGCGGAGGCCGCGGAAGCGCGAGCCGCAAAGGCGGGCGGCGGAGCGACGGAGCTCACCCGGCTCGTCGCGGCGTATATCGAGGCGGAGGCGTCGGAGCTGCGCGACGAGAGCGGGCGGGACTGCCTGCGGATCGTGAGCCAGCTCGCGCACGAGACCGGGTTCCGGGACGGGCGTCCGCACGAGACGCTGGCCGGCGGCATGCTGTGGGGTGTGTTCACCCGGGTCGCCGAGCTGGTGCGGACGGGCGGCGGCGGTCCCGGGGACGGCGTGCGCCGCGCGGTACTGCCCGACGCTCTCGCGAGGGAGCGCGTCGAGCTCATGGTGATGCTGGTCGGCTCGGCTTTCGCCGACCGGGCGCGGCACGTCCAGGCGGGACGGCCGCGACCGGTTGAGGGTGCGGCGTTCCGGGCCGATCTCGTCCGGGTCGTCGTCGCGATGTTGACGGCGCCGGGACCTTCCTAGCTGTCGCTTCCGCGTTGTGTGCGGTCGGCGTACGCGTATCGGCCCTGTCCTGACGCGGGCCCGAAGGGCCCTTCAGGACCGGGATGCCGGTCGGTGTGTCGACCGGCCCGCCCGGTTCAGTGCACGGGCTGGAGCTCGTCGTGCCGGTAGAGCGGGCGCAGGCCGTTCAGCAGACGCACGCCGTACCAACGGAAGGGGGCGATCGGCGGCCGGTGGGCGTCGCCGTAGACGTCCGCCACCTCGCCCAGCTCACCCGCGCTCAGGCCGACCTGAACGCGCACGCGCGTTCCGACCGGATAGCCCTGGCCCCACGACTTGGACTTGGTATCACCCATGAGGGCACCGCCCTTCTGGCCGGTGGCCGTCGCGACCACGTCGGCCGTTACAGACCCCCGCGTCGGTACTTTCGGCTGACTGGCCGCCTGGCTTGAGGGCATTTGAGTGATTAAAGACCGATTCATCTGCACGGGGTAACGGCAGTACCGCCGAACGGCCCAACGGGCGCGGATCAGTCGACGAGATGCACCAGTGCGTAGGCCGTCATCGCGTCGGACAGGTAGTCGGCCGGCCCCGCGCGAGTGCCGTCGTAGACCTCGTGGAAGCGCGGGTCGTCGACGTACAGCCGGCCGAGCCCGCTGTACGCGTAGGCGTCCGGCGTCCAGAACGCCGACACCCATCCGTAGTGCTCCGCGACCACCGCCGGCGTGTGCGGGTCGTCGGTCTGGACGCGGTTGCCACGCTGGAAGTCGACGCGGCGGCAAGGTCAAGCGTGTTCGGTGAGGCGGCGCTCGTCCTCCTCGATGGGGATGTCGTTGATGCTCGCCTCGCGCCGGCGCATCAGCCCGTCGTCGTCGAACTCCCACTGCTCGTTCCCGTGGCTGCGCCACCACTGGCCGTCGGCGTCGTGCCACTCGTACTCGAAGCGCACCGAGATGCGGTTCCCGGTGTACGCCCACAACTCCTTGCGCAGCCGGTAGTCGAGCTCGCGCGCCCACTTCTCGGCCAGGAAGGCGCGGATCTCGGCGCGCCCGGTGAGGAACCGGTCGCGGTTCCGCCAGACCGAGTCCTCGGTGTAGGCGAGCGCGACGCGTTCCGGGTCGCGGGTGTTCCAGGCGTCCTCGGCGGCCTGCACCTTGGCTCGGGCGGTGGCCTCGGTGAACGGCGGGACGGGCGGGCGTACGGCGGTCACGGCGACTCCTCGGGTTGGCGGTCCGATGCGCGAGAACGAGCGTTCTCGGCGATGTCCGTTACGATAGAGAACGATCGTTCTCGCCGCAATGGAGGGCCCTGTGGACGACGCCGAAGCCCGCGACCGCCTGCTCGACGCCGCGGAGGCGCTGTTCTACGCCCGCGGTGTGCAGGCGGTCGGCATGGACGAGATCCGGACCGCGTCCGGCGTACCGCTCAAGCGCCTCTACCGGGTCTTCCCGGCGAAGGCCGACCTGGTGGCCGCCTACCTCGCCCGGCGCGACGGCCGGTGGATCGGCGATCTGCGGGCGGCGGTGGGGGCCGCACCGGACGACCCGCTCCGCGCGGTCTACGACTGGCTCGCCGACTGGTTCGGCGAACCGGATTTCCGGGGCTGCGCGTTCGCCAACGCCTTCGGCGAACTCGGGTACACCTCGGACGCCGTGCTCGACATCGTCCGCGGTCACAAGCGCGCGCTCCGCGGGCTCCTGGGCGAGGTCGCCGAGCGTACGGGCGGCGGCCCGGCGCTCGCCGACCAGCTCATGCTGCTCACCGAGGGGGCCATCGCGGTCGCGGCGCTGGACCCGGGGCCGGAGTCCGCGCGCACCGCGTACCGTGCCGCGGCGGCTCTCGCGGGTGCGGGCGCGGACATGGAAGCGGACACGGGTCTGGGTTCGGACCCGGACGCCGGCGAAGACGCGGTGCGGGCGAGGGTGCGAGCGCCGGGTCCCCGCGCCTGACAGGCTGTGCCTCGTGGACGTGCTTCTGTGGATCACCGCCCTGTCGGGTGCGGCGTGGGTGTACCTCGCGCTGGCGCACGGCGGGTTCTGGCGGACCGACACGCGCCTCGCGCCGCGGGGTTCGCGTACGCCGCCCGCCGAACCGCCGTCGGTCGCCGTCGTGGTCCCGGCCCGTGACGAGGCGGACATCATCGGCGCCGCGCTGCCGACCCTGCTCGCCCAGAAGTACCCCGGCTCCGCGCGGGTGATCCTCGTCGACGACGGCAGCAGCGACGGCACCGGCGAACTCGCCCGCACGCTCGGCGACGCGCCCGGCGTACGCCTCCCGCTCACCGTCACCACGCCCGGACCGCCGCCGAGCGGCTGGACCGGCAAGCTGTGGGCCGTCCGGCACGGCGTCGAACTGGCCGGCGACGCCGAATTCCTGCTGCTGACCGACGCCGACATCGCGCACGCCCCCGACTCGCTGGCCCGCCTGGTCGCCGAGGCCGCCGACGAACGGCTCGACCTCGTCTCGGTCATGGCCCGGCTGCGCGTGGCCACGGGGTGGGAGCGCGTCATCGTGCCGGCGTTCGTCTACTTCTTCGGCAAGCTGTTCCCGTTCCGCCGGGTCAACCGGCACAAGTCCAGGACCGCCGCCGCCGCGGGCGGGTGCGTCCTGGTCCGCCGCACGTCGCTCGCCGCGGCCGGCGGTATCGACGCGATCCGCGACGCGGTGATCGACGACGTCTCGCTCGGCACGCTGGTCAAGCGCGGCGGCGGCCGGGTCCGGCTGGTGCTCGCCGACCCGCCGCGCCGGCACGCGACCGAGTGGTGGCCGGTGCACGTCGACAGCGTCCGCCCGTACCCCGCGCTCGCCGACCTGTGGCGCATGGTCTCGCGCAGCGCGTTCGCCCAACTGCGGCACTCCTGGCTGCTGTTGGTCGGCACCGTGTTCGGCCTCGCCCTGGTCTACCTCGCGGCCCCGGTCGCCCTGATCGTCGGCGCGATTGCGGGGGCGTGGCCGCTCGCGCTGCTCGGCCTCGCGGTTTGGGCGCTGATGACGGCGACGTACGTGCCGATGGTCCGCTACTACGGACGCCCCGCCTACGAGGCCCTGTTGCTGCCCTTCGCCGCGACGCTCTACCTGGGCATGACCGTCGACTCCGCGATCCGGCACGCCCGCGGCCGCGGCGCCGCGTGGAAGGGCCGTACCTACCCGGCCCCGGAATCCTCGCGCGACGCGCCGGGCCGCTGAACGGACCGGCGGGAAGACCCAAGGCCCGCCAGCCGTCGCGGGCCCGGCGAGAATTTGAAGACACGATCTAGGCTCGGGGCCATGTCCGCCGAGCCGCCCGTACGTCCCGCGCGTCCCGCGCTTCCGATCACGCCCGCGCCGCCGGACTCCACCGCGCGTCCCTACCGCGACGGCATCCCCGAACACGGCCGCGTCCCCAAGTCGTACGCCGTCAAAATGCGGCTGCTCGGGCTCATGGACGAACTCGGCGAGGACGCGCTGCTGCCGCCCGAACGCGAGCTGGCCGCCGAGTACTCGGTCGCGCGCAGCACCCTGCGCTCGGCCATCGCCGAACTGGTGATGGAGGGCCGCCTGCGCTCGGCGCGCGGACGCGGCACCTACGTCGCCCCGCCCAAGCTCGTGCAGCCGCTCAGCCTCGCGAGCTACACCGAGTCGGTCCGCTCGATGGGCATGAGACCCGGGCGGCGGGTCGTCACGGTCGAGCACCACGTCGCGCAGCCCGACCTCGCGGAGCGCCTCGGGATCCGGCCGGGCGACCTCACCGTGCACCTGGAGCGGGTGCTGCTCGCCGACGAGGAGCCGATAGGGCTGGAGAGCACGTACCTCCCGCTCGACCGCTTCCCGACGATCCTCGAAGTGCTGCGCCCGGAAGAGTCGTTGTACCGCTGCCTCCAGGAGGACCTGGGAGTTGTGTTCGCGGAGGCCGACGAGACCGTGGAGACGGTGCTCGCCGCGCCGCGCGAGGCGCTGCTGCTCGGCACCAACCCGGCGCTGCCGATGCTGCTCACGATGCGCACGTCGTACGACCCGCACGGGGTTCCCATCGAGCGCGTACGGCAGCTCTTCCGCGGGGACCGCATCGGCTTCGCCACCCGCCTGCGCGCCGCGACCTGAGGATCGGCGGCCCCAGAGGACCGCGTACCAACCCTCCGGCCGAAAGAGGGCGGCGGCACACCGGGGCAGTTGCCGCAGAGAGTGGCAAAACCACTTCCACGAGCGGGGGGTCGTATGGTCTTGCGCCTGAGATCTATAACGAAGAGGTAACAGGTCCGGACCTTAACGGGCCGTTCATTCAGGTGACACACGGCCTCCGCATTCTCGGCACCGACCACGCGCACGCCGGTCACCGCCCAGCCGGGAGAACCGTCCCGGACATGAACAGCCGGGAGGCGCCACGTGCGGATCGTCGTGGTCGGGGGTGGCGTGCTGGGAACCATGCACGCGTGGCAGGCGGTCCGGCGCGGACACGACGTCGTCCACCTCGAGCGCGAGCGCGAGGCGCGCGGCGCCTCGGTCCGCAACTTCGGCCTCGTGTGGGTCGGCGGCCGGGCCGGCGGAGACGAACTGCGCACCGCCGTCCGAGCCCGCGAACTGTGGGAGCGGATCGGCGCCGAGGTGCCCGGGGTCGGCTTCCGGTCCGCCGGATCCCTGACGGTCTGCCGCAACGCCGACGAACTCGCGGTCGCCGAGGCGGCGTTGGCGCTGCCCGAAGCGACCGAGCGCGGTCTGAAGGTGCTCGACCCCACCAAGTGGATCGTGATCGCGGCGCACGCGGTGCTGGTCGTCGCGTTCGCGTACGCCACCGTCTCGGCAGGCTTGGACCGCACGGACCGCGCCTTCGCGGACGTGGCCGCGAGCCTCGGCGCGAGCCCGCTCCGGGTGCTCCTGCGCATCCGCCTGCCGATGCTCCTGCCCTCGGTCTCGGCCGCGGCGAGCCTGTCCCTCGCCCTGTCGATGGGCGAGGTCGGCGCCACCGTCATGATCTACCCGGCGGACTGGCGGACGCTGCCCGTCTCGGTGTTCACCCTGACCGACCGGGGCAAGGTCCTGCTGGGTTCCGCGGTGACCCCGACACTCATTCTGGCGACGCTGGTGTTGCTCATCGCCGTCGGAATGCTGAAAGGCCGGGTCGAGGAATCCCGCAAATGAACTGCCGCCCGCGGCTCAGCGCTTGTCGAAGATGCGGGGCGGCGGCATCGGGGAGCTTGCGGCGGTCGTGTCCACCACGACCGCCGCGCCTCCCGTGAAGTCGTCGAGCGCCTCGCCGTGTTGCACGCGCCCCGGAAAGGGATCGGCCGCGGTGCGGCGGGTCAGTTCGGGGACGGGCAGTTCGCGCCGCGAGGCGGCCACGATGACGTTGCCGAAGCGGCGTCCGCGCAGAACCGCGGGGTCGCTGATCATCAGCACGTGCGGGAAGGCCGCTTCCACGGTTGCTATTTGGGCGCGTACGAAGTCGAGGCGCCCGCCGTCCGCGAGATTCGCGGTGTAGACGCCATCGGGCCGCAGCGTGCGCGCGATCTCCTGGACGAACTCCACCGAGGTCAGGTGCGCGGGCACGCGCGAGCCGCCGTACGCGTCGACGACCGCGAGGTCGAACACCGCGTCCGGGGCCTTCGCGGCCACCTCGCGCGCATCCCCGTTGCGGATCCGGACCTGCGCGGTCTTCTCCAGCGGCAGGTGCTCACGTACGAAGGCGATCAGCCGCGCGTCGATCTCCACCACCTGCTGCCGGGACCGCGGCCGGGTCGCGGCCAGGTAGCGGGGGAGGCTCAGCGCGCCGCCGCCGAGGTGCAGCGCATGCATCGGCTGCCGCGCCGGGGCGCACAGGTCGACGATGTGCCCCAGGCGGCGGATGTACTCGAACTCCAGCCACGTCGGATCGTCGAGGTCGACGTGTGACTGCGGTGCCCCGTCCAGGAGAAGGGTCCAGGCGCGGGGCCGGTCGGGATCCGGGACGAGTTCGACGGCCCCCGAGTCCACGACGGCGCGCACGCTCTCCCTTGCGCCTCGCGTACGCCGCTGCTTCTCCGCCATGGAACCAGTATCCGCACGTGGCACCGGGCGGGGCACATGCCGAAGAGGCAGAAGGCCCCGCCCGGTGACGGGTGTGTGCGGCGCGGTGCCGCACACACCGCGGCCCCGGCGCGTTCGTCGCACGGAAACGTGCCGGGGCCGCGATCTCGACGCGCGCGGTCAGTGGCCGGTCTTGAGGAACAGTTCGAGCCGCAGGTCGTCGTTGCCGGTGTACGAGCGGTCGCCGGTCGCCGTGCTCACGGTGATGTGGCCCTTGTTCAGCTCGGCCCAGTCCGACTTGCGCTTTTCCTCGTCGCGGCAGAACGTGCCCGGCGTGTTGCAGTCGCCCATGCCCACCGCGAACGTGTCGCCGGTCGGCTTGTACGACACGGCGAGCACCGTCTCGGTGCCGATCTCGGTCCACACGGGGCGGCCGGGGTCCTTGCCCTCGACGGCGTTCGGGTAGTTGACGTTGATCGCGTACTCGTCGGTCAGCAGGCGCCGCTTCTTCAGGTCGGCGACGAAGCCGGGGACGAAGTCGGCGAACTCGCGGTACGTGCGCTGGGTGATGCCGAACGTCGCGGGGTCGAAGCCGGAGCTGAGCGCGATCGCGGGCTTGCCGTTCTCGATGGCCATGATCGCCGCGCTGAGCGTGCCGGACTCGTAGGTCACATTGCCGACGTTGGGGCCGGAGTTGGCACCGGTGACGACCAGGTCCGGCCCGTTCTGCCAGCCGACCTTGGCGGCCAGGCCGCCGCGCAGGGCCAGGCGTACGGTGTCGCCCGGTGTCGCGCTCGGGGTCGTCGGACCACACGGGGCCGCGCTCTTGCACACGCCGAAGACGACGCCCTTTGCGGGGGCACCGGCGCAGTCGTTCTCGAATCCGGCCGGCAGCGCGGTGCGCTGCGACACGGTCAGCGAGCCGCTGCCGGTCATGCTCGTGCCGGTGCCGCTCATGAACTGCCACGGGGCCATCACGACGACATCGGCGCCGGCCGCGCACAGCGCGCGCCGGACTTCGTAGAGGCCGCGCCCGTCGGAGCCGTCGGGGCGCGCGTTCTGCATCGAGTCGTCGTTGCTCAGCAGGATCTTCATGCCAGCGAGCGAAGGGCTCGGCTGGGGACGGTTGTTCGGGGCGGCCGAGGCACTTGCCGTCAGTGCGAGCGCGAGCACGCCGGCAGCCATGGCGGGGACGAGGTGCTTGGTGGAGAGGTGCATGCCGGGAAACTAGAAGTTAAAACCGAGTTAGTGAAAGGTTTGTAACCGGAACGTGACCTTCCGATCGTACGTCAGCGCACGCTGACCTGCGGAAACGACAATACGGTGACGTATGTGCGGGCGCGGGGTTCGGGCGTGCTGAACGTGCCTCGGTCACGGAGGTCCGGACCCGGGAGTCAAGGAGCCGGCGAGCTGGGGGGAGCCGAGCAAAGGGGAGCGGGCAGGCGTGCGAGTCGCCCGCACCCCCGCCTGCTCGCCTGCCCGCCTGTCCGGATGTTGCCTGCCCGGCCTACTCGGCCGAGGACGGAGAGCCCGACGCGAGTCGCGGGCTCTCCTCTGGGGACAGCACGTGCCACGAGATCTGCTCGGCGGCGAAGAAGCACTGCGAACGCCCGACGATGTCCACCGCGTCGACCGGCTCGTACTGGCCGGGGCCGTCGACCGGGTCGAGGTCGAGGTACAGCAGTTCGCCGTGCGTCTCGTCGGCGAACCGGGACACGACCGGGTCGAAATAGAGCATCCCGGAGAAGCCCTTGCCGTGCTCCAGCCGGTAGTCCCGCAGGCCGGCCAACCGGAACTCGATGGGCGTCCAGGGCCAACCGTGCTCACGGTCCCGTGCGTCGACCACGATCCGGGCCGACGCGCCGCCGGGGGTGAAGGGATCGTCGATGCCCACCCGGGTCACGCAGCCGTTGTCGAAGTCGTACTCGGCCAGCAGGTCGCCCAACGTCTCGGGCGTGAGCAGCGGCATCAAGGTCCTCCGGTCGGCGTCATATGACGACACCATCATGAGACCAGTCTGCTCGGCCCGCTTCGATGCGTGCCCGCTCGCCTGGCACTCCTTTGTCCGGAGCTCCGTGAAGCCCGCCGGAGGCCGACCGCGGTGCGGCCGGTCCCGCCGAGACTCCTGATGCGCGTCAGCCCGACGTTCGCCCGACGTCAGCCTGACTTCAGGCTGACGTCGGGCGTGAGACAAGACGTGCGGGTCAGAAGCGTGTCGCGGCGCGGGACAGCGCGCCGCCGATCAGCGCATAGATGACCGCCGCCAGGCCCTCGTTCACGAAGATGCGGGCCTTGTAGCTGTCCGGTGTGAACAGGTTCTCCGACCATTCGGTCAGGGAGCCGGCCCAGTCGCCCATCGTCCGGACGAGATCGTTCGCGGGGTTGGCTTCGAGGAGCACCAACAGGATGTGCAGGACGATGATGCCGACGACGATGGCCGTGACAACCCGGATCACCATCGCGATCGGGTTCGCGTGTGTTCGGTATGCCCTCGTAGTCCTCATGAGTGAACCGTGCTCGGGATCCGCTCGGTGAAACGGACTTGTCCGACCTGGGGTGGATGCCCTGCCAGGGCCCGGAGGCCAGGCGTACCAAGGGGACACGCGAGGCAAACCTCGATTTGCGAGAGCGTGACGACGTGGGTACAGTCATGCCACCGCTCAGCAGGGAGACCTGAGACAGCGTGTGCCCGAGGCACCCGCTGGCTGGTCCCGCGAGCGGGGATCCGCAGCACCACTCTCGAACGAGGTACGTCGCGCGCTCTGCGCTGCGTACGCGGTCGGCGTGTGCCTGGATCCTTCCGGATGGACTCGGAATGGCAGACCGGATCGCCGATTAGGCGAAACGAAATGCGATCCGCTAAAGTCTGGAGCGCCGCAGGGAAAAGCCCGCGAGGGTCGATTCCGAAGGCAAAGCGGAAAGCGAAACAGACCGGAAACGGTGTGCTAAGCTGGAAGCGCGGAAAGAAAAGCAAGAACAAAGAAACACCGAAGAGCGTAACGCCCGGAGAGACCGGTGAAAGGGTCTCAAAGGAAGCGTCCGTTCCTTGAGAACTCAACAGCGTGCCAAAAGTCAACGCCAAATAACAACCCCGGCGTGCACTGTGCGGTCACCGGTCTGGTGG
>NZ_JBSFVE010000016.1:0-231684 GCF_053592165.1 Streptodolium elevatio
GGCCGCGGGCCGGGGCCCCCCCCGTGTCTGGGGCCCCGGGGGGGGGGGGGGGCCGCCCCCCCCCCGCGCGGGGCCCCCCCGCGACAACACGGGCCGCCGGACCGGGAGTCGGGCACTTCGTCCCCCGGAGCGGCAGTGAATGGACGTCAGGCCACCGCGGAGCCGTACACGTGGTCGACCTTCATGGTCATCAGCACCCGGCGGTCGGACACCATGACCGACCGGTACTCGTCCCAGTCGGGGTGTTCCCCGGCGGCGCGGCGGTAGTAGTCGACCAGGGCCTCGACCTCCGGGCCGCCCGGATCGGTGCCGGGCCCGGTCAGGGTCACGGTGCCCTCGGCCGTCGCCCACTTCCAGCCGTCGGCGCTGGTGACCTCCAGGGCGGCCCTGGGGTCGCGACGCAGGTTGGCCGTCTTCGCCCGGCCTTCGGTCATCGACACGTACAGCAGGCCGGACTCCGGGTCGAAGAACGGCATGACCGGTGACAACTGGGGGCGGCCGTCGGACTTGATGGTCGCGAGCACACCGAGTCGGCTTTCCGCGAGCAGCGTGCGCGGGTTGAACGGTTCGGTCGTCATGTCAGAGCCAAGTCGTGGTCAGGGCCCGGCTATTCCGGGCCGGTTCGGTCAGGGCCGGATTTCGGCGGGCTTGCGGAGGATCTGGATCAGCGCGGCGTAGCCGCCGTCGCCGAGGCCTTCGGCCAGCGCCCGGTCGCCCAGGGACTTGGCCAGCTTCGGAAGCTCGGCGTTGACACCGAGGAACTCGCTTTCGTGGACCAGGTGTTCCATCGAGGCCACGTGGACGGCGAGGGAGGCGTCGGCGACGGGGAACGCGTTGTCGTCGATCTGCTTGGCGTATCCCGCCAGCCAGCCGCCCACGGTCTCCAGGCCCTTCTGCGCGACGGGGGCGAAGGCAGTGGCCTCGACGTTCGCCGTGCCGAGCAGCGCCGCGCCGTGCAGGAAGCCGTTGAGGATGCTCCACATCAGGCTCAGCGTGGCGGCCTCGTAGAGCGAGGCCAGGCCGTGGTCGGCGCCGAGGTAGGTCGCCTTGCCCGCGCCGAGCGCCCGCAGGGCCGCCCCGTGTTCCTCGAAGGCCGATGCCGGCCCGCTGTAGACGATGTCGGCCGCCTCGGTGCCGATCCCGTCGGGCGACGCCGGAATCGCGCCGTCGAGGTACGCCGCACCGTGCCGTGCCGCCCACGCAGCGGTGTCGCGGGCTTGCTGCGACGTACCCGAGGTCAGGTTCGCCAGGACCCGGCCGTCCAGGGTCCCGGCCAGCGGCTCGAGCAGTTCGTACATGGCGTCGTAGTCGGTCACGCACACCACGACCAGCGGGCTTGCGGCTATCGCCGCGGCGAGCGAGTCGGCCGGGACCGCGCCCTGGGCGACGAGGGGCGCGGTCTTCGCGGACGTGCGGTTCCACACGGTCGTGGGGTGCCCCGAGCGCAGGAACGTGGCCGCCAGCGCCTGGCCCATCAGCCCCAGGCCGACGACGGTGACGGGCGTCTTGGCGGTGTCGGGCGTCTGCATTTTTGCTCCTCGAAACGGGTCGGTGGGAAGCCTTGGAGGGATCTTCGACGTTCACACCGGTATGAAGGTCAAGGAGGGAGACACATGCTCATCGGGGAGCTGAGCCGGCGCACCGGCGTGCACGCGCACCAACTGCGCTACTACGAGGCTCAGGGGCTGTTGGAGCCGGGCCGGGGGACGAACGGCTATCGCGAGTACTCCGACGACGCCCTGGTGACGGTGACCCAGATCCGGGCGCTGCTGGAAGCCGGGCTCTCGACCGACGACATCCGCTACCTGCTGCCCTGCGCGTCGGGGGCCGGCCCCGACCTCGCCGCCTGCCCGGAGTTGCTGGACCTCCTGCGCGGGCGCCTCCAGGGCATCGAGGAGCGCATGGACGTCCTCGCACGGACCCGGCAGGCGCTCAGCGGCTACATCAACGCCACCGAACGGGCGTTGACGCCGAGCTGAGCCGGGCACCGAGCCACCGGAGCCGGTCAGGAGTCGACGCGGTCCCAGCCGCGGCGTGCGGGTCGTGCGGCCAACTGCTGCGGATCGCGGGAGCGGTAGACCAGGTACGGGCGGAACAGGTACTTCACCGGGGCGCTGAACGCGTGCACGAGGCGGGTGAACGGCAGCAGGGCGAACAGCACGAACGCCAGCACGGCGTGCACGTGGAACGCGAGCGGCGCCTCGGCCATCAGGTCGACGTCGGGCCGGAAGATGAACAGCGAGCGGAACCACGGCGACACGGTCTCGCGGTAGTTGTAGGTGTTCCCGAATCCGTTCTCGATCAGCGTGGTGGCGAGTCCGGCGAGGATCGTGGCCGCGAGCGCGACGTACATCAGCTTGTCGTTGCGCGTCGTGGCCAGGAACACCGGCCCGGTCGTGCGTCGGCGCCAGATGAGCAGGACGATGCCCACGACCGTGGCGAGGCCGGCGACGACGCCGAGCGACATCGCCAGGACGTGGTACACGTGTTCGCTCACGCCCACGGCATCGGTCCAGCCCTGCGGGATCAGCAGGCCCATCACGTGCCCGGCGAACACGAACAGCAGACCGTAGTGGAACAGGGGGCTGGCGATGCGCAGCAGGCGCGACTCGTACAACTCCGAGGAGCGCGTGGTCCATCCGAACTTGTCGTAGCGGTAGCGCCAGTACGTCCCGGCGATGAGCAACGCTGCGCTGACGTACGGGAGTACGCCCCACAGCATGACGTCGGCGGTGGATGTCACCGGGGTCCTCCCGTGACGGGGGTCGGGAACGGCAGGTCGACGACGCGGCCGCCGGGCGCGCTCGGCGGAGCGGGCATGTCCGGGGTTCCCGGCATCGGGCCGTACGGCTCCAGGCCGACGTCCTCGCGTGCCGGTCCGTTCGTCGCGAGTGCGCGGGCCTGGGCCTCGTCGGCCGGGGTCGGGCCCGGCAGGGTGGCGCAGACCGCGTCCAGGAGCAACGCGTACGGGGTGGCCGCCTCGGTGAGCGCGATCCGCAGGAGTTCGAGGCCGGCCCGGTGCTCGGCGAGCAGCCGGGTGCCCTCCCGCGGATCGCGGGCCGCGAACTCGAGGACCGCGGGCAGGAAGTCGGGGAGTTCGGCGGTGTCCGCCGACCCGTCGAACGACCAGCCGGCCGTCCGGTAGCGCTCCTTCAGCCGGACCAGGGCCATGCCGCGCCGGCGCGTGTCGCCGTCGGTCCACCAGGTCAGGTGGAGGCAGCGCCGGTTCTGCTGGTCGAACGTCGCGACGTAGTGCTCGGCGAGTTCGCGTTCGGGCGTCGCCGCGGCGCGCGACGCGAAGGCCAGGGCGGCGTCCCGGGAGGCGTGCGGCGGGAGCGAGGCGAGGGCCTCGACGATCAGTGGAAGGCGGTCGCGGAGGGCGGCGTCCGGGTAGTCGAGGAGGAGCGCGGAGGCCTGGCGTACGGCGGCGGTCTCCCGCGGGCCGGGAAGGGCGGCCGGGGACGCGTCCCCGAGGCGGCGCAGGCGTCTCACCGGGCCCCGCCTTCCGGCCCGGCAGGCCCGGCAGACCCGCCAGGCGTGGCAGCCTCGCCAGGCCCGCCAGGCCCGACACTTCCGCCAGGCCCGTCGCCGCCTGCCTCGGCACCGGCGCGTTCGCGGGCGCCGGCCGGGTCAGAGGCGGGGAACAGGCCGTCCGGACGCCCGTTGCCGTCCCAGTTCAGCAGGTTGACGCGCGTGCGTGCGGTGTCGGCGGGCGCGTCGGCGGTCGCCCGGTCGCGCAGCACGTGGAAGTTCTCGACCGATGCCGGGGCGAGGCGTCCGGAGGCCTCGCCGAACGGCCCCGAGCCGCCCATGCCCGGTCCGTCCGTGTAGTCGAGGCTGCACCCGTGGTCGAGCACGGACTCCTCCAGGGCCGCGGCGTCGCCGACCGCCGCGGTCGGAATCACGTACCGGTCCTCGTACTTCGCGATCGCCAGCAGCCGGTACATCTCCTCGATCTCCTCCGCCGTCATGCCGACCGCGGTGGCGATCGACGCGTCGGGCGGCTCGCCGAGGTTGGCGCGGCGCATGTGGGCGCGCATCGCGGCGAGTTTGCGCAGGCTCGCCTCCACCGGCCGTACGTCGCCCGCGGTGAACAGTTCGGCCAGGTACGCCACGGGGATCCGCAGCGTCTCGATCGCGCCGAACAGGTTCCCCTCGTCCTCGCCGTCGTGCCCGGTGGCCGCGAGGGCGTCCACGACCGGGGAGAGCGGCGGGATGTACCAGACCATCGGCATGGTGCGGTACTCCGGATGCAGCGGCAGCGCGATCCGGTAGTCCTTGATGAGCCGGTGCACCGGCGAACGGCGGGCGGCCTCCATCCAGTCGAACGGGATGCCCGCGCGCTCCGCCTCGCGCCCGACCTCCGGATCGTGCGGATCGAGGAAGACGTCCAACTGTGCCTCGTACAGCGCGTGTTCGTCGGGTGTAGCGGCCGCCGCAAGTACGGCGTCCGCGTCGTAGAGCATCACCCCGAGGTAGCGCAGCCGCCCCACACACGTCTCGGAGCACACGGTCGGCAGCCCGACTTCGAGCCGCGGGTAGCAGAGCGTGCACTTCTCGGCCTTGCCGGTGCGGTGGTTGAAGTAGACCTTCTTGTACGGGCACCCGGTCACGCACATGCGCCACCCGCGGCACTGGTCCTGGTCGACCAGCACGATGCCGTCCTCGGCGCGCTTGTACATCGCGCCCGACGGGCAGCTCGCGACACACGACGGGTTGAGGCAGTGCTCGCAGATGCGCGGCAGGTAGAACATGTAGGCCTGCTCGTACTGCAGCCGTACGTCGCGCGACACCTTGGCCAGCACGACGTCGTCGGCCCCGTGCTCCGGCATGCCGCCGAGGTTGTCGTCCCAGTTCGCCGACCACGTGATGTCGAGCTGCTTGCCGCTGATGAGCGACCGCGGCGCGGCCACCGGGAAGTCGGACCCGGCGGGCGCGTCGGTGAGGTTCTTGTAGTCGTATGTCCAGGGCTCGTAGTAGTCGCCGATGTTCGGCAGCACCGGGTTGCTGAAGATCGTGGCGAGCTTCTTGAACCGGCCCCCGGCCTTGAGCTTGAGCCGTCCGCGCGGGTTGAGCTCCCACCCGCCGCGCCAGCGCTCCTGGTCCTCGTGGCGGCGCGGATACCCCTGTCCCGGCCGGGTCTCCACGTTGTTGAACCAGGCGTACTCGACGCCGCCGCGGTTGGTCCACGCCTGCTTGCAGGTGACCGAGCAGGTATGGCAGCCGATGCACTTGTCGAGGTTCATGACCATGGCGATCTGGGCCATCAAGCGCATCAGTACCGCACCTCCTGGGAACGGCGGCGGATCACGGTGACCTCGTCGCGCTGGTTTCCGGTGGGGCCGAAGTAGTTGAACGCGAAGGACAGTTGCGCGTACCCGCCGATCAGGTGCGACGGCTTCAGCAGCAGACGGGTGAGGGAGTTGTGGATGCCGCCGCGGCGCCCGGTCGTCTCGCTCTTGGGCACCGCGATCGTGCGCTCCTGCGCGTGGTGCATGTAGACGGTGCCGGTCGGCATGCGGTGCGAGACGACCGCGCGCGCGACCACCACGCCGTTGCGGTTGACCGCCTCGATCCAGTCGTTGTCGCGTACGCCGATCGCCGCCGCGTCGTCGACTGACATCCACACCGTCTGCCCGCCGCGCGACAGCGACAGCATGAACAGGTTGTCCTGGTACTCGGAGTGGATCGACCACTTGTTGTGCGGCGTCAAGTACCGCACGGTCACCTGGCGTTCGCCGTCCGGGCCGATGCGTGGCTCGCCGAACAGCCGGTGCATGTCGAGCGGTGGACGGTAGACCGGCAGGCACTCGCCGAGTTCCTGCATCCAGTCGTGGTCGAGGAAGAAGTGCTGGCGCCCGGTCAGCGTGTGCCAGGGTTTCAGGCGCTCGACGTTGACCGTGAACGCCGTGTAGCGCCGCCCGCCGGTCTCGCTGCCGGACCATTCGGGGGAGGTGATGACGGGCACCGGCGCCGCCTGGGTCTCGGCGTACGTGATGCGCTTGCCCTCGTTGTCCCGTGCGAGGTCGGCGAGTTCCCGGCCGACGCGGCGTTCCAGCGTCTCGAACCCCTGCGCGGCCAGCCGCCCGTTGGTGGTGCCCGACAACGCGAGGATCGTGTCGCAGGCCTTGACCGCCGTGTCGAGCAGCGGGCGCCCGGCGGCGACACCGTACGCCGCCGGCGCGGCACCGTGGCGCGCGGTGAGGTCGGCGACCTCCTCGGACACGTCGAAGGTGACCCCTTTGGTCGCCACGCCGAGCTTGTCGACGAGCGGACCCAGCGTCGCCATCTTGGCCGCGACGGCGCCGTAGTCCCGTTCCACCACAGTCAGTTGCGGCATCGTCTTGCCGGGGATCGGCACCGCGTCGCCGGTACGCCAGTCCGGCACCGTGCCGCCGGGCTGCGCCACCTCCCCGGGGGTGTCGTGCAGCAGCGCGGTGGCGACCAGGTCGTGGCGTACGCCCAGATGGGTGGCGGCGAGCTCGGAGAACCGCCGCGCGAGGGCGTGGAACGCGTCGAAGTCGCTGCGTGCCTGCCAGGGCGGTCCGACGGCGGCGGTGAACGAGTGCACAAAGGGGTGCATGTCGGTCGAGGACAGGTCGGCCTTCTCGTACCACGTCGCGGCGGGCAGGACGATGTCCGACAGCAGCGTCGTCGACGTCATCCGGAAGTCCAGCGACAACAGCAGGTCGAGCTTGCCCTCGGGGGCTTCGTCGCGCCATTTCACGTCGCGCGGACGGGCGTTCGGCGGTGCCTCGGCCGCACGCAGGTTGTCGTGCGTGCCCAGCAGATGCCGCAGGAAGTACTCGTCGCCCTTGGCCGACGAGCCGAGCAGATTGGCGCGCCACACGGTCAGCACGCGCGGCCAGTTCTCCGGCGCGTCAGGGTCCTCGCAAGCGAACCCCAGGCGCCCGGAGGTGAGTTCGTCGACGACGTGGTCCGCGGGATCGCGTCCCGAAGCCATCGCCTCGTCGGCGAGGTCGAGTGGGTTGCGGTCGAACGTCGGGTAGGAGGGCATCCAGCCGAGCCGCGCGGACTGCGCCAGTACGTCCGCCGCGGTCATCCCCGCGAAGCGGCCCTCGCCCAGCGGGGACGCCAGCACGTCCGCGCCGAAGCCGTCGTACCGCCATTGGTCGGTGTTGAGGAACCAGTACGCCGTGCCGATCATCTGCCGGGGCGGGCGCCCCCAGTCGCCGGCGCCCGCGAGAGTCGCCCACCCGGTCACCGGGCGGCACTTCTCCTGGCCCACGTAGTGCGCCCAGCCGCCGCCGTTGCGGCCCTGGCAGCCGGTCAGCGCCAGCAGCGCGAGGAACGCGCGGTAGATCGTCTCGGAGTGGAACCAGTGGTTCGTGCCCGCGCCCATCAGGATCATGCAGCGGCCCTGCGACTTCTCGGCCGTGTCGGCGAACTCCCGGGCGATCTTGACGGCCCGGGCCGCGGGGACCGAGGTCAGCGACTCCTGCCAGGCGGGGGTGCCCGGCGCCTCGGCGTCGTCGTAGCCGCGCGGCCACGCCCCGGGCAGGCCTTCGCGGGCGACGCCGTACTGCGCCAGCAGCAGATCGAAGACGGTGGTGACCAGCGGCCCGCCCTCGCGCAGCCGCACGGCCGGGACGCCGCGCCGCAGCACGTCGCCCGAGCCGTCCGCGGTGTCGAAGCGCGGCAGATGGACCTCGACGCCCTCCGCGCGCTCGTCCTGATGGAAGGTCAGGCGCGGGGTGACCCCGCCCAGGTCGAGGTTCCAACGGCCTTCGGAGTCCGGTGCCCAGCGGTCGCCGAGCGTGCCGTTCGGCACGACCGGAGAGCCGGTGGCGTCGTCGACCAGGACCGTGCGCCACTCGGAGTGCGTGGCCGAGGCGTGCGCGCCGCCCAGGTCGCTCGCGCGCAGGAACTTGTCGGGCACCAGCCCGCCGTCCTTCTCACGGAGCGTCACCAGGAACGGCAGGTCGGTGTACGCGCGCACGTAGTCCGTGAAGAACGGCACCTGGCGCTCGACGAAGTACTCGCGCAGCAGCACGTGGCCCATCGCCATCGCCAACGCGCCGTCCGTCCCCGGATGCGGATGCAGCCATTCGTCGGCGAACTTGGCGTTGTCCGCGTAGTCGGGCGCGACCACCACGACCTTCTGGCCCCGGTAGCGCGCCTCCGCCATCCAGTGCGCGTCCGGCGTGCGCGTGACGGGCACGTTCGAGCCCCACATGATCAGGTACGCGGCGTCCCACCAGTCGCCCGACTCCGGGACGTCGGTCTGGTCGCCGAACACCTGCGGGGACGCCACCGGCAGGTCGGCATACCAGTCGTAGAAGGACAGCATGGGGGCGCCGATCAGCCCCATGAACCGGGCCCCGGCGGCGTGCGACACCATCGACATTGCCGGGATCGGCGAGAAGCCCGCCACCCGGTCCGGGCCCTGCGTCTTGATCGTGTGCACGTGCGTGGCGGCCGCGATCTCCATCGCCTCGTCCCACGAGACGCGCACCAACCCGCCCTTGCCGCGCGCCTGTTGGTAGCGGCGCCGGCGCTCCGGGTCGCCCACGACGTCGCCCCACGCGGCCACCGGGTCCCCGAGCCGGCCCTTCGCCTCCCGGTACATCTCGACGAGCACCCCGCGTGCGTACGGGTAGCGCACGCGCGTGGGGGAGTAGGTGTACCAGGAGAACGCGGCACCGCGCGGGCAGCCGCGCGGCTCGTACTCGGGGCGGTCCGGGCCGACCGACGGGTAGTCGGTGCCCTGGGTCTCCCACGTGATGATGCCGTCCTTGACGTACACCTTCCACCGGCAGGAGCCCGTGCAGTTGACGCCGTGCGTCGAGTTGACGACCTTGTCGTGGCTCCAGCGGTCGCGGTAGAAGACGTCGCCCGCGCGGCCTCCGGTCTTGTAGACCGAACGCAGGTCGTCGGACACGTCCGAACGGGTCAGGAAGCGCCCGGCTTTGAGTAGCGCGTCGACGGCGGGGCTGTCCAGTCCGGCCTGATCGCCGCGTACACCGTCGCCCACGCCGGCCTCCTCCGCCTGATGTCGGTCTGCCAGTCAAACTAGGGCAAAGGCCAGCAATACCGTTGTTTGTCCGCGTTGGATCCGCGTGTCGTGCGTCGGCCCAGGAGTTCCGTGCCCGACGCCGCACGGACCGCGAGGGAGAACCCCCGGCAGTCATAGGCCGGATCTGACAGCGTGGAAGCGGCAGAGCGGGCGGAAGCGGAATCATGGCCGGCACCGGAAGCGGGGCCTCGCCCGGCCGCCGCGGCAGTACTCGTACAGCAGTTCGTCGGCAGCCGCCGTCCTCCGGCGGCCGCGCCCGACCCAGGGGAGGCACACGACATGGTGTTCGGCTGGATCCGCCGCCTCAGGCAGACGCCCGCGGCACCGACGGCCCGACCGGCCGCGCCGACCGCACCGACCGCGCCCGCCGCGACGGTTCGTACCGGCAGCGGCTCGGCCGTGAGCCTCGACAAGATCGAGCGCACCGCGCCCGGCCTGGTCAGCCTCTACAAGGCCGCCGGCGTCAGCCTCGACAAGCACCGGCTGTCCGGGGTTCGGGCGGCGGTCTACCTGGTGCTCGACCGCTCGGGCAGCATGTCCGGGTTCTACCGCGACGGGAGTGTGCAGTCGCTGGCCGAGCGCGTGCTCGCGGCCGCGGCACACTTCGACGACGACGGCGTGGTGCCGGTGGTCTTCTTCGACAGCAAGGCCTACCAGGTCGAGGAGATCTCGCTGAGCGACTACCAGGGCCGCATCGCCGAGCTGCACGCCAAGCTGGGCCGCATGGGGACCACGAACTACGTCGCCGCCATGGAGGCGGTCATCCGCCACTACAAGGACTGCGGCGCCACCGACCCCGCGTACGTCGTGTTCCAGACGGACGGCTCGCCGGACAGCCCCAAGGCCGCGGAGAAGGCGATCTGCAAGGCGGCCAAGCTGCCGATCTTCTGGCAGTTCGTGGGCTTCGGCCGGGACAAGTTCCAGTTCCTCCACCGGCTCGACGACCTGCCCGCGCCGCAGTACCGGGTGGTCGACAACGCCGGGTTCTTCGAGGCGGGGGCCGACCCCAAGCGGATGAGCAACGAGAAGCTCTACGACCAGCTCATGATCGAGTTCCCGGAGTGGCTGCAGTCCGCCCGGGCCGCGGGCGTACTGCGCTGACCGGCCGGACCGCGCGGCGCGTCCACGCCGACCAACCGCCGACCGGTGACAGCAGACGGCTGACGGCTGACCGTCCGGTTGTCGGTACCTGCGGCTAGGGTCGTAGGCGTGGAACCCGATCTGTTCATCGCCGCCGCCGAGGAGCGGCAGAGCAAGGACCCGGCGCTCGCCCCGCTCGCGGTCCGCATGCGGCCGCGGGAGCTGGACGAGGTGGTCGGCCAGCAGCACCTGCTCGGCGACGGTTCCCCGCTGCGCCGCCTCGTGCGCGCCGGCAACGGCGTCACCGCGCCCTCCTCGGTGATCCTGTGGGGGCCGCCCGGCACCGGCAAGACGACGCTCGCGTACGTCGTCAGCCACGCCACCAAGCGCCGCTTCGTCGAACTGTCGGCGATCACCGCGGGCGTCAAAGAGGTCCGCACGGTCATCGAGGCCGCCCGCCGCGAGTCCGGCGCGCACGGCCGCGAGACGCTGCTGTTCCTCGACGAGATCCACCGGTTCTCCAAGGCCCAGCAGGACTCGCTGCTTCCGGCCGTCGAGAACAGGTGGGTGACGCTGATCGCGGCGACCACCGAGAACCCGTACTTCTCGATCATCAGCCCGCTGCTCTCCCGGTCACTGCTGCTGACCCTCGAGTCGCTGACCGAGGACGACATCCGCGACCTGGTCCGCCGGGCGCTCGCCGACGAGCGCGGCCTCGGCGGTGCCGTACACCTGGACCCGGACGCCGAGGACCACCTCGTGCGCATCGCCGGCGGCGACGCGCGGCGTGTTCTGACCGCGCTGGAGGCCGGCGCCGGATCGGCGATGGACCGGGGCGAGAAGTCGGTAACGCTTGCCACCCTCGAGGCGGCCGTCGACCGCGCCGCGGTCCGCTACGACCGCGACGGCGACCAGCACTACGACGTGGCGAGCGCCCTCATCAAGTCCATCCGCGGCTCGGACGTCGACGCCACCCTGCACTACCTGGCCCGCATGATCGACGCGGGGGAGGACCCGCGTTTCATCGCGCGGCGCCTGATGATCTCCGCGTCCGAGGACATCGGCCTGGCCGACCCCACGGCCCTCACCACCGCGGTCGCCGCCGCCCAGGCGGTCGCGCTGATCGGCTTCCCCGAGGCGCAACTGACGCTCGCCCACGCGGCGATCGCGCTGGCGCTGGCGCCCAAGTCCAATTCGGCGACGCTCGCGATCGGCGCCGCACTGGCCGACGTACGCGCGGGCCTGGCCGGCCCGGTGCCGCCGCACCTGCGTGACGGCCACTACAAGGGGGCCGCCAAACTCGGCCACGCGCAGGGTTACGTCTACCCGCACGACGTGCCGGGCGGCGTCGCCGAGCAGCAGTACGCGCCCGACACCGTGCACGGCAAGCGCTACTACCACCCGACGCGCTACGGCAACGAGGCGCGGTACGCCGACATCCTCGACCGCGTGCGCGGCAAGCTCGGCCACCCGGAGGAATGAGCCTCCCCGAGTGCCCGAGGCACGCGGTGCACTCGCGGCACACCGAGCAGGAAACGGATCGCCGAGCGGGGTCAGGGGCGTTCGACCACGAACTTCACGTCGCCGTCCGCGCGGGTGAGCCATCCGGCCGTCGGGGACGGGAAGTGCGTGCCGACGACCAGCGTCCCGGAGTCCGCGTAGCGGTCCACGAAGGCCCGCCGTGTCGCGATCGCGCCGGCGACGTCCTCGTCGGCCGCGCTCGGCACCTCGGGGGCGACGAACTGCACCGGGTGGTGCACCAGGTCACCGGTCACCACGGCACGTTCGCCGGCGGACTCGACGACCACCGCGACCTGGCCGGGCGTGTGCCCCGGCGCGGCCTCCAGGCGTACGCCGTCCGCCACTTCGTGGTCGGGGCCGACCAGGTCCACGAGCCCGGCCTCGAACACCGGCCGCAGCGTGTTGTCCAGATCGGCGCGGCCCACCGAGTCGGTGTCGACGGCGTTGCTCCAGAACTCCCACTCCGCGCGCGGGATGACGTAGCGGGCGTTCGGGAACGTCGGCACCCATGCCCCGTCGACCAAGTGGGTGTTCCAGCCGACGTGGTCGAAGTGGAGATGCGTGCACACGACGGCGTCGATCGTCTCGGCCGGGTAGCCGAGCCCCCTCAGCGTCTCCAACCACGCGGTCCGGAGCGGCGGCAGCTGCGGCAGGGTCACCCGGTCGTTGCCGATGCACGTGTCGACCAGGATGCGGTGGGTGCCGGTGTCCACCAGGATCGTCTGGATCGCCATCGTGAAGCTGCCGTCCGGCTCCGCGAAGTGCGGCGCGAGCCAGGGGTACCGGCCCAGGAGCCCGGTGTCGGACGAGCGCAGCGCGCCGGTCACCGTGACCGGGAACTCCATCTCGACGACCTTGTGCAGGACCGACGAACCGACGTGCCACGTTGCCATGACCGAAAACCCTCCCAGGGTGCGGGACCGGCCACCGGCTCCGCCGGCCGGTCGCCCGCCACACCTTCTCACTCACACGACTGTTTGAACACAGTCTTGTGATCGAGCGCTTGCGCACGGTAGAAACGACCACCGGGCGCCGTCCGTCTTCGCTCAAGGATTTCCAGGGGACGGCCGGGGGCGTACGGCGCCCGACTCACCCCCCAGCGTGCCGCGGGGGCCCGCAACGGCCCTCGCGGCCCGTCCATGCCGGGGACGTGCGTCCCGAAGGTACGTCAGATCCGTCAGATCCGTCAGGTAAGGCGACGTTCTCGTCGGACCTTGCGGTCAGAACCCGCGGGTGCGCTTCGCCGCCGCACGCTTCTCGCGGCCGCCGCGCTGCGGCGCGGGCAGCACGAACCGCGCGACCTCGCTCCCCAGGTTCACGCCTACCGCCAGCGCGAGCGCGAGTCCCGCCGCGTTGACCAGGCCCGCCCAGCCCCGGTCGGTGTGCCCGAGCGCGAGACCCAACATGCCCTGGTACATGGCGCTGCCCGGAAGCAGCGGGCCGATCGCCGGGATCACGTAGGGGAGCGCGGACGTACGGCCCGCGCGGGCCAGGAGTTGGCCGAGGAGCCCGACCACGCCGGTGGCCACGACCGTCGCGAGGATCGGCGCCGCGCCGCCGATGCGCAGCACCTCGAAGATGGACCAGCTCACCGCGCCGCCGGCCGCCGCGATCGGCAGCACGTGGTTGCGGACCTGCACCAGGACCGCGAACGTGAGGGACAGCCCGGCCGCCGCGAGGAGTTGCACCGGCGGGTTCGACTCGGGGAAGAACGATCCTTCGACGTCGAGGTCCACGCCCAGCTGGTTGCCGACGTACAGCATTATGGCGACGCCGCAGATGATGCCGATGATGAGGTAGAAGACCTCCAGGAGGCGGGCCGAGGCGGTGATGTAGAAGCCGGTCAGGCCGTCCTGGACCGCGGCGACGAGCGCACGTCCGGGCAGCAGGGCGAACAGCCCCCCGGTCACGACCGCGTACGGCTGCACCCCGAAGTCCGCCTTGATGAGCCCCACCGCGATCGCGGCCGCCGGCATCGCGGCCAGCACGAACTGGTAGAACTCCGGGACGCCGCGCTTGGCCAGCCCCTGCGCCAGGCTGTCGCCGACCACGGCCGCGAAGAACGCCGCGCACGCGACGACCGGCCCACCGCCGACCAGCACGCTCGCGGTCGCCGCCACCAGCCCGGTGGCCACCAGCACCAGCCAGGTCGGGTACGGGTGCCGGTTGCGGCGGATGTCGACGAGCCGGTGGTACGCGTCCTCGAGCGTCACCTCGCCGGTGGTGATGTCCTCGACGAGCCGGTGCGCCGCGTCCAGGCGCGTGTAGTCGGTCGCGCGGCGCCGGACCACGCGCTCGCTGGTGACCGGCGCGTCCACCAGGGACGGCTGGTAGGAGAGCGTGATGACGGTGAACGTGACGTTGGGTGTGCAGCGTTCCAGGCCGTAGGCGTCGGTGACGCCGAGCATCGCGGCCTCGACGTCCTCGCCCGCCTCGCCGCTCGCGAGCAGCAGTTCGCCGGTGCGCAGCGCGAGGTCGAGGACGCGCGGCACCGAGACGCTCGGCTCGCTCTTCTCCGGCGCGTCGATGCCGAGCGTCGAGCTGAACCGCAGCCGGGTGCGGAGCCGGTCCTGCCAGGGAAGCGTGGACAACGGCGGCGGGTGCCACGGCAGCCGTGTCCCGGATCGCCCGGACCGCCGGGCGGGGGGCGACGTCGCCGCGCCCTCCTGGGCGGGTGCGGCCGACGTGCTCCGGGGGTCGCGGGGATCCTCCGTGCCGCCGGCGGTGTCGGGTCGCCCGGCGCGATCGACCACCGCGTCCGTCCTTCCTGCTGATCGGTCGTGCCCCTCCACAGTGCCTCATGGAGGAGCCATCTCCTCAATCGGAAGATGACGGCACGCCGAAGGTCAATCTCGCAGCAAGAATGCAGAAGCGGTCAAAAACTCTCAACTTGGCCACAAGAGGCGGCAAACACGACCGGGAGTGTGCCTGCCGACCATGTACGCGGCGGGCGCCTACGCGCAGTCGGACTCGGCCGAGCGCGGGCCTTGGAAGAGCGCCCGCAACGCGTCGCCGAGCGCCGCCGGGTCACCGACGGGAGCGTCGAACTCGAACCGCACATCGCGCGTACGCGTCGGCCCGCTGCACCGCAGGCGCAGTCCGAACCGGTCCAGCGCGACGGGCGCCACGCGCTCGCCCTCGTCGCTCGCGCCCGTCATCCGGCACAGGTGCTCGAGCTCGCCACCGTGCGAGGCGTCCAGGTGCTGCAGGAGTTCGGTCTCGTGCTCCGCGAGCGGGTCGGGCGAGGCCTCCTCGTACTCGTCGGGCTCGACGTGCTCGGCGCCCCACAGGTCGTCGACCAGGACC
Organism: Streptodolium elevatio; assembly: GCF_053592165.1. Taxonomy (NCBI): domain Bacteria; kingdom Bacillati; phylum Actinomycetota; class Actinomycetes; order Kitasatosporales; family Streptomycetaceae; genus Streptodolium; species Streptodolium elevatio. The sequence goes on from NZ_JBSFVE010000016.1 coordinate 14,945, forward strand.
TCGCCGGGCTCCAGGCGCACGACCGCGCCGGAGCGCGCACCGTCGAACGCCAGCAGCGCCGGGTCACGTGTCGCGGCGGCCAGGCGGCCGCGTGCGCGGGCCAGTTCGGCGCCGGTCGGCGCGCTCAGCCATCCGGCGATCCAGCAGTGCGCGCGCACCCGGTGCGGCACCGCGACGGGCGCCACGTCCACCACGTGCAGCACGGCGGCGACGTCGTCGCGGGCGGTCAGCACCGCGGCGCCGACCTCGGGCGGCAGCAGGAGCAGGACCGAGCCGTCGGCCTCCACGGTGCGGGCCTCCGGAACAACCTGCTCGTCGCCGATGTTTCCGGGGAGTTCGACGACCGCGGAGGCGGCGTACGCGGCGAGCGTGCGCGCCCGGGACGCGGCGTCCGGGTGGGTGCCGCGGGGCACGGTCCGCCCGGCGCACCGCCCGGCGTCGGAGACCGGGGTGTCGGTGGCGGAACTGTCGGCGGAGGTGTCGGCGGTCGTGTCGGCGGCGTCGGTGGCCCGGGGCATGTGTCCTCCAGCGGTTGTGTGCCGATCGTGCACCCCGGACTTCCCCTCGAGGCATCGTCGACGTTAAGGTTAGGCTTACCTAAGAAGGCCGCGGCTGGCAAGTACCCACCGATTCGGAGGATCCGTTGAACCAGGCCCGCCCCAAGGTCAAGCGCAGCCGAGCGCTCGGCGTCGCGCTGACCCCGAAAGCCCAGCGCTACCTGGAGAACCGCCCGTACCCTCCGGGGGAGCATGGCCGCGGCCGCAAGCAGGCGTCGGACTACAAGGTGCGCCTGCTGGAGAAGCAGAAGCTCCGCGCGCAGTACGACATCAACGAGACGCAGATGCGTGCCGCCTTCGACACCGCGCACAAGCACCAGGGCAAGACCGGCGACGAGATGGTCATCTCCCTCGAACGCCGTCTGGACGCCTTCGTGCTGCGCGCCGGATTCGCGCGCACCATCTACCAGGCCCGCCAGATGGTCAGCCACGGCCACTTCGAGGTCAACGGCGGCAAGGTCGACCGGCCCAGCTACAAGCTGCGCCCCGAGGACGTCGTCGGCGTGCGCGAACGCAGCCGTGAGAAGCCGCTGTTCCAGGTCGTGCGGGCAGGTGGCTTCGCCGCCGAGACCACGCCCAAGTACATCGAGGTGAACCTGCCGGCGCTGGTCGCCCGGCTCGACCGGCTGCCGCAGCGCCGGGAGATCCCGGTGATCTGCGACGAGCAGCTCGTGGTCGAGTACTACTCGCGCTGACCCCCGCACGCCCGGACCAAAAGAGGGCCCCGCTCCGGATCGGAGCGGGGCCCTCTCGTTCCCCCGCGACTGCGGGGCAACCCTCACGCCTACCAACGAGCGTCCCGACCCGAGGTCACGCCCGTACGAGAGCCGATGACCGGCGAACATCGGGGAACGAGCCGCCGCGCGCGAGGTCACGCCCGGTCCGTGCACTGCACCCCGCCCGGCCGGTAGTGTCGGGCGACCATCCCGCTACGGCGCGGTAGGGTCGGGGCTTCCGGGGTCGCCCGAGCGGCTGTGTCCCAGGTGACGCCCTCTCAGCTTGTCGTCCGCCGTTGTCTTTCGGCCATTGAAGGAGCGCATCAAGGTGTCGGGTGGCGAAGTCGCGCTGATGATCATCGCGACGTTCTGGGCGATTCTCGTCGCCTTCCTCGCGCTGGTGCTGGTGAAGCTGGTCAAGGTGCTCAAGGAGGCCACCCGCCTGGTCTCCGACATCGCCGACCGCACACCGCCCCTGCTGGATGAGATGACCGACGCCGTCCGCGCGACCAACGCGCAGCTGGCCCGTGTCGACCAAATCGCCGGGAACGTGCAGACGATGTCGACGAACGCCACCGCGTTGTCCTCGACCGTGGCCGCCACCCTCGGCGGCCCGCTGGTCAAGACCGCGGCGTTCTCGTACGGCGTGCGCCGTGCCCTGTCCGCCCAGCAACGCGCCGAATTCGCCAAGCGCGTACGCTCCACCGCCAGGGCGGAGCGCATCGCCCGCCAGCGCGCCGCGCGCGGGAGGTCATGACATGGCACGGCTGTTCTGGATGGCCGTCGGTGCGGGCGCGGGCATGTGGGCCGCACGCAAGGTGAAGGACAAGGCGGCGAAGTACACCCCCGAGGGAGTCGCCGACAACGTCACCGGAATCGGCGACGCCATCCGCTACTTCGCCGACGAGGTACGCGCCGGCATGGCCGAGCGCGAGTCCGAGCTCTACCGCGCGATCGGCGCCGACGTGACGGCGGCCGCGGCGCCTCCCGTCCTCCCCGGACCCCAGGTGCTGCCCGGCCGCCACCAGATGCGGGCGCTGCCCGCGGCCCGCGCGCCGTACCGTGGACAGGATGCGTACGGCCGGGACGTCTACGACGCCTACGAGTACGACGAGGCCGCCTACGACGGCTACGACGCATACGACAGGCACGACAACCAACAGGGCTTCCGCCTCGGCCTCGCCCGCGGCGCAGCTCCCGCACCGACACCGCGCGAACAACGCCGCGGTCGCGCCAGGTACGACCGGAAGGACCGACGCTGATGGATTCCGCAGAGATCCGTAGCCGCTGGCTGCGCTTCTTCGAGGAGCGCGGACATACCGTCGTGCCGTCCGCGTCGCTGGTCGCCGACGACCCGACGCTGCTCCTGGTGAACGCCGGCATGGTGCCGTTCAAGCCGTACTTCCTCGGCGAGGTCAAGCCGCCGTACCCGCGCGCGACCAGCGTTCAGAAGTGTGTGCGCACCCTCGACATCGACGAGGTCGGCAAGACCACCCGGCACGGGTCGTTCTTCCAGATGTGCGGCAACTTCTCGTTCGGCGACTACTTCAAGGAGCGGGCGATCACGCTCGCCTGGGAGTTGCTGACCAGCCCCGTCGCGGACGGCGGCTACGGCCTGGAGCCCGAGAAGCTCTGGATCACCGTCTACCTCGACGACGACGAGGCCGAGTCGATCTGGCGCGACAAGATCGGCGTGCCCGCGGAGCGCATCCAGCGCCTGGGCAAGAAGGACAACTTCTGGTCGATGGGCGTGCCCGGACCGTGCGGCCCGTGCTCGGAGATCAACTACGACCGCGGCCCGGAGTACGGCGAGGAGGGCGGCCCCGCCGTCAACGGCGAGCGCTACCTGGAGATCTGGAACCTGGTCTTCATGCAGTACATCCGCGGCGCGGGCATCGGCAAGGACGACTTCGAGATCCTCGGCGACCTGCCCGCGAAGAGCGTCGACACCGGCCTCGGCCTCGAACGCCTCGCGTGCATCCTCCAAGGTGTCGACAACCTGTACGAGATCGACACCTCGCGCATGATCCTCGACCGCGCCGCCGAGCTGACCGGCCACCGCTACGGCGGCGACCTCAGGTCGGACGTCTCGCTGCGCGTCATCGCCGACCACGTGCGCACCGCGGTCATGCTCATCGGCGACGGCGTGGTGCCCGGCAACGAGGGCCGCGGGTACGTGCTGCGCCGCATGATGCGCCGCGCGATCCGCAACATGCGGCTGCTCGGCGCCCAGGGCCCCACGCTCAGCGAGCTGGTCGCCACGACCATCGACGCGATGGGCCCGCAGTACCCCGAACTGGTCGCCGACGCCAAGCGCATCGACTCGGTCGCCGTCGCCGAGGAGGCCCGCTTCCTCGACAAGATCGTCACCGGCACCTCGATCCTGGACGGCGAGATCGGCAAGGCGAAGGCCGCCGGCGCCACGACGCTCCCGGGCACCGCGGCGTTCGCGCTGCACGACACCCACGGCTTCCCCATCGACCTCACCCTGGAGATGGCGGCCGAGCAGGGCCTCGAGGTCGACGAGGACGGCTTCCGCCGCCTGATGGCCGAGCAGAAGCAGCGGGCCAAGGAGGACGCGCGGGCCAAGAAGCACGGCCACGCCGACGTGTCCGCGTACCGCGAGGTCGCCGACGCCTCCGGGGCCACCCAGTTCACCGGCTACCTCCTCAACGAGGGCGAGGCGACTGTCGTCGGCCTCCTCGTCGACGGCGTGTCCGCACCCGCCGCGCACGAAGGCGACGAGGTCGAGGTCGTCCTCGACCGCACCCCCTTCTACGCCGAGGGCGGCGGCCAGCTCGCCGACACCGGGCGCATCCGTATCGAGGGCGGCGCCGTCGTCGAGGTCCGCGACGTGCAGCAGCCGGTGCCGGGGGTCAGCGTGCACCGCGGCACCGTGCAGGTCGGCGAGATCACCGTCGGGTCGCCCGCGTTCGCGAGCATCGACCTCGACCGCCGCCGCGCCATCGCCCGCGCGCACAGCGCCACCCACCTGACCCACCAGGCGCTGCGCGACGCGCTCGGCCCGACCGCCGCGCAGGCCGGCTCGGAGAACGCGCCCGGCCGCTTCCGGTTCGACTTCGGCGCCCCCGCCGCGGTCCCCGGCGGCGTCCTGACCGACGTCGAGCAGAAGATCAACGAGGTCCTGGCCCGCGACCTGGACGTCATGGCCGAGGTCATGAGCATGGACGAGGCGCGCAAGCAGGGCGCCACCGCCATGTTCGGCGAGAAGTACGGCGACGAGGTCCGCGTCGTCACGATCGGCGACTACTCCAAGGAACTGTGCGGCGGCACGCACGTGCACAACACCGCGCAGCTCGGCCTGGTCAAGCTGCTCGGCGAGTCGTCGATCGGTGCGGGGGTGCGCCGGGTGGAGGCGCTCGTCGGCGTCGACGCGTACCGCTTCCTGGCCCGCGAGCACACGATCGTCAACCAGCTCACCGACGTTGTGAAGGGCCGTCCCGAGGAACTGCCCGAGCGCGTCTCGTCGATCGTCGCCAAGCTCCGCGAGGCGGAGAAGGAGATCGACCGGATGCGCGCGGCCCAGGTGCTGCAGGCGTCCGCGAGCCTGGCCGAGCAGGCGTCCGACGTGCACGGCGTCGCGCTGGTCGCGCACCGGGTGGCCGACGGGACGTCGACCGACGACCTGCGCAAGCTCGCGCTCGACGTACGGCAGCGGCTCAACGCCCGCCCGGCCGTCGTCGCCGTGGTCTCGGTGGTGAACAACAAGCCCATGGTGGTCGTGGCGACCAACGAGACCGCGCGCGAGCGCGGCGTCAAGGCCGGCGAACTGGTGCGCACCGCGGCCAAGGCGCTCGGCGGGGGCGGCGGCGGCAAGGACGACGTCGCGCAAGGCGGCGGGCAGAACCCCGCCGCCGTCGAGGACGCCCTCGCCGCGGTGGCGCGCACGGTCGCCGAACGGGCGGCCTAGTTGGGGACCCGGATGGGGGGACGCGGCGCGGTCCACGGCACTGCGCGGTGTCCCCGGTCCCCGGTGCCTTTGGGGAGGCACCGGTGAGGCGAGGAGTACGCATCGCCGTCGATGTCGGCGACGTCCGCGTGGGCGTCGCCGCCAGTGACCCGCACGGCCTGGTCGCGACCCCGGTCGAGACGGTCAAGGCGGGGCGCGGCGACATCGCCCGCATCGCGGCGCTGGTCGCCGAGCGCGAGGCCGTCGAGGTGATCGTCGGCCTGCCGCGCTCGTTGTCCGGCCGGGAGGGGCCCGCGGCCGCGAAGGTGCGTGCCTTCGCGTCCCGGTTGGCCGCCGCGATTGCTCCGGTCGGCGTACGACTTGTCGACGAGCGGCTGACGACCGTGACCGCGACGCGAGATCTGCGCGCCTCGGGGGTACGCGGCAAAAAGGCCCGTACCGTCGTGGACCAGGCAGCGGCGGTCGTCATCCTGCAGAACGCGCTCGAAACGGAGAGGACTTCGGGACTCCCACCCGGCCAGGCGGTTCCTGGTACAACCAGTCCTACTGGTGATACCAGTAGCACCGGAACCACCGAACCGTCCTCGGGCGGCGAGTCCGCCCGAGACGCATCCCTGCCCGCGGCCCACGGCCCGACCCAGGCGGAGACCACCCCAGATGAGTGACCTCGGACTGACGATGGACACGGAGCCGCGCAGTCGGCGCCGGGGCAAAAACGGAGGTTCGCGCGGACGCCGCAAGGAGAAGCGCGGACGCAGCGGCTGTGCCGTCTTCATCGCCTTCGCCGTCGTGATCGGCCTTCTGCTGACCGGCGGGTGGTTCGCGTACGGCTTCGTGAAGGACCGTTTCGGCCCCCCGCCGGACTACTCCGGGGCCGGCGTCGAGGGTTCGTCCGTCGTGGTCGTCGTCAAGCCGGGGTGGGTCGCGTCGCAGATCGGCAACGAGCTGAAGCGCGCCAAGGTGGTCAAGAGCGTCGACGCCTTCACCAAGGCGTACACCGGGGACAAGCAGCAGCGGAACATCGAGGCCAGTGCGTATGTGCTCAAGGAGCACATGTCGGCGAAGTCGGCCTTCGAGTTCATGGTCAACCGCGCCAACCGGCAGAACATCACGCCGGGCGAGGGGCTGCGGGCGAGCAAGGTGCTCGACATCGTCGCCAAGAAGCTGAACGTCCCGTTCGCCGATGTCGAGGCCGCGTCGAAGGACCCCGCGCTAGGACTGCCCGAATGGGCGGGCGGCAACATCGAGGGCTTCCTCTGGCCGGCGCAGTACGCGGCGGCGCCGGGGATGAAGCCGATCGACGTACTCAAGGACATGGTCAACACGTCCAAGAACAAGTACGCGACGATGAAACTCGAGGAAAAGGCCGCGGCGGTCGGCAAGTCGCCCTACGACATACTGAAGATGGCCAGCATCATCCAGGCGGAGGTGCGCAACACCGAGGACATGACCAAAGTCTCCGAGGTCATCTACAACCGGTTGAACAAGAACATGTCGCTCGGCATGGACTCGACTGTCAACTACGTCCTCAACAAGAGCGCGCTCCAGCTCACCGCCGCGGAACTCAACACCGACAGCCCCTACAACACGCGCATAAAGAAGGGGCTTCCGCCGACGCCGATCAACAACCCGGGCGAGAAGGCGATCATCGCGGCGCTCTCGCCGACCCAGGGCAAGCTGCTCTACTTCGTGACGGTCAACCCGGACACCGGCGAGACCAAGTTCTCGGACAACCAGACGCAGTTCAACAAGGACGTTAAGGAACTCGAGCAGTGGCACAAGGACAACCCGGGCAGGTAGCAACGGCTGCGGGGGTCCATCGGGCCGCTGTACTCGGCTCCCCGATCACGCATTCGCTCTCGCCGGTCCTGCACCGGGCGGCGTACGCGGCGCTCGGACTCGCGGACTGGTCGTACGACGCGTTCGACGTCGACGAAGCCGGACTCCCGGACTTCGTCGGGGGATTGGACGCGTCGTGGGCCGGGCTCTCGCTGACCATGCCGCTCAAGCGGGCGATCCTGCCGCTGCTGGACGAGGTCTCGGAGACCGCGTCGGCGGTCGACGCCGTGAACACGGTCCTCATCGACCCGGAGGGCCGGCGCGTCGGGCACAACACCGATGTGCCGGGCCTGGTCGAGGCGTTGCGCGAACGCGGGGTCCACCGGGTCGAATCGGCGGCGGTGTTCGGCGCGGGCGCCACCGCCACTTCCGCGCTCGCGGCACTGGCCACCGTCTGTGACGGCCCGGTGCGGGCGTACGTCCGAGGCGCGGTGCGCGCACACGAGATGTTCGAGTCGGGGGAGCGCCTGGGCGTCGAGATCCTAGTCCGCCCGTGGGAAGACGCCCACAAGGGCCTCGACTTCCCGCTCGTGATCTCCACGACGCCCAAAGGCGCGACCGACCATCTCGTCGACAGCGTCGCGTCCGCCCCCGGCGTGCTGTTCGACGTCGTCTACGACCCGTGGCCCACGGCTCTGGCGGCGGCCTGGTCGAAGGCGGGCGGTCCGGTGGTCGGCGGGCTCGACCTCCTGCTCCACCAAGCCGTGCTCCAGGTGGAACTGATGACGGGGTACCCCGGCCCCCTGGCCGAAATGCGCGCGGCAGGAGAGGCCGCCTTGGCGGCGCGCACCTGATCGGGGCGCGTCGCACGAGATGCGTCGCACGAGGTAGGTCACGCGAGGTAGGTCACGCGTGACGAACCGGCGGGGCCCTTCCTGGCGGGACAACGCCTTTTGCTGCCGCGGTTGCCACCCATGGTCGGAGGCCAACCCCGGAATTCGGTGGGCAGGCGGAGAACTTGTGGTGCGCGCCCACGCACCCGATGCTCAGACCAGCTTCTTCTGGGCTTCGACGAGCAGCGCGAGCTGGAGTTCGAGCAGCTCGTCCGAAACGGCGAGCGGGGGCGCGGCCTTCGCGTCGACGACAGTGTCGATCGACATGGCCTGGACCGCCGCGGTGCCACTGCGCACCATGACCACCGGAATCAGGCTCTTGCGCGCGCCCTGCGCCCGAGTGAAGTCGATGCGGATGGTCGCGTCCCCCAGGGTGGCGCCGGTGCCTGCGGTGGCGGTGTAGTCGATCCTGGAGCCGTTCTTGTTGGTGCCGGAGAACTGGCCGCACTTCGGCAGCGCCGCGGCGGCGTCGACGAAGAGCTTCTCGACCTTGCCCGGGCCGAACTGGCCGATGCCCATGTTGATTTGACCAGGGACGTCGGCCTTGGTGATGGTGATGGCGGCTTTTGCGTCCGGCTGCAACGACGGCTCGGGGGCGACCAGGTCGAGGAGCGGCTGACACTCGGGATTGTCGGCCTTCTCGGGCGATGCGGGAGCGGGCTCCCGGTCGTTCGCCAAGATCTGCCAGCCGCGTACGCCGGTGAGGCGCGCGGCTTTGAGTTCGCCCTCGGTCAACGCGGTACGCGGCGGGCTCTTGCTGGTGGCCGGCGCGGAAGCACCTCCTGAAGCGCCGGGGCCCGTATGGCTTCCGGCATTTGGCGGCGCGGTCTCCTTTTTCCCGTTCGTCTGGCCCGAGCCGCACGCGGCGGTGAACCCGAGCAGGGGCAGGGCGACCGCGAGTGCGGCGAAACGGGCGTGAAGGCGCATGAAACGGCGTTCCTTTCAAGGCGGTTCGGGCTCGACCTGGCGGTCTGACCTCACACGCTCGCCACCCGGCCCTACGCACGGCAAGGGGGTAGTCCGTCAACTGCACGGGTCCTCGGAGCAGGCCGGTCCGAGCAGCGCGCCGTCCGCCGTGGGGCGGCCGCCTTGACGGGGTCGTGTTTGGTGGGGGTTTTCCACAGGAGCGGACGGGGCGGACGGGCTGTGGATAACTGAACGTCACCATTCGGTGATTCACCGTAAAGTCTGCTCTGTGTTCATGAGTTCCACGCTTGTGTGCGCCGCGGTGGGCTTCGCCGCGGGGCTGGTTCTGCGGGTGCCTGTCGAGAGGCTGGTGGCGGGGATGTCCGGGGTGACGGTGGGGGTGGGGGTGCGGCTCGGGCGGCCCGCCTGGCCGAGAGTGCCGGTGGCGCCCGTGCTGGGGGTGGTCACCGGGGGAGTGTTCGGGCTGCTGGCCTGGCGGCTCGGGCCGGGCCTCGACCTGCTCGCGTTCTTGCTGGTCGCGGCGGCGGGCGTGGTCCTCGCGCTCGTCGACATCCATACGTTGCGCCTGCCCGACTCCGTGATCGGGGTGCTGCTCCTCGCCGGTCTGACGCTGTTGGGGATGGAGGCGCTGGCGCTCGACGACTTCGACGCGTACGCGCGGGCGCTCCTCGGTTCACTGGTGCTCTCCACGTACCACTTCGGCGTCGCGGTGTGCCGCAGGGGCTCGCTGGGCCTGGGCGACGTCAAGCTGGCGGCGGTGCTCGGGCTGCATCTGAGCTGGTTGGGGTGGCACGTGCTGATCGCGGGCGCGCTGCTGTCCTTCGCGTGTGCGGGCGCCGCCGCGGTGTTGCTGCTGGCGACGCGACGGGCCCGGCTGGACACGGCTCTCCCGTTCGGGCCGCACATACTCGTCGGGGCGCTGGGCGGGGTGCTGTGCGGCGAGCAGCTGGTGGGCGCCTATGCGGGATGGTGACCGGGATCGTCCGGGGACGAGGACAAAGACCCGCCCGTCACCCGCCCACCCCGTGTCCGTCCTCGGGTCCATCCCCACGCCCATCCCGGGGTACGCCCCGCGTCCGTCCCCGTCCATCCGCCCGGTTCCGCGCGGTCCATTCCTCGGACGCCCGCACGGGCCCCGCCCGCGGGCATGAAAGGATCGAGTCAGGCCATCCCCGTTGTCGTTGGCGGGGTTCCCCGGCACTGTCGCCGGGCCGCACTGGAGGAACACCGTTGGGCAACTTGCGCTGGCTGACCGCGGGCGAATCGCACGGGCCCGCCCTCGTCGCGACCCTGGAGGGGCTCCCCGCCGGAGTCCCCGTCACCACCGAGGCGATCGCGGACGCGCTCGCGCGTCGGCGGCTGGGCTATGGGCGCGGCGCGCGCATGAAGTTCGAGCGTGACGAGGTCACGTTCCTCGGCGGCGTGCGGCACGGCCTCAGCATGGGCAGTCCGGTCGCCGTCATGGTCGGCAACACCGAGTGGCCCAAGTGGGAGACGGTGATGTCGGCCGATCCCGTCGACGCCGAGGTGCTGGCCGGGCTCGCCCGCAACGCGCCGCTGACGCGCCCGCGTCCGGGCCACGCGGACCTCGCCGGCATGCAGAAGTACGGCTTCGACGAGGCGCGTCCGATCCTGGAGCGCGCGAGCGCCCGCGAGACGGCGGCGCGCGTCGCCCTCGGCGCGGTCGCGGCGTCGTTCCTGGAGGCCGTCGCCGGCATCCGCATCGTGAGCCACGTCGTCGAGTTCGGGGCCGCGAAGGCACCGAGCGGCGTCGTGCCGGTGCCCGAGGACACCGAGCGGCTCGACGCCGACCCGGTGCGTTGCCTCGACCCCGAGGCGAGCGCCGCCATGGTCGCCGAGGTCGACGCGGCGCAGAAGGCCGGCGACACGCTCGGCGGTGTGGTCGAGGTGCTCGCGTACGGACTTCCCCCGGGTCTGGGCAGCCACGTGCACTGGGACCGCCGCCTCGACGCCCGCCTCGCGGCGGCGCTGATGGGCATCCAGGCGATCAAGGGCGTCGAGCTGGGTGACGGGTTCGACCTGGCCCGGGTCCCCGGTTCGCAGGCGCACGACGAGATCGTGAACACGCCCGAGGGCGCACGGCGTACCTCGGGACGCTCCGGCGGGACCGAGGGCGGCATGTCGACGGGCGAGGTGCTGCGGGTGCGCGCCGCGATGAAGCCGATCGCGACCGTCCCGCGCGCGCTGGCCACGTTCGACGTGCGGACCGGCGAGGTGGCGCAGGCGCACCACCAGCGTTCCGACGTCGCGGCCGTCCCGGCGGCCGGCATCGTGGCCGAGGCCATGGTGGCGCTGGTGCTCGCCGACGCCGTCGTGGAGAAGTTCGGCGGCGACTCGGTGCCCGAGACGCGGCGCAACCTGGCCGGGTACCTCGATGCCCTGGAGATCAAGTAGCCACGGTGCCGCCGGGATGAGCGGGATCCGAGGGAAGTCCGAGGGAAGGGAGTTCCCCATGGGTGAGTCGACCGGCCGCGAACCGGCGGACGACCAGTCGACCGGTCAGGGCACGGACCGCGTGTCCGTCGACCGTGGACCGACGGGCGGCGAACCGGTGGGCGCCGGGCCCGTGGTGGTCCTGGTCGGTCCCCCCGGGGCGGGCAAGACCACGATCGGGCTGCTGCTGGCCGAGCGGTTCGGCGTCGGATTCCGCGACACCGACGCCGACATCGAAGCGGCGGCCGGCAAGCCGATCCCCGACATCTTCGTGGACGACGGCGAGCCGCACTTCCGCACGCTCGAACACGAAACGGTCACCGCGGCGCTGGCCGCGCACGCCGGTGTGCTGGCACTGGGCGGCGGCGCGGTGATGGATCCGCGGACCCGCAAGCTGCTGGCGGACCGTCCGGTGGTGTTCCTCGACGTCGAACTGGCCGACGCGGTACGCCGCGTGGGCCTCGACGCGCCTCGCCCGCTGCTGGTGGGCAACCCGCGGGCGCGCTGGCGCGAGCTGATGGAGCAGCGCCGTCCGCTGTACGAAGAGGTGGCGACCGTGGTCGTGGCCACCTCCGGGCGGACCCCGCAGGAGGTCGCCGACGATCTGGCGTCCGCGCTGGCCGCCGCAACCACGAAGGACCAGGAGCGATGAGCGCAACGAGCGAGCCCGTCCGCATCGGAGTCGGCGGCGACGCCGAGCCGTACGAGGTCGTGATCGGGACCGGCCTGCTGGGCGAACTGCCCGGCATCATCGGCACCAAGGCGCGCCGCGTCGCGGTGATCCACCCCGAGGCGCTGAGCGTCGCGGGCGAGGCGGTCCGCGAGGACCTCGCGGCGCAGGGCTACGAGGCGATCGCGATCCAGGTGCCGAACGCCGAGGAGGCCAAGGACGTCCAGGTCGCGGCGTACTGCTGGTCGGTGCTCGGGCAGACCGGGTTCACCCGCTCCGACGCGGTGGTCGCGATCGGCGGCGGTGCCACGACGGACCTCGCGGGATTCGTGGCTGCGTCGTGGCTGCGCGGTGTGCGCTGGGTGGCTGTCCCCACCACCCTCCTGGCGATGGTCGACGCCGCGGTGGGCGGCAAGACCGGGATCAACACCGCCGAGGGCAAGAACCTCGTCGGGGCGTTCCACCCGCCGGCCGGCGTCCTCGCCGACCTCGCGACGCTGGAGACCCTGCCGGGCAACGACTACATCAGTGGCCTCGCGGAGGTGGTGAAGGCCGGATTCATCTCCGACCCGGTGATCCTGGACCTCATCGAGGCGGACCCGGCGGGCGCGCGCGTGCACTCGGGGCCACACACGGCGGAGCTGATCGAGCGGGCCATCCGGGTGAAGGCCGACGTGGTGACCGCCGACCTCAAGGAGTCCGGCACCCGTGAGTTTCTGAACTACGGTCACACGCTCGGGCACGCGATCGAGAAGGCCGAGCGCTACAAGTGGCGGCACGGTGCCGCGGTCAGCGTCGGCATGGTCTACGCCGCCGAACTGGGCCGCCTCGCGGGCCGGTTGGACGACGCGACGGCGGACCGCCACAAGGCCGTCCTGGAGTCGCTGGGCCTGCCCCTGACCTACCGTGCGGACGCCTGGCCCAAGCTGCTGGAGTCGATGCGGATCGACAAGAAGTCGCGCGCGGACCGGCTGCGCTTCGTGGTGCTCGACGGCCTGGCGAGGCCGGCGATCCTGGAAGCGCCCGACCCCGCGATGCTCGCGGCGGCGTACGGAGAGGTGGCGCGCTCGTGACCGCGACCAAGGTCCTGGTCCTCAACGGCCCCAACCTGGGCCGCCTGGGGAGTCGCGAGCCGGATGTCTACGGCTCGACGTCGTACACCGGCCTCGTCGCGGCCTGTGAGAAGGCCGGCGCCGAGTTGGGCTTCGCGGTCGACGTCCGCGAGACCAACGACGAGGCCGAGATGATCCGCTGGATCCACGAGGCCGCCGACGAGCGCACCCCGATCGTGATCAACCCGGGGGCGTTCACGCACTACTCGTACGCCCTGCGCGACGCCATCGCCCAACGCACCGCGCCGCTGATCGAGGTGCACATCTCGAATCCGTACGCCCGCGAGGAGTTCCGCCACACCAGCGTCGTGGCCGCCGTCGCCAGCGGCACCATCGCCGGCTTCGGCATCACCTCCTACACCCTCGCCCTCCGCGCGCTGGCCGACCAGCTCTCGGCCTGAGGCCGCCGCACGCAGCCGCGTCCGGGAGTTCGGGTGTTCGGGCCGGCCTTCGCGTTCTGACGGAGCATCAGATAGCAGGCCCTTGCCACCTGCCATGGCAAAAGGCAACAACACATCGCGCCAAGCTCGGCGAGCCCCCTGGATCGCGCGCGTCCGTCCCAGGCCGGTGCCGGGGCAACTGTCGCTCGTACGACGGATGGTGCGCGGCGACGTGTCCGGCATATGTGCACACGTTGACGCGGCCAGTCCCGTACCCCTACGTTGCGAACGACATTGCGATGCTGTGGGGAAGCCGGTGGGAATCCGGCGCGGACGCGCCACTGTGATCGGTTCCGCGGGCCCGGGTACTCCGGGCAGCGCGGATGCCGTCAGTCAGACCCTCCACGTCGTGCCGCCACCGAACGGGCGCGTGCCCCGAAGGAGGAACTCCGTGGCTACGGCTGCTGTCCCCACCCCGTCTTCCGCCACCACCAGCGCCCCACCCGTACCGGTGAGAATTCCGGTACGCGAAGTGCTGCCCTGGGCGGTCTTCATGGGCGCCCTCATGCTGTTCCTCATCTACTTCGTCGGCGCTGAGCAGGGCGCCACGGCGATCTTCTCCGGAACGGGGGTGCACGAGTTCGTGCACGACGGCCGGCACCTGCTCGCATTCCCCTGCCACTGAGCGCGGGGGAAGCACCGAAATGATGCGTGGACTGTTGATCCGGGGCATGCTCGTGGGCATTGTCGCCGGACTGTTGGCATGGGGTTTCGCGTACGTCTTCGGCGAGCCCGAGGTGCGGAGCGCCATTTCGTTCGAGGAGTCGAAGGCCGCCGCGGAGGCCGCTCCCGCCGAGCCCGGGCACGACACGGGCGCGGCCGGGCATGCCGCGGCGCACGAGGAAGAAGAAGAGGTCGTCAGCCGGGACGTGCAGAGCTCGGTCGGGCTGCTGACCGGGGTGGGCGTCTACGGGATCGCGGTGGGCGGGTTGTTCGCCCTCGTGTTCGCGGTCGCGTACGGTCGGCTCGGACCGTTCGGGGCGCGGGCGACCGCGGGGCTGCTGGCCTTCGCCGGCTACGTGGCCGTCGTGCTCGTGCCCTTCCTGAAGTACCCGGCGCAACCACCGGCGGTGGGTGATCCGGACAGCATCTCCGAGCGTACGGCGCAGTACTTCGGGCTCATCGCGATCAGCATCCTGCTCGCGGTCGGGGCGGCGTACCTGGCCCGGCAGTACGCGCCGCGGATCGGGGCCGGGAACGCGGTGCTCGCGGCGGTCGGCGGATACGTCGTCGTGGTGGCGCTGATCGCCCTGGCGCTGCCGTCGCCCGAGACCGTCCCGGACGGCTTCTCGGCAACCGTGCTGTGGCGGTTCCGGGTGGCGTCGCTGGGCGTACAGGCAGTGCTGTGGGCGACGTTCGGGGTGTTGTTCGGGTACCTGGCGGCCAAGGTCGTCGAGCGGCGCCCGGTGGCGTCGCCTGCCTGAGCACGCCGGGAGACAGCTCGCGCGGCGGGGCCGGGGAAGCGGGACTTCCCCGGCCCCGCCGCACGAGGCGGCGTAGGGCCCCTCGGCGTCGGCGTCGGCGTGGGCGTCGTCAGCGTCGTCCGCCGGGCGACGACCGTGATGCAGCGCGGGACCGGCACACCGGCCCTGGGCGCTGGTGGAATCTCACTTCCGAGCCAGGCCGAGCGCGGTCGCCAGCGCCGCGGCCACTTCCGGGCGGGCCAGGTACTCGTCGATGTCGTGCGCCCGGTCGCGCGGGTTGTCGACGCAGGCCTCGGTGCTGACGCCCGACCAGCGTCCGCGCAGCGGGCAGCCGATCGCGACGCCGTCGGCGGGCGCCCACCCGTTGAACCACCACGGCACGCGCGTCGGGCAGTGTGGGCCGCGGGTGCGGAGCCGGTCGTGCACGGTGTCCAGGCCGAGCGGTGCTCCGAGGGTCAGCAGGCCGGTGACGTCGGGGCCCTCGGGGTCGCAGAGCAGGTCCATCGCGACGACGGTGCCGAGGCTGTGCGCGACGAGGACGAGGCCGCCGGTTCGCGGGACGGTGTCGCGTACGCACGCGAGCACGCGCTCCCGGACCGCGGCCGTGTCGAGGTAGAGCGCCACGTCGCGGAACGCCTTGGCGACGACCAGCCGGTCCACCCCGGAGTGCCGGGCGATCCAGTCGAGCGGGCGGCGGGCGAGGTGTACGACGCCGCCGACCCCGAACCGTTCGTCGCCGCCGACCGCGACGCCGTTGTCGCCGTCGTCCCGGGCGCCGGCGGGCATCCCGGAGCGCTCGGCGGCCTGGTCGAGCATGCGGTGGTACAGGTCGCGTGCCGACGCGGATGCGGGAGCGGCCGCCGCAGCGGGGTCGTCGGCGACGGCGTCGAAGCTGGTGGCGACCGATTCCCGGGTATTCAGGGCGTCGGCGAGCAGGTCGCCGTAATAGGGGAAGAACACATCGCGCGGGTCGACGGTCGCGAAGCCCAGCCGGGTGAGCCCGTTGTTGAGGCCCGCGGCCCACTCGCGCCGCATCTCCTCGGGATCGCGGCCCTGCTGGCTGCGGCCGTGCAGGAAGACCAACTGCCGAGCGGCGCCGAAGGCTTCGGTACGCCCGGCGACACCCGTGCGGTACGTCGTCGAGGTCGCCGCCCCGACCGTCTCCGGCGCCCGGGGCGTGGGCACGGGCGCCGCGGGCCTCACCGTCGGCGGGACCGGCCCCGCCGGCGGCGGCACCAACACCGCCGGGCCCAGCACAGGCTGATCGGGCACAGGCTGGTCGAGCTGGGCCGGGCCGGCCGCGGTCGGATCGAGGGGAGCCGGCGTGTCGCTCGGCCCGCCGATCGGCGCCCCGGTCGCCGAGCCGGCCGCACCCGCAGAGGCACCTGCCGTGGAACTCGCTGTGGAGCCAGCCGCCCCGGTCACCGCGGCGGCCCCCGACGTGCCCGGGGGACTCGACGGCGGTGCCCCGACCGCCGGGCCCAACTCGCCGAGCACCGACCGCAATTCGCCGGGAGTGTTGGCGGCCAGGTGCCTCACTACGGCGCTTATGCGCGCGCCTTCGTTGGCGATCCACGCGACGGCGGCATCACCCTGCGCCGCCGTCCACACGCCGCCGTCGACGTTGAGCGTACGGCCCTGGTCGTCCGTTCTGGGCACGCCGCGGTGGTGCAGGGCGACGACTTCCCACTGGTCGTTGAAGACCGGCGACCCGGAGTTCCCCGGCTCGGTGTCGGTCTTGTAGTGCAGGAAGTCGTCCAGGCGCACCAGGAGTTCGTTCTCGCGGACGGCGATCTCCTTCAGGCGCCCGGACGGGTGGCCGATGATGTTCACGGGGTCGCCGATCACGAGCTTGCCCTCGGCGGGGTCGAGGCGGTTCCAGCCGAAGAGCTCGCCCGCGCTACGTCCGTCGGCGCCCGGCGCGAGGGCGACCAGGGCGTAGTCCAGGTGCTCGTCGGCGAGGAAGAACACGTCGGGTGCGAAGCCGAAGCGCACGGTGGGCGCGGGCATGTCGTCGAGGCCGGCCTCGGCGCCGAACTCCACGAACGCGTCCAGCGTGCCTGCCGCCTCGGGGAAGACGTGGTGGTTCGTCAGCAGCAGCCGAGGGGCGACCAGGAAGCCGGTCGCGGCGGGCTGCACGCGTCCGCCGAGCCGGAGCCAGATGCGGCCGACGGTCGCGGACGCGCGGACGCCGCGCGGCAGGAACGCCGCGGCCTGGAGGTCGTTGGAGTCGCCGATGATGCGCTCGTCGGTCTCCACGGCGTCGCCGCCGGGCGGGATGGCGAGCAGGATCTCGCCGGGCACCTCGCCGGCTTGCACCAGTCGCCGGGCCCGCCGGGCCAGCCGCTCGGGCTCGTCGGGATACCGCATGCCCTGCTCGCGCCGCCGTGCGATGTCGTCGATCTGGCCTTGTGCGCCCCGGTGTCGCGTGGCGGCGGCCGCCATCTGTGCGATTCGGCGTTCCTGGAGTGCGGGATCCGCCGCGCCCCCTTGGCCGAGTTCCCCGATGTTCATCGCGACCACCCCCCGGGCGTGACGACGTGGCGACGGGCCGCGGAAGTTCGCCGGATCCCCACCCGGACGGCGCACCCTGCAAGACCCGCAGTAAGACCTGCAAGAAGCGTAGGGCTGCGCGAGGCCGCCGGAGGGTCTGTCGGACCGACCAGGGCGAAGGTCAACCGAACGGACGAACACGCGGCGGTTCGAACCCCCGCGGCCTCGAACTGGCGTACGCCCGAACGGTGTCGGCGGGAAGCCGGCGGAGCCTGTGGCAGGAACGCGCGGCTGAGGGGGCCGTGGCGGCGTGTACAGGGGCCAACCCGCGTGGCGGCGATTGCGACACGCCCGGTGCGGGCATGCGGCTTGGCCGGTCCGGGAGGGGGAGGCGCCCGCCCCGGACTTGCCCTGCCGGGCCGTTCACCTGGTGCGGGGTTACGCTGAGCGCATGCCCGAGGCCCACGCCGTTCGACGTGACCGGCTGCGCGCCCGTGTGGCCGCGACCGGAGCCGACGCCGCGTTGATCACGAATCTGGTCAACGTGCGCTACCTGACCGGGTTCACCGGGTCGAACGCCGCTCTGCTGGTGTTCTCGGCGGTGCCCGACGGTGCCGAGCGCGGCTCCGGGACGGTGCTGGCGACCGACGGCCGGTACGTCACCCAGGTGGCGGAGCAGGCGCCCGACATCGAACTGGTCGTGGAGCGCGCGTGCGCGCCGGCCCTGGCCACGCGCGCGGCCGACGCCGGCGTGCGGCGGCTCGCGGTGGAGGAGCACGCGGTCACGGTCGAGATGTACCGGACCCTGGGCGAGGCGGCCAAGGGTGTGGACCGGGTGGCGTTGGGCCGCGCGGTCGAGGAACTGCGCCGGGTCAAGGACGCCGACGAGATCGCGACGCTGCGGATCGCGTGCGAGATCGGCGACCAGGCGATCGCGGAGATGATCGAGTCGATCCTCGTGGGGCGTACCGAGCGGCACATCGCGCTGGAGCTGGAGCGCCGGATGGCGGACCACGGCGCGGACTGCCCGGCGTTCCCGACGATCGTGGCGTCCGGCCCGCACTCGGCGGTCCCGCACCACAGCCCGGGGGACCGGCGGGTGGAGGACGGCGACTTCCTGAAGATCGACTTCGGGGCGTGCTACCGGGGCTACCACGCGGACATGACGCGCACCTTTGTGATCGGCAACGAGCCGGCCGACTGGCAGGTGGAGGTCTACGACGTCGTGTTCGCGGCGCAGAAGGCGGGCCGCGAGGCGCTGGCGCCG
This sequence comes from Streptodolium elevatio, assembly GCF_053592165.1. NCBI lineage: Bacteria > Bacillati > Actinomycetota > Actinomycetes > Kitasatosporales > Streptomycetaceae > Streptodolium > Streptodolium elevatio. Next base: position 33,608 of record NZ_JBSFVE010000016.1, read on the forward strand.
GGGGTGGAGACGGCCGCGGTGCACCGCGCGGCGAAGGACGTCATCGACGCGGCGGGGTACGGCGAGTACTTCCCGCACGGCCTCGGGCACGGCGTCGGGCTGGAGATCCACGAGGACCCGCGCATGGGTCCGACGTCGAGCGGTAAGCTGGACGCTTGCATGCCGGTCACCGTCGAACCGGGGATCTATCTCCCGGGGCGCGGCGGCGTCCGCATCGAGGACACCCTCGTGGTCCGTCCGCCCGAGGACGGCGGGCCCGAGCTACTTACCATCACGACCAAAGAGCTGCTTGTCCTGTAGTGCGCGCCCGCGTACGGCAGGTGAGGGCGGCCAGGTCCGAAGCAACGCAGGAGACCCCGCACCCGTGGCCACGACCAACGACCTGAAGAACGGTTTGGTGCTCAAGCTCGACGGTGGACAGCTCTGGTCCGTCGTGGAGTTCCAGCACGTCAAGCCGGGCAAGGGCCCCGCCTTCGTCCGTACCAAGCTCAAGAACGTGCTGTCCGGCAAGATCGTCGACAAGACGTTCAACGCGGGCATCAAGGTCGAGACGGCCAACGTGGACCGTAGGGGCATGCAGTTCTCGTACAAGGACGGCTCGGACTTCGTGTTCATGGACACGGAGACGTTCGACCAGCTGCCGGTGACGCCCGAGGTGGTCGGCGACGCGGCGAACTACCTGCTCGAGGGCTTCGAGGCGACCGTCGCGATGTACGAGGGCGCGGCGCTGTACGTCGAGCTGCCGGCGTCCGTCGAGCTGGTCATCGAGTACACCGAGCCGGGCGTGCAGGGCGACCGCTCCACCGGCGGCACCAAGCCGGCGAAGCTGGAGACGGGCTACGAGATCGCGGTCCCGCTCTTCATCACGACCGGCGAGAAGGTCAAGGTCGACACCCGTTCCGGTGACTACCTGGGCCGTGTGAACAACTAGTGGCCGGTGCCCGTACCAAGACCCGGCGCCGCGCGCTCCAGATCCTCTTCGAGGCGGACCAGCGCGGCGGCGACCCGGCGCGGGTGCTCGCGGACTGGGTGGGGCGTTCGCGCAACGACGCGGACACGCCGCCGGTGGCCGAGTACACGATGCAGCTGGTCGAGGGCGTGCAGGCGCACCGGGTGCGGATCGACGACCTGATCTCGACGTACGCGGTGGGCTGGACCATGGACCGCATGCCGACGGTCGACCGCAACGTGCTGCGGCTGGGTGTGTACGAGCTGCTGTGGGAAGACGACGTGCCGGACGCGGTGGCGATCGACGAGGCGGTGGAGCTCGCGAAGGAGTTCTCGACCGACGATTCGCCGCAGTTCGTGAACGGGTTGCTGGCCCGGCTGAAGGATCTGAAGCCGACGCTGCAGCGCTGACCCGCGCACGGCCTTCGAGTATCGCCGACGCCCGCGGAGCCCGACGGCTCCTCGGGCGTCGGCGTTTTGCGGAGCGCCCTCGGACGGCGAGCCAAGCCGCCGGGGCCTCACGCGGGGTGCTCGAGACGGGGCGAATAAGGCCACCGCGCGGGCGTTTTCCGTCAATCGGCGTCAAATCCCGTCGCCGGTCGCGGCGTGTTTTTGCAAGCCTCTCCGAAATTGGTCTGGACCACAGGTAAAACCCTGGTGGCAGGCCCCGGCAGGGCCTACGTTCATGACCATGGTTTCCGCCGCGGGCCCCGACGCCGCCGAGCCGTCGGCCCCCGAGATCCCGCCCCTGCCCGGCATCGTGCGGATCGGCTACGGCCTGGGGTCGTTCGGCACCGGCATATTCGGCGCCGTACCCGGCCTGCTGCTGCTCTTCTACCTCACCGACGTGCTCGGCGTGGAGCCCCTCGTGGCGGGCGTCGTCGTGTTCCTGCCCAAGGCGTGGGACGCCGTCGCGAACCCCTACGCGGGAACCCTGTCCGACCGCACCGAGCACCGCTGGGGTCCGCGCCGCCCGTGGATGCTCGGCGGTGCGTTGACGCTCCCCTTCTTCTTCGCGGCGATGTTCGCGGGACCGCCGCTGACCGGCGGCTGGGCCGCACTGTACGTCGGCGTCATGTACCTGCTCGCCGCGACCGCCTTCGCCGCGTTCCAGGTCCCCTATATCGCGATGCCCGCGGAGATCACCGCCGACCACCACGAGCGCACCCGCATGATGGCGTGGCGCGTCGCGTTCCTGTCCTTCGCGATCATGCTCTCCGGCGGCCTCGCCCCGCTGATCACCGGCCACTCCGGCGGCGACGACCCCGGCACGCTGGGCGGCTACCGCCTCATGGGGGTCGTCCTCGGCGTGCTGCTCATGGCGGGGATGCTCGCGGCGTTCTTCACCACCGCCCGCGCGCGTACCGTCGTGCCGGTCACCGCGAGCGAGAGCTCGATCCTCAAGCAGCTCGCCATCGCGCGGACGAACCGTTCCTTCATGAACCTGTTCGGCATGTACGTCATCCAGGCCATCGGCGCGGGCGCGATGCTCGCGGGCGTGCAGTACTTCTCCACCTACATCCTCGACGACTCGTCGGCCACCACCTGGCTGTTCGCGGCGCTCGTCCTGCCGTCGATCGTCGCGATGCCGCTGTGGTCGCGCGCCGCGCTCCGCTTCGGCAAGCGCAACGCCGCGTTCGCGGCCTCGTGCTGCTTCCTGGTGGCGTCGCTGCTCATGATGTCCGCGGGGCAGGTCCCGGCCGGTGTCGTGTACGCCATCACCGGCATCGCCGGCGTCGGCTACGCGGGCATGCAGATGCTGCCGATGTCGATGATCGGGGACGCGGTCGCGGTGGACGCCATGACCACCGGGCAGCGCCGCGCGGGCGTCTTCACCGGCGTGTGGACGGCGGGGGAGATGCTCGGACTCGCCCTGGGCGCCGGGGTGTTCGCCGCGATGCTCCAGGCGAGCGGGTTCGTGTCGTCCGACGCGGACCACCGCGTACCGCAGCCCGACTCGGCGCTGACCGGGGTGCTCCTCGGCTTCACGCTGCTGCCGGCGGTGTTGCTGGTGATCAGCATGCCGTTCATCCTGCGCTACGACCTGACCGAGGAGAAGTTGGCCGAACTGCGGGACCGGCACGCCAAGATCCCCGCCCAGACCGCGCGGACGCCGGAGGCGGCCCGCGCCGAAGAGGACACCGTGTGACCGTGCAGAACGACCCGCCCGCCGAGTCCGCCGCGGCCCCTGCCCGCGCCGCGCCCGCCGAGTCCGCCGAGTCCGCCGCCGCGATTCTCGCCGACCTCGCCGCCCTGCGCGCCGCCGACCTCCCGGTGCACGGCGGGCGCACGCTCGCGTACGTCTACGACTCCGGGCTCGGTGCGGAGACCGCCGCGCTCGCCGAGGCCGCGTATGCCGCCGTGGCCGGGGTCAACGGGCTCGACATGACCGCCTTCCCCAGCGTCGTCGCGCTGGAGAACGAGGTGGTCGGCACCACCGCGCGCCTGCTGGGCGGCACCGCCGACACCGTGGGCACGGTCACCTCGGGCGGCACCGAGAGCGTTCTGCTCGCCGTCCTGACGGCTCGCGAACACGCCCGGGCCACACGGGGTGTGACGAACCCTCAGCTCGTGCTGCCGGTCACCGCGCACGCCGCCTTCCACAAGGCCGCGCACCTGTTCGGACTGGAGACCGTCGCGGTGCCGGTCGACGGGCGCACCTTCACGCCCGACCCCGCTGCCGTCGCCGCCGCGCTCGGCGAGCGGACCGCGCTGGTCGTCGCGTCGGCACCGTCGTACGCGCACGGCGTCGTCGATCCGGTGGCCGAGATCGCGGGGCTCGCCGCCGAGCGCGGCGTGCTGTGCCACGTGGACGCGTGCATCGGCGGGTGGCTGCTGCCGTACGCGCGGCGCCTGCCCGAGGCGGCACCCGTCGCCGACTTCGACCTGTCGGTGCCCGGCGTCACGTCCCTGTCGGTCGACCTGCACAAGTACGCGTACACCCCCAAGGGCGCCTCCGTGCTCCTCTTCCGCGACGCCGAACTGCGCCGCCACGGCTACTTCGCGTGCGCCGCATGGCCCGGCTACCCGGTCGTCAACGCGACCCTCCAGGGCACCAAGTCGGCGGGGCCGCTCGCGGCGGCCTGGGCGGTGCTGCGGCACATCGGCGACGCGGGCTACGAGGAACTGGCCCGCCGCACGGTTCGTACCGCCCGCGCGCTGCGCGTCGGCGTGGACGCGACCCCCGGGCTGCGCGTCCTGGGCGACCCGCCCGGATCACTCCTCGCGGTCGCGAGCGAAGACGCGGAGCTGGACGTGTTCGTGCTCGCCGACTGCCTGCGCTCCCACGGATGGTATGTACAGCCGCAGCCCGGCTACGCGGGACTGCCGCGCACCGTGCACCTCACGGTGACCGCCGCCGCCGACGGCAAGGCCCCGGAGCTGCTCGCCGCGCTCGCGTCGGCGGCCGCAGAGGCGCGTACGCTCGGCCCGGCCGTCGCCGATGGGCAACTCGCGGAAGCGGCCGCCCTTGTGGACCCCGCGGCGCTCGGCGCCGCCGACTCGGCGGCTCTCCTCGATCTGGCCGGCATCGGCGCGGGCGGCTCGCTCCCCGAACGCATGGCCCCGGTCCTGGCACTCCTCGAACAACTCCCCACGGCGCTCGCCGAGCGTCTGCTCCCCGACGTCATCGGCGGCCTGTTCCGACCGGCGGCGGAAATCCACGCGACGCGCCAGGCTGCCCCGCGCGGTGGGTCGGGAGGGCACACGGCACAATCGTGACCATGGCCAACGATCGGCGCCGTCCCCGGCTCCAGGACATCGGGGACGAGCCCGACTACCGGTTCACCCTCGCCAACGAGCGCACCTTCCTCGCGTGGATACGGACCGCGTTGTCGCTGTTGGCGGGCGGGGTCGCGGTCGTGCAGTTCCTGCCGGACCTCGGCCCACGCGGCCAGCGGCTGGTGCTGGGGTTCGTCCTCGTCGCCATAGCGACCGCGCTCGCTGCGTTCTCGTACCGGCGCTGGTTCCGCGTCGAGCGGGCGATGCGCCTCAGCCAGGCCCTGCCCGCGACGTCGATGCCGCTCATGCTTTCGCTGGGGGTCGCGGCGGTGATCGTCGTCAGCGTGATCCTGATGGCGATCGGGTGACGGGCGGGGCACCGGCGACGCGCAACGGCCCCGTCGACCCGGGCCTCCAGCCCGAGCGGACCCGCCTCGCCTGGTCGCGCACCGCCCTGGCTTTCCTCGCGAACGGCGGGCTCATGCTGCACGCGGGCCATCGCCTGGACCACTGGGGGTGGATGGTCCCGGGCGCGGTCGTCATCGCGGTGTCGGTCTTCGTCTACCTCGCGAGCGCCGTACGCTTCCGCCGCGTCGACGACGCGATCCGCCGCGGCACTCCCGTCGTGGGCGCCGGGCCGATCGCGTTCACGGCGGCGGCCGCCGTTCTGGTCTCGCTGATCGCCGCGGCCGTCCTGGCCTTGGCCGAGTGAACCGAGCCGACTGAGCCGACCGAGCCCGGTGAGCCCGGTGAGCCCAGCGAGCCGGGTGACCGGTGCGCGGCGCCGGGCGTGGGGTCACGCGTACCACCACCAGGCCTGGCGCAGGCCTTCGGGGATGTGGCCGCCGTCGCGGAGGGTGCGCAGGCCCTTGCGCAGGCCGGTCGTGAGGTCGTCGAGGCCCGCGGTGCCGACGGCTCCCTCCCAGGCGCTTTGTATGTCGGCGAGTTCGGTCCAGATGATGCCGACGCATTCGTGGCCGCGTGCGGTCAGGGTTATGCGGCGGGCGCGGCGGTCCTCGGGGTCGGGCTGGCGTTCGACGTAGCCCTGGCGGGCGAGGTGGGTGACGACCTCGCCGGCGGACTGCTTGGTCATGCCGAGCCGTCGTCCCAGCTCGGTGGCGGTGGTGCCGTGCTCGCCGACCAGGGTGAGGGCGAAGCCGTGGGTCGGGCGTACGTCGTCGAAGCCGGCGGCGGTCATGCGGTCCGAGAAGACCTGGCTGATGCCGCGTACGGCGCCGACGAGCAGCGTCACGAGTTCCGACCCCGGGTGGGCTCCGGCGAGCGCGTCTTGATGCACGCGGTCAGAGTACCTGTCTATCTGCCCGCAAACCGGCGTAGGGGCCGACTGCTTCCCCGGTTCGCGACGTGGCGCGCCTCGTCACTCACGACCACCACCGCGAGAAGTTCGATACCGCGAACGGATGCCTTCCCCGTACCGCTGCTGTGGAATGGCAGAAGCCGACCGCAGAAGGGACCACCACGTGAGTAGCGACGTACTTGGCAAGAGGTTCGCCGAAGCGCTCGTGGCCAAGGACCGCGAGGCCCTGCTCGCCTTGCTCGACCCCCACGTCGACTTCAGGGGCCTCACCCCCGGAAGGCCGTGGGAAGCCGCCGACGCGGCCGAGGTCGTCGACGACATCATCCTGGGCCGCTGGTTCGACCCCGACGACCACATCGAGCGCCTCCTGCACGTCGGCACCGGGTCGATGGGCGACCGCGAGCACCTCGCCTACCGCCTCCAGGTCCGCACCGGCGACGCCCGCTTCCTCGTCGAGCAGCAGGCGTACTACGCCACCGACGGCGACCGGATCACCTGGCTGCGCGTGCTCTGCTCCGGCTACCGCCCCGTCGACACCGGACGCCCGTGACACGCCACCGCGGGTGAGCGGGAGAGCCGAGACGGTGAGGGGCCGACTGCTTCACCAGTCGGCCCCTCGTTTCCCCCCGTGGCGCCGGTCAGACGTGTACGGACGCCATGCCCTCACGGCGTTCGCCCGACCGGACGAGCAGCGCCAGGGAGATCGCGCAGACGAACGCGATCGCACCGATGGCGAAGGACAGATGCATGCCGTCGAGGAACGACGCGTGCGACGCCTCGGAGATCCTTGCGGCGAGGTCGGGTGCGGTGCCGGGCGGCACGGGCGCGACGCCGGTCGACACCGAGTCCTTCATCTGGTTCACCGCGTCGCCGGACAGCGGACCGAGGCCCTGGTCGGTCCAGTGGCCGGGCAGCGACGAGGAGACCTCGGCGGCCATGACCGCGCCCAGGACCGCGGTGCCCAGCGCGCCGCCGACCTGCATCGCGGCCTGCTGGATGCCGGAGGCGACGCCGGCGAGTTCGACCGGGGCGTTGCCGACGATGACGTCGGTCGCGGCGATCATGATCGGGCTGATGCCGAAGCCGAGCAGCGCGAAGCAGGGCGCGGTGGAGGCCAGGGAGGCGTCGGCGTCGAGTTGCGTCATCCAGAACATCGAGCCGGCGGTGACGATCAGGCCGCCGGTCATCGGCAGGCGCGGGCCGAGGCGTCCGACCAAGGCGCCGGAAACCGCCGAGCCGACGACCATCATGACGGTCAGCGGCAGCATGCGTACGCCCGCGTCGACCGGGCTGAGGCCCCCGACGCCGATCAGGTAGAAGGTGAGGAAGAACAGCGCGCCGAACATGCCGAAGGCCATGAAGATCATCAGCACCACGCCGGACGAGAACGACCGGTTGCGGAACAGCCTGAGCGGCATGAGCGGTTCGGTGGCGCGGGCCTGCCACGCGGCGAACAGGAGCAGCAGCGCCACGAAGGCGGCGAGGAAGCCGAGCGTGTACGCGCTGCCCCACCCGTGGTCGGCCGACTTGATGACGCCCCACACGAGGCAGAACATCGCGGCGGACAGCAGGGTGACGCCCGGCAGGTCGATGCGTCCGGCGGCGCCCGCGGTGCGGCTGCCGGGCAGGACCGCGAGGCCGACCGCGATGGCGATCGCACCGAGCGGGGCGTTGACGAAGAAGACCGACTCCCAGCCGATGTGCTGGACGAGCAGACCGCCGACGATCGGGCCCGCTGCGGAGGCGGCGGAGATCGCCGCGCCCCATATGCCGATGGCCATGTTGAGCTTGTGCGGCGGGAAGCCGGCGCGCAGCAGGCCGAGCGCGGTGGGCTGGAGCATGGCGCCGAACAGGCCCTGGAGGACCCGGAATCCGATGAGCGCGGTGATGTTGCCCGCGACTCCGATGGCCACCGAGGTGAGGACGAAGCCGACGGCGCCGACCAGGAAGACCGTGCGGTGGCCGTAGCGGTCGCCGAGTTTGCCCGCCGGGATCAGGAAGACCGCGAGCGCGAGCAGGTAGCCGTTGGTGACCCACTGGAGTTCGCCGAGCGACGCGCCGAGGTCGGCGGAGATCTCGGGGTTGGCGATGGCGACCACGGTGCCGTCGAGGGACACCATCATCACGCCGAGTGCGACGGCCAGCAGGATGAGCCACGGGTTCCCGCGAAGTCCCCTGCTCTTGACGTCGGTTGACGGCGCGTCGGGTGAGCGGGGCGCTCTGGCGTCCCGTTCCGGGGCGGTGGTGTTCGGCATCGGTCCATCCCCCCCGGGGGCGTGTTTGCGGGGCGCGGGAAACGGACACAGGTTATGGCACTGAGTGCCATATGGCAAAACGCGCCATGTTGCACTGAGTGGCAGGTGGCATACTCGCCGCCAGGAACGGGAGAGGAAGCGTGATCGTGGACCAGGGCTCGGCGAGAACCACCCCCGGCACGACCCCGGGCGCGACCTCGGGCACGGCCCCCGGCGCCGGCGGTGCCACGGGCCTGCGCGAGCGCAAGAAGGAGCGCACCCGGGAGGCGCTCGTCGACGCGGCGCTCGAACTCTTCTGGCGCAAGGGGTACGACGCGACGACCATCGACGAGATCGTCGCCGCGGTCGACGTGTCCAGGCGTACCTTCTTCCGCTACTTCCCCGGCAAGGAGGAGGTCGCCCTCGCCCGCTCCTCGGAGGTCGAGCGCTCGCTCGTCGCCGCCGTCGCGGCCCGGCCCGCCGACGAGCCGCCGGTCGTCACCCTGCGCCGGGCGACCGCCGAGGTGATGGACGCCATCGCCCGCGACCCCAAGCTCGGGTCCACCGAGGCGTGGCTGCGCACCCGCCGCCTCATCGAGGGCAATCCGACGCTGATGGCGGCGAGCCTGCGCCACGCGATGGAGACCGAGCGGCTGATGGCCGCCGAGATCGCCCGCCGCCAGGGCGTCGACCCGCACCGGGACCTGCGCCCGGCGATCACGGTCAGCTGCTTCAACGCGGTGGTGCGCGTCGCGATGGACGAGTGGACCGAGCGCGGCGCGTACGACCCCGAGGACCTCGCCGTCACCATCGACGCGGCGTGGTCGGCGATGTCCGGACTCGTCGACACGGGCTGGCTAGGAGCGGGCTGGGAGCCGGACTCCGGGCGGTAGTCGGCCCGCGTCCCGTGCTGAATCAAGCGCTTGAATCGGACGTCCCGGACGTCCCGGACGCCGCCGTTCCGTATCCGGCCCGCGCGGCCCGGAAAACCTGCCGGAACCCGAGAATTCATCAGGCTGAAAACCCCTGATTTGAGCAAGGAAACAGTAAGGTTTCCTGGGCATGTCGATCCGTGCCCGAGGCCACCAACTGGCAGTGACGGGGGTGCTCGACATGGGGTTCCGTCCAACCCCGGTGCACGCGCCGCGACAAGGCCGCCCCAGGCGGCTCAGGGAGGGGTGTCGGCCATGACCATGCCCGAGTCCGGGGCCAAGCCCCCCACCAGCGCCGACGTCGCCCGCGTCGCGGGCGTGTCCCGCTCGACGGTGTCGTACGTGCTCAACTCCCCGCCCGGAGCCCGGGTCAGCGCCGAGACCCGCGAACGCGTCCTCAAGGCCGTGCGTGAACTCGGCTACGCCCCCAGCGCGCCCGCCCGCTCGCTGCGCTCCGGCAGCAGCGACATCGTCCTGTTCCCGCTGCCCCTCCAGCCGATGGGCCAGCTCCTGGAGCAGTTCGTGGACGAGTTCACCGAGGCGCTGCGCCGCCAGGACCTCAACCTGCTGATCCACGGCGACCGGTACGCGCGCGGCGTGGACGCGGCGCGCACCTGGGCCGCACTGCGCCCGCTCGCGGTACTCGCCGAGTCCAACCGGCTCACCGACGGCGGCGTGGAGGTGCTGCGCCGGGCCGGCGTCCGCGCCATCTTCGCGTGGGGCCGCGAGGAGCACCCCGGGGTGCCGACCGCGATCTTCGACAACCGGGACTCCGGCGCGCTCGCGATCCGCCACCTGATAGGCCGCGGACACAGACGCATGGCCTGCCTCGTCCCGGCAGGCCCACTCGCAGGTCTCGCGAACGAACGCTGGGAAGGCGCGAAGTCGGCGGCGGAGGAAGCCGGTTGCTTCCTGGAGCGGGTCGACGTCGGCTACGTCCGCGAGGACGTCCTCGCGGTCGTGCGCGGCTGGCAGCACCAGACCGAGCCGCCCACCGCGGTCTTCGCCGGCAACGACGACTTCGCCCTCATGATCATTTCCGCACTGCGCGAGTGCGGCTGGTCGGTGCCCGACGACATGGCCGTGGTCGGCGCCGACGACCTGCCCTTCTGCGACCTGGTGTGGCCGCGGCTCACCAGCGTCGCGATGCACACCCGCACGATGGGCAGCGGCGCCGCGGACATGGTGACCGCGCTGATGACCGGGCGGCCGTACAAGCACCGGGACCACATGGTCGTGCACCCGCGCGTCGTCGTACGCGAGTCCGGCTGACGCGTCCTGGACGCCCGCGCCGTGCTGGGCCGCGCCGGGCCGTGCCTTTCTGCTCCGTGCTGCTGGGCACCACGTCGTCCTGCTCCGCGTCGCGCTAGGCCGTACCGGTCAGGCGCGTCGCGGCCCGTCGTGCGGTGGCCAGGGCGTCCTCCCGTGTCGCCCCCGCCAGCCCCAGCACCACCCGGGTGCTGAGCCCTTCCAGCAGCGCCAGCAGTTCCGACGTGTCCGACGCCGCGTCGCCGAGGGCGAAGGCCCCGGCGTCCGCGCCCCGGCGCAGGATCGTTTCGAGGTCGTCGCTCCACCCCCGGTCGATCTCCTCCTGGGCGCTGCGCAGTTCGTCGTTTCCGGCGGTACGCGCCCACAGTTCCAGCCACAGCATCCACCGCGGGTCGCGGGCCCCGCTGGGCAGGTAGAGGCCGAGGAACAGGTCGAGCATGCGGGGCGGGCGTACGCGCCGCCCGAGCAGGGCCGCGCGCTCGCCGCTCAGCCGGTCCTCGCTCCAGCGCAGCGCCGCCAGCAGGAGCTGGTCCTTGCTGCCGAAGTAGTACAGGATGTGGCCGCCGCTGGTGCCGAGCCGGTCCGCGAGGCCGGCCATCGTGAGGGACGCGAGGCCGTCCTCGGCGATCGCCGTGACCGCCTCCTCCAGCATGCGGTCCTGTGCGATCCGTCCGTCCCGCCGCCGTGCCGCCACCGCTGAACCTCCGTGTGCCGCGTCCCGCGTCCGCGCCGACCGGATGGGCGGCGCCGCTCGCCGAGACCCTACCCGCAGGCCGCCCCTGCGCCCGGGTACCTTGAACGTCGGTCAAATATGTCACGGATTTCCGGAGAACTCTTGACAGCGGCGCGATCCGTGAACGACCTTGAGTGCCGTTCAAAGTTCTTGAGCGTCATTCAAACTTCTGCCCCGGAGAGGGGAGGTCCCGGTGACCCTGCCCCGCGAACCCGCGGCGCCGTTCGCCGCCAAGGCCAAGGCCACGGCCACGGCTGCGTCCGCGACCGCGCCCACGACCGCGTCCGCCGCCTCGGACCCCGCGTCCGCCGCCACCGCGGCCGCCCGCGACGAGGTCTTCCAGGTCGAGACCCACGGCATCGACCCGATCCCCGACGACGAGCGGCACGGCGGCGCGAAGGACCTGTTCTGGCTGTGGTTCGGCTCGAACCTGACCTTCACGTACGTCATCAACGGCACCCTCGCCGTCGCGTTCGGCCTGTCCTTCTGGGCGGCGACCGCCGTCGTCGTCCTCGGCGGCCTGGCGTTCTTCGCGGTCAGCGCCCTTGGTCTCGCCGGCATCCGCACCGGCACCGCGACACTCGTCATCTCCCGCGCCACCTTCGGCGTGCTGGGCAACCTGCCCGCCGGGCTGCTCAACTGGGTCGTCGGGATCGGCTACACCATCCTCAACACCGTGGTCGGCACCTTCGCCCTGGAGGCGCTGTTCGCGGAACTCGGCTGGCACGGCGGAGACTTCGGGCGCGCGCTGGCCCTGGTCGTCACGCTCGCGCTCACCTTCGTCGTGGCGATGTGGGGGCACGCGACGGTGCAGGCGGCCGAGCGGTGGATGGCGTACGTCCTCGGCGCCGGCTTCGCCCTCGTCGTGCTGTTCGTCGTCCCCGACGCCGACCCCGGCGCGGTCTCCGGCGGCGGCTTCCACGCCTGGACGCTCGCGCTGGTCGTGATGATCGCCGGCCCGGTGTCGTACCTGCCGATGCCCTCCGACTACACCCGCTACCTGCCCAGGACCACGACCCTCAAGGCGATCACCTGGAGCGGCGCGGTGGGCGGCATGCTCGCGTCCGTCGTGCTGGGCGTGGTCGGCGTGGCCGCAGCGACGCAGGCCGACATGACGGACCCGGTCGCGGGCGTCGCCGACCTGCTGCCCGGTTGGTTCCAGGCGCTGTTCCTGTTCCTGGTGGTGGGTGGCTCGGTCACCAACTCGATCCTGACCCTTTACTCGTCGAGCCTGAACCTCCAGGTCCTCGGCATCCCGTGGTCGCGCTCGCGCGGCATCCTGGTGAGCACCGCCGTCGTCGCGGCCGGCTCGCTCGCGACCCTTTTCTGGGTCGACTTCACCGAGTCGCTCACCAGCTTCCTGTCCGTGCTGCTGGTCGTCTTCGCGCCGTGGGGCGGCGTGTTCATCGCCGACACGCTCATGCGCAGGTGCCGGTACGACGCGGCGGCACTGCACGACATGACCGGCGGCGCGTACTGGTACCACCGCGGGTTCCACATCCCCGGCATGGCCGCGCTCGCGACCGGCGTCGCAATTGCCGCGCTGGCCGCCGAATCCGCCCTGTGGACCGGCCCGCTGGTCGCCCCGCTCGGCGGTGACTTCACCCTCGTGGGCGCGGTCGTCGCCGGACTCCTCTACTGGGTTCTCGCCCGCCGCGAACCGCAGTTCCGCCGGAACTGACGCGCCCGACCGACCGGCACGACGCGCCACCACGCGCGCATCGCGCACGACGCACCGTCCGCGCGCCGCACGACGCATGACACCCGCCGCATGGCACACGCCACATGACACACGCGCATGACGCACCACCCGCACCACCCGCACCACCCCCGTTGGGAGCTCCCGTGAACCAGACCGCCGACCTCGTCCTGCGCGGCGCGCGCATCCACACCGTCGACCCCGATCTGCCCGAGGCCGAAGCCCTCGCGGTCGTCGCCGGGCGTATCGCCTGGATCGGGCCCGACGACGGCGCGTCCGCGTGGATCGGCCCCGGCACCCGGGTCGTGGCGGGCGAGGGCCGCCGCGTCCTGCCCGGGTTCGTCGACGCGCACAACCACGTGCGCCTCGGCTCCGACGACGCGTGCGTGCAACTCGCGGGCGCGCGTACGCTCGACGCCATCCACGACCGCATCCGCGCGTGGCACGCGCAGAATCCCGACGCCTCCTGGATCGAGGGCGAGGCGTTCGACTACTCCGCCATCCCGGACGGCCGCATGCCGCGCGCCGAGGATCTGGACCCGGCCACCGGCGACACCCCCGCTATCGTGTTCTCCTACGACGTGCACACCGCGTGGCTCAACACCGCCGCGCTGCGCCGCCTCGGCATCACGCGCGACAGCGACGTTCTCCCGTACGGCCGGGTGCACAAGGACGAGGCCACCGGCGAACCCACCGGGTTCATCAAGGACTTCGCGGTGCGCGGCCTCTCCCGCGACGGCCACCGTGAACTGCGCGCGCTCGGCGTGCCGTGGGCGAGCCCGGACCGCCAGTACGGCCGCCTCGCGCGCAGCCTCGACGACGCCATCCGCTACGGCATCACCACCGTCGTCGAACCCCAGAACTCGCTGGACGACCTCGCCCTGTTCACCCGCGCCCGCGCCGAGGGGCGGCTGCGCTCCCGCGTCGTCGCCGCGCTGTTCCACCCGCGCGGCACCACCGACGCCGACCTCGACGACTTCGCCGCGGCGGCAAAGGAGTTCGACGACGAGCGCTTCTCGGTCGGGCCGCTCAAGCTCTACATCGACGACGTCGTGGAGCCGCGCACCGCGGCGCTGCTGGAGCCGTACCGCGGCTGCGCCCACCACCGCGGGGACACCTTCTACCCCGCGGAGGAGTTCGCCGGGCTGCTCGCCAAGCTGGACGCACGCGGCTTCCAGTGCTTCGTGCACGCCACCGGCGACCGCGGCATCCGGACGGTCCTGGACGCCGTCGCGCACGCCCGGAACGTGAACGGCGCCCGCGACGCGCGCCACCAGGTGGTGCACGTCGAGTGCCTGGACCCCGACGACGTGGCGCGGTTCCGCGAACTCGGCGTCGTCGCCTGCATGCAGCCGCGGCACTGCGCGCCCGAGATCGCCGGGCCGGGGCAGGACTGGGCGGAGAACGTCGGCGAGGAGCGCTGGCACAAGGCGTGGCCGATGCGCAGCCTGCACGAGGCGGGCGCGGTGCTCGCGTTCTCCAGCGACTGGAACGTCGCCGAGATGGACCCGATGGTCGGCATCTACACCGCGGTGACGCGGCGTCCGCTCGGGGGAGGGGAGCCGTGGGTGCCGTCCGAGACGGTCGACGTCGCGACGGCCGTGCACGGCTACACGATGGGGTCGGCGTACGCGAACTTCCTGGAGCACGAGCGCGGTTCCCTCACGGTGGGCAAGCTGGCGGACTTCGTGGTCCTGTCGCGCGACATCCTGGCCGCGGACCCGGCCGACATCCCGGACACGGTCTGTGAACTCGTTGCCGTGGGCGGCGAGATCGTGCACGGCTGACGGCAAGCTCGGCCCGCACGCCTGACGGCCCGCCGCGGAGTTCCGCGGCGGGCCGTCGTGTTCGTGCGGGGGTGCCTTCCGTTCCGTCAGTCCTTGAGCGCCTCGGCGACGGCGTCGGCGAGGGTCGTCGTCGGGCGGCCGATCAGCGTGCGCAGCTGGTCGGTCACGGTGCCGAGCGCGCCGGTACGCGTGTGGGTCTCGGCGTCGACGAGCAGCGCGACGAGACCGGCCGGCAGTCCGGCGCCCGCGAGGATCTCGGCCAGCTGCTCGGCGGGGAGGTCGGTGTAGGCGACCGGCTTGCCGGACTGCCGCGAGACCTCGGCGGCGAGGTCGGCGACGGTCCAGGAGGTGTCGCCGGTCAGCTCGTACACCTTGCCGTCGTGGCCGTCCGTGGTGAGCACCACCGCGGCCGCCTCGGCGAAGTCGGCGATCGAGGCCGCGGCGATGCGGCCGTCGGACGCCGTGCCGACGATGCCGCCGCGCTCGACCGCGCCCGGTACGCCTGCCGTGTAGTTCTCGAAGTACCAGCTGTTGCGCAGGAACGTGTACGGCAGGCCGGTCGCGCGGATGCGCTGCTCGGTGTCGTTGTGCACCCGGGCCAGGTCGAGCGGGTTGGTGTCGGCCTCGACGATCGAGGTGTAGACGACCCGGCCGACGCCGGCCTCCTGGGCCGCGGCGACCACGTTGACGTGCTGCGCGATGCGCAGGTCGTTGTCGTGCGCACTCGCGGAGACGAAGAGCAGCCGGTCCGCCCCCGCGAAGGCGGGGGCCAGGGTCTCGGGGCGGTCGTAGTCGCCCTCGCGGACCTGGACGCCGCGTGCGGCGAGGTCGGCGGCGCGCTCCGGGGAGCGGACGGCGACGGCGATGTCCGCGGGCGAGACGCCGCGGGCGAGCAGGTTCTCGACGGTGAGGCGGCCCAGGCGTCCGGTGGCGGCGGTGACGACGATCACGGTGGTTCTCCTCGATGCGTGGGGCGGTGTGCGGGGCGGTGCGCGGTGTGGCTCGGCGCTTACGAAGACCATGGCACTAACTTTTGGAAAGTGCAACCCATCGGATAGTGCTCTCGCATCGCCAGTACTGTAGAGGTACCGTTGTGCGCATGGACACCACCAAGAGCCCCCGCGTCGCCGAGCACGCGGCAGACGGCCTCGAGGAGGTCGTGTTCGACGTGTTCGCCCGGGGTTGCCCGTCCCGGCCGACCATGGAGCACGTCACCGGCCGCTGGGGCGGCCTCGTGCTCGTCGCGCTCGCCGACGGCGACATGCGCTTCAACGCGCTGCGCCGCCGAGTCGAGGGCATCAGCGAGAAGATGCTCGCGCAGGCGCTGCACGCCCTGGAGCGCGACGGCCTGGTCGTACGCGAGGTGCGGCAGGCGATCCCGCCGAAGGTCGAGTACCGGCTGACCGAGTTCGGGTCGGGCGTCGTGGCACGCCTGAGCGACCTGATCGGGTTCATCGAGGGCAACATGGCCGGCGTGCTGGCCGCGCAGGAACGCTACGACGCCGCCAAGGCCGCGGAGTCCGGGGCCGCCGAGGCCGCGGGCGGCGAGGCGACCGCCGGTTCCGCGTCCGCGGCGCCCTGACGAGCTGTACTCCGGTGGAACTGACGCAGGTTCTGGCCCGCATGCGCGAACTGATGGCGCTGCCCGGAAACGACTTCGGCTGGTCGTCGTGGAACGACGCCGCCGAGGCACTGGCGGAGTTCGACGCGCTGGCCGCCGAGGTCGAGGCCGGCGGCCGCCCGGCCGGCATGCGTCTCCTCTTCCTGCCGACCGGCCCGTTGCAGGAACTGTCGATCTCCAGCGGCTGGGGCAACGAGTACCTCCACCTGGCGGCACGCTTCGACGAGGCCTTCCAAGCCGAGTAAGTCGAGCAGTTCGGCCCGGACGACGGCGGCTCCGCGGTCGCAGCCGTCCGTCCCCGCGGCGTCTCGCACCGCGTCTCGCGCTCAGCGGACGGGCCGTACCGGGGTGCGGGACCAGCGAGTTCGGGCGGGGCGGACATACGCCCGGTAAACGACGGTGGGACCGGGAGGACGACGTCCTCCCGGCCCCACCGCGTGTGACGCTGTGTCAGTTCCCGGGTCAGGCGCCCGGGGTCGTGTCGACCGCACGCCGCGCCTCGGGGTTGAGGACCCCCCAGCTGATCAGCTGCTCGGTGAGCACGCTGGGCGACTGGTCGTAGATCACGGCGAGTGTGCGCAGGTCGTCCTGGCGGATCGACAGCACCTTGCCGTTGTAGTCGCCGCGCTGGCTCTGGATCGTGGCGGCGTAACGCTGGAGAGGCCCGGCCTTGTCGGACGGGACCTGTGAGAGGCGCTCGAGGTCGAGCACGAGGCGCGGCGGCGGCTCGGCGGCGCCGTTCGGCGTGCCGCCGGGCAGCAGCTCCTGGACCGGAACACCGTAGAAGTCGGCGAGCTCGGCGAGACGCTGCACCGTGACGGCGCGGTCGCCGCGTTCGTACGACCCGACGACGACGGCCTTCCAGCGCCCCTGGGACTTCTCCTCGACACCGTGCAGGGACAGCCCCTGCTGGGTTCGGATGGCGCGGAGTTTCGCCCCGAGCTGCTTGGCGTAGTCGCTGGACATCTGGCTCCCAAAAACAGGTGACTGTGACCATGAAGGCCCACCGGTGGATGAGCCGATGGGGGAGAAGCCACCGCTGCGCCGCACGATCTCGGGGCGCCGGCCCGGAACCTCGGCCGACACGTCGCGAGTGTCGCGTTTCGCCCGGTGGTCACTCATTGTGAGGTTACGCAGAGTAATTTGCGTCCGTCAAGCCGAACGGCCTAACCGGTACGTTCGCCCCGGCGTCCGCCGGGACCGAAGGCCGGGACCCGCGGGGCCTCCGGCAGCTCTGTGTGCAGGCCGGACGGTTGGAGGAAGCACGCAAATCGGCGCGATCATGGCCCTGCTAGTGTGAGGGCGTAACCCGACGTCCTTTAAAGCCCGTCCCGTGAGACGGGGAAGGAGGTCTGCATCCGCATGACCAAGGCCAATCCGCGTCCCGGAGACCTGGACCCCGGCACCGCCCGGACCGTCCTCGACGCCTCCGACATCGCCCGGGTCCTCACCCGGGTCGCCCACGAGATCGTCGAACGCGCCAAGGGCGCCGACGACGTGGTGCTGCTCGGTATTCCGACCCGCGGCGTCGCACTCGCCCGCCGGCTCGCCGAGCGCCTCGAGGACATCGAGGACATCAAGATCCCGGTCGGCGCCCTCGACATCACCATGTACCGCGACGACCTGCGCCTGCGGCCCGCCCGCGCGCTGGAGCGCACCGAGATCCCGCCCGCCGGGATCGACGGCAGGCTCGTGGTCCTCGTCGACGACGTGCTCTTCTCCGGCCGCACGATCCGCGCCGCGCTCGACGCGCTCAACGACATCGGCCGCCCGCGCGCCGTGCAGCTGGCCGTCCTCGTCGACCGCGGACACCGCGAACTGCCCATCCGCGCCGACTACGTGGGCAAGAACCTCCCCACCTCGCAGCGCGAGAAGGTCCAGGTGCTACTGGAGGAGTACGACGGCCGCGACGCCGTCCTCCTCGGCACCCGCGGCGGCACGTCCGGCCCGCCCGGCGACGCCGCGAAGGTCCCCCCGGCCGCAACCCCGGAAGCGAAGTAGCCCGTGAAGCGTCACCTCATCTCGGCCGCCGACCTCACCCGGGACGACGCGCTCCTGATCCTCGACACCGCCGAGGAACTCGCGCACATCGCCGAGCGGCCCATCAAGAAGCTGCCCACCCTGCGCGGCCGGACCGTGGTCAACCTCTTCTTCGAGGACTCCACCCGCACCCGCATCTCCTTCGAGGCCGCCGCCAAGCGCCTCTCCGCGGACGTCATCAACTTCTCCGCCAAGGGCTCCTCGGTGTCCAAGGGCGAGACGCTGAAGGACACCGCGCTCACCCTCCAGGCCATGGGCGCCGACGCCGTCGTCATCCGGCACGGCGCGTCCGGCGCGCCGCACACCCTGGCCAACTCCGGCTGGCTGCGCGGCTCGGTCGTCAACGCCGGCGACGGCACGCACGAGCACCCCACCCAGGCCCTGCTCGACGCGTTCACGATGCGCCGCCGCCTGAACGACGGCAAAGGTGACCTGGAAGGGCGCCGCATCACGATCGTCGGCGACGTCCTGCACAGCCGCGTCGCGCGCTCCAACGTGCTGCTGCTCGCCACCCTCGGCGCCGAGGTCACCCTCGTCGCCCCGCCGACCCTGCTGCCGATCGGCGTGGAGACCTGGCCCTGCCAGGTCAGCTACGCCATCGACTCGACGCTCGTCAAATCCGACGCGGTGATGATGCTGCGCGTGCAGCGCGAGCGCATGAACGCCGCGTTCTTCCCCACCGAGCGCGAGTACTCGCGCCGCTACGGCCTCGACGCCAAGCGCATGGCCGCGCTGCCCGAGCACGCCATCGTCATGCACCCCGGCCCGATGAACCGCGGCATGGAGATCGCCGCCGAGGTCGCCGACTCGCCGCGCTCGACCATCGTCGAGCAGGTGACCAACGGCGTCAGCGTGCGCATGGCCGTCCTGTACCTGCTGCTCGGCGGCTCCGAGCCCGCCGTCACCGCCTCCACCACCACGCCTGCCGAGGAGACCGCCAAGTGAGCACGTACCTGATCCAGAACGCCAAGGTGCTCGGCGGCGACCCGCAGGACGTGCTCGTCTACGACGGCCGGGTCGCCGAGATCGGGCACGGCATCGAGCCCGCGGACGCCACTCAGATCATCGACGCGGCCGGACAGATCCTGCTGCCCGGCCTCGTCGACCTGCACACCCACCTGCGCGAGCCGGGCCGCGAGGACGCCGAGACCGTCGAGACCGGCACCCGCGCCGCCGCGCTCGGCGGCTTCACCGCCGTGCACGCGATGGCCAACACCGATCCCGTCGCCGACACCGCGGGCGTCGTCGAGCAGGTGTGGCGCCTCGGCCAGGAGGCCGGACGCTGCGACGTGCACCCGGTCGGCGCGGTCACCGTCGGCCTGGCCGGCGAGCGCCTGGCCGAGCTGGGCGCCATGCACGAGTCCGCCGCGAACGTGAAGGTGTTCTCCGACGACGGCAAGTGCGTGCACGACGCCGTCATCATGCGCCGCGCGCTGGAGTACGTGAAGGCGTTCGACGGCGTCGTCGCGCAGCACGCGCAGGAGCCCCGGCTGACCGAGGGCGCCCAGATGAACGAGGGCCTGGTCTCCGGCGTCCTCGGTCTGCGCGGCTGGCCGGCGGTCGCCGAGGAGGCGATCATCGCCCGCGACGTGCTGCTCACCGCGCACGTGGGCTCGCGCCTGCACGTGTGCCACGTCTCCACCGCCGGCTCCGTGGAGATCATCCGCTGGGCCAAGTCGAAGGGCTGGGACGTCACCGCCGAGGTCACGCCGCACCACCTGCTGCTGACCGACGAACTCGTGCGCTCCTACGACCCCGTCTACAAGGTCAACCCGCCGCTGCGCACCGCCGAGGACGTCGCGGCGCTGCGCGAGGGCCTGGCCGACGGCACCATCGACGCGGTGGCCACCGACCACGCGCCGCACCCGTCCGAGGACAAGGACTGCGAGTGGGCGGTCGCGGCCATGGGCATGCTCGGCCTGGAGACCGCGCTGTCGATCGTGCAGCAGACCATGGTCGACACCGGCCTGCTGGACTGGGCGGGCGTCGCCGACCGTATGTCGGTGCGCCCCGCGCGCATCGGCCGCCTCGACGGCCACGGGCGCCCGCTCGCGGTCGGTGAGCCCGCCAACCTGGTGCTGGTCGACCCGGCGGCACGGCGTACCGTCGAACCGTCCGAACTCGCCTCGCGGAGCGCGAACACCCCCTACGCCGGGATGCAGCTGCCCGGCCGGGTGGTGGTTACCTTCCTGCGCGGCGTACCGACGGTGATCGACGGGAAGCTCGCGTGAACTCCAGCACCGGCACCACTGTTCTGCTCGCGGCCGAGAAGAAGTCCGCCGAGGTCTCCGACTGGGGCCAGTACCTGCTGTGGACCGGCGTCTTCGTGGTCCTCATCGGCGGCGTGTACGCGCTGATGTGGCGCGCGTGGAAGAAGCGCGGCCGACGTCAGGCCGACCTGCCGGCCCCCGCGTCCGCCCCCGACGCCGACGGCCCGGACGCCGGTACGCCGCTGCTCCCGACGCTGTCCGGCCGCTACTTCGGGACCACTATGGCCGGCCGCTGGCTGGAGCGCGTCGTCGCGCACGGCCTGGGCACCCGCAGCACCGTCGACGCGACCCTGACCGAAAAGGGGTTGCGGGTGGACCGGCCCGCCGCGGCAGGCTTCTTCGTCCCGGCCGCGGACCTCGTCGAGGCGCGCTTCGAGAAGGCGGCGGCCGGCAAGGTCCTGCCCGAGGGCGGCCTGCTGGTGGTCACCTGGCGGCTCGGCGACACGCTCGTCGACTCCGGCCTGCGCAGCGACCACGTCGCCGACCACGACGCGTGGGTCGACGCCGTCAACCGCCTCGTGGCGGGGGACGTCCCGGCTGCCGCGCCTGCCGGGCCGGCCGCGCACCCGAATGTGAACGATCAGGAAGGCACCCGACAGTGACCGCAACAAACGCCAAGGCCGCGGGCCCTGCCGTCCTCGTCCTGGAGGACGGCCGCACCTTCCGCGGCAGCGCGTACGGCGCGGTGGGGGAGACCTTCGGAGAAGCCGTGTTCTCCACCGGCATGTCCGGCTACCAGGAGACGCTGACCGACCCCTCGTACCACCGCCAGGTCGTCGTCATGACGGCCCCGCACGTCGGCAACACCGGCGTCAACGACGACGACCCCGAGTCCTCCCGCATCTGGGTGTCCGGGTACGTCGTGCGCGACCCCGCCCGCCGGCCCTCCAACTGGCGTTCGCAGCGCAGCCTCGACGAGGAGCTGGAGCGCTACGGCGTCGTCGGGATCTCCGGCATCGACACCCGTGCGCTCACCCGCCACCTGCGCGAGCGCGGCGCGATGCGCGTCGGGATCTTCTCCGGGGCGGCCGTCGCCGACGACGCGGTGCTGCTGGAGAAGGTCCGCAGCGCGCCCGAGATGACCGGTGCGGACCTGGCCGGGGAGGTCGCCACCAAGGAGGCGTACGTCGTCCCCGCGATCGGCACCAAGAAGTTCACCGTCGCGGCCCTCGACCTCGGCATCAAGGGCATGACCCCGCACCGCATGGCCGAGCGCGGCATCGAGGTGCACGTGCTGCCCGCCGCCGCGACCGTCGAGGACGTCTACGCGGTGAACCCCGACGGCGTCTTCTTCTCCAACGGCCCCGGCGACCCCGCCACCGCCGACCACCAGGTCGGCGTCGCCCAGGCGGTGCTGGAGCGCGGCACGCCGTTCTTCGGCATCTGCTTCGGCAACCAGATCCTCGGCCGCGCGCTGGGCTTCGGCACCTACAAGCTCAAGTACGGCCACCGCGGCATCAACCAGCCGGTGCAGGACCGCACCACCGGCAAGGTCGAGGTCACCGCGCACAACCACGGGTTCGCCGTGGACGCGCCGCTCGACAAGGTCACCGACACGCCGTACGGCCGCGTCGAGGTCACCCATGTGTGCCTCAACGACAACGTGGTCGAGGGCCTCGGCCTGCTCGACCGGCCCGCGTTCAGCGTGCAGTACCACCCCGAGGCCGCGGCCGGTCCGCACGACGCCGCGTACCTCTTCGACCGCTTCACGTCTTTGATGGACACCGCCCTGATGGAGAGCAAGAGTGCCTAAGCGCAACGACCTGAAGTCCGTCCTGGTCGTCGGCTCGGGCCCGATCGTCATCGGCCAGGCCGCCGAGTTCGACTACTCCGGCACCCAGGCCTGCCGCGTGCTCAAGTCCGAGGGACTGCGCGTCATCCTGGTCAACTCCAACCCGGCGACGATCATGACCGACCCGGAGGTGGCGGACGCGACGTACGTCGAGCCCATCACCCCCGAGTACGTCGAGAAGATCATCGCCAAGGAGCGCCCCGACGCCCTGCTGCCGACCCTCGGCGGGCAGACCGCGCTCAACACCGCGGTCGCGCTCAGCGAGAACGGCGTGCTGGAGAAGTACAACGTCGAGCTGATCGGCGCGAACATCGACTCCATCCAGAAGGGCGAGGACCGCGACCTCTTCAAGGACGTCGTGGAGCGCGTACGCCAGAAGAT
This sequence comes from Streptodolium elevatio, assembly GCF_053592165.1. NCBI lineage: Bacteria > Bacillati > Actinomycetota > Actinomycetes > Kitasatosporales > Streptomycetaceae > Streptodolium > Streptodolium elevatio. The sequence continues at coordinate 56,352 of NZ_JBSFVE010000016.1, forward strand.
CGGGCACGGCGAGTCCGCCCGCTCGGTCATCTGCCACACGATGGACGACGTCATCGCCGGCGTCGAGACGCTCGGCGGCTACCCGGTCGTGGTCCGCCCGTCGTTCACGATGGGCGGCGCCGGCTCCGGCTTCGCGCACGACGAGCAGGACCTGCGCCGCATCGCCGGACAGGGCCTCGCGCTCTCGCCGACCACCGAGGTGCTCCTCGAGGAGTCCATCCTCGGCTGGAAGGAGTACGAGCTGGAGCTCATGCGCGACAAGAACGACAACGTCGTCGTCGTGTGCTCCATCGAGAACTTCGACCCGATGGGCGTGCACACCGGCGACTCGATCACCGTCGCGCCCGCGATGACGCTCACGGACCGCGAGTACCAGCGGCTGCGCGACATCGGCATCGCGGTCATCCGCGAGGTCGGCGTCGACACCGGCGGCTGCAACATCCAGTTCGCGGTCAACCCCGAAGACGGCCGCATCATCGTCATCGAGATGAACCCGCGTGTCTCGCGCTCGTCGGCGCTCGCGTCGAAGGCCACCGGCTTCCCGATCGCGAAGATCGCCGCCCGCCTCGCGGTCGGTTACACGCTCGACGAGATCCCCAACGACATCACCCGCGAGACCCCCGCGTCGTTCGAGCCCACGCTCGACTACGTGGTGGTCAAGGTGCCGCGCTTCGCCTTCGAGAAGTTCCCGGCCGCCGACGCCACCCTCACCACCACGATGAAGTCGGTCGGCGAGGCCATGGCCATCGGCCGCAACTTCACCGAGGCCCTGCAGAAGGCGCTGCGGTCGCTGGAGAAGAAGGGCTCGCAGTTCGACTTCGCCGCCGAGCCCGGCGACAAGGCCGCGCTGCTGGAGCTGGCCGCGACGCCGACCGACGGCCGCATCAACACCGTGATGGACGCGATCCGGGCCGGTGCCACGCCCGAGGAACTGTTCGAGTCCACCCGCATCGACCCGTGGTTCCTCGACCAGCTCTACCTGGTGCACGAGGTCGCGGGCGAGGTCGCCGAGGCGCGCGAGCTGACCCCCGAACTGCTGCGCCTGGCCAAGCGGCACGGGTTCTCCGACGCGCAGATCGCCGCCATACGGGGACTGCGCGAGGACGTCGTCCGCGAGGTGCGGCACGCGCTGGGCGTACGGCCGGTCTACAAGACGGTCGACACCTGTGCCGCCGAGTTCGCCGCGAAGACCCCGTACCACTACTCGTCCTACGACGAGGAGACGGAGGTCGCGCCGCGCGAGAAGGCCGCGGTGATCATCCTCGGCTCCGGGCCGAACCGCATCGGGCAGGGCATCGAGTTCGACTACTCGTGCGTGCACGCCGCGTTCGCCCTCGCCGACGCCGGCTACGAGACCGTCATGGTCAACTGCAACCCGGAGACGGTCTCCACCGACTACGACACCGCCGACCGCCTGTACTTCGAGCCGCTGACGCTGGAGGACGTCCTGGAGGTCGTGCACGCCGAGGAGGCGGCCGGACCGGTCGCGGGCGTGCTCGTGCAGCTCGGCGGGCAGACTCCGCTCGGGCTCGCGCAGGCGCTCAAGGACGCGGGGGTGCCGATCGCGGGCACCTCGCCCGAGGCGATCCACCTCGCCGAGGAGCGCGGCGCGTTCGGCCGGGTGCTGCACGAGGCCGGGCTGACCGCGCCCAAGCACGGCACGGCGTTCTCGTTCGAGGAGGCCAAGGCCATCGCGGACGAGATCGGCTACCCGGTGCTGGTGCGGCCGTCGTACGTGCTCGGCGGGCGCGGCATGGAGATCGTGTACGACGAGGAGTCGCTCGCGACCTACCTGGAGCAGAACGCCGGCCTCGTCTCCGACCACCCGGTCCTGGTGGACCGCTTCCTCGACGACGCCATCGAGATCGACGTCGACGCGCTCTACGACGGCGAGGAGCTGTACCTCGGCGGCGTCATGGAGCACATCGAGGAGGCCGGCATCCACTCCGGCGACTCGGCGTGCGCGCTGCCGCCGATCACGCTGGGCGGCTTCGACATCAAGCGGCTGCGCACCGCCACGCTCGGCATCGCCGAAGGCGTCGGCGTACGCGGGCTGATCAACATCCAGTTCGCGCTGGCCGGGGACATCCTCTACGTGCTGGAGGCCAACCCGCGCGCGTCGCGCACCGTCCCGTTCGTCTCCAAGGCAACCGCGGTGCCGCTGGCGAAGGCCGCCGCGCGCGTCTCGCTCGGCGCGACGATCGCCGAACTGCGCGCCGAGGGCCTGCTGCCCGCCGAGGGCGACGGCGGCACGCTGCCGCTGGACGCGCCGATCGCGGTCAAGGAGGCGGTCCTGCCCTGGAACCGCTTCCGCGACGAGTACGGGCGCGGCGTCGACACCGTGCTGTCCCCGGAGATGCGCTCGACCGGCGAGGTCATGGGCATCGACGCGTTCTTCGGCACGGCGTACGCCAAGTCGCAGGCCGGCGCGTACGGCGCCCTGCCCACCAAGGGCCGCGCGTTCGTGTCCGTCGCCAACCGCGACAAGCGCTCGATGGTGTTCCCGGTCAAGGCGCTGGTGGACCTCGGGTTCGAGATCATGGCGACGCAGGGCACCGCCGAGGTGCTGCGCCGCAACGGCGTCACCGCCACCGTGGTGCGCAAGCACAGCGAGGGCCCCGGCCCGAACGGCGAGCCGACGATCGTGCAGCTGATCCACGAGGGCGGCGTCGACCTCATCGTCAACACGCCGTTCGGCACCGGCGGCCGCCTCGACGGCTACGAGATCCGCACCGCCGCGGTCACCCGCGGCATCCCCAGCATCACCACGATCCAGGGCTTCGCCGCCGCGGTGCAGGGCATCGGCGCACTGGTCGCGGGCGACATCGGGGTGCGGTCGTTGCAGGAGCACGCGGAACACCTGATCGCCGCGCGAGAGAGCTGACCTGATGGCGCAGGGGTCCTCCGGAGAGTCGTCTGGGGGACCCCTTCGCATGCCGCCGTCCGACCGAACGCCCGTGCACCGTACGTCCGTCCGCCGGACGCCGGTCCGCGGCACGCCCGTTCCCGCGCCGCTTCCCCCGACGAGGACCCCGAGGCCATGAGCTACCCCCTCTTCTTCAAGTACGTCTTCCGCAACCTCGACCCCGAGCAGGCCCACCACCTGGCCTTCGGGGCGATCCGGGCGGTCGGCCGGGTGCCGGGCGGCCGCGCCGCGACCGCCAAGCTGCTGGCGCCGCGCGACCCGGCGCTCGCGGTGCGGGCGTTCGGCATCGACTTCCCCGGCCCGTTCGGCCTGGCGGCCGGCTTCGACAAGAACGCGGTCGGCATCGACGACCTGGGCGCGGTCGGCTTCGACTTCGTCGAGATCGGCACGGTCACCGCCCAGGCCCAGGCGGGCAATCCGAAGAAGCGGCTGTTCCGGCTGGTGGAGGACCGCGCGATCGTCAACCGCATGGGCTTCAACAACGACGGTGCCGCCGTGGTCGCGGCCCGGCTGCACGCGCGCGGCCCGCGGCGCCCCAAGCGGCCGACCGTGCTGGGCGTCAACATCGGCAAGACCAAGGTCGTCCCCGAGGAAGGCGCGGTCGCCGACTACGTCGCCTCGACCGAGAAGCTCGCCCGGTACGCCGACTACCTCGTCGTCAACGTCTCGTCGCCCAACACCCCGGGGCTGCGTGACCTCCAGGCCGTCGGCCACCTGCGCCCGCTGCTGGCCGCCGTACGCGACGCCGCGGACCGCACGGTCATGTCGCGCCGCGTCCCGCTGCTCGTCAAGATCGCGCCGGACCTCGCGGACGAGGACATCGACGCGGTCGCCGACCTCGCGGTGGAACTGGGGCTCGACGGCATCATCGCGACCAACACCACGATCGGCCGGAGCGGCCTGGCGTCGGCGCCCGAGGAGGTCGAGGCGTGCGGCGCGGGCGGCCTGTCCGGTGCGCCGTTGAAGGCCCGGTCCGTCGAGGTGCTGCGCAGGCTGCGGGCGCGCGTCGGCGACGGCATGGTGCTGATCGGCGTCGGTGGCGTCGAGACCGCGGACGACGTGTGGGAGCGCCTGGAGGCCGGCGCCACGCTGGTGCAGGGCTACACGGGGTTCATCTACGCGGGGCCGTTCTGGTGCCGCACGATCCACAAGGGGCTGTCCGCGCGGCTGCGCGCGTCGGGGCGTACCTCGCTGGCCCAGCTCACTGCCGCGGCACGGTGAGCCGAACCCCGCGGTCGGCGGGGATTTGCGAGGATCCGCGGGATTACGCTGCCAAAAGCGGCAAAAACCTCAATCTGAAGGTCGACTCGAGAGTGAGACTTTGATGGTGCAGCCCTTCGGCGCCCGCCTGCGCGCCGCGATGGACGAACGCGGCCCGCTGTGCGTCGGCATCGACCCCCACGCGGCGCTCCTCCGGGGGTGGGGCCTCGACGACGACATCGACGGGCTGGAGGCGTTCACCCGGACCGTGGTCGAGGCGCTCGCCGGCCAGGTCGCGGTCCTCAAGCCGCAGAGCGCGTTCTTCGAGCGCTTCGGCAGTCGCGGCATCGCGGTTCTGGAGCGCGCCGTCGCCGAGGCACGCGCCGCGGGGGCACTGGTGATCATGGACGCCAAGCGCGGCGACATCGGCTCGACCATGGCCGGCTACGCGGCGGCATACGTCGACAAGAACAGCCCGCTCGCCTCGGACGCCGTCACCGTCAGCCCGTACCTCGGCTACGGCTCGCTGCGCCCGGTCCTCGACCTCGCCGAGGAGCACGGCGCCGGCGTCTTCGTCCTCGCCCTGACCTCCAACCCCGAGGGCAGCGAGGTGCAGCGCGCGACCGCGGCCGACGGGACCAGCGTGGCGTCGGTGATGCTGCGCCACATCGCCGCCGAGAACGCCAACGCCCCGGTGCTCGGCTCGGTCGGCGCCGTCGTCGGCGCCACGCTCGGCGACGTCGGCGTGGACCTCGACATCCACGGCCCGCTGCTCGCCCCCGGCATCGGCGCCCAGGGCGCCACCCCGCAGGACATCCCCACGGTCTTCGGTGACGCCGCACGCAACGTCGTGCCGAGCGTCAGCCGCGAGATCCTGCGCCACGGGCCGTCCCACGAGGCCCTGCGCGAGGCCGCCCGCCGGTACGCCGACGAGTGCCGGGCCGCCATCGGCTGAGAGTCCCGTCCGCGGATTCGGCACGGCGTGGGCCCATCGTGGGCTCAGGACGGGCTCAGAAGCGCCCGTCGGGGTCGCGGCGCACGACGGCGAAGCCCACCCCGGCCACCGCGACCGCGGCGATGAGAGCGCCACCGGAATAGAGGATCAGGTTCGTGCCGTCGGTCGCCCCCGAGGCGGCCTGCGACTTCGAGGGCCACAGGCCCCGTCCGGACGTCGCCGCGGCCGGGCTCGGGGCGCCGGAGCCGGTCGAGCCGGCGGCGAGGCCGGCGGTGCCGCGCGACGACGTGTCCCCGACGGTCCCGGAGTCCGCCCCGGACGCCCCGGCGGCCGCGGTGTCCGTCGCGGTACGGGCGTCCGGCACGGTCCGCGGGTTCGCGGGCGCCGGCGCCGCGGGCACCTCGATGCGGCCGCTCTGGTTGCCGTAGCGCATGTCGACGTACGGGTGCCCGTCATCGACCAGCAGGTAGTGCCAGCCCGACGTCGGGCTGGCCAACGGCCCGTTCCGGCCCGGTGCCAGCACGCCCACCCAGCCGCCGCCGGCCGTGCGGATCGTCGCCGAAGGGCTTCCGGCCTCCGACGAGACGGTGATGTTGTCGTCGTACTCGGTCACGTAGACGCTCTTGCCGGGCGCCGACGACACGCGTTTGGCGCCCAGTTCGCCGGGGGACCGCGTCGGCTGCTCCGCGACGGCGCTCTCGTCGGCAGTCGCGGTGGAGGACGGCGCCGCGGTTGCCGCCACGGCCGGAGCCGGCGAAGCGTCCACCGCGCTCGAAACCGCGACCCCGGTCGAAGGAGTCGACGCGCCCGCGGTCGGGGCGGTCAGGAACACGGCCGCCGACATAGCCGCGGCCGCTCCCGTCGTCGCCGCAAGCCGGGCGGCGATACGGCGGCTGCGCTGCGGCGACATGGTGCCCTCCCGAGGGGGTGACGCGGCCCGGTGCCGCGGCGACGCCTCGACGGTACGGGCCGCGAACCACCCCGAAACGCGCTGCGACCAGGGCGATTCGCGACTGCCGGAAGGCCGATGGGCGGCTGTTACACGACCGACGCCTTGCTGACGCATATGGGCGCACCGAGGCGACAAATGGCGATATTCGGTCATGATGTGACACGTGATGATGCGCTCCAACGCCCGCCGGAGACCGCCCTCCCGGCCCGCGTCCCCGCCGCGCGCGGGACGTCCCCGCACCTCCCGGTCGCGTGTCCGCGCGACCGTCGCGGTGGTGCCCGCGGTCCTCGCGGCGGGCCTGTTCGCGGCCGCCTGCGGCGACGGCACCGGCGTCGTCGACGCGGGTGAGGCGCGCAAGGTGGTGCCGCCCCCGACCGCCCAGCCGCTGTGGGCCGACCAGACCGTCCCGGTGCCGCCGCAGGAGCCCGCGGCCACACCCTCCCCGGGGGCGACGACGCCGGAGCGGCCCGCGCCGACGCCCGTGCCGGTCGCCGTACCCGCGGGGGACGACGTTCGCGGACTCGACGCCCGCGCCGTCATGACGGCCGACCCCCTGGTCGACACCGACGCGAAGACAGAGGTGCGGCGCTGCCCGGACGCGTGCGGATTGCGCCCGCCGGTGTACCGCGACCTGACCGGGGACGGGCGGCCGGAGCTGATCACCTCGGTCACCGACCGGCGCGGCGGGACCGGCACGTACGCGTACACCATCGCGGGCGGACAGATTTTCGACATCTTCTGGTACTTCGGCGACCACTATGCCGTCGACGGCCTCGGCGAGGACCTGGTCGTCCGACAGGCGGTCGCCGCACCCGGCGACGCGCGCGAGAACCCGAGCCTGCTGTACCGCACCCGCTTCCGCTGGAACGGCCGCGAGATGGAGCCGATCGGCACCGAGACCGAGTTCCGCCGGCAACCGCCCCTGGTGTCCAACGGCGGTAGCCCGTCGGCGAGTCCATCGGCCACCACGACCCCGGGAAGCACCCCGTGAACGACGCCCCCGGCGACCCCCGCGTCCTCCTCGCCGAGGACGACGACGTCATCCGCGAGGCCACCGCCCTCGCGCTGCAGCGGTACGGATTCCAGGTCGGCACCGTCGCCGACGGCCTGACCGCCCTGGAGGTCTTCCGCACCGATCCGCCCGACGTGGTCGTCACCGACGTGATGATGCCCGGCCTCGACGGCGTCGGGCTGACCCGGCGGATCCGGGAGAGCAGCACCGTCCCGATCATCATGGTCACCGCCCGCGCCGACCCCATCGACATGGTGTCGGGCCTGGAGGCCGGCGCCGACGACTACATCACCAAGCCGTTCGAGAGCGCCGTCCTCGTCGCCCGGATCCGGGCCGTCCTGCGCCGCGTCGGACCGTCGTCGGCCGCCGCCGGTGCGTCCGACCCGGCGCCGACGACTGCGGAACCCCCGGAGCAGGCGCCGCGGCCACCGTCGGGAGTGCGCGTCGTAGGGGACCTGGAGGTCGACACCGACGCCCTCCACGTGCGCGTCGACGGCAGTCCCGTACAGCTCACCCCCACCGAGATGCGCCTGCTGCTGGAGTTCAGCGCCGTTCCCGGCATCGTGCTCGACCGGGACACGCTGCTCGAACGCGTATGGGACTACCAGTGGGGCGGCGACACGCGCGTGGTCGACGTCCACGTGCAGAGGCTGCGCGGCAAGATCGGCGCCGACCGCATCGAGACGGTGCGCGGCTTCGGCTACAAGCTGCGGCGATAGCGGTGCCCGACGACATGGCCGACCGCCGGTCGCGGCGGCCGATCCGCGGCTTCCGCCCGTCCATCCGGCTGCGCATCGCGGTGGCGATCGCGGCCGTCTCCTGCGTGGTCGCCTCCGTGCTCGGCCTGCTCGTGCACGAGACCTCGCAGCGGCAACGGCTGGACCGGGGGCGGGACATCGCGCTGGCACGGTTGGACGCGGCGCTCAGCGCCTACGGCCGCACCGGCCAGGTCAGCGGCCCCGGCGCCGCGGTCGACGACCCCGAACTGCCGGCTGCGCTGCGCCGGGTGCTGGCCAAGGGCCACCAGGGCACCGTGCTGGTCCGGGGGCCGGTCGGCCAAGAGGTCTGGGCCGCCGCGCCGGTCGAGGACCACGTGGTCTCGACGCGGCTCGAATACGCCCTCGTCGCCGGCTCCGGCGCCGACCTCGACCGGGCGATCGTCGCCTCCGCGCTGTTCGCGGTCGGGGTGACGGTGCTCGTCGGCGTGGCCGCGTCCGCCGGCATCAGCCGTCGCCTGCGGCACGTGCAGCGCACCTCGCGGCGCATCGCCGACGGCGACCTCGACGCGCGCGTCGGCCGGATCGGCGGGCGCGACGAGGTCAGCGACCTGGCCGCGTCGGTGGACCGCATGGCCGAGGCGCTCCAGGAACGCCTCCGGTCCGAGCAGCGCTTCACCGCCGATGTCGCGCACGAACTGCGTACGCCCCTGACCGGCCTGGTCACCGCCGCGGAGCTGCTGCCCGCGTCCCGCCCGACCGAGCTGGTCCACGACCGCGTGCGTGCACTCCAGGCGCTGGTCGAGGATCTGCTGGAGGTGTCGCGGCTCGACGCCGCGGGGGAGACCGCCGAGGTACGCGCCTTCCGCCTCGGCGCCGCGGTCCGCCGCGTGGTCGCCGCCGCGGAGGCGGCCGGCGCCGGGCCGACCCGGTTCGAGCTCGTCGAGGACGCCGTCGTCGAGACCGACGGCCGCCGCCTGGACCGGATCCTCGGGAACCTCGTGGTCAACGCGCACCGGCACGGCGCGCCCCCGGTCGAGGTCGTCGTCGGCGGGCACACCGTGACCGTGCGGGACCACGGGCCCGGCTTTCCGCCCGACCTGCTGGACCACGGGCCGCAGCGGTTCCGCTCGGGCCACCGCGAGCGCGGGCGCGGTACGGGCCTGGGCCTGACGATCGCGATCGGGCAGGCCCGGGTGATCGGCGCGGAGCTGGACTTCGGCACGGCCGTCGGCGGCGGGGCGCTCGCGGTGCTCGTGCTGCCGGGCCCGCAGGACGACGGCCCTGCCCCGGAATCGGGAGAGAAGTATCCGTAGTGCGTCGCCGTCGCGTCCCGTCGCGTCGTCGGTGAGTGGTTCCACAGGTTAAGGACCGCTCGCAGTTTTGTTCCTTTTATTGCGAAGTATCGGTTCTTCAAGGCCGAACGTGCTGTCGATTCGTCCGCCAAAGATGCCCTGGGGTGGTCTTTTCGGCAGATTCGGACGACGCGGCGCGTTCCGCGGACTAGGCTCCCTCACAAGCTCACTCGGTCGAGCGTTTCGCGTTGCCGCGGGCGCTGTGACCAGCTAGGTTCCACAGTTGCGGTGGCCCAAGAGGGGCAACCGCGGCCCATAACCATCCGGTGTATCGAAGTCCGAGGTGACACGGCGTGGCTCTTCCGCCCCTGACCCCCGAACAGCGCGCAGCCGCGCTCGCGAAGGCCGCTGAGGCTCGGCGGGAGCGTGCCGCGGTGAAGAACCGCCTGAAGCACTCCAACGCCTCGCTGAGCGAGGTGATCAAGGAGGGCCAGACCAACGACGTCGTCGGGAAGATGAAGGTCTCGGCTCTGCTCGAGTCCCTCCCCGGCGTCGGCAAGGTGCGCGCCAAGCAGCTGATGGAGAAGCTGAACATCTCCGAGACCCGTCGCGTGCGGGGCCTCGGGTCGAACCAGATCGCGTCGCTCGAGCGCGAGTTCGGCGGGAAGTAGTCCCCGCTGTGGGACCACGTCCTTCCGGGCCCGGCACATCGCGACCGGCCTCAGCAGAACGGCACTGAGAACAGCACCATGCACGACTCACAGCAGCAGCGTCGGCTCACCGTGCTCTCCGGCCCCTCCGGGGTCGGCAAGAGCACGGTGGTCGCGCATCTCCGCGGCCAGCACCCCGAGGTGTGGCTGTCGGTGTCCGCGACCACCCGCAAGCCCCGGCCCGGTGAGATCGACGGTGTGCAGTACCACTTCGTCGACGACGAGCAGTTCGACAAGCTCGTGGCCGCCGACGAACTCCTGGAGTGGGCCGAGTTCGCGGGGAACCGCTACGGCACGCCGCGCCAGGCGGTCCTGGACCGCCAGGAGGCCGGCGTCGCGACCCTGCTGGAGATCGAACTCGAGGGGGCCCGGCAGATCCGCCGGGCGATGCCGGACGCACTCCTGGTCTTCCTCGCGCCGCCTTCCTGGGACGAGCTGGTCCGCCGGCTGGTCGGACGCGGCACCGAGTCGCCGGAGGTCATCGAGCGCCGCCTCGCGCAGGCGAAGGTGGAACTGGCCGCGGAGTCCGAATTCGACGTGACACTCGTGAACACGTCCGTCGAGGATGTCTCACGCGAACTGCTAGCCTTGATGAACGTTTCCTGAATCGATAGAGATCCCTGTCGTCGTGTGGTGCACGCCCACGGCCGAGGGTCGTTAGGGAAGGCCCCCGCCTTGTCAGTCACCTCCTCCGCGCCCGAAGGCATCATCAACCCGCCGATCGACCAGCTCCTCGAGGTCACCGACTCGAAGTACAGCCTGGTCATCTACGCGGCGAAGCGTGCGCGGCAGATCAACGCGTACTACTCGCAGCTCGGCGAGGGCCTGCTGGAGTACGTCGGCCCGCTCGTCGACACCCACGTGCACGAGAAGCCGCTCTCGATCGCCATGCGCGAGATCAACTCCGGCATGCTCACCGCGGAGCCCATCGAGGGCTGAGGCCCTCCGCGGCCCGCGAGGCCGCCCGGTTCACCGCCGCGCCCGGTCCGCCCCTATGTGGGCAGGCCGGGCGCGACACGTTTCGGGATCGGCACGGCACCCGCTCTTGACCCCGTCGCCTGCCTGCCCTATTCCTGACGGCATGTCAGATCAACGGGCGCTACCCGTCGACACGCTGCTGGACGTCCCGCTGCACCAGGCCGCCGAGCGTTCCCGGGAACTGCGCGACGCGGGCTTCGACGGGGTCTTCACCTTCGAGGGGCCGCACGACGTCTTCCTGCCGCTGGTGCCCGCGGCGGCCGAGGGACTCGACGTCATGACCAACATCGCCGTGGCCTTCCCGCGCAGCCCGGTGCACCTCGCGCACGCCGCGTACGACCTGCACCTTGCCTCGCGGGGCCGGTTCCGGCTCGGCCTCGGCACCCAGATCAAGGCACACGTCGAGCGCCGCTACGGAGCGGTCTGGTCGCGGCCGGTCGAGCGCATGGCCGAGACGCTGCGCGCGGTGCGCACCGTGCTCGACTGCTGGCAGACCGGGGAGCGCCTGGACTTCCACGGCGACTTCTTCGACCTGACCCTGATGCCGCCGACGCTGTCGCCCGGGCCCAACCCGTATGGCACCCCGCCCCTGCTCGCGGGCGGCGTCGGGCCTCGCATGCTGCGCATGGTCGCCGCGACCGCGGACGGCCTGCTCGTGCACCCGTTCAACACCGACGCGTACCTGCGCGGACACCTGCTGCCGTCGGTCGAGGCCGGACTCGGCGAGGCCGGGCGTACGCGCGACGACTTCGCGGTCGTCCTCGACGTCATCGTGGCCGCGGCCCGGACCGAGGAGGAGCACGAGCGCGCGGTGGCCGGGGCGCGCGCGATGGTCGCGTTCTACGGATCGACCCCCGCGTACCGGCCCGTTCTCGAAGCCGAGGGGTACGGCGACCTGCAACCCGAACTGCACGCCCTGGTCAAGGCCGGGCGCTGGGCGGACATCCCGGCGGCCGTCGACGACACCCTCCTGCACCGCCTCGTCGCGGTGGGCACGCCGACCGAGGCGGCCCGCATCCTCGGTGAGCGGGCCGCGCTCGCGGGTGCCGACCGACTCGGCTTCTACCTGCCCTACCGCGCGGATTCGGAATGCGTCGCCGAGGTACTGGACGCGCTGCGCAAGCCCGGCACGTGACGGCGCACGCCTCGAAGAGCCCGCGGCGCGGCGGGCAGCGTCCCTGAACGAATCGGCTGCCCAAGCCGCTCGGCTGCCGAAACGGCTCGGCTGGCGAAACGGCTCGGCTGGCGAAACGGCTCGGCCCCGCCGCCCGGGACAAGTCCGGGAGGCGGGGCCGAGCCGTTCACCTGATGCGCCGCACCGCCGGTCAGTCGAGCGCGCGGACCGTGCGGCCCAGTCGGGCCAGGTCGCGCAACCGGCGCTCGTACGTCCAGCCCAGCAGGATGAGCAGCGCGCCGGCGCCGGCGAAGATCCCCCAGCGCGGGAGCGCGTGGTACGCGGCCAGCACCGGGGACGTCAGCTGGAACACCGCCAGGACCGCGAGCGTGCCCACACCCATGAGCAGCGGGGCCTGGAGCCGGAAACGGGCCCCGACGACCAGGCTCGTGAGCGCCGCGGCACCGAGCAGCGCGGGCCGCAGTGCGGCGTCGTCCGAGATCGCGAGCGGCAGGGACGGCAGCAGCGTGAGCGCGAGGCCCGCACCGTACGCCGCCCACGAGTGCAGCTCGGGCCTGCGCCCGCGCAACCACCGGCCGCCCGCGAGCAGCAGCACGCCGGGCAGGACCGTGTACGGCTCGGGCTCTGCCACGCCCGCCGTACCGAGCCCCGTCCAGTACGCCGCGAGCAGCAGCGCCGCCCCCGTGCCGGCCGAGGCCCGGCGCAGGTCCGTCATCCCCGGCACCCGGGACGGGACACCGCCCGCGAGAACCCCCGCGGCCCCGGTGACCAGCAGCGCAAACCACGCCAGTTCGGGCCTGGTGCCCACGACGCCGAAGAACCCGGCGCCCGCGGAGCACACCAGCACCACGACCACGGCGACCGGCAGCGGCACGATCGACGCGCGCAGGTGCGGGACGAGGACGTACGGCGCCGACGCGACGCACACGACGAGCAGCGCGACCCGGCTGTCCGGCGCATCCGCGGCCATGGCCGCGAACACCGTCGTCAGCACCAGCAGCGCGGCCAGGACCGGCGGCCACAGACCCGGCGCGGCCGAACGCCGGGCCGGCATGCGGCAGGCGGCGGCGAACGCCGCGACGGCCACCGCCACCGTCCGGGCGCGCTCGTCGCCGAGCGAGTTGAGTACGGCGGCCGTCAGGCCGAGCGCCGCAAGCGCCTCGACCGTTCCGGCCAGGAGCACGCGGTCGGGGACGGCGCCCTTCACCAGGGACACGCGGCGGGTGTGCGCCGACGGGCCCGCGGCCAGGATGAGCCCGGCGGTCGCGGCTGCCGCGACGGCCGACCACGAGGCCGACGCCCCGGCCGCGTACGCGCCGACGGCCGCGGTGGAGACCGCCCCGGCGGCGGCCGCCCCGGCCCACGTGGGCCGGCGTTCGGCCGCGTCGGCGAGCACACCCACCAGCGCCGCCGCGGTGACCGCGCCCCGCGCGGTCACGAACGCCCGCTCGTCGGGATGCGCCATCGCGGCGGCGCCGAGTGCCCAGGCGCCCGCGACGCCGACGACCGGCCAGCCCAGGGCCGGCCGCCGCCGCGCGACGGGAACCCCGGCCGCGACCAGCGCCGAGGCCGCGACCGCCAGACCCGCCGCGATCACCGGACCGTCGACACCGCGCCAGGCCGCGGCCATCGCGGCGTCGGTGAACAGCATCGCGGTGGCCGTCCCGGCCAGGGCGGGCCGCAGTGTCGCCGGAACCGCGGCCGCCAGCCCGACGAGCACCAGCGCCCCCGGCCCCCACACGGCGACCGAGACCGCCTCGTCCGCCAGCGACCAAACCGTGCCGAGCGCCACCAGGGCGAAGCCCGCCGCCCGCGCGGAATGCGCCTGCCAGGCGATCGGGAACAGCCGGCCCGCCGCGGCGGTGAGCCCGGCACCCGCGACCACCTGGTACGCGATCGCGACCGGCATCGGAACGTCGAACACGAAAGGCGCGACCACGAGTTCGGAGACCACCGTGATCAGCCCGAGCATGCGCCACCAGGCCCGGCGTCCGAGCTGGTGTGCCGCGACGCCGACGGTCAGCGCCACCGCGACGATGATCACCGAGGGAGCGGCACCCGGTTCCCAGTGCCCGGACGGCGTCAGGACGTCCCGGGCGCCGGTCCAGCCCCCGTCCTCGGCCGACCACGGGTGCGACAACCAGGAAACGGGTCCGAACAGCGCCGAGGCCACGGACACCACGGCCGTCACCGCGCCGACCGCGAACGGCAGCGAGAGCACCACCAGCGGGCCGGCCCGGTACGCCCGAGGCACCGCGTGGACCAAGGCCACCAGCACGAGCATGAACACCGACAACGCCGCGACGGCCCATCCCGTGGAGATGTCGGAGCCCGAACCGTCGTCGTCCGTCAGGGCCGCGCTCAGCAGGAGCGTCGCGCAGAACGCCACCGTGGCCGCACCCGAGGCGACGTGCCGGATCGCGCCGAACGCGCGCATCACCCGCGCCACGAAGCCGGCTGTCACGGCCACCGTGACCATGGTGATCGCGGCCGGGCCGCGGCCCGCCTCGGACACCGCCAGCCCGAACGCCGCAAGCCAGTACGCCGCCGAGGCCAACAGCGCGGTGCGAACCGCGGGCGACTTGGGCAGCGAGCGGGCCGGGGCGGCGTGGCCGTCGGCCTTCACCGCGGCGTCGACCGGCGTACGGAACGCCCAGTGCAGCAGCGCCACTTCGGCCGCCGCCTGGGCGGTGAACCCGATTGCCAGAGGCAGCAGCGAATCGCGCGACTCGCCGATGTGCCCGGCCAGCAGCGGAACGGGTGCCTGCAGCAGCAGAGCAGCGGACACCCGCAAGGTGCGAAGGCCCAGGACCATGCTTCCGGCCAGGGCCGCGCCGCCGACGGCGGCCACGGTCACGGCGGAGACCAGCAGACCCCCCGAGCCGCGTACTCCTCCGAGGTCGGCGGCGTAGGCCGCGTAACCGTCGAGCAGGCCCAAGGCCACCGCGACCACGCCCAACGCCTCCGCGGTGAGGGGCAGGTCGCGGCGCTCGGCGACGGCCGTACCGGCCGCCGCGGCGACCAGCATCAGCGCCATCACGATCGCCCGCCCGCCGGTGCCGGTGCGCTGCCAGGTCATCGCGACGAAGACGATCGCCGCGATGATCAGGAACAGCACGCCGGTGCCCAGGATGAGACGTGCGACCCGGCGGCGCCCGACCTCGACGGCCGGGGCGGAGCCGGGGGCGGCACCCGGACCGGCACCCGTCCCGTGCGCGGCCGGGGGCCGGGCCGCACTGCGGTTCCACGGCGCTTGGCCGGACGGCCGAGGCGGAGCGGCGGCCGGACTCAGAGCCGCGGCGGCCGCCGCGGCCGCCTGAGCGGTCGGCGCAGTAGTAGAGGCAGTAGCAGAGGCAGCAGTAGGTGTCGTGGTGCCGGCGGCCGCGGTCGCCGACGCGCGGGTCACCGGCAGTGCCCCGAACACCTCGCGCCGCCACCGTCCGCCGCGCTGCGCGGTGGGCACCGGCTGCACCGGCGGGTGTGTCGCGGTGCCGACCGGCATGCGCGGCGGCCCAGAGGTCCCCGCGGCGTCGTCGCCTGTCCCTGCGCCCGCCCCCACGGCAGGCGGGGACGCGGGCTTGGGCACCGGGACGGTGGCGGCACGCATGCGGCGCAGGATCACCGTCCGCTTTTCCAGCAGCCGCTTGGCGTCAGTGCTGACGGTCCACAGCTCCGCGGCCAGCGGGCCGGTCAGCGGAAGCGCGCAACGCTCGCACATCGACGGCCTTGGCGCGGGCAACGGGCCCGTGCAATCCGGGCATCTCGCGGGATCCGCGAGCAAATTGATGTCGATCATCGAAGTCTCCCCCGGTACGCACGCGGGTGTGTGCGCACGCTGGTCGCGGTCGTCGGACCCTTCTCGCGGGCGATCGACCGCGCCCGAAAACGGAGTTCCCCGCTCCGTGCCCCCAGCGTCGCGCGGCACGCGACGCCGGGCCATCCGCGTTCGTACTCAGAAGCGGTACTCGGTGTTCCTGCCGGATTCCCCCCGACGACATCTGCGACGCACCCGCGAGCCCGCCGGTTCGCCGGGCGCATCCGGGCGTCGCTACGCTCGAAAGCCGTAGGCACGGACAACATGCATGAACCCACCGGCCCCGTGCGCGGCAGATGCAGGAGAAGCGATGACCCAGCAGCGTCCCCGTGTGGTCCTCGGCGTCGCCGGCGGCATCGCCGCGTACAAGGCGTGCGATGTCCTGAGGCGGTTCACCGAGTCCGGGCACGAGGTACGCGTCGTGCCGACCGCGAGCGCGCTGAAGTTCGTGGGGGCGCCGACCTGGGCGGCGCTCTCCGGGCAGCCGGTGGCCACCGACGTGTGGGACGACGTGCACGAGGTGCCGCACGTGCGCATCGGGCAGTCCGCGGATCTCGTCGTCGTCGCCCCGGCGACCGCGGACATCCTGGCCAAGGCGGCCCACGGCCTGGCCGACGACCTGCTCACCAACACGCTTCTCACGGCACGCTGTCCGGTGGTGTTCGTGCCCGCGATGCACACCGAGATGTGGGAGCACCCCGCGACCCGCGAGAACGTCGCCACGCTGCGCCGGCGCGGCACGATCGTGCTGGAGCCCGCGGTGGGCAGGCTCACCGGCAAGGACACCGGCAAGGGACGCCTGCCCGAGCCGGAGGAGATCTTCCGGACCGCCCGGCGCGCGCTGCTGCGCGGCAACCAGGCGCCCGACCTGGCAGGGCGTCACATCGTCGTCTCGGCGGGCGGCACGCGCGAGCCGCTCGACCCGGTCCGGTTCCTCGGCAACCGATCGTCCGGCAAGCAGGGGTACGCGCTGGCCCGCACCGCCCTCGCCCGCGGTGCCCGGGTCACCCTGATCGCCGCCAACGTGGGCCTCCCGGACCCCGCGGGCGCGGACGTCGTGCCCGTCGGCACCGCCGTCGAACTGCGCGAGGCCGTCGTGAAGGCGGCCGCCGACGCGGACTGCGTGGTGATGGCGGCGGCGGTCGCCGACTTCCGGCCGGTCGCGTACGCCGGCGGCAAGATCAAGAAGACCGATGCCGAGCCGGACCCCATCGCGCTGGTCAAGAACCCGGACATCCTCGCCGAGATCTCGCGCGAGCGCGCCCGTCCCGGCCAGATCGTCGTGGGCTTCGCCGCGGAGACCGACGACGTGCTGGCGCACGGCCGCGCGAAGCTCGCCCGCAAGGGCTGCGACCTGCTCGTGGTCAACGAGGTGGGGGAGACCCGTACGTTCGGCGCCGACGGCAACGAGGCGGTCATCCTGGGCGCCGACGGCGGCGAGGCCCCGGTGCCGTTCGGCCCCAAGGAGGACCTGGCCGACGCGGTGTGGGACCGGGTCGCCGCGCTGTTCGGCCCGCCGGCGGGCTGATCCGGCGTCGCGGGCGCCGCGGCACGCCCGGCCCGCTGTTCGGCGCGGCTCCCGGTCTCCGTCGGCCCCGCGTGCTTGGCGGCCGCTGCCGACAGGGAGTGAGGAACGCCACGTCATCCACGTGGCTGGACGGCTGCTACGTCGGCGCCCCCCTTCGGGCTACACTCGGGCCAGAATTCCGGCGGCACGTGCTCCAACCTGCGCGTAGTCGTCAGCCAGCAGCCGCTGCAAACCTCAGGGAGCGAAGTGTCCCGTCGACTGTTCACCTCGGAGTCCGTGACCGAAGGTCACCCGGACAAAATCGCCGACCAGATCAGCGACTCCATCCTGGACGCGCTCCTCAAGGAGGACCCCAAGTCCCGGGTCGCCGTCGAGACGCTGATCACCACCGGCCAGGTCCACGTCGCCGGCGAGGTGACCACCAAGGGCTACGCGGACATCCCCACGATTGTCCGCGACCGTGTCCTGGAGATCGGCTACGACAGCTCGAAGAAGGGCTTCGACGGCGCATCGTGCGGCGTGTCGATCTCCATCGGCTCGCAGTCCCCGGACATCGCGCAGGGCGTGGACGACGCCTACGAGGCCCGGGTCGAGGGCGACGAGGACGAGCTCGACCGCCAGGGCGCGGGCGACCAGGGCCTGATGTTCGGGTACGCGTGCGACGACACCCCCGAGCTGATGCCGCTGCCGATCACGCTCGCGCACCGCCTGTCGAAGCGCCTGTCCGAGGTGCGCAAGAACGGGACCATCCCCTACCTGCGCCCGGACGGCAAGACCCAGGTCACCATCGAGTACGACGGCGACCGCCCGGTCCGGCTGGACACCGTGGTCGTCTCCTCGCAGCACGCCGCCGACATCGACCTCGAGTCGCTGCTCGCCCCCGACATCCGCGAGTACGTCGTGGAGCCGGAACTCGCGAACCTCGGCATCGAGACCGAGGGCTACCGCCTCCTGGTCAACCCCACCGGCCGCTTCGAGATCGGCGGCCCGATGGGCGACGCCGGGCTGACCGGCCGCAAGATCATCATCGACACGTACGGCGGCATGGCCCGGCACGGCGGCGGCGCCTTCTCGGGCAAGGACCCGTCCAAGGTGGACCGCTCGGCGGCGTACGCGATGCGCTGGGTCGCCAAGAACATCGTCGCGGCCGGCCTCGCCCGCCGCTGCGAGGTCCAGGTCGCGTACGCGATCGGCAAGGCCGAGCCGGTCGGCCTCTTCGTCGAGACCTTCGGCACCGAGACCCTTCCGGTCGAGAAGATCCAGACGGCCGTCACCGAGGTCTTCGACCTGCGTCCCGCCGCGATCATCCGCGACCTCGACCTGCTGCGCCCGATCTACACCGCGACGGCGGCGTACGGCCACTTCGGCCGCGACCTGCCGGACTTCACCTGGGAGCGCACCGACCGCGTCGACGCCCTGAAGGCGGCGCTCGGCCGATAGGCCCCGCCCCCCGGTAGGCCCCGGCCCCGGAACCCACGTTCGCGACGGCAACCCGCCAAACCATCACCTGGTCTGGCGGGTTGCCGTCGTTTGGCGTATACCGGCAGGTGACCCGCCCAACGCAAGGCGCAGGGTGCCACGCGCGGACTTCCCCGCGCGGATTGGACAGCGCGAGGCAGCAGTCTCCCCAAGTGTCCGGCCGTCGGCCGTAGTCGCGTGCACCGGTGGTGTACCTGTGGTGGAGGGACGCTTGAGCGGCGGACGCGCGTTGCTGGAGCGTCGGAGCAAGCATCGCTCGAATCCCCTGAAGGCAATCCGGCGTTAACATCCGGGGCCGAGAACGGCCCTTGACTCAAGCTACGATTCCCGGCATACGCTTCGTGCCGTGACCAACTTTCGGGGGAAAGATGACGACACCCGGCACCGGGAGACCGCCGCAAGACGCCTGACCGCCACGGCGTCCAATTCGCGGGCGGCATAAGGGCCGTCCAGGGGTGCTCCGCCCCGGAATCCGAAACACCGACGATCCGCGGTCGCCGCATGCGCGCGCTGCCGCGGCCGGTCGGCATGCGGGGTCGTGATGCGCTGAACCGCTACCGCGTCCAGGTCCGACCTGGTGGGCCGTGACCCTGCCGCCACCCCGAACTCCGTTACCCCAATGGCGTGTTGCGACCGCCCTATGTGACGACGATGTCGAGAAGGCGAAGGCTCTCATGGAATTCGGTGTGCTCGGCCCGCTGCGGATGACCGCACAGCGCATCTCGTACGTCCCCACCGCACCCAAACAACGCCAACTGCTGGCGTTGCTCCTGTTCAACGCCAATCAAGTGGTCTCCACGAGCTCGTGCATCGAGGAGTTGTGGGAGTCCGCACCTCCCGCGAGCGCGCTCTCGACGCTCCAGACGTACGTGCTCCAACTCCGCCGCGCCCTGCGCGGCGTGCCGCACATCGGCAGTCTCCAGGACGCCCGCAAGACCCTGGAGACCCGGGACGGGGGCTACCTCCTCGTGGTGCACCCGGGCGAGCTGGACCTGCACGTGTTCGAGCGGCTGGTGAGCCACGGGCGGACGGCGCTCGACCACGACGACGACCGTACGGGCTCCCGCTTACTCGGCGAGGCACTCGGCATGTGGACGGGCGCGGCGCTGGCGGATGTCCAGACCGGGCCGATCCTGCAGAGCTACCTCACCGGCCTTGAGGAACAACGCATCTGCGTCCAGGAACAGCGCATCGAGGCCGACCTGCGTCTCGGCCATCACCACGAACTGCTGGGCGAGCTGAGTGCGTTGGTCACCCAGAACCCCACCCACGAGAACCTGCACGCGCAGCTGATGCTAGCGCTCTACCGGTCCGGGCGGCCCGCCCAGGCCCTGAGCGTGCACCGCCGGCTGCGCCAAGTCCTGCACGACGAACTGGGGTTGGAACCCTCGCCGCGCATGCGCCGGCTGCACCAGGCGGTGCTGGCGTGCGACCCGGTGCTCGACATGCCCTCGCAGGCCCGCGGGCGCCTGTCGCTCGACCTCCCCGCCCGGGCCGGCTGACGGGTCGTGCCGGACGGCCCCGCGGTTCGGACCGGGCCGTCCGGCCCCGCCTCGAGCGGGGTTCCGGCCAGCCTCCAGGGCTCGTTGCCAGGCTCGACCGCAGGTGCCGCGCCGCGGCGCCGGAGCCCCAGGGAGGAGAACCATGACGCAGACCGCTCCGAGCGCGGTCCGGCCGGCGGTGGTGACGCCCGAGCTGTATCTCTCGGTCCAGCAGTTCTACGCACGGCACATGCAGGCCGTCGACGACGATAACGCCGAGGTGTGGGCCGACGACTACACCGAGGACGCCGAGTTCGACACCGACGCGCTGCCCGCGCCGTTGTTCGGCCGCGGGACGATCCTCGCCCGGCTCGCGAAGGCCGGCGCCGCCCTGGCGGAACAGGGCGTCACCAGGCGCCACTTGATGAGCATGCTGACGGTGCATCCCGAGTCCCCGGACAGCGCCGAGGGCGACGTCGGCGCGGACGCCGGGGACGGCGCGGACGGCGGCGAGCCGGTGGTCCGGCAGGTGCGCACCCGGTCCAGCTTCCTGGTGCTGCACAGCAGCCCCGGTACGCCGACCACGGTGTTCCGCAGCGGAATCTGGGAGGACACCCTGGTGCGCAGCGAGGGCGGCCCGTGGCGGATGCGCCGTCGCCGGGTCGCCGGCGACGGGGCGGCGCACGGCGCGGAGCGCGGCGTCGCGTACGGCAGCGCCGCGGTCGGGCCGGCGCAGGGGTCGACACAAGGGCCGGCACGGTGAAAGGCCCCCGCCCCAACCTGAGTTCCGTGCCGCCGGACACGGTGCCCGGGCCGCTGCCCAGGGCGTGCGTGGACCCGGCGTCCACCGCGCCGCTGCTGGACGCCGCCCGGGTGGTCGCCGCGATCGCCGCCCGGCACGCGGCCGCCTCGGACGTCCGGCGCCGCCTGCACCCCGAGGTCGTCGAGGCACTCGTCGAGGCGGGCTTTGCCGCGCACTTCGCGCCGACCCGGTGGGCGGGCCGGGCGGGGTCGTTCGGCGAACTCACCGCGGCGGTGGCCGTGGTCGGCGAGGGATGCGCATCGGCTGCGTGGACCGCGTCGCTGTGGGCATACACGGCCCGGTTCGCGGCGTACCTGCCGGCCGAGGGACAGGCGGAGATCTGGGAGAAAGGCCCGGACACCTGCGTGGTCAGTGCGCTCGCCCCGACCGGCGACGTGCGCGCGGTGCCAGGCGGCTGGCAGTTGTCGGGGCGCTGGCCCTACACCAGCGGCGTGGACTTCTCCGACTGGGCGCTCGTACGCGGTCCCGGTGTGCCGGGCGGCGATCCGGGCCGCTTCTTCGCGCTGCCGCGCGACGCGTACGACATCCAGGACACGTGGCACAACGTCGGCATGCGTGCCACCGGCAGCAACACGCTGGTCGTCGAGGACGTGTTCGTGCCCGAGCAACGCAGCTTCCTGGTGGCCGACATGGTGGGCGGACAGGGCTCCGACTCGCCGGCCCGCTGCCACAACGTGCCGCTCCTCGCCGTCAACGGGCTCACCTTCGCGGCGCCGGTGCTCGGGTCGGCGCGCGGGGCGCTGGTGTCGTCCGCGCGGTGGCTCGCCGACAAGCAGGACGTCCACGGCCGACCGGTGGGGCGCTCGCCGGCCGTCCAGACGGCGGTCGCCCGCGCGGCGGGCGAGATCGACATCGCGGAGATGCTGCTCGGACGGATCGCCGCGGGGGCGGACGACGACGCGGCGGTCACCGGGGCGCAGGTCGCGCGCAACGGCCGCGACGCGGCGCTGGCGGTGGAGCTGATGACGTCGGCCGTCGACCGGCTCTTCCGCAGCGGCGGCACGCGCGCCCAGTCCGACTCGCACCCGTTGCAGCGGGCCTGGCGGGACGTGCACGCGGCGGGAAGCCACGTCGCGCTCCAGTTCGACTCGGGCGCGGAGGCCTTCGTGGACCATCTGCTGGCGTCGGTGTGAAGACGCGTGCGGGGTGGCGGGCCGCGTCGGCCCCGCCACCCCGCACGCACGTCCGCACCCGGTCAGCGCGAAGGCAGGTCGTCCCGTACGACGGTGCGCGACCGGCTGGCCAATTCACCGTCCACGCGAACGAGTTCGTCCTCGACCACGCAGGTCGGCTCCCACCGCGTCGAGCCGTCCGAGGCGGTGATGCTGATCGCCGCGTAGTAGTTCGTGCGGATCCCGCCGTCCGCCTCGGGCGTCACCCGCAGCATGTCGAACCAATGCCTCGGCTGGGCCCCGTCGAACCGGTCGGAGGCGGCCTCGGACGCCTTCGCGATGATCTCGCGCCCGCACACCTCGGCCCGGCCGCCCGCCGGACGGAAGACGCCGTCCGGCAGGAACGTGCCGGCGAAGCCCTCGAAGTCCCCGTCGTCCAGCATCGCGATCTGTCGTGCGTAGAACATCTGGACCTCCACGTACAGGTCCCCGCTGACCGCCGCCATCGTGTGCCTCCTCGGCTCGCGCCCCGCCGACTGCGGTGGCATCTCCGGCGAGCCTGCCGGGTCGGCCTGGAAACGTGCTCGAATCCCGAGCGACGCCCGACGGACGGGCTCCATCCGCGCTCCAGCCCCGCTCCACCCGCGCCGATGACAGTGGTCCGCGAGCCGTCGTCGCCGAGGAGGCACGCGCATGACCACGTACGAGACCGAGCACCGGATCACCGTCGCCGCGCCACCCGACACCGTGTATGCACTGCTCGCGGACGTCGCGGGCTGGCCCCTGGTGTTCGGCCCGACCCTGCACGTCGAGGTGCTCGAACAGCAGGGCACCAGCGAGGAGTTCGCGATCTGGGCGACCGCCGGCGGCGAGGTGGCGCAGTGGACGTCGCGCCGCACGCTCGACCCGGTGGCCCGGCGCATCCGCTTCGACCAGCAGACGCCGCGCGCCCCGCTCGCCGCGATGGGCGGCGAGTGGATCGTCGAACCCGAGGGCGACGGAACGCTCGTGGTGCTGACGCACGACTTCACGATGCGCCCGGACGCGGCGCTGGGACCGGACGCCGTGCATGCCGTCGTCGACGCCAACAGCGAGGCCGAGCTCGCGGCGCTGCGCCGGCACGCGGAGCAGGACGAAGCCGCCGACCTGCTCCTGGAGTTCGAGGACACGGCGGACATCGACGGGTCCGCCGAGGCGGTCCACGACTTCCTCTGGCGCGCCGAACGGTGGCCCGACGCCCTTCCGCACGTCGTCGCACTCGAACTGGCCGAGGACGCCGACGGGGTGCAGACCATGGACATGGACGTACGGAACCACCGCGGCGAACAACACTCGCTGCGTTCCATCCGCATCGGCCGCCCCGGCCACCGCATCGTCTACAAGCAACTCGTCCTGCCCCCGGTCGCCACCGCCCACTTGGGCGAATGGACCGTGACCGGCACGGCACACGGCGCCCGCGCGGTCGGCCGGCACCGGATCGTCCTGGAGCCGGCGGGAATTGCCACGGTCCTCGGCCCCGACACGGACCTCGCGGCGGCCAAGGCCGCGGTCCGCGAGGCGATCGGCGGGAACAGCCGCACCACGCTGCGGCGGGCGAAGGAGACCGTCGAGTCCCTGGCACGGGCCCCGCGGGTCTGAGCGCGAACGCGCTCGTGCGCGGGAGTGGAACGACCCATCACGACCACCGACCACCGACCACCCGTCACCGATCACCGATCACCACCACCGGTCGCCCGCTCGGCGACCGGTGGTCACCACCGAGAGGAATCCGCCGTGGGACTCGACAACAGCGCGCTCGCCCCGCCGCGAACGGAGGAAGTCGCCGACGGGGTATTCGCGTACGTCCAGCCCGACGGCGGCTGGTGCGTCAACAACTGCGGGATCGTCACCGATGGAGGCGAGACCGCGCTCATCGACACCGTCGCCACCGAGGAACGCGCGGTACGCCTGCGCAAGGCCGTCGCCGACGTGGCCGGGGGCGGTCCCGGCGTCGTGGTGAACACCCACCACCACAGCGACCACACCTTTGGCAACCATCTCTTCGCCCCCGACGCGCTGTTCGTCGCGCATGAGCGCACCCGCACCGAGATGACCGCCGCGGGACTCGGCCTCACGCAGTTGTGGCCGGACGTCGGATGGGGCGACGTACGCGTGACCCTGCCGTCGCTGACCTTCCGCGACCGCGCGACGCTGAACCGCGGGGGCATCGGCATCGAGCTGATCCACTTCGGCACCGCGCACACCACCAACGACGTCGTGGTGTGGATCCCGGACCGCGGCGTCCTGTTCACCGGGGACATCGCAATGTCCGGTGTGACGCCCTACTGCCTCATGGGGTCCATCCAAGGTTCCCTGGACGTGCTGGCGCAGATGCGGGCCCTCGGCGCGACCACCGTGGTGCCGGGCCATGGACCGGTCGGCGGCCCGGAGATCCTGGACGCGAACGCCGCGTACCTGAGTTGGATTCAAGAGGCGGCCCGCGCCGGGGCCGCCGCCGGGATGAGCCCGCTGGAAGCCGCCCGGGCGGCCGAGCCCGGCAGCTTCGCCGAACTCCTGGACCCGGAGCGACTGGTGGGCAACCTGCACCGGGCGTACGTCGAACTCGCCGGCTCCGAAGGGCCCGAGCTGGGGACGCCATTGGACGTCGTCGCCTCCTTCATGGAGATGGTCGAGTTCCACGGGCGCCTGCCGGACTGCCATGCGTGACTCGGCGGCGCGCCCGGTCGTGCTCATGCTCCCCGGGCAGGGGGCCCAGTACGCACGCATGGGCGCCGGACTCTACGGCAACGACGGCGGCTTCACGGCCGCGCTGGACCGCCTGTTCGAGGCATACGCGACGGCCGGCGGCGACGCGGAGCGCCTGCGCGCCGTGTGGCTGGCCGCCGATCCGGCCGACGCCCCGGCTGGCGCGATCCACGAATCCGCCTGTTCGCAACCGCTGTTGTTCGCCGTCGGGTACGCCCTGGGCGAGGCGCTGCGGGCCTACGGAGTCGTCCCGCACGCTCTCCTCGGGCACAGCGTCGGCGAGTTCGCCGCCGCGGGCCTGGCCGGGGTCTTCGACGTCGCGGCCGCGGGCCATCTGCTCGCGAGCCGCGGTGACGCGCTCGCCGCGATCGGCCCGGGCGGCATGGTGGCCGTTGCGGCATCGGCGCGCGAACTCGCCCCGTACACCGGTACGGAGGTGGTCGTGGGCGCGGTCAACGGCCCTCGGCAGAGCGTCCTCGCGGGTGCCCGGGGCCCGTTGGCGGAGGCCGCGTCGCGACTGCGCAAGGACGGGCTCGTGTGCCGGGCGGTGGCGGGCGACCTGCCCTTTCACAGTCCCGCGGCGGCCGAGGGCGCACGGGTGTTCCGCGAGGCGTTCGCCGGCATCGAGTTGAGGTTGCCGAGCGTGCTCGTCCAGTCCACGGCCACGGGCCGGCCGGTCGGCGCCGAGGACGCTCTGCGGCCCGCCTTTTGGGCGGACCAGATCGCGGCGCCGGTGCTGTTCTGGCCCGCCCTGGACGCGCTGCTGTCCACCGGCGACTTCACCCTCGTCGAGGCGGGCCCGGGACAGCAGCTGGTCGGCTGGGCGAAGCGGCACCGGGCGGTGCGCTCCGGGGCGTCCGCGACGCTCCCGCTGCTTCCCCCGCAGCCCGGTCCCGCGGACCGCGACCGGGCGGTGTTCGACGCGGCCGTCGCGGCGCTGTCCGCCGACGGGGTCGCGAAGGCCGGTTGAACACGGCGACGGCCGGGTCCCCGAATTCCCCCGGGGCCCGGCCGTTCGTGCGTGCCGCGGCGTCGTCGGCGCGGTCGCACGGTTGCGCCGTCCTCACAGTGCGGCGGCCCGCACCACCAGCGCCGAGTTGAAGCCCCCGTGGCCGCGCGCCAGAACCAGCGCCGTCGTCAGCCGGGCCTCCCTGGGCCGGTCCCTGACCAGGTCGAGCCGGCAACCGGGGTGCAGTTCGGGGACGTTGACGGTCGGCGGGATCACCTGGTCGCGGATCGCGAGCAGCGCCGCGGCGATGTCCACCGGCGGGCCGCCCGCAAGCATGCGGCCGGTCATCGTCTTCGGCGCGGTGACCGGGACGCCCTCCGGCCCGAACAGCGCGGTGATCGTGTCCGCCTCGACGCGGTCGGCCTCGGGGATGCCGGCCGCGTCGGCGAATACCACGTCGATGCCGTCCGGCGTCAACCCCGCGTCGACGATCGCCAGTTCGGCCGCCCTGCGCAGCGCGGGAGGCCGCCCGGTCTGCGGCAGCGGGTCGAACGTCGCGGCGTACCCGGCGATTTCCCCGTAGCACCGCGGGGCCCCGCGCTCGCGCGCGGAGGCCGCGTCCTCGGTCACCAGGATCGCGCCGCCTTCGGCCGGGACGAACCCGTCCGCGTCCGGCGAGAACGGCATGTACGCACGCTCCGCGACCCGCGCCCGGCTCAGCTTGCCGTGCGACATCTGCGCCACCATGGCGTACGGATTCAGCGGGGCCTCCATGCCGCCGGTGACCACCAGCGGTGTCCCGCGCCGGATCTGCCGCCGGGCATGGCCGACCGCGTCGAGCCCGGCCGCCTGGTCGGCCACCAGGACGTCGCCAGGTCCGCGCATGCCGTGCCGGATGGAGATCTGCCCGGTGTTGACCGCGTAGAACCACGCGAAGCTCTGGTACGCGCTGACGTGGGCGGGACCCTTCGTCCACAGGTTCTGGATCTCGCGCTGGGTGAAATAGAAGCCGCCCGAGGCGTTCGCGGTGACGACACCCATCCCCAGGTCGTCCACGCTGCCGGGGGCGATCCCGGCGTCGGCCACCGCCCAGTCGGAAGCCGCGACGGCGAACCGCGTCAGCGGATCGGTCTGCGGCATCAGCCGGCTCGGTACGTGCTCCGTCGGGTCGAAGTCGACGACGTCGCCCACGAAGCGGCAGGGGTAGCCCGACCCGTCGTATTCGGTGATCGGCGCGATCCCGCTGCGCCCCGACAGCGTCGCGGACCAATACGCCTCGGTGCCAAGTCCGTTGGGTGCCAGCACGCCCAGACCGGTGACGACCGTCGTCCCGGCCGGTGCGCCGACGGCTGTGGACACGGCCGTCACGACCGCACCCCCTCGGGCCGACGCAACACCATCGCGCTCTGGAAGCCGCCGAACCCGCTGCCCACCGACAAGGCGACGTCGACCAGTTGCTCGCGCGCGTGCAACGGCACATAGTCCAGGTCGAGTTGCTCGTCGCGTTCGTGGAGGTTCGCGGTCGGCGGGACCACGCCGTGTTCGATCGCCAGGGCGCACGCCGCGATCTCGATCGAGCCGATCGCCCCGAGGGAGTGCCCGATCATGGACTTGATCGAGCTGACCGGCGTGCGGTACGCGTGCGCGCCGAGCGCCCGCTTGAACGCCGCGGTCTCGTGGATGTCGTTCTGCTTGGTCGCCGAGCCGTGCGCGTTCACGTAATCGACCTGGGTCGGGTCGGTACGGCCCTCGTCCAGCGCGACGCGGATCGCCTCGGCCATCTCGATGCCGTCCGGCTTGAGGCCGGTCATGTGGTATGAGTTGGACCGCGACGCGTAACCGGATATCTCGGCGTAGATGTGCGCGCCCCTGGCCCGGGCGTGCCCGTACTCCTCCAGGACGAGCATGGCCGCACCCTCCGCGAGTACGAAGCCGTTGCGGGTCCGGTCGAACGGCCGGGACGCGGTGGTCGGTTCGTCGTTGCGCGGCGAGGTCGCCTTGATCACGTCGAAGCAGGCGACCGCGAGCGGCGAGATCGGCGCGTCCGTGCCACCTGCGAGCACCACGTCGGCGGTGCCCTCGGCGATGAGGTCCCGCCCGTAGCCGACCGAGTCCAGGCCCGACGTGCAGCCCGACGACACCATCGTCACCGGGCCCTCGGCACCTGCCGCCCAGGCGACCTCGGCGGCGAAGGAGCTGGGGACCAGGTGGGCGTACAGCTCGGGGACCGCGTAGTCGTGGTCCAGGACCCACTTGCGGCCGGTGTCGCTGAGGACCCGGTACTCGTTCTCCAGGCCGGTCGTCGCGCCGACCGCGCTGCCGAGGCTGACCGCGACGCGCGCGGGGTCCAGGCCGGACAGTTCCAGGCCGCTGTCCGCGAGGCATTCGCGGGTGGCGACGACCGCGAACTGCGCGGCGCGATCCATGCGGGCGACCTCGCGGTGGCTCAGCCCGTGTTCGGCCGGGTCGAAGTCGATCTCGCCGGCCATCTGCGAGCGGTACGCCGCGGCGTCGAACAACGTGATCGGGCGCGTCGCGGTGCGGCCCGAGGTGATCAGATCCCAGAAGTCCTTGGTCCCGACCCCTCCCGGCGCCACCACCCCTATGCCGGTGACGACGACGCTGCGGCGGCTCATGCCGCCACCCCGCTTCGCTCGGCGGCCGCATTCGCGAAACGCATCCTCTTGTTGATTCGCTCGCTCCGCTCACTCATGCCGCCACCCCGCTTCGCTCGGCGGCCGCATTCGCGAAACGCATCCTCTTGTTGATTCGCTCGCTCCGCTCACTCATGCGGGGAGCCTCTCGTTCAGGTAATCGATGAAACCGCGGGGAGTCTTGAGGTCGTCGATGGCGTCGTCGGGGATGGCCACCTTGTACTCGTCCTGGAGCTTCGTGGCGATCTCGTAGACCAGCAGGGAGTCGAAGCCGAGATCGGTGAACTCCGTGTCGATGATGTCGCCTTCGAGGTCGGAGTGGCCGTCCAGGCCGGTGCAGTCACGCAGTGTCGCCCGGAAGTCTTCCAGGGTGTATTTGGGCATCGTTGGC
Source organism: Streptodolium elevatio (assembly GCF_053592165.1). Taxonomy (NCBI): domain Bacteria; kingdom Bacillati; phylum Actinomycetota; class Actinomycetes; order Kitasatosporales; family Streptomycetaceae; genus Streptodolium; species Streptodolium elevatio. The sequence goes on from NZ_JBSFVE010000016.1 coordinate 85,207, forward strand.
TTCCCATCGCCGCGGGGACCGGTGTGTCTCCACGGTCGTGGACGGTGCTCCATCGCGGCTGGAGAACCACTGGACCACCGTGACCCCTGCCGCTGCCCCGAGCCGTGCTCGACCGGGGCTCGGGGCGCGGCGGTGAGGGTGGCGGAAGGCAGGCCGTGCCGGCGGGCCGCGGACGCGGCTTCGCCGACGGCGGTAGCGAGAGGTGGGATCCGATGAAACGACTCGAAGGACAGGCCCCCGTGCGGTACGCGCGCATCCTGGGCGTCGGCGCGTACCGCCCGGAGCGCTCGGTGGACAACGCCGAGGTCTGCGCGCTCATCAACTCGTCCGACGCGTGGGTGCAGTCGCGCTCCGGTATCCGCACGCGCCGCTTCGCGGGGCCGCACGAGACGCTCGAGATGATGGCGGCCACCGCGGCCGGAAAGGCGTTGGCCGCCGCCGGGATCGAACCGGCAGACGTGGACTGCGTCCTGGTGAGCACGATCTCGCACCTGCGCCAACTCCCGGGAATGGCACCCGACCTCGCGGTGCGGATCGGCGCCGGCGGAGCGGGGGCGTTCGACATCTCGGCGGCCTGCGCGGGCGGCTGCTACGGACTCGCCCTCGCGGACTCGATGGTCCGCGGGGGCAACGCCCGCCACGTCGTGGTGGTCGGCGCCGAGCGCATGCGGGACATCATCGACGCCGAAGACCGGTCGCTGGCCTTTCTGTTCGCCGACGGCGCGGCGGCGTGGGTGGTGGGGCCCTCCGACGAGCCCGGTATCGGGCCCGTGGCGTGGGGGAGCGACGGCGAGGCGCTCGACGCCCTGACCATGACACGCACCTGGGGGGAGTTCCGCGACGACCCCGAACTGCCGTCGCCGGTCCTCTACATGGACGGCCGCAGGGTGTTCCGGTGGACCGCCGGGGAGATCGCCAAGGTGTGCCACACGGCGCTGGAGAAGGCCGGGGTGACGGCCGCCGACCTGGGGGCGTTCATCCCGCACCAGGCGAACCTGCGGATCACCGAGGTGCTGGCCCACGACCTGCGGCTGCCGGAGCACGTGGCGGTCGCCGACGACGTGGTCACGTCCGGCAACACCTCCTCGGCGTCGGTGCCGCTGGCCATGGAGGCGCTGCTCGCGTCCGGGCGGGCGTCGTCGGGCGACCTGGCGCTGCTCGCGGGTTTCGGTGCGGGGCTCGCGTACGCGGCCCAGGTCGTGGTGCTGCCCTGACGGCGGAAGGGCGTGCGGACGGCATCGGGCCCCGGCGCGAAGTGCGCCGGGGCCCGATGCCGTTGGCGGGTCCGGCTCAGTAGTTGCCCAGGCCGCCGCAGACGTTGATCGCCTGGGCGGTCACCGCGGCCGCGGCGTCCGAGGCCAGGTACGCCACCATCGCGGCGACCTCCTCGGGTGCCGTGTAGCGGCCGAGCGGAATCTTGGCCTCGAAGCGGGCGAGCACGTCCTCTTCGGTGGTGTCCCAGGCCGCCGCGTAGCCCTGCCGCACCTTCGCGGCCATCGGCGTCTCGACGAACCCCGGGCACACCGCGTTGACGGTGATGCCGGTGCGGGCGAGTTCGAGGCCCAGCGCCTTCGTGAAGCCGACCACGCCGTGTTTGGAGGCCGAGTACGGCGCGGCGAGCACCACGCCCTGCTTGCCGCCCGTGGAGGCGATGCTGATGACGCGCCCCCAGGCACGCTCGCGCAGTCCGCCGCCGGTCAGCACCTCGCGGGTGACCCGGAAGACGCTGTGGAGGTTGGTGTCGATGACGTCGAACCACAGCTCGTCCGGGAGTTCGGCGGTCACCCCGCCACCGCTGCGGCCGGCGTTGTTGACCAGGATGTCGACCGGCCCGAACCGGTCCACCGCGGCGGCCACCATGTCCCGGACCGACGCGCCGTCGCGTACGTCGCACGCCGATCCGGCGGCCTCGACGCCGGCGTCGCCGAGGTCCTTGACGGTGCGCTCGACGTTGTCGGCGTCGCGCGCGGAGATGAACACGCGGTCGCCGGCCGCCCCGAGCGCCTGGGCGACGGACAGACCGATGCCGCTGGTCGCGCCCGTCACCAGTGCGGTGCGCGGGGCGCGGGCGGATGCGGGCGAGGACGGAGCGGTGCTCATACGGAACCTCCCGGGTCGTGGGGATCGGCCGCCAGGAACTGCGCCACGAAGGCGGTGTCGTGCTTGGCGTGCCGGAACAGCGGATGGTCGATCACCTCGCGCAGGAACGCGGCCGTGGTGTGCACGCCCGGCCCCGTGATGTGGAACTCGTCGAGCGCGCGCTGCATGCGGGCGATGGCCGCGGGGCGGTCCGGCGCCCAGACGATCAGCTTGGCGAGGAGGGAGTCGTACACCGCGGGCACCCGGTAGCCGGGGTAGCCGTGTGTGTCGACGCGTACGAACGGACCGCCCGGCGGCTCGAACCGGGTCAGCACGCCGGGCGCGGGCGCGAAGTCCCGCCGCGGGTCCTCGGCGTTGAGCCGGCACTCGATCGCGACGCCGCGCACCGCGACGTCGTCCTGCGTGAACGCCAGCCGGGCTCCGGCGGCGACCCGGATCTGCTCGCGCACCAGGTCGATGCCGGTGACCATCTCGGTGACCGGATGCTCCACCTGGATACGGCAGTTCACCTCCATGAACGAGAACGAGCCGTCGGGCGCGACCAGGAACTCGAAGGTGCCGGCGCCGACGTACCCGGCCGCGAGCGCGCCGCGGACGGCGGACTCGCCCATGCGCTCGGCCAGTCCGTCGGGCAGCGCGGGGGCGGGGGCCTCCTCGACGAGCTTCTGGTGGCGCCGCTGCACCGAGCAGTCGCGCTCGCCGAGATGTACGCCGTTGCCGTACGCGTCGCACAGGATCTGGATCTCGACGTGCCGCGCCGAACCCAAGTAGCGCTCCACGTACACGCGTCCGTCGCCGAACAGGGTCTGCGCCTGTGCCCGCGTCTCCTGGTACGCGCGGGCGAACGCGGCCGGCTCCGGCACCACCCGCAGGCCGCGCCCGCCGCCCCCCGCGGCGGCCTTGATGATGACCGGGTACCCGATCGAGTCGGCCACCGCGAGGGCCTCGTCCGCCGTACCGAGCGCGTGCAGACTGCCCGGCAGCAGCGGCAGCCCGGCCTCGTGCATCAGCGCCCGGGCGGCGGTCTTGTCGCCGAAGCGCTCGATGACCCCGGGCGGCGGCCCGATGAACACGATGCCGTTGGCCGCGCACTCCTCGGCGAGGACCGGGTCCTCGGAGAGGAACCCGTAGCCGGGATGGACCGCGTCCGCGCCGGTGCGCAGCGCCGCCTCGACGATCGCGGGCACGCTGAGGTAGCTGTGCCGGGCGGCCGCCGGGCCGATCTGCACGGCCTCGTCGGCGAACCGGACGACCGCGGAGTCGCGGTCCTCCGTCGAATGCACGGCGACCACGCGCAGGTCGAGTTCCTTGCAGGTACGCGCGACGCGCAGGGCGATCTCGCCCCGGTTCGCGATCAACACGGTGGAGAACATGCGTCCCTCATTCCGCGGCGGCGTCCAGCGCGACGAGCGGCTGGCCGTACTCGACGGGCTCGTTGTCGTCGACGAGGAACCGTGCGATACGCCCGGCCCGGTCCGCGTGCACCGGGATCATCAGCTTCATCACCTCGACGATGCCGACCTGGCGGCCGGGGGCGACCAGGTCGCCTTCCGCGACGAAGGGCGGCGCGCCGGGTTCGGGGGAGCGGTAGAAGGTGCCCACGCTGGGTGCGGCGATGGTGCGTTCGCCGGGGGGCCCGGCGGCGCGGGTGTCGGGCGGCACGGGACCGGCGGGAGCGTTCGCCGTCGCGGGGGTGGAGGAGGGGGCGGTCGGCGCGGGGTGGTCGGGTGCGACGGGTGCGGCGGACTGCCACTCCAGTTCGACGAGGACGTCGCCGGCCCGTACGCGCACGGCGGACGGTGCCGTGCTCAGGTCGACGATCAGGCGGGTCGCGTGCTCACGCACCGCGCCCACCAGATCGATCAGTTCGGCGGCGGTGTCGGGGGCGAGGTCGTGGACGGGCTGTTCCGGGGCGAGGGTCACTGGTCCTGCTCCTCTGCGGTCGGATGCGGGGGCGCGCCCACGGGTGCGTCCGGGGACCTTTCCGGGGATGTGTCCGAGGGCGTGTCCGCCGTCGTGTCCGCGGTCGTGCTCGGGGCGCCGGTGGGCGCACCGAACGCGCGGAATTTGGCGAGGCGTTCGGCCATCAGACGCTCGCCGCCGAGCGGTACGAGCGCGTCGAGCGCGGCGCCGACGACGGCGGCGAGGTCGGCCGCCATCCGCGCGGGGTCGGCCTGCGGTCCGCCTTCGGGAACCGGGACTACGCCGTCGACCGCGCCGAGTGCCAGGAGTTCACGTGCGTCGAGGCGAAGGGCGGCGGCCGCGTCGGCGGCGCGCGCCGGGTCGTCCCACAGGATCGCGGCGCAGCCCTCGGGACTGATGACCGAGTACACCGCGTCCGCGAGCATCACCACGCGGTCGGCGACGGCGAGCGCGAGGGCGCCGCCGCTGCCGCCCTCGCCGGTGACCACGCTGACGATCGGCACCGGGAGCGCGGCCATGAGGCGGATGCTCTCGGCGATGGCGACGCACTGGCCCTGCTCCTCGGCCTCGATGCCCGGGTATGCGCCCGGCGTGTCGACGAACGTCAGTACGGGCGCCCGCAGCTTCGCGGCCAGCCGCATCAGGCGCATCGCCTTGCGGTAGCCGGCCGGCGTGGCCATGCCGTAGTTGCGCGTCGCCAGTTCGGCCAGGCTCTCGCCCTTCTCGTGGCCGATGGCGACGACCGTGCGTCCGGCGAACCGGGCGGTGCCGCCGACGATTGCCGGGCAGTCGCCGTGCGCACGGTCGCCGCGCAGCTCCTGGAAGTCGTCGAGGAGGTGCGCGAAGTAGGAAAGGGTGCCGGGTCGTTCGATCGCTCGGGCGGCGCGGACCGTCGCCCAGGGGTCGCGTGGCGGCAGGAGCTCCGGATCACGGACGAGCGGGTCCGGCGGGCCTGGCTTCAGGGCGTCGGCGGCCGACGGCTCCGGTGGGGCCGCGGCGGTCAGCAACTTGGCCAGTACCGAGCGCAGTTCCGCGCGTTTGGCGACGACGTCCACGATCCCGTGTGCCAGCAGGAATTCCGCCCGCTGGAAGCCCGGCGGCAGTTCCTGGCGGATCGTCTGGGCGATCACCCGGGGGCCGGCGAACCCGAGTCGGGCGCCGGGCTCGGTGACGATGACGTCGCACAACGTGGCGTAGGACGCGGCCACCCCGCCGAACGTGGGGTCGGTGACCAGCGACACGGTCAGGACGCCCGCAGCGTCCAGCCGGGCCAGGGCGCCGCTGGTCTTGGCCATCTGCATGAGCGCGACGATGCCCTCTTGCATGCGGGCTCCGCCCGACGCGCACACGAGCAGCAGCGGTACGCGGTCGTGCAGCGCGGATTCGGCGGCCTCGGCGACCAGTTCGCCGACCGCGCCGCCGAGGCTGCCGCCCATGAAGCGGAAGTCCATGACCGCGGCGACGACGGGTCTGCCCTCGATCGTCCCGCGTACGCACACGACGGCTTCGTCGAGCCCGGTCGCGGCCCGGGCCTGAGCCACCCGTTCGGGGTACGGTCTGGAGTCGGTGAACCCGAGCGGGTCAGCGGTGTACGCGGCGCCACCGACCCGCGACACGCTTGCGGCGTCGAAGAGTTGGCCGATGCGCTCGTCCGCGGTCAGGGGATGGTGGTGGCCGCAGTCGGGACATACCCGGTGGGCGGTCGCGAACCGCTTCGCGTACACCAGCGAGCCGCATCCCCGGCAGGCGAGCCATCGGGGCGGCGCCGTCGGGTCGGCGATCGCGGCGACACTCGTGCTCATGCCGGTTGCTCCAGCAGCCCGTTCACGAGGCCGATGAACATCCCTGGTGTCCTGGCCTCCTGCACGGCCTCGTCGGCGATCGCGATCCCGAACTCGCGTTCCACGATGGCCGCGACCTCCAGCAGTGCGAGCGAGTCGTAGCCCAGGTCCGCGAACGCGACCTCGACGATGTCCCCTTCGAGGTCGACGTCCTCCTCCTCGCCGGCGGCGCGGCGCAGGATGTCGGTGAACCCCCCGAGCGTGAGCTGATTCATCGTGATGCCCCTTGATCCGATGGTGTGTTCGAGACGACTGCACCAGCGTTCGGGGCACGTCTGGAGCCTCACTGGAGCCCGACAAGGGCGCGGGGCGAACGGCCGGCGCACGGCGCGGTACGAGTCGGCGCGAGGCGGAGCGGGCCGGGTCGAGACGCGAACCCGCGGCGCGGCAGCCGTCGTTCCGGTTGTCGCAAGGTCACCAATCGTTTACATGGAGTGCCTTATCGGAACAGACTGCTCCGACTAGCATCCGTCGAGGACGACCCCGGAACCCGGAGGCGTGACAGATGCGATTCGCGATCCTCGGCCCGCTGCGCATGACCGGCGTGGGCGCGCCGACGGTCCCCAAGGCGCCGAAGCAGAGACAATTGCTCGCGCTGCTCCTGCTGAACGCGAACCAGGTGATCCCGGTTGGCGTTTGCATCAAGGAGCTGTGGGACGACCAACCGCCGGACAGCGCGCTGTCCACGTTGCAGACATACGTGCTGCATCTCAGACGCGTGCTGTGCGGCGTACCCGAGATCGGCACGATGCGCGCGGCCAAGCAGGTACTTGCGACGGCCGAGCGCGGGTACCGCTTCTCGGTGCCGGACGGCAGTCTCGACCTGCACCTCTTCGACGAGGGGGTACGCAAGGCCCGCGACGCGCTCGCGGACGGCGACGACGCGCGCGGCTCGGCGCTGCTCGCCCGCGCCTTGGACATGTGGGAGGGTCGGGCGCTCACCGGCGTCCAGGCCGGGCCCGTGTTGCGGGCGCATGCGGCGATGCTGGAGGAGTACCGGCTCAGCGTTCAGGAGACCCGGATCGAGGCGGATCTCCGGCTCGCCCGGCACCACGAACTGATCGGTGAACTGAGCGCGTTGGCGACCCGCCATCCGACCAACGAGAACGTGCGGGCGCAGTTGATGCTCGCGCTGTACCGGTCCGGCAGGCAGGCGCACGCCGTGGAGGCGTACCAGCGCCTGCGGCGCACCTTGAGCGCCGACCTGGGCTTGGACCCGTCTCCGCGGATGCGGCGCTTCCTCCAGGCGATGCTGGAGAACCACCCGAGCCTGAACAGCCCCGCGGCGGCGGGCGCGGGCGCCGCGGGGGACCGTTCGGCCTGAGGCGCCGGTCTGGCGTGCGGGGACGGCGGTCACTCCGGCGGGAGTTCGTCCGCCGCTTCGTACCTTGCTTCGTGCGCGGCTTCGTGCGCGGGCCCGGGCGCGGACTCGGATCTGGAGCGGAGCTCGGACCCGGCCTCGGCCTCGGCCGACGGTGGCGGGGCGAACGCGCCGATCCAGCGGCGCTGGTAGTCCGCCCAGGTCGGGGCCGGGCCCGGGAGCGAGCCGGCCGGTGCCCGCAGCCCGTCCAGAGCCAGGGCCACCAGCCGCTCCCGAGCGTGGAGTTCCTCGGCGAGCAGCTCGGCGGGATGGTCGCCGTCCAGGGGGAACGAACCCGGATAGCGGCCGAACAACTCGATGAGGCGCTGGATGTCGACGAGCGAGACGTCGCCGCGCAGCCCGCCGCCCACCCGGGCGCGGTCCACGACCGCCTGGAGCAGGGTGCTCGCCCGGTCACTCGTCTCGATCATGTCCGGGGTCACCGGAATGGTCCCGGCGACGATGGACACCGCACCGGCGCGGAGCCGGATGCAGCGCTGCACGAACCGCGCGAACGCCCCCCAGGGATCCGCGTCGTCGGCGAGCGCCGCCTCCGCCTCGGCGATCATCTGCTCCATCGTCAGGCGGCAGAGGGTCTGGATCAGCTCGGTCTTGCTGCCGTACCGGCGGTAGAGGGTGCCGACGCCGACGCCCGCGCGGTGCGCCACCGCGGCGACGGTCGCCTGGGCACCGCGCGTGGTGAACACGTCGCGGGCGGCGGCTAGTACGAGGAAGTCGTTGCGTTCGGCCTCGGACTGGCGGCCGCGTCCCAGCGGGGGCCGGCGTACGGCGGCCCCCAGCACGTCGGCCTCGTCGGTGCACACGGGGTGCGCTGCGTCGCTGCGATGATGTCGGGTCACGTGGCCGTCTTCTGGCGGGCCGTCAGGGACTGGCGGCGGGACGGGTACGCCGGTCGAGCAGGGCCGCCGCGGCGATGAGTCCGGCGGCCAGGACCATCCACCCGAGCAGTACGGCCAGTGGACGCGCCGCGCCGTGCCCGTCGAAGAACGCGGTGGACCGCAGCAGGCTACCGCCGGCGCCCGGCGGGAGGAACTGTCCGAAGGCTCCCCAGGGTTGCGGCAGCATCTGCGGGCCCGCGGCGACCCCGGACAGCGGATTGCCGACCAGGAACATCAGGACCGCGCCGACCGCCATGCCGGGGCGTCCGAACACCGCCGCGAAGCCGATGATGGTCACCCCGATCGCGAACATCATCGCGGCGAGGACCGCCGCGTTGAGCGCGAACGGCCCGCGGATCGCCTCCACCCAGCCCTGCATCAGCCCTGTCGCGCACACCCCGCCCACCAGGGAGAACGCCGCCGCGGCCACGACCCGCCACCGTACTTGCGAGACCAGCAGGGTCAGCAGGATGCCGCTGAACATCCCGGTGAGGACCAGCGGCAGCATGCCCGAGTTGAGGCCCGTGCCGCGCGGGTCGCCCGACGCGGGCGGCACCAGGTCGTCGACCGGGACCGGCCGGCCTCCGTTCGCTCCCGCCGCGACCTGTTCGAGCAGTTGCGCGACCGGCACACTCGCTCCGGACGCGACCAGGACGCGAGGCCCCTCCGGGCCGACCACGAGCGCACCGTAGTCCTTGCGGTCCAACACCCGGTCGCGGGCGGCCGCTTCGTCCTCGGCGACGTGCACCTTGAACGCTCCGGGGTCCGCGCGGCGCAGCCCCTCGACGATCTGCGCGACGGCGGGCGGCGGCCCGGACACGGAGATCGGCACGTCGCGCGGGTGCAGCCGGGCGTTGGGCCACGCGAACAGCACCAGCATCCCGGCCTGGATCACCACCAGGGCGCCCGCGACCAGCGCGGCGATCCGGCGCGGGGGAAGGTTCACCGGGCCGGCGTGCGCGCGGTGCGCGGCGGCTTCGGGTTCGGCGTGCGGCGTACTAGCCGAGGACATGGACACTCCCTGCCGGTCGGATGGGTCGAACGGATCGAACGGATCAAGCGGTTCGAACATGGCCGAACGGGTCGGACGACGACGCGGCGCGAACTCCGTGGCGATGTCGGGCCGCAAAAAGAAGAACGCTCGTTTTATTATTCTGGCATGCCCAAAGTCGCGCAGGCCCATCTCGATGCCCGTCGCCGCCAGATTGTGGAGGCGGCCCGGCGCTGCTTCGCCCGGAACGGCTTCCACCGCACGTCGATGCAGGACGTGTTCGCGGAGTCCGGGCTGTCGGCCGGAGCCGTCTACCGGTACTTCGCCGGCAAGGACGAATTGATCGCGGACATCGCCGCCGGGGCGGTCGGCCAGGTCCGCGCCTCGGTGCGGGCACTGCTCGACAGCGGCCGCGACCTCTCCCCGGCCGACACGCTGGCCCGGCTCATCGACGACCTCGGCGCGTTCCGCGACCCGGACGGCACCGGCCGCCTCATGATCCACGCGTGGGGCGAGTCGCTCGGCGACCCGGCGCTGCGCGAGGTCATCGCCGCCCTCAACCGCGAGATGCTGGACGAGCTGGCCGAGGTCGCGGACGGGTTCGTCGGTGCCGGGCACCTGCCGCCCGACGCCGACCGCCGCGCGGTCGCGCACACCCTGCTGTCCCTCATGCAGGGGTACGTCGTGCAGTTCCACGTGACCGGCGACCTCACCCCCGAGCGATACCTCGTCGGCCTGCGCGACCTGCTGGGGTGACGCCCGCGCGGCCCCGCCGACTCGGGCGGCGAGCCCGGGAGAGGGGCCGGGAGCGGGCCGCGGGCAGTCCAGGAAGAGACCGGAAGACGCCCCGAAAAGTGGGGCTAGCCCCATGGGCACACCCGATCGGCGTGCCTAGCCTCGGAGTCATGCTGAGGCAACCGGCCATGCGGGCTTCCGACGTCGACCGCGAAGCGGCGGTCGAACTCCTGCGGACACATCACGACCAGGGTCGCCTGACGCTGGACGAGTACACCGACCGCATCGGTGCCGCGTACTCCGCGGTGACCCTGGGGGAACTGGCCCAGCTGCTCAAGGACCTGCCGCCGCCCGAGCACCTGGAGTACGACGTCGAGGTGCTGCGCGCGGCCTGGCAGCGGTCCGCGGCGGTGCAGCCGGTGGCCCCGCCGTCCCCGAGACCCACGCGCGCGGAACCGCCCGTTCCGCCGCCGGTCCCTGTCGCCGTCCCTGTTCCCGTCCCGGCGCGGGCCCGGCAGGCGCGCGAGGAACGCGAGGAGCGTCGGCGCGGGGTGAGCGCACGGAGCGTCCTGCGCGGCCTGTGGACCGCGGTGCTCGCGGTGACCGCGGTCAACGTCGCCATCTGGCTGCTGGTCCTGGTCACCGAGCAGCCGGTCTACTTCTGGCCGATCTGGGTGTTCGGCCCGCCCGCTGCGCTGCTCGGTGCGGCGGAGCTGTGCGTACGGCGGCACAGCGGGCCCGGCTCCTGACCACCCGCGCCGGCGCGGGGTGCTCCGGGGCGTGGCCTGCCCCGGCTCTGTCGCCCTGATCTGGGAAGATGCCCGGGTGGGTGAGCACTGCGCGGGGGACCGGCCGGACGACGACTCCACTGCTCCCGCCGAGCAGTTGGAGATCGCCGTCGCCGCCGCGCGCAAGGCCGCCAAGTCCGCCAAACCGCGCAAGCCCCCGGCCCTCGCCGCCGAACTGCCGGTCGCCCGCGTCGTCGTCGACAAGGCGCTGTCCCACCTCGACCAGTACTTCGACTACGCCGTGCCGGAGACCATGGCGGAGACCGCCCAGCCGGGCGTGCGGGTGCGCGTACGCTTCGGCGGCCACGCCGCGGGAGACCGGCGCCGCGGTGGCGGCCTGATCGACGGAATCGTCGTCGACCGGCTCGCGGCGAGCGACTACTCCGGGCCGTTGGCCCGCATCGAGCGTGTGCTGTCGCCGGAACCGGTGCTGCCCGCCCGCATGTTGGACCTCGCCCGCGCGGTCGCCGACCGCTATGCGGGCACCCTGGCCGACGTCCTCTCGCTCGCGCTGCCGCCCCGACACGCGCGCGTCGAGACCGAGCCCGCCACCGATCCGCTGCCCGCACCCGGCCGCCCCGAGCCAGGCAGCTGGGCGCGGTACGCCGACGGGCCGCGGCTGCTGGAGGCGCTGGCGACCGGGGAGTCGCCGCGTACCGTCTGGACCGCGCTGCCCGGCCCGACCTGGCCGGGGGAGATCGCGCTGCTGCTGGCCGCGGTGCTCGCGTCCGGGCGCGGCGGGATCGTCGTGCTGCCGGACGGCAAGGCCGTCGCGCGCGTCGACGAGGCCATGGAGCAGTTGCTCGGGCGGGGGCACCACATCGCGCTCACCGCCGAGGTGGGTCCGGAAGAGCGCTACCGCCGCTGGCTTGGCGTCAGCCGGGGGACGGTCAAGGCCGTCGTCGGCACGCGCGCGGCGATGTTCGCGCCGGTCGCCGACCTGGGGCTGGTCGCCCTGTGGGACGACGGCGACACCGCGCACTCGGAACTGCACGCGCCGCAGCCCCACGTGCGCGAGGTGCTGGTGATGCGTGCGCTGCGCGAGCAGGCGGCGTTCCTCGTCGGCGGGCTGACGACCTCGGTCGACGCCGCGCAGCTGGTGCGCTCCGGATGGGCGCAGCCGGTCGAGGCCGACCGGGCGCGCGTACGCGAGGCGGCGCCCCTGCTGCGCACGGTCGGCGACTTCGACCTCGCCCGGGACGACGCCGCGCGCGTCGCACGCCTGCCGACGATGGCCTGGGACGTCGCCCGCCGAGCACTGGAGTCCGGGCCCGTGCTGGTGCAGGTGCCGCGGCGCGGGTACGTGCCGCACGCCGCGTGCCTGCGCTGTCGGGCGTCCGCCCGCTGCACCGCGTGTGTGGGACCACTCGAACTCACCAGCTCCGAAGGGGCGTTGGTGTGCTCGTGGTGCGGGCGGCACGAGGTCGGCTGGCGGTGTGCGGAGTGCGGCGGGGCCAAGTTGCGGGCGAACGTGGTGGGTGCGCGCCGTACCGCCGAAGAACTCGGCCGGGCGTTCCCGCGCGTGCCGGTGCGCACGTCGGGGCGGGACGCGGTGCTGGCGACGGTGCCGGACGTCCCCGCACTCGTCGTCGCGACCCCCGGCGCGGAACCGGTCGCGGCGGGCGGATATGCCGCCGCCCTCCTCCTCGACGGCTGGCTCCTGCTCAACCGGCCCGACCTGCGCGCCGGCGAGGAAGCCCTGCGCCGCTGGCTGGGCGCCGCGTCCCTGGTCCGCCCGGCGTCGGAGGGCGGCGCGGTCGTGATCATCGCGGAGCCGACCCTGCGCGCGGTGCAGGCCCTCGTACGCTGGGACCCCCAGGGCTACGCCCGCACCGAACTCGCCGAACGCGCCGAGTTGGGCCTGCCGCCCGTCTCGCGCATGGCCTCGGTCACCGGGTCGCCCACGGCCGTCGCCGAGCTGATGCGCCTGGTACGCCTGCCCGAGGGCGCCGAGACCCTCGGCCCGGTCCCGGCCCCGCCGCCGAGGAGCCCGCAGGCACCGGCGAACACCCGTACCTCCCGGGCACGTACCAAGTCCGCCGCGGCCCGCGCGGCCATAGATCGCCCCCCGGCCCCCGCGTCCGACGCCCCCGGCCTGTGGACCCCGGGCCGGCAGGCCCCCGAGCCGCCGCCCGAGGAACGCCGCGAACGCCTTCTCATCCGCGTCGCCCCCGGCCGAGGCGCGGAACTCGCCGCGGCGCTCAAATCCGCCCAAGCGCTGTGGATGTCCAGAGGCCCCGCCGAGACCGTCTGGGTCCGCATGGATCCCCTCGACATCGGCTGAACCCAGCCGGACCGCCGAGCCCGTATGTGCGGGGCGGCGGTTGGCCGGGAGGTTGTCTCGGCCGGGGAGGGGGGTGGGGCGTCGGTAGACTGGGCGGGTTGAGGGGGTGCCGCCCCTTGGTCGTGTCCTCCGTCTCCGGTCGAACGGGAGTTCTTCTGTGGCAGTTCAGCCGATCCGCCTTTTCGGTGATCCGGTGTTGCGTACCGCGGCGGACCCGGTGACGGTCTTCGACAAGGAGCTTCGGGTCCTGGTCAAGGACCTGACGGACACGATGACGGACGCGCCCGGGGCGGGGCTGGCGGCTCCGCAGATCGGGGTGTCGCTGCGGGTCTTCACCTACTTCGTGGACGGCGAGATCGGGCATCTGGTCAACCCGGACCTGGACCTGTCCGACGACGAGCAGGACGGCCCCGAGGGGTGCCTGTCGCTGCCGGGGCTGGCGTACGACACCAAGCGCGCCTTCGGGGTCGTGGCCAAGGGCTTCAACATGTACGGCGACCCGGTGACGATCGAGGGCACCGAGCTGCTCGCCCGGTGCATCCAGCACGAGACCGACCACCTCGACGGCATCCTCTTCATCGACCGGCTCGACCGCGAGCAGCGCAAGGCCGCGCTCCGGGCGATCCGCGAGGCCGAGTGGTCCGGTCAGGCGCCCCCCGCCGTCAAGGTGTCGCCGCACGGGACCTTCGGAAAGGCGCTCTGATTCCGATGCGTCTGGTTTTCGCGGGGACACCCGAGGTCGCGGTCCCGTCGCTGGAGGCGCTGATCGCCTCGCGGCACGAGGTGGTCGCGGTGGTCACACGTCCGGACGCCCCGGCCGGCCGGGGGCGCAAGCTGCGCCCGTCACCGGTCGCCGAGCGGGCCATGGAGGCGGGCATCGAGGTGCTGCGCCCGGCGCGGCCGCGGGAGCCTGAGTTCCTGGCGCGGCTGGCCGAGATCGCGCCGGACTGCTGCCCGGTGGTGGCGTACGGCGCGCTGCTGCCCAAGGCGGCGCTCGACATCCCGGCGCGCGGCTGGGTCAACCTGCACTTCTCCCTGTTGCCCGCGTGGCGCGGCGCGGCCCCCGTGCAGCACGCCGTCATGGGCGGCGACGACGTGACCGGCGCGTGCACCTTCCAGATCGAGGAAGGCCTCGACTCGGGGCCGGTCTACGGGTGTGTGACCGACGACGTGCGCCCCACGGACACCAGCGGCGACCTGCTGGAGCGCCTGTCGCGGTCCGGCGCGCGCCTGCTCGCGGCGACCATGGACGGCATCGAGGACGGCCAACTCGTGGCCGTGCCGCAGCCGCCCGACGGTGTGTCGCTCGCCCCCAAGGTGACCGTGGCGGACGCCCGGGTGGACTGGACGACGCCCGCGCTGCGCGTGGACCGCGTCGTCCGCGGCTGCACGCCCGCGCCCGGCGCGTGGACGACGTTCCGCGGCGAGCGCGTGAAGCTCGCACCGGTACGCCTGCGCGCGGGCGACTCCGAACTCGCCCCCGGCGAGATCGCGGTCGAGCGCAAGGTCGTCCGGGTCGGCACCGGCAGCCACGCCGTCGAACTGACCGAAGTGCAGCCCCAGGGCAAGCGCATGATGGCGGCCGTGGACTGGGCCCGGGGCGTGCGTCCCGAGTCCGGCGAGCGCTTCGGCGCGGAAAACGCCGCCGCGAGTGGAGAAACCGAGTGACCCGTCCCGTCACCCCCGGCCGGTCGCCGCGCAGCCCGGGAGGCTCCGGCGGCAAGGCGTCCCGCACCTACCGGCGGCCGAAGCCCGACGCCGCGCGCCGTGCCGCGTTCGACGTGCTGCGCGCGGTCGACGAGCGGGACGCGTACGCCAACCTGGTTCTCCCCGGGCTGCTGCGCGACCGCCGCATGACCGGCCGCGACGCCGCCCTCGCGACCGAGCTGGTGCACGGGACGCTGCGCCGCCAGGGCACGTACGACGCGATCCTGGACCGCTGCGTGGACCGCCCGATCGGCGAGGTGGACCCGCCGGTCCTCGACGTGCTGTGCCTGGGCGCGCACCAACTGCTCTCCACCCGGATCCCGACGCACGCCGCCGTCTCCGCGACGGTCGAACTGGCGCGCGGCGTCCTGGGCGACGGCCGGGCGAAGTTCGTGAACGCGGTGCTGCGCAAGGTCTCCGCGCGCGACCTCGGCGAGTGGCTCGACGAGGTCGCGCCGCCGTACGACGAGGACGCCGAAGGCCACCTGTCCGTCGTGCACTCGCACCCGCGCTGGGTCGTGGGCGCGCTGTGGGACGCCCTCGGCGGCGGCCGCGAGGGAATCGAGGCACTGCTCGCCGCGGACAACGAGCCCCCGGCCGTGACGCTCGTGGCGCGCCCCGGCCGCTCGACCCTCGACGAGCTGTACGCGGCCGGCGCCGAGCCGGGGCGCTGGTCACCGCTGGCCGCGGTGCTCCCCGAGGGCGACCCGGGAGCCATCGCCGCGGTCCGCGACGGGCGGGCCGGCGTGCAGGACGAGGGCAGCCAACTCGTCGCGCAGGCACTCGCCGAGGCCCCGGTCGCCCCCGTCGACGGCGGTGAGCGGCGCTGGCTCGACCTGTGCGCGGGCCCCGGCGGCAAGGCCGGCCTGCTCGCCGCGATCGCGACGCAGCGCGACGTGTCGCTGCTGGCCGTCGAGCGCCGCCACCACCGCGCCCGACTGGTCCGCAACGCGATCGGCTGGAACACGAACCACCAGGTCGTGACCGCCGACGGCACGCAACCGGCATGGGAGCCGGGCGTGTTCGACCGGGTCATCGCCGACGTGCCGTGCAGCGGACTCGGCGCGCTGCGCCGCCGTCCGGAGTCGCGGTGGCGCCGCCGCCCCGAGGACATCGCCGAACTGGGGCCGTTGCAGAGGCAGTTGCTCGGGACCGCGCTGGATGCGGTGCGCCCGGGCGGAGTGGTGGCGTACGTGACCTGCTCGCCGCACAAGGCCGAGACCCGTGCCGTCGTGGACGACGTGCTCGCGACGGAGGCGGGGGAGGGCTTCGAACTGGTCGACGCCCGCGAGCTGTTCCCCGGCGTCACCGACCTCGGTGCGGGGCCGGACGTCCAGCTGTGGCCGCACCTGCACGGCACCGACGCGATGTACCTCGCGCTCCTGCGCCGCACGGTCTAGTGCTGTGGCCGGGAAGGTTTGCCGGTTCCTGGTGTTCGGTGCCGTGCATCGCAAGGCGCAGGCCCGAAGCTCGTACTCGGTCGTACTCGCGAGGGTCTGCAACGCGGCGAGGTGGGGTGCCGGGCGCCGGGAACCGGTGAACCTTCCCGGTCACAGCACTAGCGGCGCCGACCGGTTGCGCCGACGATTGGTCGTCGGCGACCGGTCGCGCGGGCTGCGCGCGTGCAGGCTCGACCGGCGCCCGTCCTAGGCCGCCGCGCGCTCCAGGACCAGTGCGGGCGCCAGTTCGCGCCACTCGGGGCGGGGGAGCGCGGCCGGGTCGGCGGTGAGCACCTGTACGCAGACGTGGTCGGCACCCGCGTCGAAGTGCTCGCGGACCCGGCGGCGGATCGTGTCGGCGTCGCCGTACGCGACGATCGCGTCCACGAGGCGCCGACTCGGGACGCCGGCGATGTCCGCGTCGCCGAAGCCGAGCCGACGTACGTTCGCCTCCTGGTGCGCCGCCTGGCCGACGTACCCGGCGACATGCGCGGTGGCCAGTTCGCGCGCGCGGACGAGGTCGGTGTCGAGGATGACGGCCTGTTCGACGCCGAGGAACGCGTCCGGTCCCAAGATGTGGCGGGCTCGCGCGGTGTGTTCGACGGAGACGAAGTACGGGTGCGCGCCCCACGCGCGCTCGGCGGCCAGTTCCAGCATCTTCGGCCCGAGGGCGGCCAGCACCCGGCGCGGCGCCGGTCGGGGGTCGGGGCCGTGCGCGGGGACCGCGTCCATCGAGTCGAGGTACCCGCGCATCGTGGCGACCGCGCGGCCCCGTGCGGGCATCGGGTAGCCGTCGAGCTTGTGGACGGTGTCGTCGACGCGGTGGCCGCCGAGGCCGAGGATGTAGCGGCCGGGGAATGCCTCACCGAGCGTGCGAGTGGCGGTGGCCGTGGCGATCGGGTCGCGGAACGCGATGTTCGCGATGCCGGACGCGACCGTGATCCCGCGCGTGGCGTTCAGCAGCAGGGCCGCCTGGCCGAAGGTGTCGCGGCCGAACGCTTCGCCGAACCAGATGGCGGTGTAGCCCAACTCTTCTGTTTCCGCGGCGGATTCGCGGACCAGGGTGGCGGGCTGCGGATCGAACGCGAACGTCCAGATGCCCACGCCGCCGAGGGTCGTACGGGTTTCGTCGTGCACGTGGTGCTCCCATGCGGAGATGACCGGCAATAAGCGGAGAGGTTCTCCGCTTGCTCTCGGGATAAGATACGGAGAACCTCTCCGTTTGGCTAGCGGGCCGGTCGGCGGGACTCGGCTCGGGACTCGGCTCGGGACTCGGCTCAGGGATGGAGCGACGGTGGCGAAGACGGGCAGGACGGCAACACCCGTGGGGCAGCGCGCCGACGCGCGCCTGAACCGCGAACGCATCGTGGCGGCCGCGCGCGAGGTGTTCGCGGAGGACGGTCCCGACGCGTCCCTCAACGAGATCG
This sequence comes from Streptodolium elevatio, assembly GCF_053592165.1. Taxonomy (NCBI): domain Bacteria; kingdom Bacillati; phylum Actinomycetota; class Actinomycetes; order Kitasatosporales; family Streptomycetaceae; genus Streptodolium; species Streptodolium elevatio. Next base: position 102,701 of record NZ_JBSFVE010000016.1, read on the forward strand.
CGCGCCGCGCGGGGGTGGGGCCGGGGACGCTCTACCGTCACTTCCCGAACCGCCGCGCGCTGGCCGCCGCGGTCGTCGTCGAGCGGGTCGAGATTCTCGTCGCGCACGCCGACCGCCTGCTGGCCACGGACGTCACCGATGTCACTGACGCTGCGCATGCCCGGGGTTCCGTGCATGCCCCGGACGCCGCGCATGTTCCGGACGCCGCGCATGTCGCGGACGCCGCGCATGTCGCGGACGCCGCGCATGTCGCGGACGCCGCGCATGTCGCGGACGCCGCGCATGTCGCGGCCCACGCAGGGGCCGCCGACCCGGCCGCTGCTGCGGCGGCCGCGGCCGCGGACGCGGCACTCGTCGAGTGGTTCCGCGCCTTCCTCGCACACGCCCGGCTCCACCAGGGCACCGCGGTGGCGGCGATGGCCGAGGAGTCTGCGGACGGGGAGGCGGACGGGCTCGGCGTCGACTGCCACCGCCTCATCACCGACGCCGCGGCCGCGCTGCTCGCCCGAGCCCAACGCACGGGCGCGGCCCGCCCCGACGTCGCATCCGACGACCTGGTGCAACTCGTCGTCGGCATCGCCCTGTCGGCCGGCCTCGGCGGCGACGACGAACAACCCGAGCGCCTGCTCGCCCTGGTGCTGGACGGTGTCCGCGGCCGATGACGTGCGCGGGCCTGTGGCCTTGCCGCTGAAAACCTCCCTCCCCGGGGCTGTTCCCCACCCGGGCGCGCGGCCAGCATGGGTACATGCCTGCCTCTCGTGATCCCGCCCCGATCCCGGACTCCCTGGCCGCCGAACTCGCCACGCCCGCCTACCTCGACGCGGCGCGGGCCGCGGGAGTCGGGGTGGGCGCCACCCTCCTCGAACGCCTCGCCGGCGCGCTCGGCAAGGCCACCGCGGCGTCCGCGGTGTTCGGCGAACCGGTCACCAACGGCGGCGTCACCGTCGTCCCGGTGGCCACCGCCCGGTTCGGGTTCGGCGGCGGCGCGGGATCCGGACGGCAGGACTCCGCGCTCGGCGAGGGCGGCGGAGGCGGGGGCGGCGCGACGGTGACGCCGACGGGGTTCATCACGATCGCCGACGGCCAGGCGACGTTCACCCGATTCCGCGACCCGTGGACGGACATCGTCCTGCCGGCCGCGGCGGCCGTATTGCTGTCGGTGGGCTCGGCGGCCGCCGCGCAGATCCTCCGGCGCGGACGCCGCGGCCAGTGAGTGCGGCCGCTGTCGGGCCTGCCCGGGGTCGTCCGTTCCGGTGAACCTGGCGCCTGTCCCGCGGGAAACTCGAACGCCGCGAGATAACCCAGCTGATCAGGGCATACCGGTGTAATCCGCCAAGCATCGACGGCGGCCCACCCCGGAGACCCCCCGATGCCCGACGCGCCGCCCCCGCTACGCCGCCGGAGCGCCACCGCGCGTACCGGCGCCGCGCTCAAGGGCGAGTGGCAGCGCGTCATCGCCGTGCCCTTCGCGGAAGTGCGGCGCCGCGGCCCGCGCGCGATCCCGCTGGCGCTCGCCTCGACCGCGCTGGTGGCTTTCTTCCATGCGGTCCAGCAGTTCGACTGGGGCGCCGACACCACGCGCGTGCTGGGCGGCGTACGCGCGGACCTGCCGTGGTGGCCGGCTCTGCTCCGCACGCCCGTCTCGCTGTTCGTGCCCGCCCCCGACCTGCCGGTATGGGGTGCGCTCGCACAGGTGCTCGTCGTCTTCGGGTTCGCCGAACTGGTCCTCGGGCGCGCCCGCACGCTCATGATCGCGTACCTCGCCACACTCGCGGGCACCATGGCCGCCCGCGCCATGATCGCCCTCGGGCCGGACCGCTTCCTCGGGATCGACGACAGCCTGGGACACGTTCTGGACACCGGCCCCTCGGCAGCGGTCGTCGGCCTGGTTGTGGCCCTCGCCTGGGTCTGCCGCGCGCCCGTGCTGATGGCGCTCGTGTGGGGGCTGATGATCGCCGAGGTCGCCTGGAAGCCGAACCTGGCCGGGCGCGAACACCTAATCGGCATGGCCGCCGTGCTCGTCTACGTCGCGCTCGGCGAGACGTGGCGCCGCGGACGCGAAGTGCGCGACGGCGCCGAGTGGGTCGCGGGCACCGACGAGGCGAAGGAGCGTACCGCCGCCCGTTTTTGACGCCTCCGGCAAGGGGCCGCACCGAACGCCGAGCACGAACGCCGAGCACGGACGCCGAGCACCGCCGCGGAGACTCGCTCAGATGGAGCGGCCGCAGGGGTGCCCGGCGTTCGGTGTTCCGCGTGCGACGTTCGGCGCTTGGTTCAGTGGGCGCAGGCCCAGGGGGCCGCCGACAGGGACTGAGCGGCGAGCGCGCGGAGCCTGTCCACCGCCGCGCCCGGGTCGCGGCCGTCGTACACCGCGGAGCCCGCCACGAAGACGTCGGCGCCGGCCTCGGCGCAGCGCTCGATCGTCTCGGCCGAGACGCCGCCGTCGACCTGCAGCCACATGTCCAGGCCGTGCTTGCCGATCAGCTCACGGGTGCGGCGGATCTTCGGCAGCATGATGTCGAGGAACTTCTGGCCGCCGAAGCCCGGTTCGACGGTCATGACGAGGATCATGTCCAGCTCGGGCAGCAGGTCCTCGTACGGCTCGATCGGCGTGGCCGGCTTGAGCGCCATCGACGCGCGGGCACCGGCCGCGCGGATGCTGCGGGCCAGCCGCACCGGCGCCGCGGCCGCCTCGACGTGGAAGGTGACGCTGCCCGCGCCCGCCTCGGCGTACGCCGGGGCCCAGCGGTCCGGGTCGGCGATCATCAGGTGGGCGTCGACCGGGGTGTCGGACGCCTTCAGGATCGACTCGACCACGGGCAACCCGAGGGTCAGGTTGGGCACGAAGTGGTTGTCCATGACGTCGACATGCAGCCAGTCGGCGTTCGCGACCTTCGCGGTCTCGTCCGCGAGGCGCGCGAAGTCGGCGCTGAGGATGCTCGGGTTGATTTGCGGCTTGGCCATGAGGACAGACTGCCATCCCGAGGGCCCGCATCGGGAATCAGGGGCGGCTTGCCCGGATCCGCCCGGCGAAGCGCCTCAACCTCGTCGACACCCGGCCCCACCAGCCAACTGACGGTTCGTCAGGTAGCCGCGTGCTCGCGCTCTGTGCGCGTGATGGAACACACAGAAGCGGCAAGGTCAAGGACGTGGCGCGTCGTGGCACACTTCCAGGTGTACGAATGTCACGTACGCGCGCTCCGGGGTCGGTGAAAATCCGAACCGGCGGTAAAAGTCCGCGAACCGGTTGACGCCCTCCGACCCGGAGGCGCCGGCCGGCCGAACCGGTGGAATTCCGGTGCCGACGGTGAAAGTCCGGATGGGAGGCAGCGCGCGGCGGGTGGCTTGTTCGGCGTGCCGGCATACCCTGCCATGCGCCCGAGCCGCTCCGTCCTGCCTTCCTGCGGCATGCCCGCAAACCCCCACCCCGGTCCACGCGTCCGCGACGACGTCCATGTCATGTCGCGTCGATGCGGAGGAGACCGGGTGTCCGGCGAGGTGGCCCCCCAGGGGTTCGAGGCGGAAACGCACATGCGGCGCGCGATCGCGCTCGCCGCGCGCGGCCTCGGCACCACAAGCCCCAATCCCGTCGTCGGCTGCGTCGTCCTCGACGCACACGGCGAGGTCGCGGGCGAGGGCTTCCACGAGGTCGCCGGCGGCCCGCACGCCGAGGTCGGCGCGCTGCGCGAGGCCGAAGACCGGGCGCGCGGCGGAACCGCCTTCGTCACCCTCGAACCCTGCGCCCACACCGGCCGCACCGGGCCCTGCGCCCAGGCGCTGATCGACGCCGGGATCACCCGCGTCGTGTACGCCGTCTCCGACCCGAACCCGCAGGCCGCCGGCGGCGCCGAAGTGCTGCGCGCGGCCGGCGTCGACGTCACCGGAGGCGTCCTCGCGGCCGAAGCCGCGCGCGGCAACGAGGCCTGGCTGACCGCCACTCGCCTCGGCCGCCCCTTCACCACCTGGAAGTACGCCGCCACCCTCGACGGCCGCATCGCCGCCGCGGACGGCACCAGCCGCTGGATCAGCTCCGCCGCCTCGCGCGCCGACGTGCACGCCCTGCGCGCCTCGGCCGACGCGGTCGTGGTCGGCTCCGGCACCCTGCTCGCCGACGACCCGCACCTCGCGGTCCGCGGCGACGCCGCCCGCCCCCGTGACCGCCAGCCGCTGCGCGTCGTCGTCGACACGTCCGCGCGCATCCCCGCCGACGCCCGCGTACTCGACGACGCCGCCCCGACACTGCTCGCGGTCGCCGACGACCTGCCCGCCGAGACCGCCGCCGAGCTGGCCGAACGGGTCGCCGGACGGGCCGAGATCGTCGCGCTGCCGCGTACCGCCGGGGGCCTCGACCTGCACGCGCTCGGCAAGGAGCTGTACGTGCGCGGCGTGCGCTCGGTGCTCCTGGAGGGCGGCCCGACGCTGGCCGGCGCGTACGCCGCGGCCGGTCTGGTCGACAAGGTCGTCGGCTACCTCGCGCCCGTCCTGCTCGGCGCCGGACCCGCCGCCCTGGGGCCGGCCGGAATCAGCACCATCACCGAAGCGTTGCGCCTGACCGTCGAGGAGGTGGCGGACGACCGGTTCGGCGGCGATCTGCGGATCACCGCGCGTGCCGCGTCGCACGACCGCCTCGCCGACGGCCAGGGCACGGGCGACACCCACGGTACGAACGGCACCACCGGTGGCGCGCACCGTCCCGCGCGGCCGGACCAGTCCCGAACCGCGCCGCCCCAGGCGGCGGACCACCCTGTGAAGGAGTCCTGACGTGTTCACCGGAATTGTGGAGGAGCTCGGCGAGATCGTCTCGGTCGAGCATCTCGGTGACTCGGCCCGATTGACCGTGCGCGGCCCCGTCGTCACGGCGGGCGCCCGGCACGGCGACTCCATCGCGGTCAACGGCGTCTGCCTGACGGTGGTCGACGAGAAGATCGACCCGGCCGAGGCCAGCTTCACCGCCGACGTCATGGCCGAGACGCTGCTGCGCTCCAGCCTCGGCGCCCTCGAACCGGGCTCGCGCGTCAACCTCGAACGCCCGATGGCGCTCGGCGGCCGGCTCGGCGGGCACCTGGTCCAGGGCCACGTCGACGGCATGGGCGCGATCGTGTCGCGCACCCCGGGCGAGCACTGGGAGGTCGTCAGGATCTCGCTGCCCGGCGACCTCGCCCGCTACGTCGTCGACAAGGGCTCCATCACGGTCGACGGCATCAGCCTCACGGTCGTCGAGGCCGGGCCGGACTGGTTCACGGTGAGCCTGATCCCCACGACGCTCGCGCTCACCACGCTCGGCGTGAAGCAGGCCGGGGACCCGGTCAACCTGGAGGTCGACGTGATCGCCAAGTACGTCGAGCGGCTCCAGACGTACGGCGACAACGGCCGAGACAACGGCCGTGGCGACGGAATCGGCAACGGTTCCGGCAACGGAATCGGCAACGGGCACGGCAGCGGCGCCGCGGAACGCGAAGGTGCGGGCGACCGGTCATGACCACCTGGGACGCCGCGACGGAGTGGCTGCGCGAGCCCGCGTTCACCGTGTTCGACCAGAGCGTCGTACGCGGTGACCTGCTGGGCAACGTCTTCGCGCTGGCCACCGTCGGGCTCGCGATGCGCCGCACGATCTGGGCCTGGCCCGTGCAGATAGCCGGTTCGCTGCTGCTCATGGCGGTGTACTGGTCCTACCACCTCGGCGGCAGCTTCTCGCGGCAGATCCTCATCATCGCGATGGCGTCGTACGGCTGGGCGCGCTGGAACCGCGGCAAGCGCGAGACCGGCGGCATCGCCGTGCGCTTCGCCACCAACCGGGAACGGGCGGGCCTGCTGGCCGCGATGGTGCTCGGCACCGCGGCGTTCGCGCTCATGCTCGCCGAGTGGGGCGTGGTGTGGGACCACCGCTGGTGGATGATCGCCGCCGACGCGTACATCTTCGTCGGCACCGCGGTCGCCACCGTCGCGCAGGCGCGCGGCCTGGTGGAGTTCTGGGCGGTGTGGATCGCCGTCGACCTGGTCGGCGTCCCGCTGACCTTCTACAACGGCCTGGTGTTCTCCGGGCTTGTGTACGGGATCTTCCTGGTCATGGTCCTGGCCGGACTGCGCGACTGGTGGCAGCGCTCCACCGCCGCGAAGCGGGCCGCGGGACCGGCGCACGGAGGGCAGGAATCAACCGCCGCGGGGGCGCGGCAACTGGAAGGGGCACGGGCGTGAGCACGATCAACCAAGAGGACGCGGCGAGCCCGGCTCAGGACCCGGGGGCGGACCTGACCCTGGACTCCATCGAGGACGCCATCAAGGCGTTCGCGGACGGCCAGGCCATCGTGGTCGTCGACGACGAGGACCGGGAGAACGAGGGCGACCTGATCTTCGCCGCCTCGCTCGCGACGCCCGAGCTGATGGGCTTCATGATCCGCTACAGCTCCGGCGTGGTGTGCGTGCCGATGACCGGCGCGGACCTCGACCGGCTCAAGCTGCCGCCCATGACGCAGGTCAACGAGGACAAGAAGGGCACCGCGTACACCGTCTCGGTGGACGCCAAGGACGGCATACACACAGGGATCTCGGCCGCCGACCGCACCCGCACGGTGCAGCTCCTCGCGGACGCCGGGACCACCGCCGACCAGCTCAGCCGCCCCGGCCACATCTTCCCGCTGCGGGCCGTCGAAGGCGGCGTGCTGGTACGTCCCGGCCACACGGAGGCGACCGTCGACCTCGCGCGCCTGGCCGGGCTGCCGCCCGCCGGGGCGATCTGCGAGGTCGTCAACGACGACGGCTCGATGATGCGGCTGCCGCAGCTCGTGCCGTTCGCGCGCGAGCACGGCCTGAAGATCATCTCGATCGCGGACCTCATCGCGTACCGCCGCCGCACCGAGCAGACCGTCGAGCGCGCCGCCGAGACCCGGCTGCCCACCGCTTTCGGCGACTTCCGCGCAATCGGCTTCCGCAGCACCCTCGACGGCGTCGAGCACATCGCGCTCGTCGCGGGCGAGGTCGGGGCGGGCGAGGACGTCCTCGTCCGGGTGCACTCCGAGTGCCTCACCGGCGACGTGTTCGGCTCGCTGCGCTGCGACTGCGGCCCGCAGTTGGCCGCGGCGCTGCAGACGGTTGCCGACGAGGGCCGGGGCGTCGTGCTCTACATGCGCGGTCACGAGGGGCGCGGCATCGGCCTGCTGCACAAGCTCCAGGCGTACCAACTGCAGGACGACGGCCACGACACCGTGGACGCCAACCTCGAACTCGGCCTGCCCGCCGACGCCCGCGACTACGGAACCGGCGCGCAGATCCTGTCCGACCTGGGCGTGCGCTCTATGCGGCTGCTCACCAACAACCCGGCCAAGCGCGCGGGGTTGGAGGGGTACGGCCTGGAGATCATCGAGCGCGTCCCGCTGCCTGTGCACGCCACCGCGGACAACTTGCGCTACCTGCTGACCAAGCGCGACCGCATGGGGCACGACCTGCCGTGGCTCGAGCCGTTGGAGCCTGCCGACATCACACCGCACGGCGTGAGCTGACCCGAGCCGAACGGTCTTGAGTCGACCTTGCGCCGAGGGTCTTGCGCCGAACGGCGTGTGTCGGACGGTCTTGCGCCGAACGGCGTGAGTTGGACGGCACGAGTTGACCGGCATCGGTTCGTACTGCAATGAGTTGAAGGGCATGGGCTGAGGCGGGCGGCGTGGGTGGCGGGCGGTCCGCGAACGCCCTCCGCTTCAGCCGCGTCCGCCCCGCGCCGGCCCGGCGTCGGTCCCGGCGTCGGCCCCCGGGCCGACCACGAGACCAGCCGCGATTCACCCAGCTCGAACCAGTACATACCCGCCAATTCCCGTCAATCCTCGTCCATCTCAATTCATCTCAATTCATCTAAATCAATCTCTTTCCATCCCCACGAGAACCGGGACATCAAGCGATCATGAGTGGTAGTGGAGCCCCCGAGATCACCGTCGACGGCAGCCGGGGCCTTCGGGTCGGCATCGTCGCCGCGCAGTGGCACGCCGCGGTCATGGACGGCCTGGTCGCCGGTGCGCTCGCCGCGCTCGACGAACTGGGCACCGCCGAACCCACCGTGGTCCGCGTCCCCGGCGCGTTCGAACTCCCGGTCGTGGCCAAGGCGCTCGCCGACTCCGGCCACGACGCCGTGGTGGCGCTGGGCGTCGTGATCCGCGGCGGCACCCCGCACTTCGAATACGTCTGCGCCGCCGCCACCGACGGGCTGACCCGGGTGGCGCTCGACACCGGCGTACCGGTCGGCTTCGGGCTGCTGACATGCGACGACGAGCAGCAGGCCCTGGACCGGGCGGGCGTCGAGGGGTCGAAGGAGGACAAGGGCCGGGAGGCCGCCACCGCGGCCGTCGCGACCGCCGTCGCGTTGCGTAAAGTTGCCACGCCGGGGCGCTGAGCGGCGCCGACCGGCCGCGTCACCGTGCGTACACCCGCACCGACCCCCACCGACCCACAGTGAGAAGCCGAACCACTCGATGAAGACGTTTGAGCAGCTCTTCGCGGAGCTCCAGGAGAAGGCCGCCTCCGGGCAGACCGGATCGCGTACCGCCGAACTCGTCCAGCAGGGCGTGCACAGCATCGGCAAGAAGGTGGTCGAGGAGGCCGCCGAGGTGTGGATGGCCGCCGAGCACGAGGGCGCCGACCGCTGCGCCGAGGAGATCTCGCAGCTTCTCTACCACCTGCAGGTGATGATGGTCGCTCGTGGCATCACGCTCGAGGACGTATACGCTCACCTGTGACATCTGAGCGACGCCCGCGTCGCCCGACGCCGCGCGCGACTCCCGCGCGCGGCGGGGTCAACCAAGTCGTCAGAGTCCCCGGCACCGGTCGGCGCCTTGCCCGCGCGCACCGGGGCCGGGGATTCGCCCATGGAAGTAGGTTCCCGTCATGCTGCGCATCGCCGTCCCGAACAAGGGTTCGCTCTCGGAGCCTGCGTCGGCGATGCTCCATGAGGCCGGATACCGCCAGCGCAGCAACAGCAAGGAACTGGTGCTGGTCGACCCGGACAACAACGTCGAGTTCTTCTTCCTGCGCCCGCGCGACATCGCGGTGTACGTCGGCTCCGGCCGCCTCGACGCCGGCATCACCGGCCGCGACCTGCTCCTCGACTCCGGTGCGGAAGCCGAGGAGGTGCTCGAACTCGGGCTCGGCGCGGCGACGTTCCGCTGGGCGGCACCCGTTGGGGCGTACAGCACGGCGAAGGACCTCCAAGGCGCGCGCATCGCGTCGTCGTACGTCGGCCTCGTCGAACGCCACCTCGCCGAGCAGGGCATCGAGGCCGAGGCCGTGGTCAAGCTCGACGGCGCCGTGGAGACCGCGATCCAACTCGGCGTCGCCGACGTGATCGCCGACGTCGTGGAGACCGGCACCACGCTGCGCCAGGCCGGCCTGGAGATCTTCGGGGACCCGATCCTGGAGTCCGAGGCGGTGCTGATCCGCCGCACGGGCGCCGAGGCGTCGGCGGCCGTGGACCAGCTCGTACGCCGCCTCCAGGGCGTCCTGGTGGCACGGCGCTACGTGATGATGGACTACGACATCCGCGTCGAGCGCGTCGAGCAGGCCGTGGCCCTCACCCCGGGCCTGGAGTCGCCCACCGTCTCCCCCCTGCACAACGAGGGCTGGGTCGCGGTGCGCGCCATGGTCCCGCGCCGCGACGCCCAGCGGATCATGGACGACCTGTGGGAGATCGGCGCCCGCGCCATCCTCGTCACCGGCATCCACGCCTGCCGGCTCTGACTTCCGGCCACCGACCGATCGTCCCGGCCCCGCCCGTCTCCCGGGCGGGGCCGGACCGCTTTCCGGCGCCGTCCGTCCGCCGTCCCCGACGCCGCGCGCGACGCCCTCGGCCGCGGCATCCCGCCGGTGGAGACCTCCGAGCGAAGACGTAGGCTCGTCGAGGCCGCGAATCCCCGGCCCATGGACGACCATCGCGAGGGTGACCCGCACACCATGGAGCAGACCGCTGTGACCGGCAACAACCCCGCCCCCGGCGCCCACCCCCCCGGCGCCCCCGGGCTGCCGCGCACCTGGTACCCGTCCCGCAGCCGCCTGATCACCCGCGTCGTCGGCCTGGTGATCCTCGTCGGCCTCACCATCCTCGCCGTGGCCCTCCCCGAGGACGGCGGCTGGAACCTCGGCTCCCGCGCCGGCGTCGTCCTCACCGGCGTCTTCGGCCTCTGCTTCATGCTCGCGCTTGGCCGCCCGAAGGTCGTCGCGACCGACGAGGGCGTCACCGTCGTCAACATCCTGCGCGTCCACCACCTGTCCTGGCCGCAGATCGTCCGCGTCCAACTCCGGCAGGGCGACCCCTGGGTCTTCCTGGACCTCTCCGACGGCGAAACCCTCGCCGCGATGGGCATCCAAACCTCCAACGGCCGCGACCGCGCCATCAAAGCCGCCACAGAACTCCGCGACCTCGTAGACCGCTTCGGCGGCGTAGAACCCGGCCGCAACTGACCCACCCCCCACCCGAGCGACCCTCGTCCGAGTGAATTTCGACGTCGGTCTGGGTAGGTTCCGCCCGTCAGTTTCGGGCATCGAGCGCCGCGCCCAGACGCTTTTGCGGCATCCGTCGGGTTCTTGCGCTCACCGACAAGGGGGATCTGTGAACACAACCGAAACACCGGACCCGCAGGCCTGGTTCACCAGCTCCGCGTCGAACCAAGGCTCCTGCGTCGAGACGGCGCGGGTGAGCGGCGGGATGCTGGTACGTGACTCCAAGGTCGTGGGGTCGGCGCGGATCGCGTTCGGCGCCGCCGCGTGGGAGACGTTCCTGCAGTGCCAGTGCCCGGACGACGGAACCGGGCGCCGCTAGGTCGTGCCTCATTCCCGCCGGGCCCGCGAACCTGGCAGGCTCCGGGCCTGCGCCGGGCCCGGCGGCCCTCCATCGCCCTTCCAAGTCGCTGCGTTACGAACCTTGCCGCCGGGCCCGGCGCGCACGCACCACGGGCCGGGCTGTCCGGCAGGCACCTGAAGAAACCCCCTCAGGCGATGGGTCCTCCGACTCCGCGGTCCGTCCGCGGGTCAGGCTGGGGGAGTGGGGGTCAGGAAGTTGAGGATGGCGGCGGTGGTTTCGGTGGGGAATTGGGCGTGGGGGTAGTGGCCTGCGGCTTCGATCATGTGGAGGCGGCCGCGGGTGGGGGGCATGGCGGCGACGATGGCTTCGCCCTCGGCTCGCGGGTCGGGCCAGTCGGGGTCGAGGGTGCCTTCGATGATGAGGGCCGGGCAGGTGACGGCGCCTAGTTGGGCGCCTGCGTCGGTGGGGGCGGCCATGCCCATCTTGGCGACGACGGCCATGCGGCCGGGGCGGCCCAGGTCGGCGTCGAGGGCGGCGATGTGTTCGGCGTGGCCGGCGGGCTTGGCGCCCGGGTAGGCGTGGTCGAGGTAGCGCTTCCACAGCGTGGTGCTGCGCAGGAGGCCGGTGCCCAGGAGGAGGAGCATGCCCTTGCGGTAGCGGGAGTCGGTGCGGAGCGCCTTCGCGTCGAGCTTCTGGGCGCGGGTGAAGGGGCCGATCTCGACGATACGGCTGACGAGCGTGGGCTCCAGGGCGGCGGCGATCGTGGCGGAGCCGCCGGCGAAGGAGTGGCCGACGACGACGGCCGGGCCGCCCAGGTGGCGGACCAGGGCGAGGAGGTCGGCGGCCGTGTCGGTGCGGGTGTACGACGGCCAGCCGGTGTTCGAGTCGCCGTGGCCGCGCAGGTCGACCGAGACGGCGCGGTAGCCGGAGTCGGCGAGCAGCGCGGCCATCCCGCGGAACACGCGCCGGTTGTCGCCCATGCCGTGGGCCAGGACGACCAGGGGGCCGTCGCCGACGGCGTCGTAGCCAAGGCGGCCGTCCGGGGTGTCCAGGAACTCGGTCATCGCGATCCTCGGGGTCTGCGGGCGGAGGCGGCCCCGAGACTACGGGGCGGCGGGCGCACGCAGGCTGCGACGCGCTAAGGGGCCACGAGTTCGCGTTCCAGGGGGGTGCGGAAGCGGGGGGTCACGCGTACGTCTCCGATCCACGCGGCCGTACGCTCCGCCTCGGCGGCGACCGCCGACTCCGCCTCGCGCCCGGCGTCCTCGAGGAGCCGCCACACCACCGAGCCGTCCGCGCGCTGCGCCCACCCGCCGATGACGCGGCCCTGCCACCACACCGTCGGGCCGACGTTGCCGGAGCGGTCGAACAGCGACGTGCGGAAGGACGGTTCGAGGTACCAGTCGCGCTGTTGCCAGCCCATGGGAGTGGGGTCGAGCGCGGGGAGCAGCGCGGCGCGCGGGGGCGTGGGCGCGCCCGCGGACTCGGCGGACAAGGGAGAGACGTCGTCGGGGAGGACATAGCCGGTGTCGCCGCCGTCCAGGGAAACCGCCGCGGCGCCTACGGTTTTCAGCGCTGACCGGACGTTGCCGAGCGTCCAGCCCGTCCACCACTTGATGTCGGCCTCGGTGCCCGGACCGAATGCGGCGAGCCACGCGCGTACGAGGTCGGCCCGGGCCTGGGGGACCGGCAGGTCCGGCTGCGGGGCGGCGGCCGCCCAGCGGTACTGGCTCGATGTCCACGTCCCGCGCGGGCGACCCCGGACGATCGATCCGTCCATCGACAACTTGCGCAGCACCCGCATGCTCGCGGTCTGTTCGGTCTCCCACTTGGTGCCGACCCCGTAGACGACGGCGGCGCGCAGGCGTGGTTCGAGCTCGGCCAGTTCGGCCCCGGTGGCGTCGGTCAGCGAGGCCAGGTGGGCGACGACGGAGGCCTCCACCTCGTCGAGCCACGCGGCGGCCACGGTCGCGCCCGGTTCCGTGCCGAAGCCCAGCTTGAGCATCTCGGTGCGTTCCTTCGCGGCGATCGCGGCCGTCGTGGAGGAGTGCACGATCGGGACCAGCGCGGCCGGGAGCACGAAGACGGTACGGCGCATCCCGAACATCCGGACGAGGGAGCGCTCGTCGTACAGCGCCTTCTCGATGTCGGACGCCGCCGCCGTGGAACGCGCGGCCACCGACAGGAACACCGTGGCGGGATCGGTCGAATGCAGCGCGACCAGCGCTCCCGCGACGGCGGTCGGGTCGACCGCGCGCGGCGGGTCGGCGAGCAGGTGGCGCCGGGCGAGCCGGGCGCGGCGCTCGGCGGTGTCGATGTGCCGCACGGGGGCGGGCGCGGCGGGGACGGAGGCCATGACGGCAGCTTCGCATGCCGCACTGACAGGCGGCGGGCAGAGCACCGGGCTCGGGCCTGAGTGCTCAGGAGCGGTCGGCGGTCCCAGGGCAGTCGGCGGTCCAGCAGCGGTCGGCGGTCAGGAGCGGCCGCCCGCGGTCTCGCCGTACGCCTGGAGCAGGTCGGGCAGCCGCAACGTGGTCAGCTCCTCGCGGTCCGGCTCCCCGGGGAGCACGACGAGGCGCAGGTCGCGGTACGCGCACGCCTTCTCGTACAGCGTGCGCACGAACCGCGCGTTGCCCAACTCGTCGATCCAGCCTTCCTCGCACACATGCGCCGTGATGCTGCGCAGTTCGGCCACGCAGTCCTCGTCCCACACGTCGCCGCACGAGGCCGCGAGGTGGTCGGCGATGCGCGCGAGGTCGGCCGCGCCGTAGCTGGGGAACTCGACGCGGGCCGTGAACCGCGAGGTGAGACCCGGGTTCGAGGTGAGCAGGCGGTCCATGCCCTCCGGGTAGCCGGCCAGCACGATGACCAGCCGGTCGCGGTCGTCCTCGGCGCGCTTGAGCAGCACCTGCACGGCCTCGTCGCCGTACGCGTCGCCCTTCGCGTAGCCGTTGCCGGCCAGCGCGTACGCCTCGTCGATGAACAGCACGCCGCCGAGTGCCGAATCGACCAGCTCGCCGGTCTTCACGGCGGTCTGCCCGAGGTACTCGCCGACCAGGTCGGCCCGCTGCGCCTCGACGAGGCGGTCGGTCTCCAGGAGGCCGAGCGCGTGGAAGACCCGGCCGAGCAGCCGCGCGACCGTCGTCTTGCCGGTGCCCGACGGCCCGGAGAAGACGAAGTGCCGCTTCGGGGCGACCGAGGGGAGGCCGCGCGCCTCGCGCAGCCGAGCCATCCGCATCTGCGCCGACAGCGCCCGGACCTGCTGCTTCACCGGTTCGAGGCCGACCATGCGCTCCAGTTCGTCGAGGGCCGCCGACAGGTCCTCGGCCGCGGCGGCCGCGGACGACGCCGAACGGCCTTGCCGACCGGGGCCGTCCGGTCCGTCGCCGGGTCCACCTGGTCCACCGGGACCGTCCGGTCCACCCGGTCCGCCGAGGCCGCGCCCGTCTGTCTGGACGGTCGCCACCTCCTCGGTGTCGGCGCCGTCTGCCCTGTCCACCCCTTCCGCACCCTCGATGCCACCCGCACCTTCCGTGCTGCCGACGCCGTCACGCGGAACATGAAGGTGGCCGGTGCCCGGCGGGCCGCTGCCCGCCGGCCCGTCGCCCCCCGCACCGCCGTTGCCGCCCGGGCCGCTGCCGCTGCCGTTGCCCATCGGTGCGGGGGAGTGCGGCACCGCCGGGGTCCCGCCGCTCGGTGTGGCGTCCGCGACGGCGGCGTCGACGAGCGCGGGCCCGTTGAGGCGCGCGGTGGCGTCGAAAAGGTACTGCGTGGGGGCGGCGTCGGCGCTTTCCGCGGCCAGTTCGGTCAGGCGTACAGCGGTGTCCATGAACGCGGGGTCGGCATGGTGCACGGCACGGTAGAGGGGGAGCGCGGCGGGGGCGCGGCCGGTTTCCTCGTACGCCCTCGCGAGCCAGTAGCGCAGTTCCTTGCGCTGCGGGTGCTCCGAACGGCAGCGTGCCAGGGCGGTGGCCAGGACGTGTTCGGCCTTGTCGTACAGCCCGAGCCGCACGCGGGCCATGCCGCCGAACAACCCGGCCTCGACACCGAGCAGCGGATCGTCCTCCAGCCCGGTGGTACGACGCAGCAGTTGCTGCCAGTCCTTGCCGAGGTACGCGCGGCAGGCCAGCAGAAAGCGAGTCGCCGGGTCGGTGTCCGGCGGCGGGCAGTGCGACAGCGCCTTGTCGAGTTCGGGCAGGTGCCGGCCGTCCAACCAGTGCGACGCGTGCGCCAGCGACAGGTCGCGCGGCGTCTCCAGCACCAGTTGCACCCACCACCCGAGCCAGTACCAGGAGTTGAGGGGACGGCCGAACTTGGCGCGCTGCTGCCCGAAGCGGTCCCGGTGCGTGTGCATCGCGACGACCGCTCCGGCGACGTCGACCTTGAGCGCGTGCAGCCCGAGCCACGCGTCGGCCATGCCCGGGTCCAGCTCGACGGCCGTGCGGAACTCCAGCTCGGCATGGCCGTATTCGCCCGAGACGTACGCGTCCATGCCGCGCAGCCAGGCCTGTTCCGCCGTGCTGCCGCAGCGCGGCGCCCGTTCGGTGTGCGCCATGTCGGCTCCCCTCCCGACCCCGACCGTGCCGAGCGCCCGGGCGGCGCCCGGGGCCGGTACGGATCGCCCCTGACCCGGACGTGTGACGTCCGCGTCGTCCCTGGTTCTCCCCGTGCTCGTTGCTCCCCTTGGGGTCTTGCCCCGCACCGCGTGCGAACAGTCCCCCAACTGCGGTGTCTCCGCCAGCCCGTGCCCGCCCGCGGGACCTTCCGGGCGGTCGGCCGGTCGGCGTGCCATCGATGTCCGGTGTTGCGGTGGTTCGATGGTATTGGCAGCGTACGGCGGGACGTGGGGCGCGACCGGGCGGCGGCCCTGACGGTCACCCAAGGTGCCCGGATCGCCACGCAACCGCTATCGCATGGTACCCACGAGGATGCCCGGGGACCTGCCTGTCGCGGGGGCACGGGTCGCAGGTTGACCGCCATCGGGTGAGCGTGCGCGCCGGGCGTACCCCGGTGGCGCGCTGCCTGCGCGCCCCCGAGAGAGCTGACGCGGGCGTGTTCGCGCCGATACGGTCGGTACATGGGCATCGGTGGCGACCCGGGATCCGCCTGGGCCGGGGGACAGCCCCCGGCCCGTTCCGGTGACGGCGAGAGTGCGGGCGCACCCGTACCGGCGCCGGGCACCGCGGGCCGGGAAAGCGCAAGCACGGGCAGACACATTCGGACCGGCGGCATGGCGGCCGGGAAGGCGGTCGGCAAGGCGGGCAACGCGACGGGCCTCGCGGCCGGTTCGGGAGCAGCGGCGGGGAAGGCGGGCACGGTGGCCAAGGTGGCCAAATCGGGAACGGTCGGGGCCTCGGGCGTGGTCAGCTCCACCCAGGCCGCGGGCACCGGCACGCGAGAGACGGTGCGGCCGCTCCCGGTGAAGCGCCGGGTACGCGGCGGCGCGGTGGCGGCGAGCGAGGGACGTACCGAACCGGCGGTGACCGTACCGGCACCTGACGAGTACTCAGAATGCCTGCCCGGTATGGACGATCAGGCCGGTCCCCCGGCGGACACCGACCGGGCCGCGGTGTCGGGTGCGGCAGCCGGATTGCCGACGCACACCGAAACCGAAGTCGGTGCGGGGACGGGCCCCGAGCGGGCCGCCGCCGCCCGCTCACCCGCCTCGTCCGAACGCAGCGCGCTCGACGATCACGACCGCGCCACAGGCCGGATCGCGGCCCAGCGCGGTTCGGGCAACGGACGATCCGCCACCCAGGCGGCCGGCGCGGAGCTCGGCCTCGCCCGCGTCTGGCTGCCCGCCGTCACCCAGGCCCTCGCGCTGGCGACGCGGCTTGCGGAGGCTGTCGCGGAGGCGGGCGACTCGGCCGGCGAACTCAAGTACCGGGCCGACCTGTTGCGCGACCTGCTCACCGGGCGGCTCGACGACCCGGACCGGCTGCCGCCGCACGGGCTCGCGACCCTGCTGAACCGCCACGTGACCGTCCTGGTCGCCGAGCCCGACCCGCTGCCCGACGACAACGCCGCGACCCTGCGGCGGCACCAGGACGCCCTCGCGGCGGCGTGGACCGCGGCCGTACGGGCCGCCGACCCCGACGCCGTCGTGTCCGGGTATCCCGGTGAGACCGTCGCGCTGATCTCCGTGCCGCAGGGCTCCGCAGCCCGCGACGGGACGGTGGCGATCGGCCGCGAGGCCGCCGCGCGGGTGCGGGCCGCGTGCGCGCGGATCCGGCGTACGTTCACCACCGGCATCAGCCGCCCGGTGCGCGGCATCGAGGCACTGCCTGCCGCGTACGAGCAGGCCCGCCGCGCGGTGGCGGCCGGACGCCGCCTGCAAGGCCCGGGTGCGGTCACCGACTTCGACCGCCTCGGGGTGTTCCGCCTGCTCTCGCTGCTGCCCGCCGACGGCGAACTGGAGCGCTTCGCCGCCGAGGTCCTCGGCGCGCTCGCCGAGCCGCAGGACGCCGAGACGGCCGAACTGCGCCGGACCCTCCAGGTGTTGCTGGAGACCAACCTGAACGTCGCCGAGACCTCGCGCAGGCTGTACGTGCACTACAACACGCTGCGCTACCGCATCGGGAAGTTGGAGCGCCTGGTCGGCCCGTTCACCCAGGACTCGCGCCTGCGTCTGGACCTGCTGATCGCCCTGGAGATCGTGCACCTGACGGACACCGCCCCGCCGCCGACCTGACCGGCCGGTCCGTGCCGGCCGTTCCGTACCCACCGGGGCTGCCGTACGCGCCACCAACGCACACCCGGTCGGCGGGTGGGCCCGACGCGGGCCGTGTGCTTGACTGTGTCAGGCATGATCGCGTCGGGTCGAGGCCGCTCCGGGCCGACCCAGTTCGGGAGGGGACACCGCAATGGCTGCGCTGTCGGGGATCAAGGTCGTCGAACTCGCGGGCATCGGCCCGGGGCCCTTCACGGGCATGATGCTCGCGGACGCCGGCGCGGAGATCATCCGCGTCGACCGGATCGGCACCGGAGCCATGCCGCACCTCGTGGTCGGACGTGGGCGCCTCGGCGGAATCGAGGTCGACCTCAAGCACCCCGAGGGCACCGAGACCGTGCTGCGCCTGATCGAGTCCGCCGACGTCCTGATCGAGGGCTTCCGCCCCGGCGTGACCGAGCGCCTCGGTCTGGGCCCCGACGTGTGCCTGGCCCGCAACCCGCGGCTCGTGTACGCCCGGATGACCGGCTGGGGCCAGAACGGCCCCCTCGCGCCGCGCGCCGGACACGACATCAACTACATCTCCATCTCGGGTGTCCTGCACTCGTTCGCGCGTGCGGGCGAGCGCCCCGTGCCCCCGCTCAACCTGGTCGGCGACTACGGCGGCGGCGCGATGTTCTGCGCGTTCGGCATCCTGGCCGGCGTCATCGAGGCGCAGCGGTCCGGGAAGGGCCAGGTCGTGGACGCCGCGATGACCGACGGCTCCGCGGTCCTGTCGGCGTTCATCCACGGCATGCGCGGGATCGGCGGCTGGGCCGACGAGCCGGGCACCAACCTGCTCGACACGGGCGCGCCCTTCTATGACGTGTACGTCACCGCCGACGACAAGTTCCTCGCGGTCGGCTGCATCGAACCGCAGTTCTACGCCCAGTTCCTGGCGGGGCTCGGCCTCGACGGCGAAGACCTCCCCGGGCAGATGGACCGTCCCGGCTGGCCCGCCCTCAAGGCCCGGTTCACCGAGGTGCTGCGCAGCCGCACGCGCGACGAGTGGACGGCCGTTTTCCAGGACACCGACGCGTGCGTCACGCCGGTGCTGAACTGGGACGAGGCGGCGGCGCACCCGCACAACAAGGCGCGCGGGACCTACGCCGCGACGGACGGCGGCGTGCAGCCCGAGGCCGCACCGCGCTTCTCGCGCACGCCCTCGAAGGCGGAGGGCGCCCCGGGTACCCTCACCCCGGGCCTGCTCGCCGGATGGGGGCTGGACCCGGCGCACGTCGCCAAGTTGCGCGAGGCCGGCGTCCTGAGCGGAATCGCCGACGACTGACCGTTTTCCCGGTCGAGGCTGCCGCGCGCTTCGCAGGCGGCGGCGTTTCGTACGCCCGTACATGAACTGCGCCACACGTGCCGTACGCGCGGCCGGAGACTTCCCAGTCCCGGCCGCGCCGCGCTTCCGGGACGGCGCCGGGCGTGCCCTCTCCCGCAGCCCAGCACCGGAAAATGTCTCGCCAGGTGTACCGTCCGGACGGTACAGTTCCACCCATGAAGCGGGACCTCCTCCTCGACGCCGCCGAGCAACTGCTCGCCGAGCAAGGCACCACGGCGCTGACACTCGCGGCCGTCGCCACGCGCGCGGGCGTCAGCAAGGGCGGGCTGCTTTACCACTTCCCGACTAAGGACGCACTGGTCAAGGCACTCGTCCAGCGGTTGATCGACGAGTTCGACGCCGCGGTGGACGAGCGGGCCGACGGCTCCCCGGGCGGCTACACCCGGGCGTACGTCGACGCGACGTTCGACATCGTGACCGACCGGGACCCGCACCGGGCCCGGCGCCGCTGGGCGGTCGTCGCGGCCGCGGCCACCGCGTCCGCGCTCGCCGAC
The DNA here is from genome assembly GCF_053592165.1 of Streptodolium elevatio. Taxonomy (NCBI): domain Bacteria; kingdom Bacillati; phylum Actinomycetota; class Actinomycetes; order Kitasatosporales; family Streptomycetaceae; genus Streptodolium; species Streptodolium elevatio. The sequence continues at coordinate 122,029 of NZ_JBSFVE010000016.1, forward strand.
CCACTGCGCGAGGCCACCCGGCGCTGGCACCGCCGCGACGACGACACCGATGTGGTGACCGCGCGCATCGTGCGCCTCGCCGTGGACGGGTTGTGGGAAGCGACGGACTACGCCCCCTTGCTGTTCGACGCCGAGGAGTGCGAGCAGTTGCGCCGCCGCCTTGTGCGGCTGCTCGAAGACCCCGGCGACACGTCTGAGGTGGCCGTCACCGCAGCCACCTGAGGCGGTGCCTGCCCGGCAGTGGCCGTTCGGCGCGATGTCGGCCCCCGGCTCTGAGCTGGGACGGTCAGGACGTCAGGCCGACCGTTCGCCGCCGTGAACCCGCCCGCCGGCCGAATCGGTCCGCCTGATCCGCGTTCCGACGCTGCCGCCGCCGCCATCGCCACCGCCGCCACCCCTGCCGCGCTGCCGCGCATGGTGGTTCCGACCGCTTCGCGCACCTGCCCGTACGGTCGGCGCCTCGCGCGCACCCGCGTACTCCTGTTCTCCGCGCGTCCCACGCGCCCGCGACATCCCCCGGAAGGGGCCTCCCCATGGCAGCCGACCCGGCGTCCGACGCCGCTCTGCCCACGGACATATCCGAAATCAACCAGGGAATCGACCAGAACGTCGACCAAAGGACGCACCCCAAGGCCGACCGAGGAGGCAACCCGCCGACGGCGCCGGGTACCGGACCCGGCGCCGGGACCGAGCACCCCGACGACCCCGAAGGCGCCCGCGCGGTGCGCCGCGCCCGCCTCGGCATCGCCGGGACCTTCGCCCTGGCCGGCGGCCTGTGCGCCGTCTGGACCGTGCGGGTGCCCGCGCTGAAGGACAAGCTCGCCGTCTCGGACGGCCAACTCGGCCTGATCGTTCTGGCGTTCGGCATCGGCGGCGTCCTGACGATGGGGCTGATGGGCCGCCTGGTCGCGCGGTACGGCAGCCGCCGCCTGCTGCGCACCGCCGTCCCGCTGTGCACGCTTGCGGTCGCGGCCATCGGCCTGTCCCCGAACCTCCCGACGGTCATCGCCGCGGGGTTCGCCTTCGGCGTCGTGTTCGGCGTCACCGACGTCGCCATGAACACCCAGGCGTCACTGCTCGAACAGCGGTACGGCAGGTCCCTCATGGCCGGCATGCACGCGGGCTGGAGCCTGGGCGCGGTCACCGGCGGACTGCTCGGCGCCCTCGCCGCAAAGGCCGATCTCGGCTTCACCGCGTCTGTGGTGACCGCGGCCGCCGTGGGTGTGCCGGTGTCGCTGTGGCTGCGCGTCACGTACCTGCCCGATGCGCCGCCCGCCCGCGGACCGGCGGAGGAACACGCGCCCGGCGGGCTTACGGGCAGTTCACCCGACATGTCACCAGGCACGTCCTCCGGCACCTCGTACGACAAGCGCACCGGCCGGGTGCGCGTGACACTGCCGTTGGTCGTCTACATCGCGGGCGCGATCGCATTCTGCGGCTACATGATCGAAGGTGCCGTCGCCGACTGGAGCGGCCTCTACCTGCGTGACACCATCGGGTCCGCCGAGGCGGTCGCGGCTCTTGCGTACCCGCTGTTCGAGGCGGCGACGGCGCTCGGCCGGCTCACCGGCGACCGCATCACGAACCGCTTCGGCGCCAGGGCCGTGCTGACCGCGTCGGGTCTCGCGGCCGGCATCGGTCTCGGTCTGGCGGTGGCGGCGCACGGGACGGCGGCGGGACTTGCGGGTTTCTTCCTGGTCGGACTCGGCGCCTGCCTGATCGTGCCGCTCGCCTTCTCGGTCGGCGGCGCGCTCGGCGGCAGCGAACCGGCGACGGCGGGTGCGGCCATCGCCCGCATCGGCGCGATGGCGTACACCGGCCTGCTGCTCGGCCCTGTGGTGATCGGCTTCATCGCGGACGCGTCGACCCTGCGCATCGGACTCAGCACGACACTTGTGCTGGCCGTGGCGGTCGGCCTCGGCGCGCGGCTGCTGCCGGGCAAGCGCCACCTCGACGCGCACCCGCACCCGCACCCGCACCCGGCGGAGCCTGCGCATCCGGTCGGTCCCGCCCACCCGGCGGACGCGGGGAACTTGCCGGGATGATCCCAGAACTGCGTGCGTAATCGGCGGCTTTCGCCGATTACGAACGCCCCCGGTGACGACCCGCCTACCGTGTGGAGCCGCCGTGGGCCGGGACTACTCCGGGCCTTCCTGTCCCGGCCCACGGTCCGGCACCGAATTTCCCCGGTGCCGGCCGTGCCGCCGACCCAGCAAGGGACCGTCGTGGACGTCATACCGAGCACCGACACGTCAGGCATACCCGCCCAACCGACCGCGGCCGTCGCACCGGACGGCGAGTTCCCGGACGCCGGGCACCCGTACGCCGGGCATCCGGACGCCGCCGACCCGACCAACGGCTTCCCGCGCCCTCCCGCCGACAGCACGCCCGCACCGTCCCGTGCGATGCGCCTGCTCGGCGAGACCGCGCCGGCTCGCCGCCGGGTGCTCGCGCACCCGATGTACCGGATGCTCGCCGACCCCGACGACGTCCGCGTCTTCATGGAGCACCACGTCTTCGCCGTATGGGACTTCATGTCCCTGCTCACTGTGCTGCAGCGGCACCTCACCTGCGTGACCGTGCCGTGGACGCCGCGCGGCCACCCCGAGCTGCGGCGCCTGGTCAACGAGATCGTGCTGACCGAGGAGAGCGACCTGACCGGGGTCGGCCCGCGCAGTCACTTCGAGCTCTACATCGAGGCGATGGGCGCGGCCGGCGCCGACACCGCGCCCGTGCTCTGCTTCCTCGACCTTCTCGGCGACGGGCTGCCGGTGACCGAGGCCGTGCAGTTGTGCGGAGCCCCTCCGGACGCCGCGGCGTTCGTACGCCAGACGTGGCGCATCGTCGAGCACGCGCCCGTGCACTGCGTCGCGGCCGCGTTCGCGCTCGGCCGCGAGGAGCTTGTGCCCCGGATGTTCGAACACGTCCTCGCGGCACCCGAGCCGACACCCGGACGGGACTGCGGGACAGCGCCCGATCCGGCGTCCGACCCGGCGCCCGGTCCTGGCCACGGGGCCGGGGGAGCGGACTTCACCCTCTTCGCCGAGTACCTGCGCCGGCACATCGAGGTGGACGGCGACGAGCACGGCCCCATGGCACTGCGCCTATTGGAGGAGCTGTGCGGACTCCAGCCCCGCCGTTGGCGCGAGTGCGCGGGGACGGTGAGCGTCGCGCTCCGCTCGCGCGCGGCGCTGTGGGACGCCGTCGCCGAGGCGATCCGGGAACGCCGGGAGGCGGCCGCACACGGCCGGCACGCGGGCCTGATGCCGGCCTGATCCAGGCGCGACACCCGGCTTGACCCAGGCGCGACACCGGCGTGGCACCCGGCCTGGCCCCGGTGTGACATCCGGGCGACTCCCGGGCCGCGGCGGTCCGCCGCCGCCTTCGTGCCGTGCTCGCGGCGTACGCGATGCCCCTCGTCGTCGGACGGACTCGCGTACGCCGCGCGGCCGTCACCCAAGGCGTGCGGGCCCGCCTCGGGCTAACTTGGGCGTTGTGAGCCACAACACCGATCTGTATCCCACCGACCGCCTCGCCGCCGCCGCGAAGGCCGCCGCCGAGGCCGGACTCGACGCGCTCCTCATCTCCCCGGGCGCCGACCTGCGGTATCTCACCGGCTACGAGGCGCTGCCGCTGGAGCGGCTGACCTGCCTCGTCGTCCCCGCCGCGGCCGACCCGTTCCTCGTCGTGCCGGGGCTGGAGAAGCCCGCCGCGGAGGCCTCTCCGGCCGCGCGCCTCGGCATCGACATCGCCGGGTGGGCCGAGACCGAGGACCCGTACGCCCTCATCGCCGGCCGCCTCCCCGGCGGTCTCGCCAAGGTCGGCGTCGACAACCACATGTGGGCCGAGAAGCTGCTCAACTTCCGCCGTGCGATGCCCGGTACGGAGCAGTCCCTCGCCGGTGACGTGCTGCGCGAGATGCGCATGCGCAAGTCCCCGGCCGAGGTCGGGGCGCTGCGCGAGGCCGGGGCCGCGATCGACCGCGTGCACGCCCAGGTGGGCGAGTGGCTGCGCGCCGGGCGTACCGAGCGCGAGGTCGGCCGCGACATCGCGGACGCGATCATCGCCGAGGGCCACGTACGCGTCGACTTCGTGATCGTCGCCTCGGGCCCGAACGGCGCGAGCCCGCATCACGAGGTCTCGGACCGCGTCATCCAGCCGGGCGACCCCGTCGTGGTCGACATCGGCGGCACCACCGAGGACGGCTACTGCTCCGACGAGACGCGCACCTACAGCGTGGGGGAGCCGCCCGCGGACTTCACCGCTTACTACGAGGTGCTGCAACGGGCCCAGCAGGCCCAGCGCGAGGCGGTGCGTCCGGGCATCACGGCCGAGCAACTGGACGCCGTGGGCCGCGACATCATCGCGGACGCGGGCTACGGCGAGTACTTCGTGCACCGGACGGGCCACGGGATCGGCCTGGAGACGCACGAGGAGCCGTACATCGTCGCCGGGTCGCCGCTGGTCCTCGAACCGGGCATGGCCTTCTCCATCGAGCCGGGCATCTACCTGCCCGGCCGCCACGGAGCGCGCATCGAGGACATCGTCGTCTGCGGCGAAACCGCCGGCGAACCGGTCAACCACCGTCCGCACGACCTGGCCGTCGTGGGCGCCTGACGACGCGGACGGCTCGACCGCGAGCGGCCGGCGACGCGGCCGTCTCGATCGCGCGGCCCGGGTTCCGGAGGCCGGGCCCGGGCCGCACTGCCGCAGAACAGTTGCCCTGCGTACGATCGGAGCACCCCGAGCGGCGATCCCGCCCGGCCCACCTGTCTCATCTGTCACCGCCGGACTCCCATAAGGGGCCCCACGGAAGGACGCACCGATGGCCGTCGTGCGCAGCATGCCCACCGAGGAAGCCGAAGCTCTCCTAGACCTGACCCGCGACCTGGTCGCCAAGCAGGTGGCCCCGCGCGCCGCCGCCGACGAGGACGCGGCCCGCTTCCCCCGCGACATCTTCCGCACCCTCGGCGCCGCCGGGCTTCTTTCGCTGCCCTACCCCGAGGAGTACGAGGGCGGCGGCCAGCCGTACGAGGTGTACCTCCAGGTCCTCGAGGAACTCGCCGCCGGATGGCTCGCGGTCGGGCTCGGAGTCAGCGTGCACACACTGTCCTGCTATCCGCTGGCCGCCTTCGGCAGCGACGATCAGCGCGCGGCCCGGCTGCCCGAGATGCTCTCCGGCGAACTGCTCGGCGCGTACTGCCTGTCCGAACCGCAGTCCGGATCCGACGCGGCCGCGCTGACGACGCGCGCGGTGGCGGACGCGGACGGCGCGGCGTACACGGTCACCGGGACCAAGGCGTGGACCACGCACGGCGGCGTCGCCGACTTCTACACCGTCATGGTCCGCACCGGCGAGCCCGGACCGCGCGGCATCAGCACGGTGTTCGTGCCGGCCGGCGCGGAAGGGCTGGGCTTCGCGGCCCCCGAGCGCAAGATGGGCATGCGGTCGTCGCCGACCGCCCAGGTGCACCTGGACGGGGTACGCGTCCCCGCAGCCGACCGCATCGGGATCGAGGGCAGCGGCTTCAAGATCGCCCTGGCCGCGCTGGACTCCGGACGGCTCGGCATCGCGGCCTGCGCGATCGGCGTCGCGCAGGCCGCGCTCGACGCCGCGACCGACTATGCCCGGGAACGCCGCCAGTTCGGCGGCCCGATCGCCGACCTCCAAGGTGTGCAGTTCATGCTCGCCGACATGGCGACCGCCGTGGAGGCCGGGCGGGCCCTCTACCTCGCGGCCGCCCGACTGCGGGACGCGGGACGGCCGTTCGGCAAGGAGGCCGCGATGGCCAAGCTGTTCTGCACCGACGCGGCGATGCGCGTGACCACCGATGCGGTCCAGGTCTTCGGAGGCTACGGCTACACCACGGACTTCCCCGTCGAGCGCTACATGCGCGAGGCGAAGGTGCTGCAGATCGTCGAGGGCACCAACCAGATCCAGCGCATGGTGATCGCCCGTCAACTGCTGCGCGGCGGAGCCTGATCGCTGTCGTCGCCGTGCCCGCCGACCAGGGCGGGTACGGCGACGGCCGTGGTCCCACGCTGCGCCGCTCCGGGCCACGCACGGTCCTCTCGGTCTGGGGACGGGACGACCCTCTGACCGAGTATCAGGACGTCCCCCGAGCGGCGACTCCCTCGTACGGGGGATATCCGCAGGGTCGGTCCGCGCGGCGGCAGCGCGCGCCGGTCGGGCGGCGGCTTCTCGCATGCGCCGCGCCCGCCGACTCCCGTACTACACCGACGCGTGCGAGAACGGCTGCGTGCGCCAGTCCAATCCCCGGGGCAGCGTGAGCGCGGGGGGAGTCGGGAGGTCGGGTTCCGGTTCCGGGACGGCGTCGGCCTCGGGATCGGCACAGCGGTCCGAACCGGGGCACAGGCGTGCCTCGAACGGCTCGGTCGCGGCCGGGCCCACGGCGTGCACCGGGACGCGCCACGCGAGCGGCGCGCCCGCCCGCGGGGGCGAGCCGACATACCCGTCCATGTACCCGTCGACATCTCCGTGGGCGCGATCGTCGTCACCCGGCCGGTCGGTGGGCTCGTCGGCCGCCAGGACCGTGCCGCAGTCGGCGCAACGCAGCCGGGTCGGCCCGGAAACGAGTCTTGAGGTCGGCTCGGCGGCGACCGGGCCCGAGGCCGTGTCACCGGCTCTCTCCGGTCGATCCGGACCCGCGTGCTCCCCGGGCGACTCGAGGTCGTCGGTGAGGTCGGGGATGTCGCGGATGTCCAGGGCGATGCTGCTCATGGTGTCCCCCTGTCGCGTGCGCGGACACACCCGTGGGTGTTGGTGGGCCCGCTGCGCCGACCATAGCCGCGAGGGGTGACGAAGCGCAGTACCCAGGTTGAGCGGAGCAGGTAGTTGGCCGGAATCATCCCGATTCGCACTCGGGGAGGCGGGGCGGACCGGCACTTCGGAGACCGCGACCGCCGGCTCGGCGTGCGGCGGCTCCGGGGCGCGGCGCGGTCAGGGGCTGTGCGACTCCGCGGGGTGCGGCTCCACCGCGCGCCGCAGTTGCTCCAGGCGGTACGGCAGCGGCTCCCAACCCGGGTGCCCGACCATGTCGGCGTTCACCTGCACGACGGTGCGGGTGTACGCGCGGGCCAGCCCGCGCGGCATGAGCGGCATGCCGGCCGGGCGCAGCCGCGCGTGCCCGTCCGCGTCCAGCACCCCGGCGTGGTTGCCGCGGACCGAGACCCACAGGGACTTCGCGGTGCCCTGCACCTCCCGGATCAGCTCCTCCCGTACGTCGAGCCAGTGCTGCAGCGCCGCCCGCGTGGGGCCGGACAGTTCGTGGACCTCGGTCGTGGGCGGCGCGACCGAGCGGGCCTGCGGCTTGCGTACGACCGTCACCGTGTCGAGGTCGGGTCCGAGGTCGGCGAGCTTGAGCGCGCACAGTTCCCCGGCGCGGGCACCGGTGTCGAGGACCACGCCGACGAGCGCGAACAGGCGGACACGCCCCGGGTCCGCCCCGGGGCGGTCGGCGGTGGCTTCCAGCCATCCCTGCAGCAGCGAGCGCTGCCGGGCGCCGACCGGCTTCTTGAGCTCCTGCATCGCCGGGCGCTCGGGCAGGAAGACGGGGACCTTTCCGGCGCGCGCGAGGATTTCCAGGCAGTCCATGCGGACGCGGATGCTCGCCACCGTCGACGTCGCGTTGCCGGAGGTCGCGCGCGTGCGCAGATCGCCGCGCTTGGCGAGGTCGAGGTAGATGCTCACCGGCTCCGCGGCGAAGAAGTCGGCGAGAGATGCGCGGGCTTCGGTGGGAAACCCCTCGCGTACGATCGCCCGGCGCAACTCACCGGCGACCCAGCGGAGTTGGCGGGCGCGCGCGGCGGAGGTCTCGTCGCGGGAGGTGACGCTCAGCAGCGCGCGGTCGAGTTGCTCGAGCGCGGTGATGCGGCTTGACGAGGTCATGCGGGTCAGCGTAGCCGCCGAATAACGGGCCGGTCCCGGACACGCGCGGGATCACTCGGCCGGGCCCGCCGCGCGCGCATGCCCTAGGTTTTACGCGTGGAGGACCTCGACCGACAGATCGTCCGGCTTCTTGTCCGGGACGGTCGCATGAGTTACACCGACCTGGGCAAGGCCACCGGCCTGTCCACCTCGGCGGCGCACCAGCGTGTGCGCCGCCTCGAACAGCGGGGCGTGATCCGCGGCTACGGCGCGGTCGTCGACCCGGATGCGCTGGGGCTGCCGCTCACCGCGTTCATCTCGGTCAAACCGATCGACCCGGCGGCCCCCGACGACGCACCGGAGCGGCTCGCCGACCTCGACGAGGTCGAGGCCTGCCACAGCGTGGCCGGAGACGAGAGCTACATCCTCAAGGTGCGCGTGGGTGCCCCCGGCGACCTGGAGGCACTGCTCGCGAAGATCCGCGCGGCGGCCAATGTGTCGACGCGTACGACGGTGGTGCTGAGCACGCCGTACGAGGGTCGCCCGCCGAACCTGTGAGCGCGCGGTCCGCGGCCGAAGGCCGGTCGCGGCCCGCCAACACGGGGGCGGGATGCGGGCCGCGACCGGCCGGGGCGGGGGCCTTGGCGCCACAGTACGCCGCATCGCGCATGCCGGATGGCCGCTTCTCCGGATTCGCCCGGGCAATTCCGCGCGCCCGAACGCGACCCGAACAGGCAGGCGTACCAAGGGAGATCAAACGCGCGACGCGGCATTCGTATGACGTGCAGTCGACAGGCGAACCGCCCGAAAACCCGGCCGACACAGTGGCCCCACAGGCGTGCGCGAGGCTCATGCGCGACTTCGGTGGTGCGGTGCCTGGCCGCATGTGTGCGCGGCTTTCCTGCCCGCGCATATCCGCACGAGTGGACGGCCAGGTAGCGGTGCGGCCCACGCCGTGGGCTTCAGCCTGGGGTGTCCGACCCCGGGGTCACCGGCTGCGGTCGCGGAAGGCTTGGGCTTTTGCTCGGTTTCCGCACAGGGCCATTGAGCACCAGGCGCGGGAGCGGTTGCGGGAGTGGTCGTAGTACGCCCACTCGCACATGCGGCAGCCCTTCATGCGCGACCAGGTGCCGTCGGCCACGGACTTGGCCACGTCGGCGAGGAGTTGGGCCAGGGCGGCATCCGGTGTGTCGGGGGTGTGGGGGACCAGGGTCGGCGGGGTGGTCAAGGGGTCCAGGACCAGGGGGAGTTCGCGGGCGAGAGCGGCCAGGTCCGCCAGGGCCGCGGGGGTGCGGGTGGCGTCGTCCGTCATCCGGGCGGCGGACGCGGGGGTGTTGTTGGCCACGACTATCACCCGGAGTCCCTCGCGGACCACGCGTGCCCGGTCGAGGTCCGCCGCACTCAGGGCCACTGTCTCCGGCAGGAGGTCCCGCTCCGCGAGCCAGGCCGCCAGCGCCGCCGGGTCGGTGAGCGCATCCGTCCCGGTGTCGACGCTGAACGTGTTGATCAACTCCTCGACGCGGCGCAGCGCGCCCGGCGCGGCGTCGGAGTCGGGCTCGTTTGCGGACATGCCATCCCGTTCCAACCTGCTATTGACGATAGCTGGTTACGCTAACTAGTGTTCACGAATAGAAGGTTACGCCAGTCGCTCGTCAGTCGACCTCCGAGAGGGATTGCAGCCATGGGCCTCCGCATTGCCAACGTCAGTATCGACACCAACGATCTCGCGGGCTCCACCGCCTTCTGGGCGGCCGTCACCGGGTACAAGGTGGATGCGCAGGACGATGCTTACACGTACCTCGTCGACCCCGAGGGGGCCGGCCCCGGGCTGTGCATCAACGTCGTGCCCGAGAGGCGCGAGGGCAAGAACCGCCTGCACCTCGACCTGGTCACCGACGACCTGCACGCCGAGGCCGCCCGCGTCGAGGCGCTCGGCGCCAAGCGCCTTTCCCGGCACGGCGAAGGAACGTCCGGGTGGGTCGTGTTCGGCGACAACGAGGGGAACCAGTTCTGCGTCTGCGCCACGTGAGGACCAACTGCGGGCCACACGAGGGCGAGGAAGGCAGACTGGGATCATGACCAACCGCGGCTTCACGCTCTTCGACACCGCAATCGGCCGCTGCGGCATCGCCTGGGGCCCGCAGGGTGTGACCAGAGTGCAGTTGCCGGAGCGGGACGACGCCACTACGCGGGCGAGGCTGGCAGCCGCCGGACCCGCGGGGGAGGCCGGCGACGCGGGTGCGTGGGTGCCAGGAGCGGCGGCCGGGGCGCCCGAGGCGTCCGGCGGCAAGCCGCCGCCGGAAGTGCGCGACGCCATCAAGGCGATATGCGCTTTGCTCCGCGGCGAACCGCGCGACCTGCACGACATCGTGCTCGACCTCGACGGCGTACCGGAGTTCAATCGCCGGGTGTACGCGGTCGCCCGGGCGATCCCGCCCGGGCGGACCATGACGTACGGCGAAGTCGCCCGCAGCCTGGGCATGCCCGGTGCCGCCCGCGCGGTCGGGCACGCCCTCGGGCGCAACCCGTGCGCGATCGTGGTGCCGTGCCATCGGGTGCTCGCCGCCGGCGGTGCGTCCGGCGGGTTCTCGGCGCACGGCGGCGTCGACACCAAGTGGCGGATGCTGACGATCGAGGGCGCTCCGGAGGCCCCGCCGCCCACCCTCTTCTGAGCGCCCCTGGCGGTGGTCCGAGTGTCAGCGGTCCAGGCGGTTGAAGCGGCGTACCGCCAGGGGCAGGAAGACGGCGGTGATCAACACCGGCCAGGCGACGGCCAGTTCCACCGCGTGCCGGGCCGCGAAGGAGTCGCCGCCCCAGCCCGGGTTGCCGAACAGTTCGCGGGCCGCCGCCACCGTCGCCGACAGGGGGTTCCACTCGGCGATCGCGCCGAGCCAGTCCGGCATCGACGCGGGCGAGGCGTACGCGTTGGACAGGAACCCGATCGGCCACACCAGGACCTGGATGGCCACCAGCGATTCCGGCCCGCGGGCGACCAGACCCAGGTAGATGCCGACCCAGAGCAGGGCGAACCGCAACAGCAGGAGCAGGGCGAACGCGGCCGCCGCGCGGACGAGCCCGTCGTGCCAGCTCCATCCGACCAGGCGCCCGCACACGACCATCACCGCGAGCGCCACGACCGAGTGGGCCATGTCCGCCACGCTGCGCCCCACGACGACCGCGGAGGCGGCGATCGGCATCGAACGGAACCGGTCGGTGACCCCGCGGGCGGCGTCGGTGGAGACCGCGGCGAACGTCGTCTCGATGCCGAACACCATCGACATCGCGAACATCCCCGGGAGCAGGAACTCCCGGTAGTTGCCGCCTCCCGGCACCTGCATCTGGCCGCCGAACAGGTAGCCGAACATCAGTACCAGCAGCACCGGGAACAGCAGCGCCAGGATCAGGGCCGCAGGCTGCCGGGCCCAGTGCCTGAACGTGCGCAGCGTCAGCGTCCACGAGTCCGCGGCGGCCCAACGCAGCCGGGACGCGGGGCTCTTGGGGAGGGCGGGGCTCGGGAGCAGGCCGGCGCCGTCGTCGCCGTTCGCTGCCGGTGCGGTCGCGCTCGTGCTTGTGCTTGTGCTTGTGCTTGTGTCCAAGTGGGTGGTCATGCGCCCGCCTCCTTCTCGGTCTCCTGCGCCGGGGCGGCCGCGGTCGCCGCCTTCGCCTCGGGGGTACGGCCGGTCAGGTCCACGAAGACCTCGTCCAGCGTCGGCCGCCGCAGAGCGATGTCCTCCGCCTCGATCCCGGCGTCCCGCAACGCACCGACGACGGCCGTCAGGGCCGCCACCCGGTCGCGCACCGGTACGCCGACCCGCCGGGCCGCCGCGTCCACCTCCGCCGGCACCCCGCCCGTCACCTGTTCCAACAGGCGTGCCGCGGCGGCTACATCGGCGTCCTCGGCGAGTACGACGTCGATGCGGTCTCCGCCCAGTCGGGCCTTGAGGTCGTCAGGAGTGCCGCGCGCGACAACCCGGCCGCGATCGACGACGGTGATGGCGTCGGCCAGCCGGTCGGCCTCCTCCAGGTACTGCGTGGTGAGCAGGACGGAGGTGCCGCCTGCGACCAACTCCCGGACCGAAGCCCAGACTTCGGTCCGGGCACGCGGGTCGAGGCCGGTTGTCGGCTCGTCCAGGAACATGACCTCGGGTGCCAGGATCATGGCCGCCGCGAGGTCGAGCCGACGGCGCATTCCGCCCGAGTACGCGCCGACCGGCTTGCGGCCGGTGTCCGCGAGGCCGAAGCGCTCGAGCAGTTCGGCGGCCCGGGCACGGGCCGCACGCGGCGCGAGGTGGTACAGGCGCGCGAACATCTCCAGGTTCTGCCGACCGTCGAGGATCTCGTCGACGGCGGCGTGCTGGCCGAGCAGCCCGACGCGCAGCCGCACCTCGGACGGGTCGCGGGCCACGTCGAAGCCCGCGACCTCGGCACGCCCGCCGTCCGGGCGCAGCAGCGTCGCCAGGATGCGCACCGCCGTGGTCTTGCCCGCGCCGTTCGGGCCGAGCAGCCCGTGGACCGTGCCGCGCGGCACCTCCAAGTCGATGCCGTCGAGGGCGGGCGTGCCCCGATAGTCCTTGCGCAGCCCCAGGGTGCGGATCGCCGCCGTGTCGGCAGCCGCCTGCCGCGGCACTCCGGCCGGGGCCCTGGTCAAGGCAGTCACGAGGGTGGCCTCCTAAACTGTGTACACCGTACGGACCTACTCCGTACACCGTACGGTACGGCGTACGGAGTGCCAACCGTACGCCGTACGGACTTGAGTGAGGACGGTCATATGGCTGAGAAGACCGGCAGGTCGGACCCCACGCGCACGCTCGCGCTGCTGTGGCGCGCGAAGGAGCCCCCGGCGCGCGGCCCGAAGCCCGGCCTCAGCGTCGACCGCATCGTGGCGGCGGCAATCGCGCTGGCCGACGAGACCGGTGTCGCGGCGCTGTCGATGCGCAAGGTCGCCGAGCGGCTCGGTGTCGGGACGATGTCGCTCTACACCTATGTGCCGGGCAAGGACGAGCTGCTCAACCTGATGGTCGACACCGTGCTGGCCGAAGCCGACCGACCCGAGGCCTTCAGCGGCACGTGGCGCGAGGGACTCGAACTGCACGCGCGCGCCGACCGCGCGGTGGCGCTTCGGCACCCGTGGCTGGTGTCCCTGTCGACGCCCGGACTGATGCTCCTCGGGCCGGCCGAGACCGCGCGCTCGGAGTTCGCCATGCGGGCGGTGTCCGGGATCGGCCTGACCCAGCGCGAGATGGTCGACATCGTCAATCTGGTCGACGGATATGTACGCGGGGTCGCGCAGATCACCGCCGACATCGGTGCCGCCGACCGCGAGTCGGACGTCGACTACGAGGAATGGTGGGACAAGGCCACGCCCATGCTGGAGCGGTTCATCCAGCAGAGCCGCTATCCCACGCTGTACGCCGCCTGGTACTCGGGCGCCTTCGAGACCTCGCCGGGCGAAGGATTCGAGTTCGGACTCCAGCGGCTGCTGGACGGCGTCGAACGCTTTGTCGACGAGCGCGCCCGCGGCTGAAGCGGGGCCGGCGCGGGGCCGCCGTGGGCCCGAGAACGGGCCGGGTGAGGATGAACGTGTCCCGGATCGGAGCCCGGCCGGTTCCGATCCCGACCCGGGAACAAACCGCGGGGGCGTCCCGTTGGATCTCCGTACATCGTACCGTACGCTGTACGGAGTCCCTGATCCGGAGGAACCCAGCGCATGGCGACAGGCACCACCCGTACCGCCTCCACATCCGCTTCCGCCCACAACTCCGGCCGTTCGACCTCCGGACCCGCGGCGGTCGGCCCCGCCGAGGCGGCTGCCCTTGCCCGCTGCGCGCCCGTCTTCGAACCGGCCGACCCGCCGCGGCAGTCGCACCTGGTCTTCTGGAGTCCGGACGGCGTCGACCTTCCGTTCGGGGCCGGAGAGCCGGTCGACCTGGCCGTCGCGGCGCCCGACCCCGCGACGGGCGTGGTGGCGGTGCGACAGATGCCTGCGGTGCGCGTCCCCGTCGCCGCGGCCGTGCCCGTCCTGTCCCGCGCCCGCACCGCCCCCGGCGCGCACCGCGCAGCCGCGTTCTGGGGCTCGGTCTGCGTCGTCGCCCTGCAACTGGTCGCGCGCGGACGCATCCTGCCCGGTGTCACCCCCGGCGACTTCGACGCGTGGCGCGTCGGGCCGCTCGATGCCGCCGACGTCGCGCGCGTACGCGACCTCGCGCACGCCATGCCGCCCGAGGCCCGTGCGGTGCCCACGTCCGCCGATGCGCCCGACCCCGCGCCGGGGGCCGCGTCCGGCACGCTGCTCGAACTGGCCGACGCCGAGGAACTGGTGCGCGGCCTCCTGGACGCCGTCGCCGACACGATGCCCCGCACGCCGGCCGCCGCCCGGGCCGCCGGGACACCGCTGTTCGCCGCCCGCACGGCCACCCGGGCGCCGCAACTGCGCCCGTGGGCCGACGAGGTCGCCTCGGGCCTCGACGCCGGGCTGCGCGCCTCGCTGCGCATCGAACTCCCGGGCGGGGACCCGGACGACGAGGACGGCCTCGGCGACCTCGCCGCCAGCGGCTTCCGCGCCGTCGTCCAACTGCACAGCCTCGCCGACCCGACCCTCGTCGTCGACGCGGCGGACCTGTGGGGGACCGGACCGGCAACGTCGTCCGCAGGCGCGGCATCCGCATCAGCCACGGCGTCCGACGCCGTGGCCCGACTCGGCCCCCGCGCCCGCCTCGACGCGACGATCGCCGTACGCCGCGCAGCCGACGCCTGGCCCGCCCTCGAACGCCTCCTCGACCAGGCCGTCCCCGACGTCCTCGACCTCGCCGACGACGAAGTGGGCGACCTCCTCGGCCGCGCGGGCGCGCGCCTGGCCGCCGCGGGCATCGACGTGCACTGGCCCAAGTCGCTGGTACGCCGCCTGACCGCCACGGCCGTCGTCGGCGCCGAATCGGGGCCGCGCGACGAGCCGTCCGCACGCCCGTCGTTCTTCGGCGGCGACGCCGCGTTCGCGTTCCACTGGCGGCTCGCGCTCGGCGACAGCGACCTCACCGATGCCGAGATGGACGCCCTCGCGGAATCCCACCGGCCGATCGTCCGGCTCCGCGACCGCTGGATGCTCGTCGACCCCGAACTGCTGCGCAAGGCACGCGAACGCCACTTGAAGCCGCTCACCGCGGTCGACGCCCTCGGGGCCGCTCTGACCGGCGGCACCGAGATCGACGGCGTACGCGTGCCGGTACGCGCCGAAGGGTGGCTGAGCGCCCTCCGCGACCGCATCGCCGACCCGGACGCGGCCGCCGCGGTCGAGGCCGTCGCACCGCCCGCCGCCCTGGACGCCACACTCCGCGACTACCAACTGCGCGGCCTGCGCTGGCTCGCCCGCATGACCGAACTGGGCCTCGGCGGCTGCCTCGCCGACGACATGGGGCTCGGCAAGACGGTCACCCTGATCGCGCTCCACCTGCACCGCCAACAGGACGACACGACCGCCGGCCCGACGCTCGTCGTGTGCCCCGCCTCGCTGCTCGGCAACTGGGAGCGCGAGATCCGCCGCTTCGCCCCCGGCACCCCGGTCCGCCGCTTCCACGGCACGCGGCGCGATCTCGCGGACCTCGCCGACGGGTTTGTGCTCACGACATACGGCACCATGCGTCGCGACGCCGACAAACTCTCGGCCGCGCCCTGGGGCCTGCTCGTCGCCGACGAGGCGCAGCACGTCAAGAACCCGCGTTCGGGAACGGCCAAGGAGCTGCGCCGGATTCCCGCTCTCGCCCGCGTCGCCCTCACCGGCACGCCGGTCGAGAACAACCTGACCGAGCTGTGGGCCGTCCTCGACTGGACGACCCCCGGTCTGCTGGGCCCGCTCGCGGCGTTCCGCACCCGGTGGGCGGTGCCCGTCGAGTCGCGCAAGGACCCGGCCGCGGCCGAGCGATTCGCGCGTCTGGTACGCCCGTTCCTGCTGCGCCGCCGCAAGTCCGACCCCGGCATCGCCCCGGAACTGCCGCCCAAGACCGAGACCGACCAGCCCGTGGCCCTGAGCCGCGAACAGGCCGCGCTCTACGAGGCGACGGTCCGCGAGCTCCTCGCCGAGGTCGCCGGGACCACCGGCATCGCGCGCCGAGGCCGGGTCGTCAAACTGCTCACCGGGCTCAAACAGATCTGCAACCACCCTGCCCAGTATCTGAAGGAGGAGCAGCCCCGCCTCGCGGGCCGCTCCGGCAAGCTCGAACTGCTCGACGAACTCGTCGACACCATCACCGCCGAGGACGGCGCCGTACTCGTCTTCACGCAGTACGTCGCGATGGCCCGGCTCATCGAACGCCATCTCGCCGACCGCGGCGTGCCGACCCAACTCCTGCACGGTGGAACGCCGGTGGCCCGGCGCGAGGAGCTGGTGCGGCGCTTCCAGGACGGCGAGGTCCCGGTGTTCCTGCTGTCCCTGAAGGCCGCCGGCACCGGGCTCAACCTCACCCGCGCCGACCACGTCGTGCACTTCGACCGCTGGTGGAACCCGGCGGTCGAGGACCAGGCGACGGACCGCGCGTACCGCATCGGGCAGACCCGTCCCGTGCAGGTGCACCGCTTCATCGCGGAGGGCACCGTCGAGGACCGCATCGCCGACATGCTCGCCGCCAAGCGCTCCCTCGCCGACGCCGTGCTGGCCTCGGGCGAGGCCGCGCTCACCGAACTGTCCGACGCCGAACTGGCGGACCTGGTCGAACTGAGGAGCGCCCGGTGAACGAATCCGCTCGTGGTTTCCCCGCGTTCCCGGCCGGCCGCCGCGGCGGCCGGGGCTTCGCCCGCTCGTGGTGGGGCAAGGCCTGGATCCAGGCGCTCGAAGACGCGGCACTGGACTCCGAGGCGCTGCGCAACGGCCGCAAGTACGCCTTTACCGGTCGCGTCGGCAGCATCACGGTCAGCCCGGGCCACCTCTTCGCGCCCGTGCACGGCGAGGGCGAGATCCACCGTACGACCCTCACCCTGCAACCGCTGACCGCCCGCCAGTGGGACCGCTTCCTCGACCAAGTGGCGGCCCGCGCGGGCCACATCGCGGCCCTGCTGCGCAGGGACATGCCGCACGACCTGGTGGCCGCGGCGGAGGACGTGGGCGTGCCGCTGCTGCCCGGCATGGGCGACCTGGACCCGTCGTGCGACTGCGAGGACTGGGGGCACCCCTGCCGCCACGCCGCGGCACTCGCCTACCAGGCGGCATGGCTGGTCGACGAGGACCCGTTCCTGCTCCTGCTGATGCGTGGTCTGGGCGAGCAGGACTTCCTGGCGGCCCTGCAACAGCGCGGTGCCGAGGGCGCCCGTGAGGGCGGGGGCGCGGGCGAACCGATACGGGCGGCGGTCGCCGCGCGGGACGCCTACGCGGCCCGACCCGGCCCGCTGCCCGCGGATCCCGAACTCCCGGACGCGCCGGGGGAGATGCCGACCGTTGCGGACGGGCCCGAGCTGGAGTTCGCGGCGCTGCGGCTGCTGGCCCGCGACGCCGCCGAGCGGGCGTTCGAACTGCTGTGCGCGGCGCTGGTCCCGGCGGGCGGGCAGGGCATGACCGGGGAGGCGGCATCCGGTGACGAAGCCTCCGGTGACCCGGCACCGCTGCTGGACCTCGCGGACCTCGGCGAACGGGCGGACGCCCTACGGCTGGCGGCCCGCCACGACGACCCCGACGCACACCGCCGCCTGCGCGCCGCACACGACCGCCCCGCCGATTTCGAGCGCGGGGTGGCCGCCTGGCGGTACGGAGGCCCCCGCGGCTTCGAGGTGTTCGACAGCCCGTGGCGCCCGAACCGCACCGAACTCGCGCGCGCCAATACCGAGTTCCAGGAAGTGTGGGCTGACGACCCGGAGGCGGGCCGGGCGTTCGCCGTGTCGCGCAACCGATGGACGGACGCGGGCGGCGGCCGACAGCTCCGCTACGGGCGGGACGGCCGGTGGTACCCGTACGAGGAGCGCGGCGGCGTGTGGTGGCCCTCCGGCCGCCCGGACCGCGACCCCGCCTCGGCCCTCGACCACCTCTGACCCGTCCGGTGGCCGGGACATGCGACCCGCACGGCGGCCGACTCCGGCGACCAGGCTCCTGCCGCCTATCCGGCGGCCGCACCAGCGGCCGGTCCCCTGGCCGGCCCGGTGCTCGTCGCGACCCGCGGATCAGCTCCCGCCCGGGCTGATCCGCGGGGTCCGACCGGCCGCGGCGGCCCGTCGCGCCGGAGCCGGGAAGGCATGCCGGACGGCGAGCAGCACGACCGTCAGCGCACCCAGGACGAGCGGGAGCGCGGTCCACGGCAGCGCCCCCGCCCCGGCGTTGTCGAGCACGACGCCACCGGCCAGGGAGCCCGCCGCGATCCCCGCGTTGTAGACGGTGGCCTGCAACGCGGTCGCCACGTCCGCGTCGGCCGGGCCGGACACGTCCACCAGCGCCGTCTGGATCAGCGTCGGGGCGCCGCCGAACGCCGCCCCCCACAGGGCCACCGCCACGATCAGCACGACACCGTTCCGCCCGGCGGCGCCGAGTGCCAGCAGCGCCGTGGCGGTGACCGCGAGGGCACCCAGCAGGCTCGCGCGCAGATGCCGGTCGGTCAGCGTCCCGGCCGCCCAGATGCCCGCGACCGTGGCGACGCCGAAGACCGCGAGCACGGGACCGGTCCGGCCGAAGCCCGAGCGCTCGGTGAGCGGCGCGAGGTACGTGTAGACCGCCTGGTGCCCGAGGAGCAGGAACAGCGTCACCGCGAGCACCGGCGCGATGCCGGGCTTGGCGGCGATGCGGCGCAGCGGTGCGCGGCCGGCCGCCGGCTCCCCGGGGAAGTCCGGCACCTTCCAGCGCACCCACGCCGCGACCGCGAGACCGAGGACCGCGACGGTCCCGAACGCGGCGCGCCAGCCGGCCGCCGCGGCCAGGGCGGTCCCGGCGGGGATGCCGGCGGCGAGCGCGACGGTGATCCCCGCGAGCACGATCGCGATCGCGCTGCCGCGGCGCTCGGGCGGGGCCATGCGGGAGGCGTACCCCGCGAGCATCGCCCACAGCGTGCCGCCCATCGCGCCCGCGACCAGCCGGGCTCCGAACGTCAGCGAATAGGAGGACGAGAGCGCGGTCACCGCGTTGCACACCGCGAAGCCGAGCAGCGCGCCGATTAGGATCGGTCGCCGGGGCAGCCCGCGCAGGGCGGCGGTCAGCGGGATCGCGGCCAGGAACGAGGCGGCGGCGTAGCCCGTGACCAGGAATCCGACGCGGCTCTCCGGGACGCCCAGCCCGTTGCCCATGCGCGGCAGCAGGCCCGCCGGGAGGAGCTCCGTCATCACGGCCGTGAAGGCGGCGGTGAACAGTGCGAGCAGCCCGGCCAGGGGCAGTCGCGTGCCGGACGGCCCGTCCGGGGCCGGGGCACACCGGTTGACGTGCTCGTTTGCTGATGCGGTCGGCATATGGCCATGCTGAAACCTTCACATCAGTGAGAAGGCAAGCGCGGGCGTGCGGCAGATCGACGCCGAAGGGACCCGTGCGGATCCGGCGCCGAAGTCCAGGCGCACAACGCCCGGGCGCACAGGCCCGAGCACACAAGCACAAGCCCGACGAGGAGGTGCCGGATGCGGATCGGCGAGTTGTCGCGGCGGACCGGGGTCCCCACCCGCATGCTGCGCTACTACGAGGAGCAGGACCTCCTGCACCCCGACCGGGCGGACAACGGCTACCGCAGCTATCCGGAAGCTGCCGTGTACCGCGTCCAGCAGATCCGCGGGCTGCTCGACTCCGGCCTGACCACCGAGATCATCCGGAACATCCTGCCGTTCCTCGACCGGCCCGACCAGCTCCACCCGCACCCCGACTGCCTGACCGCCGAGACGACGGCGCTGCTGCGCGGCGAGGCCGAACGCATCCAGGCGCGCATCGACTGCCTCGGGCGCAATCTGCGCGCGATCCGCGAGTACCTTGCCGCCGTCGCACCCGATCATGGAGGCGAACGGGCCTGACAACCAACGGAGTTCTTCCGGACCGGGACTGGTGATTCTGGCCGGGAAAACCGTCGCCTTCCGGCCACGGCGACCGTACCGTCGCTCCCATGAATCTGCTTTCCGTCAACATCGGCAAGCCCCGCGACAATCCGTGGAAGACGGTCGGCACGACCGGGATCGACAAGCGCCCCGTCGCCGGCCCGGTGGCCGTCACCGAGCCCGGTCCGCGCGGCACCGGCGCGGTCGGGCTGGCCGGCGACCGGGTGTACGACGTGAAGCACCACGGCGGCAGCGCCCAGGCGGTCTACGCCTACGCCCGCGAGGACCTGGACCACTGGGAAACCGAACTCGGCAGGACGCTGCCGAACGGCGCTTTCGGCGAGAACCTCACGACCGCCGGCTACGACGTCAACGCCGCTCTGATGGGCGAGCGCTGGCGCGTCGGCGCGGACGTGGTCCTGGAAATCGCGACGGTGCGGATCCCGTGCCGTACCTTCCAGGGCTGGCTGGAACAGGAGGGCTGGGTCAAGCGGTTCATGCGGGCGGGACGCCCGGGTCCGTACTTCCGCGTGGTCGAACCCGGTGACGTGCAGGCCGGGGACACGGTCGAGGTGGTGCACCGTCCGGCCCACGGCGTGACGGTGGCCCACTTCTTCCGCGCCATGACGATCGAACCCGATCTGCTCCCGGGTCTGTTGGCGATCGACGACCTGCCGGAACCGGCGCTGGACTGGCTGCGCAAGCGAACGGCCTACCTGGCCGGCTGAGTTCGAGGTCGCCGTGTCCGAGGTCGCCGTGTTCGAGCACGACGACGAGGGCGGTGTGCCGTGGACCGGTCGGCATCGACCGGTCCACGGCACACCGCCCGCGGGCCACGCCTCAGGCAGCCAGGTGCCGCGCCAGCAGGTTCCAGCTGGAGTCGAACCCCGCGTGCGCCATCTCGCCGCGGAACTGCTCCGGGACGTCGGTCTGGTGCAGGGTGAGCCGGGTCCGCCCGTTGCCCAGGTCGGTGAGCGTGATCTCCTGCTTCATCGCCTCGCCCGGCACATGGAACGCCAGCAGCTCGGGCTCGACCACGTCGAGGTACACGCCGGCGAACGGGATCTCCATGTCGCCCATGACCATGGTCAGTTCGCATCGCCCGCCCTTCCACGGCTCCAGGGTGACGCTCTCGCGCGGCACGGTGAGGCCCTCGGGCGCGAAGAACTTCACGATCTGGTCCGGATCGGTGTACGCCGCGAACACCGCCTCGCGCGGCGCGTCGAACTCGCGCACGAAGGTCACGTCGCCGTCGCCGTTGTCGGTCATCGTGGTGGCCATCGGGGTCTCGGACATTGCGGGCTCCTCGGTGTGATGCGGTCCGTCTTCTGACGGCCCGTGCCGCTGCCTGGTGTCGTTCGGTGTTGCGTGTGCCGCGGCGAGCGTCGCCGCGCTTTCGGAGGGGTAGACCGCCCTCCGCACCGAAACTCATCGCCGGGCGCGAAAACAATCCTGCGCGAGGTCACCCGCCGACCGCCGCCAGCCACTCGTCGCGTTCCGGCCCGTCCGGACCGGGCACCAGGCCGTCCCTGGCCTCCAGCCACATGTCGATGTGGCGCCGGACCTCCTCGTCCGCGTACGCCACGGCCGGGACCTCCGCCAAGTGCTGCACCTTGGCCCGGGCGCGCATGACGACCGGATCCTCGTACGCACACGCCGACCGCGCCATGCGGGCCGCCTCGCGCCCCGACAACGCAGGGGGCGCGGACGTCCCGTCATGGCCCACGACCGCCGCCAGACCCCGGTCCGCCTCCACCTGCACGTCGAACCACGGGCGCAGCGCGCTACGGCACCACGCCGCGTACGCCATCGCGAACCCGGCCGGTTCCCGGTTCGCGTCACCGGAGTTCGCCGCCACCCACTGGGCCTCCCGCAGCGCCAGCGAACACCCTTGCCCCAGCGTGGGATTGGTGTGCACGACCGAGTCGCCGACGCCCACCAGACCGGTCACCACGGGCCCCTCGTCGTCGACGAGCGCGGTCCACCGGTTGTCGAGGCCGGCCATCGCCCGCACGCCGGTGAGCGGCTCGGGGTCGAGGTCCAGCCACGCCGCGGCGGCCGGGAACAGCCGGGCGGCCGCGTCGAACACCGCCGGGTCGCGCAGCGCGCCCCGGCTGCGGTCGGCGGTCGCGACCAGCAGCGCGACCGCGAAGACGCCGTTGTCGGACGGGAAGACGGCCGCGCTCGCGAAGGACGCCATGGAGACGGGACGCACCCGCTTGGGCGCGTCCCCGCGCAGGCGGTACCAGCGGCAGACGTACGCGAGCCCGGTGCGGTGGCTTTCCACGACCGGGGCCCGACACCCCGCCTCGGCCAGCAGCCGGGGCAGCGGCGACCTGCGGCCCGCGCAGTCGAGGACGAGGTCGACGCGGTGCCTGCCGTGGTCGGTGCGTACCGCCGTCACGTGCGGGACGGGTCCCGAGGTGTCGAGGTCGAGCCCGCGTACCGGGGCGCCGAGCCGGAGGTTGGCGCCGTGCTGCCGCGCCACGGCGCCGGCGAGCGCGGTCTCCAGGACGATGCGCCGGGCGCGTACGGTCACCAGTTCCTCGTCGCCGGGGCGGTAGGGCGGCGGGGTGTCGAACCAGTCGAACTCGTGGTACTCCTCGGCGCCGAGCTCGCGCATCGCCGCGTACACGTCCGGGGCGTCGGCGCGCAGGACGCGGCGCACCGGGGCGAGCAGCAGGTGCGGTTGCGCGGCCTGCGGGACGCTCGGCCGCACCCAGGTGAAGGTGTCCTCGTCGAGCCCGACCCCGGCCCGGCGTCCGTCGCGCTCGAAGACGGTGACGTCGTGCGCTCTCCGGGCCAGGAACAGCGCGACGGCAAGACCACCGATTCCGCCACCCACCACCGCAACGCGCACGGCACGCTCCTCATGTCGCACAGCCGGTGAGCCGACCCCTGACCCCGCCAGCCTGCCCACCCGGGCGGGGAGCAACAAGGGCAAAGTCCATCGCAGTTGGTGTCCACGGCAGGCAAATGCCCCTGTTGCCGCGCGGCGGCGGCCACAGGGGCACCCGGTCGGCCGGGACGGGCGGGCCCGGTCAGGCCACCGCGAGCAGGGCGATCGCGGGACCGAAAGCGCCACCGAGCTGGTACGTCAGGTTGAGCAAACCGATCGCCGCCGGGCGCAGCGGGGCGGGCGCGGCCTCCGAGGCGCGCACGCTCAGCGTCGACAGGCCGCCGGACGCGGCCAGCACCGCGAGTGCCGGGACGACGACCAGCACCGGCGCCCAGGGGGCGAATACCGCGGCGACCGGGCCCGCGACGCCCAGGAGGACGAGCACGGCGGTCACCCGGCCGCGCCCCAGGCGGCCCGAGACCGCGGCGAGCACCCACGAGGCCGCGCCGCCGATCAGCAGGGCGGCCATCTGCGCGACGCCGATCGTGCCCTTGGCCCAGGTGGTGGCGTCGTCCATCAGGCGCGGCACCGCGAAGAGCAGGCCGAAGTACGCCGTCGACAGCGCACCGGCCAGGCCGGCCGACGCCAGGAACACCGGGCTGCGCAGCAGCGCGACGGGAACGAATCCGACCCGGCGCGTCCGCACGTGCAGCGCCAGCAGGACCGCGGCGACCAGGGCCACCGCGAGCGCCGGCAGGGTGAAGTGGGGGAGCAGGACAAGCGCGGTCACCAGCGTCACCAGCGCGACCGCGCCGCGGGCGTCGAACGCCTGGTCGGCGCCGGGCTGCGCGGGGCGGTCGGGAGTACCGGCCGACGCGGCGCCGTGGCGTTCCGGCGTGCGCAGGTGGGCCGCGACGGCAGGCACCGCGAGCAGGCCCACGGCCGAGACGACGAGGGCGGCCCGCCAGGACAGCGCCGACGTGATCGCGGATCCGGCGAGCGGGCCGACCGCGCCCCACATGGCGAACCCGGCGGTGATTACGCCCATGCGCCGGACGTCGCCGGCGAGGTTCATGGCCACGGTGACCAGGGCGGCGCCGCCGAACGCCTGGGCTGCCCGGCCGACGAGCAGGAGCGGCAGCCACGGCGACAGCACGACCGCGAGCGTGCCGAGGACGACGGAGACGGTCCCGGTGCGCAGTGCGGCGGTGGCGCCTCGGCGGCGCAGCAGGCCCGCGGCCAGCGGAGTGCCGATGGCCATGGCCCACGCGAACGTGGTGACCAGCCACGTCGCGGTCGCCGTGGAGGTGCCGAGGGCACCGGAGATCTCCTGGAGGATCAGCACGGGTGCGTTGGCGGTGGCCGCGACCGGGGTGGCGAGGAGTGCCAGCCAGAGCGCCGGAATGCGGCGCGGCGCCGCGGTCGCGGCGATCGTGCCGTCCGCGTCGACGGGGTGGCTGCTGCGCGGGAGGGCACGGAGTGCGGCCGTGGTCATCGCGGCACCTCTTTCGGTTCTGTCTCGTTCCGTGTTCCAGACAATTGATGTCCAGAATTAGTCGGCGGGTGGGGCGGGCGTGGAGCGGTGCCGGCTTGCGGGGTGAGTCTTGTGATGCGGACGGGCGAGGTCAGACCCGGGCGTGCTCGAACCAGTTGCGGACCTGGTCCGGCCGGCCCGGCGCCCGCGCCTCGACCTGGTCGCGGATGTCGGCGATGGTCCGGGCGGCCAGCTCGCGGCGCCAGGCGAGGTCCGCGTGCCGCATGGCCTCGTCGATCAGGCAGGGGGTGGGGTTGTCGGTCCGGGCGTCGGCGTTCGGGCCCTGCCGGCGGATCTCGGTGCAGCGGAAGGCCTCGTCGGGGCCCTCGATCGCGGTGACCACATCCATCAGCGTGATCCGCTCGGCCGGTCGGGCGAGGCGGAACCCGCCGCGCGGGCCGGGCGTCGACGTCAGGATGTCGGTCCGGGCCAGCGCCTGAAGCTGCTTGTTGAGGTACGCCGTGGGCAGCTCGTAGAACGCGGCCAGCTTCGCCGCGGTCACCGCCCGCTCGGGGGCGACCCAGGAAAGGTTGACGCAGGAGTGCATCGCCCACTCGACGCCTTCGTTCATCCGCATAACCTGGACACTACATGTCCAGGTTATGCGAGGCAACCGCAAACGCGGTCGGCCACGCAGTCGCCGACACCACCGCGGTCACGGCTACCGGCGTGTCCGCGGCCGCGTGGTCTGCCGCCCCGCGGTCTGCCGCCGAGCCGACTGCGCGGCGCCTCACCCGGGCCCGTGGCCGACCACCCGGTCCGTCAGGAGCGCCAGCGCGTGCCGCAGTTCGCGCTCCGCGCCGGGCAGGAGCATCGCGCGGCCGGGGACGCGGACGCCGCCGGTCAGGGCGACACGCGTCCCGAAGCCGTCCCCGTCGCCTGCGCGGATTCCGACCTCGCCGGTCCCTTCCGCCGGCCTTCCGGTCCCCTGGTTCCCGATCGGTTCGGCGGCCATGCCCACCAGCAGAAAGCGACTCTGGAGCCAGCACCAGCCAGGGCGCAGCACACCGTGCAGGCGCGCCCGCGGGCCGTACCTGCTCCGGGCGAGCGCGGTGACCCGGTCCCCGTCGACACTCTCGACGCGCACCTTGCGCATGTCCGGCTGGAACTCGCCGAAGCCGCCCTCCAGATCGCCCATCACCAGCCACACGTCGCGGAACGACGCGGGGAGCACGCCTTCGACGACCCGTGCCCCGCGCACCCCGGCGGCCATGACGCGCATGCGTCCGACCGAGCCGAGCGGCGGCATCCCGTCGGCCATGCCTTCGAGCATGTCCGTCATGACGACCACATCCTTCGGAATCCGGCACGGGCACGGTGCAGCCGGGACTTCACCGTGCCCTCGGGTACGCCCAGCAACGCGGCGGCCTCCTTCTCGTCGAGCCCCTCCACGTCGCGCAGCACCAGGACCGCGCGGTGCTCGGGGGACAGCCGGGAGACGACGTCGCCGATGTCGGCGGCGAGCTGCGGGTCGCCCGGGGCGGGCAGGTCGATCGGCTCGACGGGCAGGTCGCGCGCGTCACGGCGGGCCACGCGGACGGCCTCGCGTACCGCGACCGCGCGGACCCACGCGTACAAGGCCTCGGGCTCGTCGAGCGACCGCAGCGCGCGGAACACCGCCACCAGCGTTTCCTGGACCGCGTCCTGACGACTGCTCAGGGCGATGGGCGCGCAGATGGACGAGACGTAGGGGATCAGCTGGTCGAGCAGGTCGTTCATCGCCAGCGTGTCGCCCTGCCGCGCGGCCCGGGCCAGCGCGATCCCGCGCGCCCGGCGGTCCGCCGCGGTGTCAGGCGGCCGCCCGGACGGCAGTCTCGGCGGCTGCCTCGGCGGCTGTCTCGGGGGCTGTTCGGTCACAGTGCCGATCATCCCCCGAGAGTTTCGCCCGTCCGGGCACGGCGGCCCCGCGCCACCGCGGCTTCCCGTGCCGTCACCTCGCGTGCGGGAGCTTCCCCGGTGGTCGTCTCCGGCGACGGTTCGACCGGAGTCGCCGCCAGGCGCATCGCCGCGTACCCGAAGCCCACGCACGCCGGGGTGTACAGCACCAGATTCAGCCAGTAGAACGGCACGTCCATGTCGCCCCCCACTCCCGTGATCCATACCGCCCCGGCCGACGCCCGCAGCGCGAGTCCGCCGGCAACCGCCGCCGTGCCGAGGCGGGCCGCCTGCCGCACCCGGCGTCCGCCGACGCGGTGCGAGTGCACGTACACGGATGCGGCCGCCGTGCCCAGCAACGCACAGAGCGGGAGCAACACCTTTGGGGTGAAAGGAACATCGGCATTGAGAACGGCGTAGGACAGGCCCCGCGCAGAATCGGCGGGCCATGTGAGGCCCGTCGCCCAGACGGCGTGCACGAGCGCGTCGCCCGCGAGCAGCGCCGCAACGGCACTGCCGAAGCGACGTGCCCTGGAGGCGCGCAACGGCACCAGTGGGTTGCTCATCGAGGGATCCCCTTCCGAACCTGACGGCGTGTCGGTGGGAGGAGGAGCCCGGACGCCGATTCGTTCCGTGCGAATTCGCGCAGATCGTGGTGATCGCCGTCACGTTCCGCAGGGAAGGCGCGAAATGGACTGCCGGACATGGACCATCCCGCTCTGGCCATCGAGCCGCGCGGCATCGCCGACCCGGCGCCGGCCGCCCTCACCGCGGACGCCGTCGCGCCGATCGCCTCAGGCCACGGCCAACGGCCGCCCGGCCTCGACCCGGCCGGCCTGCGCCGCGAGCGCGTCCAGCACGATGGCCAAGTGCGGGGCGGTTTCGGAGCCGTTGCGGACGTACGCCGCGATGTGCCGCTGCGGGGCCTGGCCGGTCAGCACCCGCAGGACCACGTTGCCCGTGTGCTGCGGTGTCATGGTCGACATCTTCGCGCTCACCAGCCGGGGCACGAGCGAGATCCCCAAACCCGCCTCGACCAGGCCGAAGATGGTGGTCCATTCGTCCGCGCGGTGCCGGACACGCGGCGCGAACCCGGCCGCGGCACACGCCGTCGCGGTCAACTGGCTGCACGCGCCGACGGATCCCGTCACCCATGTGTCCTCGACGAGGTCCGTGAGAGAGATCTCGCGGGCGTTCGCAAGAGGGTGGTCCGCGGGCATCATCACATCGAGCGGGTCGGACATCAGCGGCATCCGCGCGAACCGGGCGTCGTCGCCCGCCGGGCCGTCCGGCGCCGCGATGACGATTGCGATGTCCATCTCACCGGCCACGAGACCCGTGTAGCCCTCGGGCAGCTCGGACTCGCGGAGCACCAGCGACAGACCCGGCCGGCGCTCGCGCAGATCCCGCAGCGCGGGCAGGACGAGGCCGGTGATGGCCGAGCCGAACGCGGTGATGCGTACTTCGGCCGTGCCGCCTTCCTGATAGGCCGCCAGATCGGCTTGTACGCGCTCCAGTTGCGCGAAAAGGTGATCGGCGTGCCGGAGCAGGACACGGGCGGCGCCGGTCAACCGTACGCGGCGGCCGGCCGGTTCCAGCAGGCGTACGCCCGTCTCACGCGACAGCGCGGTCAACTGCTGCGACACCGCCGACGGCGTCAGGTGCAGCGCCTCGGCGACCGCCGAGACCGTCCCGCGCCGGTCGAGTTCGCGCAGCACGCGCACCTTGCGGAGGTCGAGGTCGGAGGGAGACGTCATACCGGCCACGCTAGGGCACCGCGATTGTTCAGTCCAGGCTTAACGCTCTGCTGCGGATTTTGTCGATGGACGTAAACAGTCGTGCGGCGGCAGCCTGGATACCGAGCGGCAGGCGCGCACCGCGCCGCCGGCGGACGAAGGGAACCGGGCCATGGGCGGCACGCTGCGGTGGGGGAGTCTGGCGCGTGTCGCGCTGCTGGCGGCGATCTGGGGCTCCAGCTTCCTGTGGATCAAGCTGGCACTCCGCGGCTTCTCGCCGGTGGAAGTCGCGCTCGTGCGCGTCGGCCTGGGGGCCGCGGTGCTGCTGGCGCTCAGCCGCGTGCGCGGCATCGGCCTCCCGAAAGGGCTCGGCACCTGGGGCCACCTGACGGTCGCGGCCTTCTTCAACAACGCGCTGCCGTACGCGCTGTTCGCCTTCGGCGAGGAGACGGTCGACAGCAGCGTCGCGGGCGTCATCAACGCCACGACGCCACTGTGGACCCTGCTGCTCGCGGTCGTGGTCGGCAGCGGAAAGCGTCTGTCGCCGGCGCAGGTCGCGGGGCTGTTCCTGGGCTTCGCGGGCGTCCTGCTGATCCTGGCGCCCTGGCAGGCCAAGGGCGCGTTCGGGCCGGGCGCGGCGATGATCATGATCGCGGCGTTCTCCTATGCGATCAGCTACCTGTACCTCGACCGCTTCCTCGCTGCCCGCGGCCTCGACCCGGTGGTTCTGTGCGGTGCGCAGCTCGCCGCCGCCACCGCGATGCTCGCCGCCGTGCTGCCGTTCACCGGAGACCTGGCGGTCGACGTCCGCTTCGACGCCTTCGCCGCGATCGCGGTGCTCGGCATCCTCGGCACCGGCGTCGCGATCTTCCTCAACTACCGGCTGCTGCTCGACGACGGCCCGGCCGTCGCCTCGTCCGTCATCTACCTGCTTCCGCCGGTCTCGGTGCTGCTCGGCGCCCTCGCGCTCGGCGAACCGTTCGGGATCCGGATGGCGCTCGGCATTGCGATCGTCCTCGGCGGCATCGCCCTGAGCCGTCGGAAGGCCGTCGATGCGGACGAGACGTCCGACCTCTCCGGCCCCTCCGATGCCTCCGATGCCTCCGACTTCTCCGGAGTCTCCACGGCCCCTGAAGACGTCGAGACCTCGGACGCCGCGCACGAGCCCGTCGGCTCCGCCTCGCCCACCCCGCTCGCCACAACCCGCGCCTGACGGACGCGCGCCCCTGAACACGGATGCCCCGGCCCCCAACCCCTGCCGGGGCATCCGTCATGCCCGCGCCCGGTCCCGCGCGGAATGATCGCGGACCCGGCCCTGTTGCCCTGACCAATCGCCCGCGCGCTTGTCAGGAGACGCCCATGAGCCGCCTTGCCGTCCGGTACGTCGGAGGTCCCACCGCCGTCCTGGAGATCGGCGGGCTGCGCCTGCTGACCGACCCCACCTTCGACCCGCCCGGCGAACACCCCGTCGGCGCCCGCGCGCTGGTCAAGACCGCCGGGCCCGCGGTGCAGGCCGCGGAGGTCGGCGCCGTGGACGCCGTACTGCTGTCGCACGACCAGCACCCCGACAACCTCGACGACTCCGGACGGCAGTTCCTGGCGGCGGCCCCGCTCGTGCTCAGCACGGCGTCGGCGCACGGCCGCCTGGGCGACGCCGTACGCGTCCTGCCGAACTGGGAGACCGTCGAACTCGCCCGCCCTGACGGCGGATTGCTGCGCATCACCGGGGTCCCCGCACAGCACGGCCCCGACGGCACCGAGCATCTGGTCGGCGAGGTGACCGGGTTCGTCCTCGACGGGGACGGCCTCCCGACGGTGTACGTGAGCGGCGACAACGCCTCGCTCGACGTCGTCCGCACGATCGCCGGCCGGATCGGTCCGGTCGACATCGCCCTGTTGTTCGCGGGAGCCGCACGTACACCGGTCGCCGACGGCCCGCTCACCCTCACCAGCGCGCACGCCGCCGAGGCGACCCGGATCCTGGACGCGTCCCACGTGATCCCGCTGCACTTCGAGCACTGGGGGCACTTCACCGAGGGGGCGGACACGCTCGCCGCCGCGTTCGAGACCGCCGGCCTGGCCGACCGCCTCCACCTCCCCAAGCCGGGGGACCGCATCGAGCTGTAGCCGAGCCTCGCCCGCAACTCCGCGACGGGGGTGACCGCCGGGCCCGCTCTCGAAGGGCGGCACGCCCCGGGGATCGGCGGCTGTCGGATGCGGCGCATAGGCTGCCGGGGTGGCACGGTCCGAGGTGCCGCATCGGGGGTCGCACGACGGAAAGGCACGCGGTGTTCGCTCTGCACGCGCTCTGGCGCGCGGACCGGACGCTCGCGATCTGGGGCGAGGACGGCCGCGCCCGGGCGGATTCCGCAAGTCACAGCGGGGCAGCGCACCCGTACGCGTGTTCCGCCGACCTGCTCGCCGAACTGCTCGGCGGCGTCGGCCCCGGCCTGGAATGGCTGGCCGGGCAGGCCCGGCACCGCTGGGCCGGGCTGCTCCTGCCCACCTTCGCCGACGCGCAGCCGCAGCCGTCCCCCGAGATCCCGGCCGAACCGGTGCGCGGCCCACGCCCGGACCTCGCGCTGCGGCCGTGGCGGGTGCCCGCGCTCGTCTTCGACGTCGACGAGGCCGCACAGCTCCTGGGCGCGCTGTTCGACCCCCGGCACGCCGCGCTGCGCACCGAGACCGCCGACGAGGGGGCGGTCGACGTCCCGTACGGCACGTCGCTGCGCTGGCTGACCGCCGTGCACGATGTGGCATGGCGGCTCGCCGGACGCGGCCGCGTGCTGCCGGACCTCGTGGTCGAGGACGACACGGCCCTCGCCCGGTGGCGGCCCGCGCCGACCGAGGACGACTGGACGCTGATCCGCGCCCTCGCCGACGCCTGCCCGCCCGTGTGCCGTGCCGAGGTCCGCGGCACGCCCGGTGCCGGCGCCCGCGATGCCAACGCCCCCGATGCCGACGTCCCCGGCGACGCGAGCCCGGCCGGGGCCGCGGTCGGCGCCATGGAACTTGTGGCCGACCTGCTCGACGTGCTCGTCGACCGCGAAGTACGCGCGGCCCTCGACGGGCTGCCCTCGCTGCTGCCGCCCGGCCGTCCGCCGCGGGACCCCGAGACGGCGGCCGAGCGGTGGCTCGCCGCGCTGACCGGCCCGAGCGGACGGATCGGGCCGCTCGCGCCGCTGGGACGCTCGACACGGGCGGTGGCCCCCGAGCCGGCCGGTGCGGTCTCCACCGAGGACGTGGTGCGGCTGCGCGACGCACTCGCCCGGTGGCAGAGCAGCGAGGCGTCGCCCGGCCGGCCGCTGCGTACCTGCTTCCGCCTCGTCGAACCGCTCGGACCGGACCCCGCCGATCTGTTCGGCGGCACCACCGACGACAACTGGCGCGTCGACATCCTGCTCCAGGCCCCCGACGAACCGTCGCTCCTGGTGGAGGCGTCGCGCGTGTGGACGGCCGGCCCGGTGCTCAACGTGTTCGAGCGCAAGCAGTACCAGCCGCAGGACGCGCTCCTCGCCGACCTCGAACGAGCCGCCCGGGCCTGGCCGGTGCTCGACTCGACGCTGCGTGAGGTCTGTCCGGGGACGGTACGCCTGGACCGCGACGGCGCCCTCGCCTTCCTGCGCGCCGCCGCCCCCGCCCTCGCCGCAGCCGGTTTCGGTGTTCTGCTGCCGAGTTGGTGGCGGAACCCGCCGAAGGTGGGCCTGACGCTGTCGGCGCGCACGTGTACGCCCGGCCTGGTCGCCGGCGGCAGCCTGCTGGACCAGGACGCCGTCGTCGCCTTCGAATGGCGCGCGGCGCTGGGCGACGCCGTGCTCACCGACGCAGAGCTTCGCGAACTGGCCTCGGCCACACGCCCGTTGGTGCGTTTCCGCGGCCAGTGGACGGAAGCCGACCTGGCGGACATCACCGCCGCCGCCGCGTTCATCGCACGGCAGGGCACCGGCGTCATGGCGGCTGGCGAGGTGGTACGCACCGCGATCGACCCCGGTGCCACAGTCGCGGGCCTGCCGGTCTTCGGCGTCGACGCGGACGCGTGGCTCGGCGAACTCCTCGCGGGCGCCGAGGCGGTGCGCGAACGCCCGGTGGTCCTGCCGGACACCTTCGCCACGACGCTGCGCCCGTACCAGCAACGCGGCCTGGACTGGCTGGCGTTCCTGGCACGCCTGGGCGTGGGTGCGGTGCTCGCGGACGACATGGGCCTCGGCAAGACCGTGCAGACGCTCGCGCTGCTCGCCGCCGAACAGCGCGAGGACGAGGAGGCAGGGGTTGCGGGCACGCCGGGCCCCACACTGGTCGTCTGCCCGATGTCCCTGGTGGGCAACTGGGCCCGCGAGGCCGAGCGCTTCACGCCCACACTGGGCGTCCACATCCACCACGGCGCCGACCGCCGCACGGACGAGCAGTTCCAGAAGGCCGCACGTGACGCGGACATCGTCATCACGACCTACGAAACCGCCCTCCGCGACACCGAGATGCTGCGCACCGTCCCGTGGCGCCGCGTGGTGGCCGACGAGGCGCAGAACATCAAGAACATCGCCACGCGCCAATCGCGTTCGATCCGCGCGCTGCCGGCCCGGCACCGCATCGCGCTCACCGGGACGCCCGTCGAGAACCGCCTCGCCGAACTGCACTCCGTGCTCGACTTCGCCAACCCCGGACTGTTCGGCAGCGCCGAGCAGTTCAAGGCGACGTACGCAATCGCCATCGAACGCAACGGCAGCGAGGCCGCGTTGGCGGCGCTGCGCCGCGTCACGGCGCCCTTCGTGCTGCGCCGTCACAAGACCGACCCGGCGATCGCCGCCGACCTGCCGGCCAAGCAGGAGATGACGGTGCTGTGCTCGCTGACCCCCGAACAGGCGGGCCTGTACCGGGCGGTCGTCGCCGACATGGACCACCGGGTCGCGCACACCGCGGGCATCGAGCGGCAGGGCCTGATCCTGGCGACGATCGCCAAGCTCAAGCAGATCTGCAACCACCCCGCGCAGTTTCTCAAGGAGACCGGCACGCCCGTCGCCGGGCGTTCGGGCAAGGTGGAACGCCTCGCCGCGATTCTGGAGGAGGCGGCGGCCGAGGGCGACAAGACGCTCTGCTTCACGCAGTACGCCCGGTTCGGCGGGCTGCTCCGCGAGCACCTGATCGACCGCCTCGGCACCGAAGTGCTGTTCCTGCACGGTGGGATCACCGGGCGGCGGCGCGACGAGCTGGTCGAGCGCTTTCAGGACCCGGACGGGCCTTCGATCTTCGTGCTGTCACTCAAGGCGGGCGGCACCGGTCTGAACCTGACCGCGGCGAACCAGGTGGTGCACGTGGACCGGTGGTGGAATCCGGCGGTCGAGGACCAGGCGACCGACCGGGCGTACCGTATCGGGCAGCGACAGCACGTGCAGGTACGCAAGTTCGTCTGCGTCGGCACGGTGGAGGAGCGCATCGACGCGCTGATCGCGGCCAAGCGCGGCCTCGCCGCGTCGGTCGTCGGGGCACGGGGCGCGGCCGGAGGGGCGCCGGGGGAGCACTGGCTGACCGACCTGTCGGCCGAGGCCCTGCGCGAACTGGTCGCACTGTCGGAGGAGGCGGAGGCATGAGGGGCACGACACCGGAGGACGCGGGCCGGGACGACACGGGCCACCGGGAAGCCGCCGACCCCGGCGTTGCCGACGTCGGCGTCGACACCCCGGGCGTCGTCGCTCCCCTGCCCGCCGACCCCCGTCGCGGCGACCTCGGCGCCGCCGACTTCTGGGGCGGCGCCGTGCCCATGGCCGCGGACGCGCCGTTGGTGCCCGACCCGGCCGTCGCCCGGCTCGGTGTGCCGGACCTGGCAATCCGGGGACGGAATCCGGCCGATCTCGTGCGTCCCGCGTACGACGCGCTGACCTCTCGGTGAGTCGGGCGCGCCGACACGGCAGGATCGTTGTCGGCCCGCGCACCTTGCGGGCCGGAAAGAGTAAGGAGTTCTTCCATGTCCGCCGAGTCCGTCCGTATCCGGCCGGCCCACCCCGACGACCTTGAAGCGGTCGCGGCGATCTACGCCCACTACGTCCACAACAGCGTCGCGACGTTCGACGAGGTGCCGCCGACGGCCGAGGACTGGCGGGCCAAGGCGTACGACCTGCACGCCCGCGGCCTGCCCTTCCTCGTCGCGGAGGAGGATTGGGAGGTGGTCGGCTTCGCCTACGCGGGCCCGTGGCGGCCCAAGCCCGCGTACCGCCACACCGCCGAGGACACCGTCTACATCTCGCCCGACCACACCGCCAAGGGGGTCGGGCGTGCCCTGCTGTCGACGCTGCTGCCGCTCTGCGCGGACGCCGGGGTCCGCCGCGTCCTGGCGGTGATCGCCGACGGCGGCGACGACAACACGTCGTCGCGGCTGCACAAGTCGTTCGGCTTCACCGAGGCGGGGCGCCTCACCGAGGTGGGCTTCAAGCACAACCGCTGGATCGACACCGTGCTCTACGAGTTGGAGCTGAAGCCCCGTCAGGCACCGCCTGCGGAGTAGGAGTTGCCGCGTCAGCCCTGGGTCCGGATGCGGAACACCGGGTAGCCCGGGGCGATGCGCAGCAGCTCCTCGTCGGTCGCCGTGGCGTCCACGCCCTCGAAGAACACGCCGACCTCCCACTTCCAGCGCTTGAGGTAGGCGCGCAGGATCTCCGGCTTCTCGTGGTCGGCCAGTTCGACGTACGTGAAGGCCTCGACGCGCTTTCCGAGGCGCAGTTCGCCGCCGTCCGTCGCGCGCAGATTGCGCACCCACTGCGTGTGGCCGCGCGGGGCGACCAGGTAGAGGTCGTCGCGGTGGGTGAGCGGGTTGACCGGCGTCGTACGCCACTGGCCCGACTTGCGCCCGCGCACCGCCAGGATGCGGCTGCCCGCGAGGCTGATGCCGTGCCGGGTGAGCCAGCCGACCATGCGGTTGACCGCGGTGGCGGCCCCGCCCGCGGAGACCACGCGGGGCCCGCCGGCCTTGCCCGCCTCGGTGCCCTGGGTCTGCGCGGTGGTCTGCTCGACGGTCTGCGCGGCGGTCGTGGCGATTCCGGTCATGATGGCGTCTCCCTTTGTGATCCCTGCTCGTTGTCGAGAGCACTGCTCTCGCTTGCCTGGGAAGAGCATGCCCGACCGACCGCCGCCAATGCAAGAGCAGTGCTCTCTTTTTTGTGCGCCGATCCGACACGTGGAACACTTCCGGCATGAACGCGAGCCGAACCGCCCGTGACCGCGCCCGGGCCGAGCTGACCCGCGAGATCACCGAGGAGGCCCGCCGCCAGGTGGCCTCCGAAGGCGCCCAGCGCCTCTCCCTGCGCGCGGTCGCGCGCGAACTCGGCATGGTCTCGTCGGCGCTCTACCGCTACTTCCCGAGCCGGGACGACCTGCTCACGCGGCTGATCATCGACGCGTACGACGGGCTCGGCGAGGCCGTCGAGCGCGGCGACGACGGCATCCCCGCCGCCGATCCGCGCGCCCGCTGGACCGCCAAGTGCGCCGCCGCCCGCACCTGGGCCATCGCCCACCGGCACGAGTACGCGCTCATCTACGGCACGCCCGTCCCCGGCTACCAGGCCCCGGAAGCGACCGTCGGACACGCGAGCCGCGTCCCGGTGGCCCTGCTCGGCGTCGTCAAGGACGCCCTCGACGCCGGCCTGCTCGCCGAGCCGCCCGCCCGGCGGCACGCGCTCGACCCGGAGCTCGCCGCACAGGGCGAACTGGCCGCCTCCCTCGTCGCAATCGACCTGCCGCCCGCCGCCGCGGTTCGGGCGGTGATCGCGTGGTCGCAGCTCTCCGGCATGATCGGCTTCGAGCTCTTCGGGACGTTCGCGGGAAGCTTCGATCCGGCCGACGCGTTCTTCTCCGAGGCCGTCGCCCGGATGGCCGACCTGGTCGGACTGCCGGACGGCGGGTGAGCCCGCGTACCACCCGGCCGACGAGACCACGGGAGCGCACCGCATGACCCTCAGCCCGATACCGCAGGAAGCCGGTCCGGCCGGCCCGGCCGCTCCGCGGGAGGCGGACGGCGGCTCCGGCGCGGCGGTGTTCGACGTACGCCACCTGCCGATCACCGACCCGGCCGCGGCCCCCATGCTCCGGGCGCTCGGCGAGCAGTACGACAGCCTCTACGGCGCGCTCGCCGCCGACGAGATGACGCGGTTCCCCGTGCACGAGTTCGACCCGCCGGACGGGGCGTTCGTGCTGCTCTTCGAGCGCGGCGAGGCGGTCGCGGGCGGGGCGTTCCGCCGCTATGACGCGACCACGGCGGAGTTCAAGCGCATCTGGACGCACGAGGACCACCGGCGCCGGGGGCTCGCGCGCAAGGTCCTGGAGGAACTGGAGCGCACCGCCGCCGAACGCGGCTACACCCGCGTCTACCTGACCACCGGGCCGCGCCAGCCGGAGGCGAAGGGGCTTTACCTCGCCACCGGCTACACGGCCCTGTTCGACACCGACGCGCCCCCGTTCGCGCCGTGGCCGTTCGAGAAAGCCCTCAGCCGAGCTGCGGCATGACCTCGGAGGCGATCAGCTCCAGGTGGTCCAGGTCCGACAGGTCCAGCACCTGGAGGTAGATCCGGGTCGAGCCGAGGGCCGCGTACCGGCCGATCTTCTCGACCACCTCGGCCGGGCTGCCCGCGAGGCCGTTCTCGCGCAGCTCGGCCGGCTCCCGGCCGATCGCCGCCGCCCGCCGCGCCACCTCGGCGTCGTCACGGCCGACGCACGCCACGAGCGCGTTGGAGAACACCATGCTGTCGGCGGGGCGTTCCTGCGCGGCCATGGCCTCGCGCACCCACCCGAAGATCCGCTCGCTGTCCGCGGTGCTCGCGAACGGGACGTTGAACTCGTCGGCGTAGCGCGCCGCGAGGGCCGGCGTGCGCTTGCGCCCGTGGCCGCCGATGAGGACGGGCGGACGCGGGCTCCGCACGGGCTTGGGCAGCGCGGGGGAGTCCTTGAGGGTGTAGTGCGTGCCCGCGAAGTCGTACGTTTTGCCGACCGGGGTCTCCCACAGCCCGGTCACGATCGCGAGCTGCTCCTCCAGACGGTCGAACTTCTCCTTCGGGAACGGGATGCCGTACGCGGTGTGCTCCTCCTCGAACCACCCGGCCCCCAGGCCGAGTTCCACGCGCCCGCCGGACATCGCGTCCACCTGGGCCACCTGGATCGCCAGCACGCCGGGCAGTCGGAACGTGGCCGCGGTCATCAGCGTGCCCAGGCGGATGCGCTTCGTCTCGCGCGCGAGGCCGGCCAGCGTGATCCACGCGTCCGTCGGGCCCGGCGACGGGTCGCCGTCACCCATCCGGAGGTAGTGGTCGGACCGGAAGAACGCGTCGTAGCCCAACTCCTCGGCCGCCCGCGCGACCGAGAGCAGCGTGTCGTAGCTCGCACCTTGCTGGGGTTCGGTGAACACTCGAAGATCCATAGGGCCATTCTCACCCCGGGGCCTGCGCCGACCCACTCGCCCCACCGGGCGCATGATCGGTCAGGAATCGAGAAGCGCCCGCTGCCGGGCCGCTCATAGCGTTGGTGGCATGGACACCGAGCACACCGATTCGAGGCCGGCCATGAACCAGGACCAGAACACCGGCACGCGCAAGCCCGGCACCCCGGGGGCGTTCTCGCGCTGGATGCAGCACAAGGCGAACGCCCGCATGGCCAAGAAGATCCGCCGCGGCAAGGGCACGTTCATGGGCATGGACGTCCTGCTCCTGCACACGACCGGACGCCGCAGCGGGGAACGCCGCGAGACGCCGGTGGCGTGGTTCCCGGACGGCGACGACGCATGGCTGGTCGTCGCCTCGGGCGGCGGCAGCCGACACCCGGACTGGCACGCCAACCTGCTGGCCCACCCCGACCAGGCCTCGGTCGAGATGCCCGGACGGTCCGCCGCTCCCGTGACCCCGCGGCGCCTCACCGGCGACGAGCGCGAGCAGGCCTGGCAGCGCATCGCCACCGCGCAGCCCCGCATCGCGAAGTACCAGGCCAAGTCGGAGCGCGTCTACCCGGTGGTGCGCCTCACCCCCAGGTGAGGCGCGGCCGCTCAGCCGCCGTCCCGCTCGGCGGCGGCGGCGATGTCGGCGAGATCCTGCTTCATCGCCTTCGCCACCGCCTTGTGCCCGAGGCGGTTGAACACCTTGGCGAAGAACCCTGCCGGACCGCCCGCCGACGTGCCGCTGAACGCCATCCGCAGGATCGCGGTGTCGTCGAGGTCCGGGGCCACCGAGAACTCCGAGACGTAGTGCATGCCGTGCGAGTTCGCCTCGGCGACGTACCGGTGCGGCGGCTCGCACGCCGTCACCGTCATCTCCTCGGTCGCCTGCTTGCCGAACATCGTGCGCGTCTCGCGCCACCGCGTGCCCACCCCGAACGGACCCGGCGTCAGCACCTCGGCCTTCGTCACGCCGCTCAACGTGTCGGCCGCGCCCGCCGGATCCGTCAGGATCCGCCACACCCGGTCCGGCGACGCCTTGACGCGCCGCTCGACCACTACCTGAGGCTCAGTCATACCCCTCATCGCAGCAGAATCCTGGGCATTCCGCGCGATGACTCGGCGGCGCGCCGCGGCAGGTGCGAGGTCCGATTTCCGCCGGACCGCGGCAGCCGCGTCGCGCACAGTGGGAGGTGACACAACCGCCGGCACCCAAGGACGCACTATGGCCATCCAGGCAACCGCCACCCCGCTCGCCCGGTCGGTCGCCGAGACGGACTGGAACGCGCTCACGGAAGAGCTCGACGCGTACGGAGGCGCGCTCACCGCACCGCTGCTGGACCCCGAGACGTGCCGGACCGTCGCGGACCTGTACGACCACCCCGAGGTGTTCCGCAGCACCGTGGACATGGCCCGGCACCGCTTCGGCTCCGGCCAGTACCGTTACTTCGCGTACGAACTCCCGGGCCTTGTCACCGAATTGCGTGCGGCATTGTATCCGCGCCTGCTGCCCGTCGCCCGTACCTGGGCCGCGCGCCTCGGCCGTCCCGCCCCCTGGCCCGACACGCTGGAGGAGTGGCTCGCCATGTGCCACGCGGCAGGCCAGGTACGCCCCACCCCGCTGCTCCTGCGCTACGGCCCCGGCGACTGGAACGCCCTGCACCGCGACCTGTACGGCGACCTCGTCTTTCCCCTCCAGGTCGTGATCGGCCTCGACGTCGCACACGAGGACTACACCGGCGGCGAGTTCCTGCTCGTCGAGCAGCGCCCCCGTGCCCAGTCGCGCGGCATGGCGACCACGCTGCCGCGGGGCCGCGGCTTTGTCTTCACCACCCGCGACCGCCCGGTCCGCTCCGTCCGCGGCTGGTCCGCCGCCCCGATGCGGCACGGCGTGAGCACCGTCCGCACCGGACGCCGCCACGCGCTCGGCATCGTCTTCCACGACGCCGAGTGATCGGTCGGCGGCCCGCCCGCGAGGGCCCTTGCGGGTCCTCCGCGTGCGCAGCCGTGCCTGCCGGGTGTCCGAAACGGCGGCCGGGTGGTCGGTTGCTGGCGGTTGCGTTCGTCTGCGGAGTCGGATTGTGCCCTGGTCCGACCGATGTGTGTGTTCGGCCCTGCCGGGTTCGTCCCCGATGCCATTCTGAGCCCTCCGAGGGAACCAACCTCGTTGTCTTTCAGGGATGTTCGCACCGTAGCGGGCGCCGGTTCCCCGGTGGCGTGACCGGGGGCGGGGCCGCACGGTCCGCAACCCCGCCACCTCAGTCGGCGCTGCCGTGCGCGGGCGGACGCCGAGTGGGGAGGGGCCCATGTCCTCGAGTTCAGCCTTACGTACCACACGAACGACCCGAACGACCCGTGAGAGGCGTGCCGCAGGGCGCCGACGGTTCACCGCGCTGGTGGCCTCCGGCGCCCTCGCCGTCTCCGGCCTGGTCGCGCTCACGGCCCAGGAAGCGCGGGCCCTCGCGCCGCCCGCGCCGGTGGCGTACGTAGCCAACCTCAGCTCGGACACCGTGTCCGTGGTGGACACCGCCACCAACGCGGTCACCGCCACGATCCCCGTCGGCTCGGCGCCCAGCGGGGTCGCGGTGTCC
Organism: Streptodolium elevatio; assembly: GCF_053592165.1. Classification (NCBI taxonomy): domain Bacteria; kingdom Bacillati; phylum Actinomycetota; class Actinomycetes; order Kitasatosporales; family Streptomycetaceae; genus Streptodolium; species Streptodolium elevatio. The sequence continues at coordinate 161,868 of NZ_JBSFVE010000016.1, forward strand.
CCGGACGACAGCCGCGTCTACGTCCCCAACAGCGGCTCCGACACGGTCTCGGTGATCGACTCCGCCACCGACACCGTCACCGCGACCGTCCCGGTCGGGGCCGTCCCGGTCAACGCCGCGGTCTCTCCCGACGGCGGCACCGTCTACGTCACGGCGCTCGGCGCGGACGCGGTGTCGGTCCTCGACACGGCGACGAACACCGTCACCGCGAACATCCCGGTCGGCGACGGCCCGTTCGGCATAGCACTGTCCCCGAGCGGCCTGCGCGCGTACGTCACCGCCAACAGCGCCGGCACGGTGTCCGTCATCGACACCGCGACCGGCACCGTCGCCGCCACGGTCCCGGTCGGCGCGCGTCCGAGCAGCATCGCCGTCACCCCGGACGGCTCCCGCGCCTACGTCACCAACCAGGACTCGCACAACGTCTCGGTAATCGACATCCCCACGAACACCGTGACCGCCACGATCGCCGTCGGCGTCGGCCCGTTCGGCCTCGCGATCTCCCCGGACGGCTCGCGGGCGTACGTGACGAGCAGCGTCGACAACACGGTGGCGGTGATCGACACCGCGACCCACGTCGTCACCGCCTTCGTCCCGGTCGGGGCCGGCCCGTTCGGCGTCGCGGTGTCCCCGGACGGCAGCCGCGCGTACGTCACCAACGCCCACGCCAACACGGTCTCGGTGCTCGACACGGTGGCCAACGGCGTCACCGCGACCGTCGACGTCGGCCAACTGCCGTACGCCGTCGCCGTGTCGTCGGCGGGCACCCCACCGACCGCGGACCTGGCCGCGGCCGTCACCGACTCGGCCGACCCCGTGACCCAGGGCGCTCCGCTGACGTACACCGCCACGTTCGCGAATCAGGGGCCGGACGCCGCCACCGGCACGATCGCGACCCTCACGCTGTCCGGCGCCGCCCGGACGATCACCTCCGCCACGCCTTCCCAAGGCTCGTGCACCCTCGCGCCACCGACCGTGACCTGCGCGCTCGGGACGGTCGCGGACGGCACCGCGGCCACCGTCACCGTCGCCGTGACGCCGACCGCGACCGGCACGCTCACCGCCGCGGTCTCCGCCACGGCGACCGAGGCCGACCCGGAACCCGCGGACAACACCGCGAGCCAGGCCACCTCGGTCGACGCCCCGCCGAGCGCGGACATCGACGTAGACGTCACCACCCAGACGCAACTGGGCCTCCTGGTGCCCTACCTCACGTACACCCTGACCGCGCGCAACACCGGTCCCGCTCCGGCCGGTTCGACGACGGTCACGGCCACGCTGCCGCCGGGGGCCGGCGCCACCAACCTGTCCGCCGGATGCACCGCCGCACCCGGCACCGTGACCTGCATGTACGGGACGATCGTCGGCGGATCCAGCGCGAACAAGACGTTCCGCGTCCCGCTGCGCCTGCTCTCGCTCGGGCAGGTCCAGGTCAGTGCCGCCCGCACCGCCTCCGCACCGGCCGACCCGAACCCCGCCAACGACACCGCGGCGGCGAGCTGCACCGTGGTGTCGATCCTGCTGGCCACCTGCCCCTGACCAGGTGAGCCGCAGTCCGGCGGGCGGCCCCGAAGCCGCCCGCCGGACCGGGACGGAGACGGGCGAGCGCCCGCGAACCGTGCCGCAAGGCGCGGCGTCCCGCAAAATCCTTCGCGGTCCGGAAACGTGCTCACGTACACTCGGCCGCATGTCTACGCCCCGGCTGTCCTAGCTCCGACACACGCTTCCACGCCACCCGTGTGTCCATGAGCTATCCCGGAGCGTCATCCCATGATCACCGTCCGCGGCGCGGACGTGCGCGTCGGCGCGCGCCTGCTGCTTTCCGACATCTCCTTCACCATCGCCCCCGGCGACCGCATCGGCCTGGTCGGCCGCAACGGCGCGGGCAAGACCACCCTGCTCACCACGCTCGCGGGTGAGGCGGCCCCGGCCGCCGGCACCGTCACGCGCGGGGGCTCCGTCGGCTATCTGCCCCAGGACCCCCGGGCCGCCGACCCCCGGATGGCCGTGGTGGACCGCATCCTGTCCGCCCGCGACCTCGACCGCGCGGTACGCCGCCTGCGCGCGACCGAGTCCGCGATGGCGGCGGCCACGACCGCCGACGCGCTCGAACGTGCGATGGACGCCTACTCCCGCGCCCAGGCCGAGTTCGAGGCCCGCGGCGGCTACGCGGCCGAGGCCGAGGCCGCCCGCGTCGCCGCCGGTGTCGGGCTGCCCGACGACGCCCTGGCGCGGCCCGTCGGCACGCTGTCCGGCGGCCAGCGCCGCCGGGTCGAACTCGCGCGCATCCTGTTCGCCGACCACGACACGCTGCTGCTCGACGAGCCGACGAACCACCTGGACGCCGACTCGGTGGCGTGGCTGCGCGGCTTCCTCGCGTCGTACCGCGGCGGCCTGGTGCTCATCAGCCACGACACCGGGCTGATCGCCGACACCGTCAACCGCGTGTTCCACGTCGACCCGCAGCGCACGACCGTCGACGTGCACAACGTGGGATGGGAGGCGTACCTCGCGCAGCGCGACGCCGACGACCGGCGCCGGGCGCGCGAGCGGGCCAACGCCGAGCGCAAGGCGTCGTCGCTGCACGCGCAGGCCGACAGGATGCGCGCCCGCGCGTCCACCGCCGTCGCCGCCCGCAACATGGCCCGGCGTGCCGACCGCATGCTCGCCGACCTGGAGCCGACCCGGCGCGCCGACAAGGTCGCGCGGATCCGGCTGCCCGAACCCGCGCCGTGCGGACGGATGCCGCTGGGGGCGGTGTCGCTGGCCAAGGCGTACGGCGGACGCGCGGTCCTGTCCGGCGTCGACCTCGCGGTGGACCGGGGCGCGCGCATCGTCGTCCTCGGCCTGAACGGCGCGGGGAAGACCACGCTGCTGCGCATCCTCGCGGGTGCGGTCGCGCCGGACTCGGGCCGTGTGGTGCCCGGAGTGGGGCTGCGGCTGGGCTACTTCGCGCAGGAGCACGACACCCTCGACCCGGCGCGCACGGTACGCGAGAACCTGGCCGCCGCGGCGCCGCACCTCACCGACGACGAAGCGCGGCGCGTGCTGGGCGCGTTCCTCTTCCGCGGCGACGACGCGGACAAGCCGGCCGGGGTGCTGTCCGGCGGCGAGAAGACGCGGCTGGCGCTGGCCGGCCTCGTCCACTCCGGGGCGAACGTGCTGCTGCTCGACGAGCCGACCAACAACCTCGACGCGTTGTCGCGGGACGAAGTACTGGGCGCGGTCGGTGCGTACCCGGGTGCGATCGTCATGGTCACGCACGACGAAGCGGCGATCGAAGCCCTGCGTCCCGACCGTGTCCTGGTCCTGCCGGACGGGACGGAGGACCTCTGGAACCCGGAGTACGCCGACCTGGTGGCGTTGGCCTGAGAGGCTGGGCCGCCCCGGTGTCTCAGGCGCAGGTTTCGCGGACCGGCCGACCGGCCGGTCCGCGGACCTCGCTTGTCCGTGCCGGGCCGTTCCTTGTCCGCGCCGGGCCGCGGTGGTTCGCGCCGGTTCGTGTGCCCGGGCGGGCTACCCCGGCTTGCGCGCCTCGACGAGGAAGCGGGTGGTCCGCGCGACGAACGGCCCCTCCGCCTCGATGCGGTCGTGCAACTCCCGGAGCCGGTCCCGGTATTGCGCGACCGTGAAGCCCGGGACCAGCCAGATCACCTTGCGCAGGAAGTAGACCACCGCGCCGATGTCGTGGAACTCGGTGCGCAGCGACTCGGCGCGAAGGTCGACGACCTCCAGGCCGGCCGACTCCGCGTCGCGGCGGGCGTCGTCGGGGTGCCGGGCACGGCGCACCTCCTCGGGCTGCGGACCGAGGAAGAACTCGACGAGCTCGAACACGCTCGCCGGACCGACCTGTTGCGAGAAGTACGTGCCGCCCGGCCGGAGCACGCGGGCGATCTCGTCCCACCACACCGTGACCGGGTGCCGGCTCACCACCAGGTCGAACGCGTCGCCGCCGAACGGCAGCGGCGGCTCGTCCTCATCGGCCACCACGACCACCCCGAGCGGGTGCAGCAGCCGGGTCGCCTTCGCGACGTTGGGCGGCCACGACTCGGTGGCCACGGCCAGCGGCGGGAGCTTCGGAACACCGGCCAGCACCTCGCCGCCGCCGGTCTGGACGTCCAGCGCGGCGGTGGCGACCGCGAGGCGCTCGCCCATCGACCGCTGGTAGCCCCACGAGGGCCGCTCCTCGGTCGCGCGGCCGTCCAGCCAGGAGAAGTCCCACCCGGCGACCGAGACGGACTCCGCCTCCGCGACGAGATGGTCGAACGTACGTGACATGAGGCCATCCTCGCAGGCCGCGTCGTCGACCCCGGGGATTGCCCGGCCGTCCGGTTGGGCCGCCGTGCCCGCGGTTGCTCGGGCGCCGCGGCGTGGGGCACCCTCGAACGGGCCAACTTGCAGCCAGGTCAGGAGAGTTCCCTGCCCGCGGCGCCTGGGGCGGGGGTGGGGCGGGGCGACTTGGGCAGGGGAGCGGCGAGCCGGGCGCCCGCCGCGGCGGTGGCGCGTACCACCAACGCGTCGAGGTCCGACGTGTGCTCCTCGGGCACCGCCACCTCCACGGCCACCCGGCCCAACGCGGGCTCCTCGACGGTGAAGCGGAACGGCGCCCGGCACGCCTGGTCGCGCGTCACCAGGTCGCGTACTCGGGCCTCGGCCGCGGCCGCGAACACCAGGCGGGCGCGTGTCGCGCCCAGGCGCCCCGCGCCCACCAGGGCGTCGGCGAACAGCGCGTCGAAGGCCGCCGCCCGCAGCGGATGGTCCCCGGTCGGCAGTGTGTACGCGTCCGGTATCCACGTCATGATGCGGATCCTTGCGCACGAACGACGCCCCGCGCCCCCGCAATGACCGGATTCGTGCGCCGGAGGCGCCTTCCGACCGCCTGTCAGCCTGCCGGTCCGCTGCCCCGCACGTACCACGGTCCGCCGCGTCTGCCGGGCCGCCGAGGATTCCGCGGATTTCGAGGAGCACGCGGATTCCGCGCACGGGCCGATGTCACACATCGGACCGCTATCCCGTCAAGCGGGCGAACCAGGTCCACCGGATTCCACTCCACGGGAAGCACCCATGACGCTGAGTGAAGAGAAGGTCCAAATACCGGTGCGGGCGGGGATCTTCGCCCGCATCGCCGGATTCGCCCAACGCCGCAAATGGCTCGCCCTGGGACTGTGGGTGGCAGTCCTTGTCGGCGTCTGGGGCGGCGCCACCGTGGCCGGCAGCGACTACCGCGAGGACTACACGATCCCCGGGGCTCAGTCGCAGAAGGCCGTCGACCTGCTGGACGAGCACGGCTCGGCGCAGGCGGGCGACACCCTGGAGATCGTGTTGCGCTCCGACGGAGACCTGCGCGACCCGGCGACGCGGCAGCGCGTCGAGGCGATGCTCGGCCAGGTGGCCGGGGCTCCGAAGGTCACCCAGGTGCGCAGCGTGTACGCCGACCCCTCCGCTATCGCCCCCGACGGCCGCATCGGCTACGCCACCGTCCTTCTGCACGGCACCTCGGAGGACATGGCCGAGTCCGACACCGAGAAGATCCTCAAGGCCGCCAAGACGGCCGAACAGGACGGCCTGCAGGTCGAGTTGGGTGGCGAGGCCGCCCGGGTGCTCGCGGAGAGCGACAGCAGCGGTGCGGAAGCCGCCGGCATCGTGGCCGCGCTGGTCATCCTCGTGTTCATGTTCGGCACCCTGATCGCCGCCGGACTGCCCATCGTGACCGCGTTGTTCGCGGTCGGCTCGGCGCTCGCCGTCGTCGTCATCGCATCGCACGTGTTCACCCTCGCCGAATGGGTGCCCTACATCATGGCGTTGGTCGGCCTCGGCGTGGGCATCGACTACGCGCTCCTGATCTTCGCCCGGTACCGGGGCGAGCTCGTCAAGGGCGAGACCCCCGAACGGGCCGCGACCACCGCGCTGGACGCGGCCGGGCGCACGGTGTTCTTCGCGGGCTGCACGGTAATCCTCGCGCTGTTCGGCCTTGTCGCCCTCGGGCTGGGCTCGTTGCAGGGCATGGCGCTGGCCGTCGCGCTCACCGTCTTCATGACGATGCTCGGGGCCGTCACCCTCCTGCCCGCCCTGCTCGGCATCTTCGGACCGCGCTTCGCCCGGCAGTTCCCCGCCCGGGCGGCGAAGCGCAGCGCGAAGGGCAAGGCACCCGAGGGCACGACGTGGCGCCGGATCGGCGTGGCGGCGCAGCGGCGCCCGCTGCTCGCCCTCCTGATCGCGGTCGTGGCGCTCGGCGCACTGTGCGTGCCGGCGCTCAACCTGCGCCTCGGCTTCTCCGACGCCGGCAACGACTCGGCGGACAGCACCAGCCGCAAAGCCTACGACCTGCTCGCGGACGGCTTCGGCGCCGGGTTCAATGGACCACTTGTGGTGGTCGTCGACGGAACCGCCGGTGCCCCGGGGGCCGGTGGCGCCGATGGGAACGGACTCGCCGCCCGCGCCGGCGCCGCCGCCGCGCAGACCCTGCGCAACACCCCCGGCATCGCGGCGGTCGCCGACCCGATGCCCACCGACGACGGCCTGGTGGCCACGGTCATCGCCTTCCCGACCACCGCGCCGCAGGACAAGGACACCTCCGAACTCGTCGGGCACCTGCGCGACGACGTCCTGCCGCGCCTCGGCGACACGACCGGCGTGAGGTACCTGGTCGGCGGCGCGACGGCCGCGGCCGAGGACTACTCGGACAAGGTCGCCGAACGCATGCCGCTGTTCATCGTGATCGTCGTCGGCCTGTCGATCGTGCTGCTCATGGTGGTCTTCCGCTCGGTGCTCATCCCGCTGAAGGCCGCGGTCCTCAACCTGCTGAGCATCGGGGCGTCGCTCGGCGCCATGGCCCTGGTCTTCCAGCACGGCTGGTTCGGCGTCGAGCCCGGACCGATCGAACCGTGGGTGCCGGTCGTGCTCTTCGCGATCGCGTTCGGCCTCTCGATGGACTACGAGGTCTTCCTGGTGTCCCGCATGCACGAGGAGTGGGAACGCACCAAGGACCACAGCGTGGCGGTACGCGAGGGCCTCGCGCAGACCGGCTCCGTCATCACCGCGGCCGGGGCCATCATGGTGGTGGTCTTCAGCGCCTTCCTGTTCAGCCCGGAACGGGCGCTCCAGCAGAGCGGCTTCGGCATGGCCTTCGCCATCTTCGTCGACGCGGTGATCATCCGATGCCTCATCGTCCCCGCCGCGATGCAGCTGATGGGACCACGCGCGTGGTGGCTCCCGGCGCCGTTGGCCCGGATCCTGCCCAAGGTGGAGCTGGAGAAGCACGGCTGACCGCGGCCGACGCCTCCGGGACATGACAGCGGGGTACGGCCCTTCACATCACGAAGGGCCGTACCCCGTCAGGCGCTTCTCACCTGCGCTGGCCGACCATGGGACGCCGGCCGTAGACCACGGGCCACGCGGCCCGCAGGCCGTCGACGGCGGAGACCATCGCCGCGAACGGCCGCGCGCGGGGGTCGGAGCGGCGCACGTACCGGTTGAAGGCCACGATCGAGCCCGCGTAGACGGAGAGTTCGCGGAGCCGGTGCAAGTCGTCCGGGGAGATCGGGCGCACCTTCCGGTACCCGTCGACGAGCGCCGCGACGCGCTCGGTACGTATGACTCCGTCCTTGACGCCCAGCCCGACCACGGTCATGCCGAGGTCGAGCAGTGGATCGTCGACCGAGGCCGTCTCCCAGTCGAGCACGTGCAGCGAACCGGCGTACGTCTCCACGAGGTTGTCCGCGAACAGGTCTCCGTGCGTGATGCACCGCCGCAGGTCCGACAACGGCGGTTCGGCGACGTTGCGCAGCAGCCACGCCGCGAACTCCCGGTCCGGGAAGCCCTCGATCATCGCCGCGGCACCGTCCGGCAACCGTCTGCCGTTCTCCGGCAACCGCAACTCGCGCGGCGGCACCCCGAGCCCGTGCAGCCGGGCCAGCACCGCGCCCGCGGCGGGCAGCAGCCGCGCGGGCAGGGCGTCGTGGCAGACACCGGGCGTGTACGGCCGCACGATGACGGCCCTGCCGCGCGGCCCCTTACCGTCGCCGTCCAGCGGCGCGCTCGTCGGGTACCCCGACGATGCCAGCCACCGCATCACCCCCACGGGCCGGGAAACCGCGGCCACTTCGCGCGAGGCCAGCACGGTGAGCACGAACAGCCCCGCGCCCCCGGCGTCGACCAGCAGGTTGGCGTTCATGGTGCCGCCCGTGAGCGGCGTGACCTCCCGGACCGAAAGCCCGTACGCGGCGCACACGTGCGCGATCTCGTGCGGACGCAAAGCCGTGTGATCGGCCACGCCAAGCCCTCCCCGTCGTCGGCAGCCCCCTGATCGTGCCCGTGCCGCAGCGAGGCGACTATCCCACTAACGCGCCGATCTCGCCGTCGCCGCAGCCCGCCGACCGCGGGAGCAGCATCTCGCACACCTCCCACCCGGCCCGACGCCTGGCGCCAGAGGCCGGGTCGACACTGTGCGGAAGCCGAAGCGCTCGTACAGGCGAAGGGCAGGAGTGTTGTGCCGGTACACCCCAAGCCGCACCGCGCCAAGTCCGAGCCCCCCGAAGCCCGCCCGCAGGACCGCTCCGCAGCGCGGCGTCGGCGTAGTCCTGAAGGTGCAGTCGGGCGGGGGGCATTCGGCCGATCTTAGGCAGGGTCCCGATTCCGGGACGGTCAATTTTCGGTGACCCTCGTGGTTGTCGTACCCGTCGTGCTCGCCGGGTAGTCGGCGTAGCCCTCGGCGCCTCCGGCGTAGTACGTGGTCGGGTCGCCTGCGGCCAATTCGCGGCCGAGGGCGAACCGTTCGACCAGGTCCGGGTTCGCGACGAAAGCGGTGCCGTAGGCGACGGCGTCGGCCACGCCGTGCGCGACGGCGGCGTTGCCGGACTCGCGGTCGAAGCCGAGATTGGCGATGCACGGCCCGTCGAACAGCCGTCGGTAGCGGGCGATCGCTTCGGTGTCCGGCCGCGCGCCGGGCGCATCGAGGTCGCGGCCGCGAAGGTGCAGGTACGTCACCGGGTGGTCGTTGAGCGCCACGACCAGCGCCTCGTAGTCCGCGAGCGACTCCGGGTCGGGCGCGAAGCATGCGGCGGACCAGTACGGGGACAGGCGTATGCCCGGCCCCTGCCCGTCCCACGCCTCCGCCACCGCGTCCACGACCTCCAGGAGCAGGCGCCGGCGCCGCGCGGGGTCGCCGCCGTACGCGTCGGTGCGGCGGTTGAGCCGCGGGTTCAGGAACTGCGGGAACAGGGACGAGCCGAGAGCGTGGATCTCAACGCCGTCGAACCCGGCCCGCCGCGCGTTCGCGGCCGCGCGCCGGAACTCGGCGACGGTGTCCGCGATGTCGGCGGGCGTCATCGCGCGCGGCGTCGGCGTCGCCTTGAACCCCTCGGCGGTGAAGGACTGTTCGTGCGGGTTCACCGCCGACGGCCCGGCCGGGAGAGCCCCGCCGAGGTGGTCCGGGTGCGAGGCGGCACCCGAGTGCCACAACTGCTGCACGATGCGCCCGCCGACCGCGTGCACCACGTCCGTCACCCGGCGCCAGGCGGCCACCTGCGCGTCGGAGTGGATCCCGGGCACGTTCAGGAATCCGACCGCCCGCTCGCTCACCCACGTGCCCTCGGTCACGATCAGTCCCGCGCTCGCCCGCTGCGCGTAGTACGCGGTGTGCAGTTCCGTGGGCGTCCGGTCCTCGTTCGACGCCCGGGCGCGGGTCAGTGGGGCCATCACGACCCGGTTGGGCAGGGTGAGCCGGCCGAGCCGGACGGCCGCCAGCAGCGGCTGGTCCAGGGTCGCGGCAACGCTCGTACGCATGGTGTTCCTCCTCGTCACGGGCCCTTCCCCGGACCGCGGGACCATCCTGCGAGCGCCCGGCCGGGACAAGGAGGCCAAGATCATGCTGGTACCGGCAGGGCGACCCTCGGCACTCCGGTCCCGAGGGCCGCCCGGCGACAATGGGCGTATGGACCGCACCGACCTCGGCAGCTCCCTGCGCGCATGGCGCGACCGCCTCGGCCCGGCCGAGGCGGGCCTGCCCGTAGGACAGCGCCGCCGCGCCCCGGGGCTGCGCCGCCAAGAGCTGGCCGCCCTCGCCGGGCTCTCCGTCGAATACCTGGCCCGGCTCGAACAGGGACGGGCCGGCCGACCCTCCGCCGCCGTCCTCGGCCCTCTCGCCCGGGCGCTGCGTCTCACCGACGACGAGCGCGACCACCTGTTCCGCCTCGCCGGGCACGCCTCGCCCGCACCCGGCATCGCGTCCACGCATGTCACTCCCGGGGTGCAGCGCATCATCGACCGCCTGCACGACGCCGCCGTCGTGGCGGTGGACCCGACATGGAACGTGGTGCTGGCCAACTCGCTGGCCGTCGCCCTGCTCGGCGACGACGTGACCGGCGACGACGGCGAACCCAACGTCCTGCGGCGCCACTTCACCGGCCGGCCGTCGCGCGTGGTGCGTACGCCCGAGGAGGCGGCGGCCTTCGAGGCGTACGCCGTCGCCGACCTGCGCGCGAGCCTCGCCCGCTATCCCCAGGACCCGCGCGTACGCGGGTTCATCGACGAACTCCGCTCGTGCAGCCCGGTGTTCGAGTCCCGCTGGACGGGCGGTGCGGACATCTCGTCCAGCACTTCACAGCTCAAGATCGTCCGGCACCCGGAGGTCGGCCGCCTCGCGCTGGACTGCGATGTCCTGGACGCCACCGGATCGGCGCTGCGACTCGTCGTCTACACCGCGGCCCCCGGTTCGCGCGACCAGGAGTCGCTGGACCTCCTTGCCGCGCTGGGCACGCAGTCGTTCTCCACGCGGCCCTGACATGGGATCCTCGACGTCCGGTACGTCGTCCGGTACGTCGCGGGAACGGCCATTGGGGGGGCGACATTGCTGTGCGCACGCTGTGGCGGTTGGTCGACGCGAAGCGCGGGGTGCACCAACTGCGGTGAGAGGTTCGACGACGCGAGGCAGGACCAGGGCGAGGCGCACGGCTACGGTGACGGCGGGGACCAGGGTCGGGACCACGGCCGGAACCGGGCCTGGCCCTGGGACCCGGCCCGCACCGGGCACGCCGGGCACCCCGAACAGGCGGGGATCGCGGGAGACGCGGCCTTCGTCGGACCGGACCTGCCGCGCCCCAGAGGCACCGGCCCGCTCGCCGGTTCCGTGTGTGCCCTCCTCGTGGTCGCCGCCGCGGCGAGTGCCGCCGAGATCTTCGCCCGGCTCCACCGCGCCCAGATCGTCCAGGACATCGTCGACGGCGACGGAAACCCCGCACACGACGTCGTGGCCGCCGACGGCTGGGTGGTCGGTACCGATGCCGTCGGATTGGTGTGCGGGGTCGCCGCCGCGCTGGCGTTCGCGGTGTGGTTGGTGACGGCGCGCGCCGACGCGGCCTCGATGCGCCTGCGGTGCGCCGACGCCGTGGGCTTCCCCGCGCGAGCGATCGGGAACGGAGTGCCCGGCCGCGGCCCCCTGTTCGGAGGATGGCTGCTCGTCGTCGCGGCCGCGGCGGCCACCCAGGCCACGGTCGGCGGCGGCGTCTCCTTGGGGACCCGGCAGCTGATGTCGTCCAGCCTTTCGGACCTGGTGGGCCTCCGGGACGACGACCGCGCCTCCGTCGTACCCACACTGGCCTGGATCGCCGTGTGCGGCGCGACGATCACGCTCGTCGCCCTGGTCACCCGGCGGCAAGCGGACCGGGAGCGCGAGCTATGGGTCGAGGCGGTGTACGCCCACGCCGCCGCGGCGGCCGAGGATCCCGCCGACAACTCCGCCGACGACCCCGTCGTCCACTCCGTCGACGACACTGCCGACAGCAACACGCCCAAGCAGCGACCGCCGGAGCCGCCCTCGGCCACAAGTGGGCCCTCTGCCGATCCCAACGTCGACCATTAGCGCGGCGTTGCCGACGCGGCTCGACCGGCCGCGCTACGCCGCGGCGGCCCGCTCCGCGGAGTCGAGGGTCTGCTCGAGGAGCAGCGCGATCGTCATCGGCCCGACGCCTCCGGGCACCGGGGTGATCAGACTCGCCCGTTCGAGCGCGCCCTCGAAGTCCACGTCGCCGACGTTGCCTTCGTTGTACCCGGCGTCCACGACCACCGCGCCGGGCTTGAGGTCCGAGCCCTTGATCAGCCGGGCCCGCCCGACCGCCGCGACCACCACGTCCGCCTGCCCGACGATCTCCGCCAGGTCCCGGGTACGCGAATGGCAGTACGTCACCGTGGCGTTCCGGGCCAGCAGCAGCATCCCGGCCGGCTTGCCGAGGATGGCGCTGCGGCCCACGACGACCGCGTGACGGCCGGCCAGTTCCACGTCGTACGCGTCGAGCAGCCGCATGATCCCGCCCGGCGTGCACGACACGAAGCCGGGCAGCCCGAAGCTCATCGCCGCGAACGACATGCTGGTGACGCCGTCCACGTCCTTCTCGGGGGCGATCGCGTCGAACGCCGCGCGCTCGTCGATGTGTTCGCCCACCGGGTGCTGGAGCAGGATCCCGTGCACCGCCGGATCCGCCGACAACGCGCCGATGGTGTCGACGAGTTCGGCCGTCCCGACGGTCCCGGGCAGCGCGATGTGCCGGGACTCGATGCCGGCCTTCGCGCAGCGGTTCCGCTTCATCCGGACGTACGTCACCGACGCCGGGTCCTCACCCACCAGCACCGTCGCCAGGCACGGCACCACACCGGTCCGCTCGCGGAGGTCTCGGGCGCGCTCCGCGGTGTGCTCCACCATCCTGCGGGCGAGGTCCGTGCCGTCCATGAGTCGCGCGGTCATGTGCGTCTCCCGAGAGATCTCGTGTCGAGGTCGCCCAGGCGCGCGGCACGCGGGGTTCGCGTCCGACCGACGTCAGTCCGGTCGGGTGGGCCGCTCCACGGTGGTACTCCACCTCAGCGCCAGTCACGGCCCCGCCCCATTGTAGGTCGAGCCCCCGAAACCGCCCGGAAGCAGCCCACCGGCACCCACCAAGGCCCGGAACACCCGCGGCCCGCGGCCCGCCGCGGCAACCGTGCCCCCGATCCGCCGGCACGCGCGGACCACCGCGCGAGAAGCCGGGGTTCCGCGCGCACCCCCCCCGGCGCCCCCGCACCTCTCGCCCGCCTGGATCTCCCACCCGCACCGCGGCTACTCCGGAGTGGACCGTCCTGGGCGGAAGACCGGGCCGTGGCCGGGGATGACTGGGTCGGGGGCGAGGCCGAGGACCAGGCGGCGCGACGCGCGCAGCTGCTCGCGGGCGGGTCGAGGATGTCGCGTCGGTCGGCGACCATGCCCGGGTCGACGACCACGAGCGCGTCGCCGTCGCGCAGGAGGGTGACGCTGCTTGCGACGTGCGTGGCCTCGCCTCCGCCGTGGGCATGCCGGCGTATCCCGTGCCGGGATGTCGACGACTGCCGAGGATGTCGACGACGGTCATGCGTGCCTCCCGAGGTCCTGCGCGGCCGGTCGCGGAGCCGGGTCCGCGGCCGCCGTGGGGACTCTTCCCCTCGCGCGGCGCTGGTACGTCTGGGGCACCCCGTCGCTCCGCCGGGTCTGAAAGGGCGCCGGAGGAGGTATCCGTCGGGGGAGCGACGGAGCGTACCGGCGCTCCGCCCGGGTGCGCGCGGGGCGCGGGTGACCCGGGAGCGCTCGGGAGGAGAGGTCGCGTGATGGCGGCGGACGAGGCGTCGGAGTTGTTCGGCGACGTGGCCGGGCTCTGCGCTGCCCTCGTCGACGGCACCGAGGCCGGCGTCGCGGTCTTCGACGCCGATCTGCGCTTCCGCTACGTCAACCCCGCGCTCGCCCGCATCAACGGGGTCCCGGCCGCCGACCACATCGGGCGGCGCGTCCGCGAGGTGGTGCCCGAGGTCGACGCGCGCGAGGACGTCATGCGCCTGGTGCTGGCGGACGGCGTCGCACGGGTGGGCGTGACGACCGGCCACACGCATGTGTCCTCGCCGCACGAGCAGCGCTACTGGCGCGGGAGCTTTCACCGCATCGCGCTCGGCGGCGGCCGGCCGGGCCTGGCCCTGGTCATCCAGGAGGTCAGCGAGGACCGGAGGCTTCTGAGCGAGCTGGAGCGCGCCCGGGAGCGCCTGCTGCTCCTCGACGCGGCCGCGGTTCGGATCGGCACCACACTGGACGTCGAGACGACCTGCCAGGAGCTCGCCGACCTGCTGACCGAGGCCATCGCGGACGGCACGACCGTCGAAGTGCTGCCGGGGCGGGGCGAGAACGCGCGCTCGCCGAAGGGGCGGACCCGGCTGCGGCGTACCGGCATGGCGGCGCGGCCGGCGCTGCGGTCGGCGATGCGCGGGTTCGGCGTGCCGGGACAGTACGTGGACTACCAGGCGACGGCGACGATCACCCGCGTGCTGCAGACCGGCCGTGCCGAGGTCGACAACCAGCTGGACGACGAGGCGCTGGGCCGCCGGGCGCCGAGCCCGGACCGGGTCGGGCCGTACCGCGAGGCGGGCATCCACTCGATCCTCGTCGTCCCGCTGTCCGCCCGGGGCGCCCGGGTGGGCACCGCGACGATGGTGCGCCAGGGCGACTCGCCGCCCTTCGACGACGACGACGTGGCGGTCGCGCAGGCGCTCGCGGACCGGGCGGCGATCAGCCTCGACAACGCCCGGCGGTACGCCCGCGAGCACGGCATCGCCGTCGAACTGCAGCGCAGCCTGCTGGCCACGCCCGGGCGGCCCGGCGACGGCCTGGAGGTCGTCGGCCGCTACCTGCCCGCCGGGGCGCAGGACCTGGTCGGCGGCGACTGGTTCGACTCGGTGCGGCTGCCCGGCGGCTGGACGATGCTGGCCATCGGGGACGTGATGGGCCACGGGGTGGAGGCCGCGGTGGAGATGAGCCAGTACCGGGCGGTGCTGCGCGTGCTCGCCGCGATGGACATCCCGCCGAACGTCATCCTGCAGCGCATGGACACGCTGCTCACCTCGCTGAGCGGGGAGCGCCCCGCGACGCTGCTGCTCGGTGCCGCGGACCCGACCAACCGGGTCTGCGCCTTCGCCAACGCGGGGCACCTGCCACCCGCGTTCATCGCCCCGGACGGGTCGGTGTCGCTGGTACGCCTGCCCGAGGCGCCGCCCATCGGGGTCGGAGTCGCGGGCCCGTACAGCACGGTCGTCGTGCGCTGGCCCGAGGACCACACGCTGCTCCTCTACACCGACGGCCTGGTGGAGCGCAGGGGTGTGGACATCGACCACTCGCTCGACCAGTTGGCCGGGCTGCGGCTCACCCCGGGGGCGTCGCCCGAGACGCTGATCGACGAGATCGTGTCGGCGCTGGCCCAGCCGTCGCCCGACGACGACACCGCCGTGCTGCTCGCACGAGTGGTCCCGCCGGAAGCCGGGAAGGGCTGACCCCTCCCTCCCGCGGGTGGGCGGCCCGGCCCGGGTCCGGAAAGGCGTGCGGCCCGCCCGGCGGATGCCGGACGGGCCTTTTCGCGTCCCCTTCGCGACGCCGCGACGGTCAGCGGCCGCCCGCTCGGGCGGTCAGTGGCCGCCGCCCTGACGGGCGTGCTTGGGGAGCAGGAACCCGAGCACGAACGCGACCGCGGTCAGAGCCAGCGCGATCAGCGTGGTCGTCGCGACCGCGTCCACCGCCGACTGCCGGTGCATGTGCGCGCCGCCCTGGCTGAAGAAGACGGTCCCGAACACCGCCACGCCGAGCGCCGCGGCCAGCTGCTGCATCGACTCCAGCGCGCTGGACGCCGACCCGACCTCGTGGTCCTTGACGTCGCCCATGATGATGTCGAACAGCGGGACGAAGATCATGCCCATGCCGAGCCCGAAGACCAGGAACGGCGCCACCAGGCTCCAACTTCCCAGGTCGGTCGTGGCGTTCGCGAAGACGAAGTACAGCCACGTGATGCCCACGGCCATGATCGACAGGCCGATGTGCAGGACCTTGCGGCCCAGCTTCCCCATCACCACACCGCTGATCCCGGAGCCCACGAACGCGCCCAGCGCCCACGAGCCCATCGTCAGGCTCGCCCGCATCGCGCTGAACCCGAGCCCGAGCTGCAGGAACAGGCCGATCGCCATCGACAGGCCGGTGATGGCCCCGAAGAACACGATCACGAACAGCACGCCCGAGCTGTACGAGCGCTTCGCGAACACGCTGAGCTGCACCAGCGGGGCCTTGCCGCCCTTGGCGGTCCGGCGCAGGGTGTACGCCACGAACCCGGCCAGCACCGCGACCGCGCCGGCGAGCATCGCGAACATCCAGACCGGCCAGCCCTTCTCCTGGCCCTGCACCAGCGGGTAGACCAGCATGAACATCCCGCTGCCACCGATCAGCACGCCGAGCAGGTCCATCGACTTGTCGTCCTTGGCGACCGGCGGCTTCGCGGGCAGCGCGAACCGGCCGACCAGCAGCGCGAACAGGCCCAGCGGCACGTTGATCAGGAAGATCATGCGCCATCCGGTGCCGAACAGGTCGGCGTCCACCAGCGCACCGGCCACGATCGGGCCGAGGATCGTGGCCAGGCCGATCGCCGGGCCGAACATCGCGAACGCCTTGCCCATCTCCTGCGGCGGGAACAGGTCGCGGATCAGCCCGAAGCCCTGCGGGATCATGACCGCGCCGG
Source organism: Streptodolium elevatio (assembly GCF_053592165.1). Classification (NCBI taxonomy): domain Bacteria; kingdom Bacillati; phylum Actinomycetota; class Actinomycetes; order Kitasatosporales; family Streptomycetaceae; genus Streptodolium; species Streptodolium elevatio. Next base: position 178,406 of record NZ_JBSFVE010000016.1, read on the forward strand.
CGAGCCCCTGCAGGACGCGCGCGGTGATCAGCGCCTCCGGCGACCACGCCACCGCGCACAGCACCGACGCCGCGACGAACCCGACGATGCCGATCTGCATCATGCGCTTGCGGCCGAAGATGTCGCCGAGCCGTCCGCCGGTCAGCAGCCCGGCGGCGAGCGTCAGCGTGTACGCCGCCGCCATCCATTGCAGGGCCGAGTACGAGCCGCCGAGGTCCGCACGGATCGCCGGGGCCGCGACGTTGACCACCGTCGCGTCGAGCAGGTTCATCAGGGTGGCCGCGAGGACCACGCCGAGGCCGAGCCACTTGCGGTCGGCGCCGGTCCGCTTCGGGGCGGTGGGTCCTGCGTGGATCGGGGCGTCGGCTGCCACGGTCGGCGCCGCGGACTCCAGGACTGCGCTCACGGGACTGCTCCTCAGAGATGCTCGGAGACGTTCAGATGTCACGAACAGGGGGACGGTCTTGCCTTTGCCGGGAGTTCGGTGGCCACCGCTCATCTCCACTGTTTGAACTCTAGGAGGCCATTAGGCAAGCTTCGTTCCTAAAGGAAAGGCAGACTCGAAATATGTTGGAGACCTCGGCACGACTCTTGCGTCTGCTCTCCCTGCTGCAGACCCACCGCGACTGGACCGGCACCGAACTGGCCGACCGCCTGGACGTCACCCCGCGCACCGTGCGCAACGACGTCGAGAGGCTGCGCAACCTCGGCTACCCGGTGCACGCGACGCGCGGCGCCGCGGGCGGCTACCGCCTGGGCGCGGGCGCGTCCCTTCCCCCGCTCCTGCTCGACGACGAGGAGGCCGTGGCCGTCGCCGTCGGCCTGCGCACCGCCGCGGGCGGCACGGTGTCGGGCATCGAGGAGACCTCGCTACGGGCCCTCGCCAAGCTCGAACAGGTGCTGCCGAACCGGCTGCGCCGCCGCGTCAACGCCTTGCAGACGTACACCGTTCCGGTGCCGGGGCAGGAGGGGCCGCGGGTGGACGCGGAGGTGCTCACCACGATCGCGGCCGCCTGCCGCGACCACGAGCGCCTGCGGTTCGACTACCGGGACCACTCCGGGGCCGCGACGCTGCGGAACGTCGAGCCGTACCGCATGGTCAACTGGGGGCGGCGCTGGTACCTCGTCGCGTGGGACACGCAGCGCGACGACTGGCGGATCTTCCGCGTCGACCGGGTGTCGCCGCGCACCCCGACCGGGCCGCGGTTCACGCCGCGCGACCTGCCGGCCGAGGACATCGCGGAGTACGTCTCGGCGCGTGTGGCGGCGGCTCCGTGGCGGACGCGCGTACGGGTGACCGTCAAGGCCCCCGCCGCCGAAATCGCCGCCCGGGTCCCGGGGTTCGCCGGATCGGTCGAGCCGCTCGACGACGACACCTGCGTCTTCTCCACTGGCGCCGACAACCCCGAGACGCTGGCGATCTGGCTTGGCATGCTCGGCGCCGACTTCACCGTGGAGAACGCCCCCGAACTCGTCGACCACCTCAGGTCCCTGGCCGAGCGCTACGCCCGCGCCGCCGCCAACTGATCGCGCGGCACGTCCGCCGCGACCGCCCGTGCCACCGCGCCGGGGCGACACATCGCCCCGGCGCGGCAGTTGGCGCACATTGGTCAGCGGATCACACGGGCGGGTCCTGGAGGCCGGCGATGCGCGAACCGTCCAGCGGTACGCGGTACCAGACGTCGTTCGTCGAGCCGTCGCCCCAGTACTGCGTGACCACGACCGAGGCGTAGCCCATGCCGCTGCCCTCGTACCGCACGGTCCGGTCGGCCGGCACGTTCTGCGCGCGGAAGACCGGGTCGGCCTGGTTGGCCTCGGCCCAGGCGTCGAGCTCCGCGTTCAGCTCCGGCGTCAGGAACTCGCCGCGCACCTCCGCGGGGTTCATCACCGGGTTGGTGCCCAGGACCGCGGACTTGTACTGGTCCCAGAACGCCGTCACCCGGTGCACCACCCCCGCCTCGTCGGCACGCGGACCGGACGCCTGATGGGACTGCGCGACCCCCGGCGGCGAACCGCTCACGGCCAGAGCGGGCGCGGCCGCTCCGGCGCCGAGAAGCAGTCCCGAGGCCACCGCGATCGTGGCCGCCTTGCGCATCTTGTTCCTCATTTTGTGCCTCCGGATCACTCGGATCTTTCGGTCCCCCGTGCCTAAATGAGACGCATGGCTCGCCCATCGGGTTGGTAGTACATCCCGGTTTTGCCGTATCTATACGTAACTTGCTCCGTAACGCCCTCGCCTGCCGACCCTGCCTGCCGCCCCGGTGCATGATGGCCCGATGGACGATCACACCCTCGTGCCCGACGCCGTCCCGGGCCCGTCGCCCCTGGTCCGCCGGGCCCGGCCGCACGACCTGCCGCGGATCGTCGAACTGATGCGGGAGCACACGGCGTACGAGAAGGCCGCGCCGCCGACGGCCGACGTCGCCGACCGCCTGGGCCCGCTGCTGTTCGGCACCGACGCGCCGCCGCGCCTGCACTGCGTGGTGGCCGAGCTCGCGGGCGGCGAGGTCGTCGGCTACGCCACGTGCGCGGCGGAGATGTCGACATGGGACGCCCGCGAATACCTGCACATGGACTGCCTGTTCCTCCGCGACGGCACCCGGGGTCACGGCCTGGGACGGCAACTCCTCGACGCCGTCGTGGCCGTCGCGCGCGAGCTCGGCCTGACCGAGGTCCAGTGGCAGACCCCGGTCTGGAACGAAGGCGCGGTCCGCTTCTACAACCGCCTCGGCGGCGGGGCCAAGGAGAAACTGCGCTACACCCTTCCCGTGCCGCCGATCGGGTAGTTCGGGTGGGCGCCGCAGTGGGGTGGTCCGGACGGCTCGGGCTGATCAGCCGGTCCAGGCGGTTCGGTTCGGTCGGTTCAGATGGTCCCCGTACTGCGGGGTGGGGCACGGGGCTTCGCGCCGCGTTGCCGCCTGATGCCGTGTTCTGCCGTGCAGTGTCGTAGGGCCCCGGCGTCCCAGTGGGAGGCGCCGGGGCCCTGCGTAGTGGGTCAGGCCTTCGCGTGCGCCCTGGCGGGTGCCTCGGTCTGTGCCTCGGCCCGGGTGAGCTGGGCGATGAGGTCGGTGCGTGCCCGGGCGACGCGCGAGCGGACGGTGCCGATCGGGCAGTCGAGGATCCGGGCGGTCTCGGCGTATTCGAGGTCCAGGATCTGGGTGAGCACGAACGCCTCGCGCCGCGCGGGGTCCAGCGCGGCGACCAGGTCGGCGAGGGCTATGCCCTCCTCGAACCCCGGCAGGTTCGCGGGCCGGCGGCGCTCCAGGAGATCCGCCCAGTCCTCGGCGTCGACCGTGCGCGGGCGCGCGGCCGCGGCCCGGTAGCGGTCGACGACGACGCGGCGGCCGATCGACAGGAGCCACGTGCGCGCCGACGACTGGCCCGCGAAACCGGGCAGCGCCTTGAGCGCGCGCAGGTACGTCTCCTGCGTGAGGTCGTCCGCACTCTGCGGGTCGCCGAGGTACGCCAGGAACCGCCACAGGTCCCGGTGGGTGGCGCGGACGAACTCCTCGACCGCGCCCGGTGTCCCGGCACCCGCGGCCAGGGCGGTCGAGGTCACCGCGTCGTCGTCCATGCGGAACCCCCTCGGTGGTGGGCGCGGTCGGGCATCGGCGACGATGGCCGCATGGAGTGCGGAGATTGGCAGGAGGTGCTGTCGGCCGTCATGGACGGCGAGGTGGCGGAACTGGATGCGGGTGCGGGCACCGGTGCTGATGGATACGCGCAGGCGCGCGCCGCGCGGCGGCACGCCGCCGGGTGTCCGGAGTGTTCGCGGTGGGCGGCCGGCGCGGCGGCACTGCGCGAACAGGCGGCCGACGGCGTCGAACCGGGAGCGGACGCGGTCGAACGCGTGCTCAAGGCACTGCGCGGCGGCGCGGTGTAGGCGGTTCGGGAGCGGGCGTACGCACGCAGGCGTGGTCGCCGGATCTGGGGGGTTGTCACGAGTCTGGGTCCTCACGGGCAGGCGGGGACGAGGATCGGCCCGTGTGGGCGGATCCCGTCGCCGAAGCGGTCTCGGTCAGGCGAAGACCGTGAGGGGTGGGCCGCGGCGGCTGAGCGGCCGGAAAAGCGGGCGTGCGGGCGCGCGGGCGGTGCGCGGCCGGACGCACGGCACCTGCGGGAACGCCGGTTCCCCCCAGCGCAGCCAGGCCCGGATCAGCGCGCCGAGGCAGCGGGTCCGGGACGCCAGCAGGTGGAACAGGTCGAACAGCGCCCTGTCGCCGCGCCAGAGCCACAGCGCGCTGCCGATTCCCGCGGCGAGGTGCGCGAGCAGCATTCCCGCACCGCCGTGAGTGGGCAGCACCGATGCGGCGTGCGACCCGTGGGCGGCGGCCGCAGTACTGATGTCGTGCGCGGCTCCGGATCCTGTCCCGAGGCCGGTCCCCGTGCCCGCTCCGGAGCCCGTGCCGAAGCCCGAACCGCCCAACGGCCCCTGCCCGGGCGGCACCGCGGCCAGCGCGGGGTCCAGGCCCATCTGGTCGAGGAGCCGGGCGGCGGACCGCGTCGCCCCGGCGGGCGCGGGCACGTCCTCGTTGCACAGCAGGACGCGCAGCCACGCGGCCTCGATCTGCCGCGCCGTGGAACCCGCGTGGGCAGCGGAGCCGGTGGTGGCCGCACCGGAGCCGGCCGCCGCGGCCTGTTGGGCCCAACCGAACAGGCCGTGCAGCACTGACTGCGCTCCGACGAGTGCCACGCCGATCGCGGGGAGCCCGCGTTCGCGTCCAGCAGCCGCCCAGGCCAGTGCGGTCAGGACCGGCGTTGCGGCGGCCGGGGCCCACCAGGGCACCGGGCTGTCCGACATGAAGACGTGCCCGGAGACCGCGAGCGTCACGCACACGGCCGCGAACAGCGCGGCGCGTACGGCTCGGAGGCGTGACCAGGCAGGCATCGTCCGCTCATGCTGCCACCCGGGGAAGCCCCACGTGACGGCGGGGCGGCGGCGTCGTTTGGCCGCACACGGGAACTGTGCCGCACCCCGCGCCGACTACCTGGTCGGACGTGGGGCCGGAGGAACACGAGCACACGGAGGGCCGACGATGACAACCGCCACTGCCACTGCCACCGCCGCCACCACTGCCGCCACCGATGACGATGACGGTGAACTGCGCGGCTGGGGCAGGTCCGCGGCCTTCGTCGCGATCATGGTCCCGGTGTTCGTCTCCGCGCTCGTCATCGGACGCCTCACCGGTCCCGAGGCCCCCGACGCGGACCGCCCGCAGCGTCCGGCCGCCGTGCCGTCGCAGACCTCCGGGGGAGGCGGCGGGGGCGGCGGACACAACAACCACGGATCGGCGCAGTTCGGCACGGCTTTCGCTCCGACCGGCCCCTGAGTCCGGCGTACGCGCGAGGACCGGTAGTTCGGGCGAGTTCGGGCGCCGGGGCGGATCGGTCTCCGCATGGCGGCGGATTCGCATCGTTCAGGTTGCCGTGCCGTCACGAGTTCGCCGAAGCCTTGCCCCGACGGGCCGAACGGGCAGACCCTGCGCTGTGAGCTGCGCGAACGGTTCCCGCGCGACCACGGCCAGCGGAGCGACCGAGCCCGCGAGGTTCCCTGCTGTCCGATCGGCAACCGTCCCGGACGGCAATGCGCGGGGCGTGGACGGTGATTGGAGAGCGACGGACTCGTGCTGCCCTTGACCGCCGCCCAGCGCGGCGTACTGACCGGGCATCTCATCGCGCCGAACCCGGGTGCCTACAACATCGCCGAGTATGTCCGCATCGACGGTGAACTCCGGTACGGATACTTCGAGTCCGCGCTGCGCCGTGCGGTCGGTGAGGCGGACGCCCTCGGCATGCGCATTGTCGCCGGCCCGGCAGGTTCGGTCGGCCCGACCGGGCCGGGCCAGATCCCGGGGGCCGCCGTACGCTGGGCGCCGCGCTTCGTCGACCTGCGTGCCGAACCCGACCCGGAGGCCGCCGCCAGAGCCTGGATGGCGGACGACGCCGCGACCGCCGTCGACCCGTTCGGAGCCGAACCGCTGTTTGGCCACGCGGTGTTGCGGACGGGCACGGCCATGCACCTCTGGTACCACCGGATGCACCACGTGCTCTTGGACGGCTACGGCGTGGCGATCGTCATGCGCCGGGTCGCGGCGCTGTACACCGCCCTGGCCGCAGGCACCGAGCCTGATCCGTCGCCCTTCGGACGTCTGACCTCCGTGCTGGACGAGGAGGCCACCTACCTGGACTCCTCCCGGCGCCGGGAGTCCCGGGACTTCTGGAACGAGCACCTTGCCGACCGGCCGCCCGCGATCGGTCTCGGACGGGTTGCGGCCCACCCGTCCGTGCGTACGCTGCGCCTTGAGGCGGCGCTGCCGCACGCCACCGCCGAACGGGTCCGCGTAGTGGCCCGTGCCGCGAGGGCGACCTGGCCGGTGGCCTTGGCCGCGGGCGCGGGCATGGTCCTTTGCCGCCGCGTCGGCGTGCCCGAGACCGTGGTCGGTTTTCCGATGATGAACCGGGTCGGCAGCGCGGCGCTCCGGGTGCCCTCCATGGTCCTCAACGTGCTGCCGCTGCGGATCCGGGCCGGCGCGGGAGACTCGATCGCGGACGCCACGGCGGACGTCGCGCGCGAACTACGCACGGTACGCCGACACCAGCGCTACCGATACGAGGACATCGCGCGGGACCTCGGGCTCGTCGGCGGCGACCGGCGGTTGTTCGCGGCGGTGGTGAACGTCATGCCGTACGGCGAAGGACCGATGTTCGGTGCGGCGCGCAGCACCGCGGGGAACGTGTCCGCCGGACCGGTCGCCGACCTGTCGGTGAACGTCTACGACCGCGGCGAGGCCGGCGGCGGCATCCACGTCGCGTTCGACGCCAACCCTTCGTGCTGCACGGCGGATGATCTGGCGGAGTACGCCCAGGAGTTCCTGGCGGTGCTGGCGGGTGAGAGCGGTGCGGGGACCAGCGTCGTGACCGGCTCCGCCGCCCGCACCGGATCCGGGCCGATGCCCGGATGCCCGCGGCCTCCCGCGCCGGATGTGCTTGACCTGCTGCGCAGATGGGCCCGCGAACGGCCCGATGCGCCGGCGGTCGACTCGGCCTCCGTACGGCTGACGTACGGGGAACTGACGGCCGAGGTGGGGGCGTTCGCGGCGCGACTCGCCGATCTCGGCGTGGGGCCGGAGGACGTCGTGGCAATCTCCCTGCCACACGGGGCCGAGGCGGTTATCGCGCTGCTCGCCGTCCTTGCCGTAGGCGCCGCGTACATGCCGCTCGACCCGGAAGGTCCGCCGGGGCGCAACAGGTTCGTCGTGGACGACGTGCGCCCGGCGCTGGTGGTCACCCCGGAGGTGTACGCCGAACTTGCTTCCGGCGCAACGCCGGTGCGTGGCAGCGCGGTGCGTCCCGTGCGGCCGGACGCGGCGGCGTACATCATCCACACGTCCGGTTCCACAGGGCGCCCGAAGGGCGTTGTCGTGTCGCGCGCGGCCCTCGCGTCTTTCGTCGCGGCGGCGGGCGAGCGGTACGGGCCCGCTTCCGGCTCGGACTTCGGTTCGGACCTCGACTCGGGCTCCGGCCCGGGCTCGGGTTCCGGTCCGGGCTCGGGTTCCGGTTCCGGCTCGGGCTCGGGCTCGGGCTCGGGCTCGGGCTCGGGCTCGGGCGAGCGTCTACTGCACTTCGCGCCCCTGCACTTCGATGCCGCCGTAGAGGAGATATTCCTCGCGCTGGGCGCCGGAGCGACCTTGGTGCCCCGGGGGTCGGGGGCGACCGAGTCGGTGGCCGCGCTGCTGCGTACCTGCGCCGAGCAACGGATCACCTGGCTCGGCCTGCCGACCGCCTACTGGCACGAAGTCGCCTACGCACTGGGTGGTTCGGCCGCGAATGCCGTGCCGCTGCCGAGTGCGTTGCGAACGGTGGTGATCGGCGGAGAGCCGGCGCTGCCGGAGCACGTGCGCTCGTGGCGCCGCGCCGCGGGGGCGGATCGGGTGCGGCTGGTGAACACGTACGGTCCCACCGAGGCCTGCGTCGTCGCGCTGACCGCCGAACTCGCCGGCCCGGCGGCGGTGTACGACGGAAGCGGGGATGTGCCGATCGGGGCTCCGTTACCCGGCATGCACACAGTTGTGCTGCGCGGTGACGGGTCGGAGGTGGCACCGGGCGAGACGGGTGAGTTGTACGTCATCGGCGACCAACTCGCCGACGGCTACCACGGTCGTCCCGAGGAGACCGCGGCGCGCTTCGGCCCTGTCGGTGCGGTGTCCGGCTCGCCGCGTGCATATCGGACAGGGGACTTGGTGCGCACGCGTTGCGACGGGCTGCTGTGCTTCGTCGGCCGCGCCGACGACGAACTCAAGATCAGCGGACACCGGGTGCACCCCGCCGAGGTGGAGGCGGCCTTGGTGGCGCTGCCGGGCGTGCGCCACGCCGCCGTCGTCGGGCACGAACACGCGCCGGGGCTGTGGTCGGTGGTCGCATTCGTGGCGGCGGAGCAGCCGACCGCGCTCCCCGGGGTCGACGCGCTGCGTGCCCGTCTGCTGCGGGAGTTGCCGAGTGCGGTGGTGCCGAGCACGTTCCACTTCGTCGACGAGTTGCCGTTGACGCGTGCCGGAAAGACCGACAAAGCGGCCCTCCACGGGCTGCTGCCGGCCGCAATGCGGTCGCGGTCGCCGTCACCCTTGCCCGCGCCGTCGGCGTCGCATACCGAAGAGGGGTTACAGGCTCTCGTCGCGACTGTGTGGGCCGACGTACTCGGCGTCGACGCACCCGCACCCGACGAGGACTTCTTCGCGCTCGGCGGGCAGTCTCTCCAGACGATCCAGGTAGCGAACCGCCTGTCGGTCGCGACCGGCACCGAGATAGCCGTGGCGGCGGTCTTCGCGCGGCCGACGCCGCGCGAACTCGCGGCCTACCTCGGCTCGGTGACGGCCTCGGACTCGCCGTCGGACCTGGCTTCTGCTTCAGGCCGGTCCTCGGGCTCGGAGCCCGGCTCGGACCGCGGCTCGGACCGGGGCGCGGGCTCAGACCGCCAAGGGGCGGTGCTGCCCGGGCATGTACGACCGGCCCGTCGCGTACCGCGACCCGGCACGTCCGCCCGTCGCATCCTGCTCACCGGCGCCACCGGATTCGTCGGAGCCCACCTCTGCGCCGAACTCCTGGCGAACTTCGAGGACGTGCACCTCACGTGCCTGATACGCGGCGACGCGCCGTCGAATCGGCTGCACAGAGCCCTCACCTCGTGGGGTCTTCCCGCCGATCCACCGGCCCACCGCGTCGCGTTCGTCCGAACCGACCTGGGCCGACCCGATCTCGGACTCGCGGCAGCCGACCGTCGAGCGCTCGTCGACAACCGCGCGACCCGTGTCGACACGATCGTCCACGCGGCGGCAGAAGTCAGCCTGTTGCGCGGCACCCGTTCGCTTCGCGCGGTCAACATCGACGCGACTGCGGCGGTACTCGAACTCGCCGCCGAGGCAGGGGCCTCCGTCCACCACCTGTCGACACTTTCCGCGGCGCGGCCTGAACCCCCGCATATAGCCGACGAGCTCATTGAAGTCGGTGATGAGGGTGACGGGTACGCGCACAGCAAATGGATCGCCGAACGGCTGGTCGAACAGGCCGCGGCTCGGGGAGTTCCGGCCGCCGTGCACCGACTCGGCCGCGTCACCGGGGCGCGGAGCACCGGCATCGTCAACGAACGCGACATCCTGTGGCGCATCCTCTTCGCCGGGCTGCCCCATGGGCGGCTGCCGCAGCTCCACGACGCGGAGGTCTGGACGCCCGCCGACGAACTCGCCCGCGATCTGGCCCGCCTCGTCACCCGGTCTCCCGAGCCCGGGCTGGTCCTGAACCACGCGCCACAGGGGACGGTGGCGTTGGTGACGGTGCACGAGTGGCTGCGGGCGTACGGCTACCGCTTCGCCGTCGTTCCGGCCACGACCTGGGCGGCCGACCCGGCGCTGCGAACGGACGACGAATCGGCGGCGACACTGGCGTTGTTCGACGGGTCCGCGCCCGGGGCGCGAGCGGTTGCGGCAACCGCGAGGGTGATCCGTGCCGCGTCCCGGTTTCGTGCCCTCGGCGGGGCCGGATCGTCGGTGCGCCCCGTCGACGCCGCCCTGATGCACCGCTACCTCGACCACTGCGTCCGCCGAGGCCGACTTCCCGCCCCGGGCGCCCTGGCCGCCGCGGCCGCACACCCGCCCGCGCAGGCCGGGAACTCCGACCGTGCCGCGTCCGACTACCACTGAGCACGGCACGCGCAGGAAGCGTGTCGGCCCCACCTCGGCGCCCCGGGGTGCGGCGGGTAGGAGGAGGAACGATCCCCGTGAAGCTCCGGACGCGGTTGTGTGCGGCCGTACTGGTCATGTCGGCGTTGCTCGGCGCGGCGGCCTGCGGTGATGACGACGCGGGGTCGACGTCCTCTTCGTCCGCGGCGAGTCCGGGTAGCCCGGGGAGCCCGGCGAGTGGCGGCGTACCGAACAACGGGGCCGCGTACCCGGTGACGATCGAGAACTGCGGCAAGAAGTACACCTTCGGCAAGGCTCCTTCGCGGGTCGTGGTCATGAACGGCGGCTCGGTGGCCGAGGTCTCCGCGCTTGTCGCGCTGGGGCTCGGTGATCGCATCGTCGCCAACGCGCAGTCGTACGGGGCCTCCGACGAGCCCGGCCGCGCCGAGGCCATTGCCGCGCTGCCCACCGGCGGGATCAAGCTCAACGACGCCATGGACATCCCACGCGAGGCAATGCTCGGGTTGCGGCCGGACTTCGTGATGTCGACGTACGGCGGTGGCTTCGCCGCCGACAGCGGCTTCGCGACGCGTGAGGACCTGGCCGGAGTGGGCGCCAACACCTATGTCCCGCGGGCGACATGCGGCGGTGCCGGCGAAGTGGCGGGCAGCCAGACGATCGAGGACAGCTACGCCGTGTTGCGTGACCTGGGGCGCATCTTCGGGGTCAGCGGCAAAGCGGAGTCGCTGATCGCCACGTCGCAGAAGCAAGTCGCCGAGGCGGCGGGCAAGGTCGCGGGCACGACGTCGAAACCGAAGGTGATGCTGATCATCCCGGGCATGACGATGGGAGCCGCCGAGTTCAGCTCGATCGGCGCCAACGGGATCTGGAACGACATCATCGGCAAGGCCGGCGGCGTGAACGCGTTCGAGGGCAGCACCAAGGGCATGTTCGCGAACCTGAGCAAGGAGCAGGTCGCGGCGGCCCAGGTCGACGCCGTGGTCATCGTAGCCTTCATGAACCCGGACCCGGCCGGGGACGCGGCCAAGCTGTTCGCGCAGTTCCCGCAGTGGGAGGCGGCCAAGAGCAACCGCTTCGTGGTGCTGTCGGACTCGGTGTACCTGGGACCCGACAACGCGACGGCCGTGGACAAGCTGGCACGGGTCATCCACCCCGACCGGTTCTGAGATGAAGGCCGTCCACGGCAGCAGCAACAACACCAACGGCACCAACAGCAACGGCAGTACGGGCACGCGCGCCGACACCGGCACCGGCACCGGCACCAAGGGCACCGCGGGCGCCGACGCGCGGCCCGTTGGGAGAGGACGCGAGACGCGACCATGGCGACACCTGCCACGTCGCCAGGGCTCGGCCCGCGAGGCCGCGCGTCCCGCACCGCTGCACCAAATGCCCTTGGCCCCCTGCATCATCGTGCTCTCGGTCGTGCTGGTGGCCGTCATGCTCCTGGCGGTGGGCATCGGGTCGGTGGACGTGCCGGTCCGGGACTCGTGGCGCATCGTCGTACGGCACCTGACGGGCGGTTCGCGCGAAGGGCTCGACCCGGTCCAGGACCAGATCGTCTGGGAGTACCGGATGCCGCGCGTGCTGCTCGCGGCGCTCGCCGGCGCGGGACTGGCTGTCGCGGGTGTCGTGTTGCAGGCACTGGTCGCGAACCCGCTGGCCGATCCGTACGTGCTCGGGATCAGTTCCGGCGCGTCGACCGGTGCAGTGCTGGTGATGACCGCCGGCAGCGCGTCGACCGGCGGACTCGGTGTGTCGGCGGCGGCGTTCGTGGGGGCCGGGGTCGCCACGGTTCTGGTCTTCGCGTTGGGGAGGCGCGGCGGCCGCTTGTCGCCGCTGCGGCTGGTGCTGGCCGGGGTGGCCATCGGCTACCTGTTCCAGGCGGCCACCGGATACCTGCAACTCCAGGCCAGTCCCAACGAGTTGCGGCGGGTGATGTTCTGGTTGCTCGGCTCGGTGGCGGGTGCCCGATGGGACCAGCTCGAAGTCGTCGCGGTCGCGGTGGTCGTGCTGACGGTGCTCCTGCTGCTGTGCGGGCGGCGGCTGAACGCGCTCGTCACCGGGGAGGAACAGGCCACTGCTCTCGGGATCGACGTGAACCGGTTGCGCGTACTGCTGTTGGCCGCTTGTGCGTTGCTGACCGGGACCATCATCGCGGTCACGGGCGGCGTCGGTTTCGTGGGGCTATTGGTCCCGCACATCGTGCGGCTCGGCTTCGGCGCGGACCATCGGCGGGTGTTGCCGTTGTCGGCACTGACGGGGGCGTTGTACCTGGTGGCGGTCGATTTGCTGTCGCGCACCGTCGACTCGCCGAACGAGATTCCGTTGGGGATCTTCACGGCGGCGGTGGGCGCGCCCGTGCTGTTGTGGCTGCTGCGGCGCGACGGGGGAGCGGGGCGAGGCGTGTGAGGCTCGACCTGTCGGGCGTATGCGCTCGGCTCGGTGCGACGGAAGTCCTCGGCGGCGTCGACCTGTCGGTCGGGGAGGGCGAGTTCGTCGGCCTCGTGGGTCCGAATGGAAGCGGCAAGTCCACGCTGCTGCGGACGGTGTACCGGTCGCTGCGCCCGACGGGCGGAGTCGTGGTCGTGGGCGGGGACGACGTATGGGGGATGTCGGCGCGGGAGGCGGCGCGGCGTACGGCTGCGGTGCTGCAGGACAGCCCGGCGCCGGACGGGGTGACGGGCGGCGAGTTGGTGGCGTTGGGGCGTACGCCGCACCACGGGTTGTTCGACCGCGACACGGAGCGGGACCGGGAGATCGTGGCGGACGCGTTGCGGAGGACCGGCGCGGACGCGTTTGCGCATCGCGTGGTCGCCGGGTTGTCGGGCGGGGAGCGCCAACGGGTGTTGTTGGCCCGGGCGTTGGCCCAGGAGCCGCACGTACTGCTGCTCGACGAGCCGACGAACCACCTGGACATCCGGGCGAGGTTCGAACTGCTCGGTGTGGTGGCGGAGCTCGGGTTGACGACGTTGGCCGTGCTGCACGACTTGGATTTGGCGGCGCGTACCTGCGACCGTCTCGTGGTGCTGGACCGGGGTCGGGTGGTGGCGGCCGGGGGAGTGTTGGAGACGTTGACGCCCGGGGTGATGCGGGACGTGTTCGGGGTCAACGCGGAGGCGGCGCGGCATGCGGACGGGGTCGTGCGGATCGGCTACGACGCGCAGCCGCTCGCGCGGTTCGGGTCGGGGCCGGTAGTGGAGGAACAGCCCGCCTGAGGACGGGTTTGGCCGTGGGGCGCCGGGAGGGCCGAGGGCCGGTCGGACACCCTGGAGCACGCGCGGCCGTCGGGCGTATCGTGCGGCGTATGGCGACCGAGGCGGACGATCCACGCAGTGAACCCTTGCGCGACGCGGTGGACGAAGACGGGGCGGCCGACGCCGACTCCGGCGGGGGGCAGGCGGAGAAGCGCCACGTGCCGATGTCGCTGATCGACCGCATCGGGCGCGAGCGCGCGCAGGAGTTGATGGCTGAAGCGGTACGCAAGGCCATCGAGGAGCACCACGCCCTGGGGTTGCCGACCACCCACGGCGACGGGAAGGGGCGGTACTACCGGCTGTATCCGGACGGCAGGCAGGTGTATCTCGACGAGCAGGGTGACGAGCCGAGCGAGAAGTAGCAGGAGGCGAAGGTGCACCAGCCGCGATGAGCAGGGCGACTTCAACCCTGCTTCCCTGAACCCACCCCTTCACCCACCCGTTGGGTGGGTAGGGGGCCTCACCCCGCCGATTTTCCCGACTCGTGATCGCCAGAGCCCCTCCCGGCGCCCCACACCCACCTGTTGCCCCGCGCCCACTGCCCCGCGCGCGTATCGCGCACTCCCCGCCTCCGGCCCCGTGTCCGCGCCACCCGCTAGCGTCCCTGCCCGTGACCGAACGCATGGACGACGCGGCGCGCGTACACCCCGCCGCACGCACCGACGTCCGCATCGACGCCCGCCCCGACTTCACCGGTGACTTCGAGACGCACGTCACCGTGTCGGCGGCCGGACCGGCCACCGACACCCGACTGCGCGAGTGGGCCGCCCGCAACGGTGCGAAGTACACGCGGATCCTCCTCGACGCCGGCCGCGTCCCCGACCAGCCCATGCTGACCCTGCGCGGCCGCGGCACCCTCACGACCCAGCGCGCGGCCGTTGCCGCCCACACCGCCGACCTGCGCCGCGCCGGTTTCGACGTCGTCCGCGTCAAGATCGAGGCCGCGCCCTCCAACCAGGGGGTCCCGCGCACGTCAGGCGAGGCGAAGACCCTCCCGCCCGACTGCTATTTCGAGCACCACGTCAAGCTCGTGCTCACCACCCACGCCGACATCGGCCAGGTCACCGCAATCGCCGTACGCCACAGCGCCCGCGTCTCCCGCAACGCCCGCCGCCTCCGCCCCGACGCCGGCGGCCACGAGCGGTTCGTCACCCAGCGCTGCCACGGCGTCGGACGGCCCGAGGCGCACAGCCGACTGCGCCTCCTCCGCGACGCCCTCGCCGAAGCGGGCTTGCAAGTCGTCGAGATCGAGCAGGAGTTCGTCGTTCACGACGACAATCCGGCAGTCGACGCCGGGTGGTTCGGCGCAGTCGGCGGGGCAGTATGACCCACGCACCCGGCACCGACGCGTGGGAACGCGCCCACCGCGCCGCCCTCGACCACGTCCTCGCGCTGGTCTCGACGGCCCCCTGGTCCGACGCCCTCGTCCTGCGCGGCAGCATGGCCATGGTCGCGTGGGCGGGCCACCGGGCCCGCCCGCCGCGCGATCTCGACTGGATCGTGCTGCCCCCCGCCGCGGTCCCCGTCGACCGCCTTGACCCGTACCCCTACGTCGACAGCGTCGACCGCGTCCAGGACTGGCCGGAGGCCGACGGGGGAGCGACCGCGTACGAGTTGTATCGCGACGAGGGCGAGTTGCTCGACACCGGCGGCCGCCACCCCGTCGTGCCGCCGGAGGGCACGCACTGGGTGCAGGATCCGTACGACGACGAGCGCGATCCGAGCGGCGCCGTACTGTCGTTGCTCGAACAGCGTCCGGTGACCCCATGCGGCGTACGCCTCGCGCCGAGCCGGTACGACATCGACTCGACCTGGGACTACGACGAATACGACTTCGGACCGACCGGCGGCGGGGGTGTCCGCGTCCGCCTGCCGTGGCACGCCGACGGCGGTCTCGAGGGGCAGGTGCAGCTCGACTTCGCGCTGGACGAACCGATGCCTGAACCGCCGGTGTTCGCGCTGGTGCCGCGCGCCGACGAGCTGGGGCCGACGGTCGTGCGTACGGCGAGCCGCGAACTCTCGCTGGCATGGAAGCTGTTGTGGCTGCACGTGGACTCGACGGGCGACGACGGAGCCCGCGGCAAGGACCTCTTCGACGCGGTACTGCTCGCCGAATCGCCGCGCACCCGCCTCGAACCGGGGCTGCTGCGCCGCGTGTTCGCCAAGGCGGGCGCGCTCGGCATCGGCCCGTTGACGGACCACGACGTACGCAACTGGACGGTCGACTGGCGCTCCTTCCACGCCGAGCACCCCGCCGTACGCGGTGACGCCGACGCCTGGCAGGCCCGGCTCGCCAGGGCAATCGCACCACTGCTGGCCGAGCACAGCGAATCGCCGTCATAGCCCGCCCCCAACGCGCGCCAAGGCCAAACAAGGGGGGCGATCGCATCTCCCTCGCAGTCGACTGGCCTCGCGCGGCGGACCTCTTGTTCGGCGCCGAACTCGGGTTGCGGACCCCGGTCCACTGTCAGTAGTGGAACCGCACCCCACAACTCCGCGTGCGTGCCGCGGCGCCCGGGGATCGGGACGGCCGGCACGCTGTCCGCGAATGCCCGCGGCGGTGAGGGGGTTACTCGTCCGCGCCGGGGAGGTGCGGTTCTTGGCCGGCCAGCGATTCGGCGAGCAGGTCGTCGTCGGTGGCCCCGCGGCGCCAGTACCCGGTGAACGTCACGGCCTTGCGGTCGATGCCGCGGTCGCGGACCAGGTTGCGGCGCACGGCGCGGACCATGCCGGCCTCGCCCGCTATCCAGGCGTAGACCACACCGTCCGGGAGCTCCGCGCCCTCGACGGCCGCTGCGAGCGTGTCGGGGCCGCCGTCGCGCACCAGCCACCGCACGTCGACCTGGGCGGCGCTGGGGAGTTCGCGTTTGTCGCCCGCATGGTCGACGGACAGCCAGACGCGTGCGGGCAGGTCCGCGGGCAGCCAGCGCAGGATGCCCTCGACGGCCGGAAGCGCCGTCTCGTCGGCGGCGATCAGCACCCACTCCGAACCCTCCGGCGGGTTGAAGTCCGCACCGCCGTTGTCGGGTGCGGACGGGCCGATCACGATGACGCGGTCCCCGGGCTGCGCGCGGCGCGCCCAGCGCGACGCGGGGCCGGTGTCCCCGTGCATCGCGAAGTCGATGTCCATCTCGTCCGGGTCGCGGCGGGCGTCGCGTACGGTGTAAGTGCGCATGACGGCCCGCTCGTTCGCGTCCATGGCCGTCCAGGCGGCGAACCACTCCTCGCCCGCCTCGACCGGCACTATCGGCGCGTCCTGTCCCTCGTGTGCCAGGAAGAGCTTGAGCCGCTGGTCGCGGCCGTCGCTGACAAGGGCCTTCAGGTCCTCGCCGCCGAACGTGACGCGGACCATGCCGGGACCGACCTGCGCGACCCGCAGCACGTGCAGGTCGAAAAACCGGAACGGGACCTCGGGGTTGCCCATCGCGTGACTCCGATCGTGATACGTGCTGCGGGTTCCCGGCCGCCTGCGGCGGCGGTCGGCGTGCGTGGCGTAGGAACCGGGAGCGCGGGGCCGAGTTGGGCCGCCGGTGCGGGCCGGCCCGGGCCGCCCCGCGCGCCCGGCGAGGGTCACGCGAGCTTGCGCGACTTCTGGACGGCGGCGGCGAGTTGCTCGATCAGCGGGGCGACGCCCGCGTACGTGAAGCGCGGCTCGCTCGCCCACGGGATGACCTGGCCGGCCTTGACGGCGGGCAGTTCGTTCCAGGTCGGCTTGTTGGTGAGGTCCTTGGGCTGGAGCGCCACCGAGCGGTTGTCCATCATGATCACGTCGGCGTGGTACGCGCCGGCGTTCTCCCAGCTGAGGACCTCGAAGTAGCCGTCCGCGTCGAGGTTCTTCGGCAGCACGAACTCGACGCCGAGCTCCTTGAAGTAGCGCAGGTCGGCGGAGGGGTCGGGGGTCGACACGTAGAACTGCTCGGCGGCGCCCGACGCCGCCATGACCTTGAGGCCGCCTGCCGCCTTCGCCGCCTGGCGCAGGGTCTCGGACGCCGCCTCGAAGCGCTTCTTGGCGTCGACGGCCTTCGGGGCGTTGAGGTCGGCGCCCAGGGACGCGGCCAGTTCGGCGTTGCGTGCGAGCGGTTCGGTCAGCGACACCTTGGCCACCCGGATGCCGACGCTGGGGGCGAGCGGGAGGATCTTGTCCGCGCTGTCGTCCGGCACGTACCAGAGGGTGTTGTTGTCGTAGACGGCGGAGACGAGCAGTTCGGGCTGGAGGGCCGCGTACTTTTCGACGGAGAACTGGCCCCACTCCTCGCCGAGGATCGTGAGCTTGCTGATGTCCATGTCGCCGGCCTGCACGTTGGGCTTGCCGTCGGTGCCCTTCGTCGGGCCGAACACGCCCGTGCACTCGATGCCGTAGTCGTACAGCGCGGCGGCGCTGCCCACGAAGGCGACGATCTTCTTCGGCCGCTTCTTCGCGGAGACGTCCTGGCCGCGGTCGTCCCGGAAGCCCCACGCCCCGTCCGCGGAACCTCCGTTCGGTGCCGTCGAACCGCCGGTGTTCCCGGCGCCGCCCGCGCTGTCCTTCTTGTCGTCGCCGCACGCGGTGGCGAGCGCTCCGATGCCGAGGGCGGCGCCCGCGGCGAGGATTCTGCGCCGGGTCGGGGAGACGGCGGGAACGTGCGGCATGGACTGCTCCTTGTGCTGGACGTGCGGACTGCTGTGGTTGCGGGGACCGGCACGCGTACGCCCACCACCGCGAGAACGCGGCCGCGGCGGGTAGCTACCGGCGGGTCAGGAGGCTTAGGTTAACCTAACCTTCGTTTCTGTCCAGGGCCGGATGTGGGGGAACGCCGGCAGGCGCGCGATCGGAGCACGTGAGTGGGACCCGCGCAGTCCAGTAGCCCGCCGGTGTCCGGACGGGCCGATGCGGTGTCGCCCGAAGTGGGTGCCGGAGCAGGCCCGTTGGCCGGTCACCGGACCGCGACGGGTGCCGGCCGCGCCGCCCCGCCCGCCATCGGCGCGGGCGCCGCCGAGCGGAAGACGCCGCCCCGCCGCCACATACCGACAGCCGTCGGCATGGCGGTCGCGCTCGCGCTTCTCCTCGCGGCCGTCGTCCTCAGCCTGGCCCTCGGCTCACGCCACCTGAGCCCGGGTCAGGTCTGGAACGGCCTGTTCGACGCGGACTCCACCGGCTACACGGTTGTGCACGACATGCGCCTGCCGCGCACCGTGCTCGGTCTGCTCGTCGGACTCGCCCTCGGCGTCGCCGGTGCGGTCATGCAGGCCGTGACCCGCAACCCGTTGGCCGATCCGGGACTCCTGGGCATCAACGCGGGCGCATCCGCCGCCGTCGTCACGGCAATTACGGCGCTCGGTGTGTCAACATTCTCCGGATACGTGTGGTTTGCGTTCGCGGGTGCGGCCGTCGTCTCGGTCCTCGTGTACGCCGTCAGCGGCGGCCGCGGCGCCACTCCCGCCCGCCTCGCCCTGGCGGGCACCGCACTCAACGCGGCGCTGTACTCGTACGTCCAGGCCGTCATGCTCCTCGACAGCTCGGCCCTCGACGACCTGCGCTTCTGGACGATCGGCTCGCTCGCGAGCGCCGAGATGGGCACCGCCGCCAAGGTCGGCCCGTTCATCGCCGCCGGCCTCCTGCTCGCCCTCGGCCTCGCCCGCCCGCTGAACGCCCTCGCCCTCGGCGACGAAGCCGCCCGCGGACTCGGCGGCAACCCGGCCCGCACCCGCGCCGGGGCCATGCTCACCGTAACGCTGCTCTGCGGCGCAGCCACCGCCGCCTGCGGGCCGCTGGTCTTCGTCGGCCTGATCATGCCCCACGCGGTACGCGTCTTCACCGGACCCGACCTGCGCCTGCTGATCCCCTATTGCGCGATCCTGACTCCCGCGCTGCTGCTCCTCGCGGACGTCGTCGGACGCCTGGTCGCCCGCCCCGCCGAGGTGCAGGTCGGCACCGTCACCTCGGTGGTCGGCGGCGTGTGCTTCCTCATCCTGCTGCGCCGCGCGCAGGCGGTGCGCGCATGAGCGGCAGCCGGCTGACCGCACCCAAGTCGACGTCGGCCTCGACCTCGACCGCAGCCTCGCCCCCCGCCTCGACTCCTGCCTCGACGCCTGCCTCGACGTCGCGCCCGGCCTCCGGCGCGGCCTCGGACCGTGCCCTGCGCGTCGGACCGATGTCCGTCCGCTACCGCCCCCGCGCGATGGCCGCCGGCGCCCTCTGCCTCATCGCCGCGCTCGCCCTGGCGGTCCTGTGCATCGGCAGCGGCGACTACCCGATGGGCTTCGGCCGCGTCGTCGACGCCCTGCTCGGCAGCGGCAGCCCCGCCGACGAGTTCATCGTCCGCGAACTCCGGCTGCCGCGCGCGGGGGTGGCCCTGCTCGTCGGCGCCGCGCTGGGCCTGTCCGGGGCGGTCTTCCAGGCCGTCGTACGCAACCCGCTGGGCAGTCCCGACCTCCTCGGCTTCACCGCCGGCTCCGGCACCGGGGCGCTGTTCGCGGTCGTCGTGCTCGGCGGCGGCACGGGCGCGGTGGCGTTCGGCGCCGCCGCGGGCGGGCTGACCGCAGGCGTGCTCGTGTACGTCCTGGCCTGGCGCCGCGGCGTCCACGGCTTCCGGCTCATCCTCACCGGCATCGGCGTCACCGCGATCCTGACCGGCGTGAACGGCTACCTGCTCACCCGCGCCAAGCTCGCCGAGGCGTCCCGTGCGCTGCTGTGGCAGACCGGCAGCCTGGACGGGCGGGACTGGACCGACGTCATGCCGCTCGCGGTCGCGATGGCGGTGCTCGTCCCGGCGATCCTGATCGGGTGCGGTCCCGCCCTGCGCATGCTGGAGATGGGCGACGACGCGGCGGCGGCGCTCGGCGTACGGGTCGAACGCGTACGACTCACCCTCCTCTTCGGTGCGATCGTGCTGGTGTCACTGGCCGCCGCGGCCGCCGGACCGGTGTCGTTCGTCGCGCTGACGGCCCCTCAGCTGGCCCGCCGCCTCACGGCCGCGCCGGGGCCCAACCTGTTGCCCTCACTGTGCATGGGCGCCGTGCTGCTGGTCGGCTCGGACTGGATCGCACAGCGGGCGTTCGCCGACGACCCGCTGCCGGTCGGCGTGGTGACCGGCCTGCTCGGTGGCGGCTATCTCGTGGTGATGCTCGCGGCCCAGCGCCGCGCGGGAAGGATCTGACGGACAGTGAAGACCTCAGGAACGACCGGCACTCCGGACACCGTCACGGCCCCGGCGGCCGACAACGCGGTCGACCCGACGGCGGTGGACGACGACACCCGCGGCACCACTCCGGGCGCCACCGCGTCGACCCGCCTGCACGGCGACGCGATGACCCTCGGCTACGACAAGCGCGTCATCACCAAGGACCTCAGCGTCGCGATACCCGACCGGTCCTTCACCGTGATCGTGGGACCGAACGCGTGCGGCAAGTCGACGCTCCTGCGCGCGCTCGCCCGCATGGTCAAGCCGTCGTCGGGTCAGGTGCTGCTCGACGGCCGGGACATCTCGTCGATGCCCGCGAAGCAGGTCGCCCGCACCCTCGGCCTGCTGCCGCAGAGTTCGATCGCGCCGGACGGCATCACCGTCGCCGACCTCGTCGCCCGCGGCCGCTACCCGCACCAGAAGCTGCTGCGGCAGTGGTCGCCGGAGGACGAGCGCGTCGTCGACGCGTCGATGCGGGCGACCGGCGTGTTCGAACTCGCGGACCGCGCGGTCGACGAACTCTCCGGCGGACAGCGGCAGCGCGTGTGGATCGCCATGGCGCTCGCCCAGGAGACGCCGCTGCTGCTGCTCGACGAGCCCACGACGTTCCTCGACATCGCGTACCAGATCGAAGTGCTCGACCTGTGCGCGCGGCTGCACCGCGAGGAGGAGCGCACACTCGTCGCGGTCCTGCACGACCTCAACCAGGCGACCCGGTACGCGACCCACCTCATCGCCATGCGCGAGGGCCGCATCGTCGCCGAGGGCCGCCCCGGCGACATCGTGACCGCCGAACTGGTCGAGGAGGTCTTCCACGTGCCGTGCCGCATCATCGACGACCCCGAGACCGGTACCCCGCTGGTGATCCCGGCCGCTCCCGGCACCCCGCTGAGCATCCGCTGACCGCCGGCCGGGTCGGTGACCGACCCGGCCGGTCCGGTCAGCCCGCACGGATCCGGTCGACCGCGTCTACGACAACCCCGCGCCCAACGCCACGAACCCGCAGATGAGGACGAACAGGATCGCCAACAGCGGTGCCACGAACCGCAGATATTGGTTGTAGCCGACCTTCGCCAGCGACACGCCGCCCATGATGACGGCCGTCGTCGGGACCCAGAGGTTCATCCACCCCGACGCGGCTTGCCACGCCGTCACCACCAGCGCGCGCGGCACGTCCGCGAAGTCGGCGAGCGGGGCGAGGATCGGCATCGCGAGCGTCGCGTGGCCCGAGGTGGACGGGATCAGGAACGCCAGCGGCAGGTTCACCACGAAGATCAGGATCCCGAACACCGCCGACGACGTCCCCGACACCGCGCCCTCCATCGAGTGCAGCACGGTGTCGGTGACCTTGGAGTTGTTCATGATCACCGTGACGCCGCGGGCCAGCATGATGATCAGCGCGGGGGACACGAAGTCGCCCGCACCCTGGATCAGCGTCGCGCTCAGCTTCTTCTCGCCGAGCCGCGCGAGCACCCCGACGACCACCGCCGCGACGATGAACAGCGCGGCCAATTGCGCGAAGGACCAGTCCAGTTCCCAGCCGTACGGAGTGGCGTCCGCGTCGCCGGTCAGCACCTGCGCCCACGGGATGATCGAGAAGATCATGAACACGAAGGTCACCGTCACCGCGACCAGCACGATCTTGTGCGTGCCGGTGAGCGGCTCCGGCTCGGTGCCCGCCGACGCCTCCGCCTGCTCCCGGTCGCCCGGCAGGAACCCGACGATCGAACGGGACGGGTCGGCCTTGACGCGCGCGGCGTAGCGCACGACGTACGCGATGGTCACCGCGGTCAGCACCACCAGCATGAGCAGCCGCAGCACGATGCCGTCGCCGAGCGAGATCCCGGCGGCGGACGAGGCGACGCCGGTGGCGAACGGGTTGACCGTCGAACACAGCACGCCCACCCCCGCGCCGAGGATGATCGTGCCGGTGGCCACCATGCGGTCGTAGCCCAGCGCCAGCATGAGCGGCACGATCAGGCCGTAGAAGCCGAGCGTTTCCTCGGCGAACCCCTCGACCGATCCGAGCAGTGAGAACACCGCCATGATGGCGATGATCAGCACCGCGCCCCGGGTCCGGAGGCGGTGCGCGAGCCGCGCGATGCCCCGGTCCAGCGCGCCGGTGGCGAACACGACCGTGATGAACGCGCCGATGGCGAGCACGAACAGGAACACCGCGGCGCCGCCGTACAGATCGCCCGAGTTGTCCGGACCGACCTGGCCGGTCTGGGTGTCCTGGATGCCGTAGAGGCCGTTGACGGGCGACAGGAACAGGTCGTTGAGCCGCTGGACGAAGTCCTGGGGGGACGAGATCTCGCGGAAGCTGCCCTGCACGGGCTTGCCGTCGGCGTCCCGTTCGTACTGCCCGGACGGGATGAGGAAGGCCAGGGCCCACACCGCGATCGTGACGATCGCGAGCACGGTCAGCGCGCTGGGGAAGCGGAACCCGCGGCTTTCGGGCGGCTGCTCCTCGGTATCCGGACTCGCCTCGGCGCTACTCATGCCCCCACCTCGCTACGCTCGGTGGCCGCATTCGCGAAACGCAATCTCTCGCCGCTTCGCTCGCTTCGCTCCCTCATGCACGCAGCATCGAGACCCGGACCCGTCACCGGGTGGCCGACACCCCGCTGTTCACCCGGATGGCCCGCGGCCCGCAGCACACGCTCCGCGGTCCCACGCCCGCGGCCCCCGCGTCACGCGGCCTGGGCGCGCTCCCGCAGGAGGTCGGTGACGGCGTCGACGTACGCGCGCATCCGGGCGTTCTCGGCGGCGGTGCGCCACACCAGCGCGTGCCGCAGGTTGGGGACCCCGCTGAGCGGGACGTACGCGACGTCGGGCCGCGCGTAGTACTGCACGAGTTGGTGGTCGCCGATTGCGACGCACTTGCCCGCCGACACGAGAGCCAGGATCTCCTGATACGTCGAACACCTCTGCTCGGTACGCCCGATCGGCGTCCCGCCCGCCGCCAACTGCGGCAGATACTGGTCCAGCCAGTGCTGCGGCACCCGGTCGCTAACCATCGGGAACACCTGGCCCGCGAGGTCCTCCGGGGTCAGCGACGCACGCGCGGCGAGCGGGCTGGTGGCGGACGTCGCCAGATAGATCGGGGCGTCGAGCAGGAGCGGGCCGATGGTGATGTCCGGCTCCTGGATCGGCACCAGCGTCACCAGCATGTCGAGGGTGCCGTCGCGCAGCGGGTGCACGTACTCGTCGAGTTGGACCTCGACGACCTCGACCGCGCAGTCGGGGTGGCGCTCGCGGAACAGTGCGGCGCCCTGGTGTGCCCGGATTCCGGACATGACGCCTAGGAATCCGACCCGCAGCGTGCCCTCGATGCCGCGCGCGGCGCTCGTCGCCCGTTGCACGGCGGCCCGGAGCGCGTCGTAGTGCGGGCGCATGTCGTCGTAGAGCTGACGGCCGAGCGGGGTCAGCGTGACGCGGCGGCTGGTGCGTTCGAACAGCGGTCCGCCGAGGCGCCGTTCGATCTTCTTGAGGGTCTGGCTCACCATGGCGCCCGACAGATGCAGGCGTTCGGCGGTACGGCCGAAGTGCAGTTCCTCGGCCAGCGTCAGGAATATCTCCATCTCGTGGCGTTCCAAGCCCGACCCCACCTCCCCGAGATCGTTCACCTTGGGTGAACGATCAGCGCCGCCCCGTTCGCCGCCGACCACGAGCCCTTCGCCGTCGGCGTGCACGTCACCCTAACGCGACGATCACCGGTGATGAACGTTCGCCCGCCGGGGCGTCCGGCGGGGGCCCGGCGTCGGCGCACTCGGGAGATGAGTCATCCGGCGGACGCGCAAGGGCCCGGCCCATGTCGGGGCCGGGCCGCAGTGTCGGGGTTCCCGCCGGGGCGGGGGCGAAGGCCGGGCCGTCAGGCGGCGGCCGCGGTGCCGGCAAGCAGGCGCTGCGTGATGGTGGCGAGCCGGGTGCCCTGGTAGCGCGCGGCGTCGAGGATGTTCTCGCCGGGGGCGCCGGCCTCGGAGGCGTGCGCGGTGCCGTACGGGTTGCCGTTCGCGCCGAACACCACGGGGTCGGTGTAGCCGACGGGCACGATCAGCGAACCCCAGTGGTGCAGCGTGTTGTAGAGCGCGAGCAGCGTCGACTCGTTGCCGCCGTGCATGTTCCCGGCGCTCACGAAGCCCGTGGCGGGCTTGTCGGCGAAGGCGCCCTGCGCCCACAGCCCGCTGGTGGTGTCGATGAACTGCTTGAGCTGGGACGCGATGTTGCCGAAGCGCGTGGGCGTGCCGAACGCGTACCCGTCCGCCCACGCCAGGTCGTCCAAGGTCGCCACCTCTATGTGGCTCGTCGCGTCGTGGTGCTCGCGCCATGCGGGCACCGAGTCGACGACCGCGTCCGGGGCGAGTTCTTGTACGCGCCGCAAACGCACCTCGGCACCGGCCTTCTCGGCGCCTTCCGCGACCGCCGCGGCGAGCTGGTGGACGTTGCCGGTCGACGAGTAGTAGACGACGGCGATTTTGGCAGCCATGGGACCCCTCCTGAGGGCAATGAAGCGGATTGCTATCCGGTTCGCGGTGCGCCCAGTTAAACGGATCGCTATCCGCTTGGCAAGCCCAAGTGGATAGCTATCCGATACGGTGGGTGGCATGGACACAGCCCCGAGACACCGGCTTCCGATCGCCGGCGAGGCCCCGCCCGAGCGGGCCGACGCGGCCCGCAACCGCCGCCGGATCCTCGACGCGGCGGCCCGCATCGTGGCCGAGAAGGGCACGGACGCGCTGACGATGAACGCCGTCGCGCACGCGAGCGGCATCGGGGTCGGTACGGTCTACCGCCGGTTCGGCGACGTCGCGCAGCTGCTGTCGGCACTGCTCGACGTGCGTGAGCGCGAGTTCCAGGGGCAGTTCCTCGCCGGGCCGCCGCCGCTCGGACCCGGGGCACCGGCGGCGGAACGGCTGCGCGCGTTCCTGCACGCGTTGGTCGACCGCACGACGGAGCAGCACGAAATTCTGCTGGCGGCGGAGGTCGCCGACCCGTGCGCGCATTACACGTCGCCGCCCCAACGGGCGAGGCAGACGCATGTGGCGATGCTGGTCGCCGAACTGCGCCCGGGTGTGGACGCGGGCGCGCTCGCCGAGTTCGTGCTCGCGCCGGTCAGCCCCAGCATGCTGCACCACCTGATCGCGGACCGGGGCATGGGCGTGGCGGCGATCAAGTCGACTATCGACGAGTCGCTGAGGCTCTACGGGTTCGGGTGACGCGCGGCGGACCCGTCCGCCGACACCGCGATCGCCGTGACCGCGATCCCCTCCGCGACGGCCCAGCGCCCGGTGAAGCCGTCGACCGGACGATCCGCCACGAGGAGGCGGGCGGTGAACGTCCCGCCCTCGGGGTCGAACGCCACATCGGCCTCCTCGAAGCCGAGCCACCGCCGCGTGAGCGGGAACCACGCCTTGTAGACCGCCTCCTTGGCGCTGAACAGCAGCCGGTCCCAGGCGATTTCGGGGTGCGCCGCGGCGTACTCGGCGAGCCGTGCCCGCTCCAGCTCCGACGTCACCGAGTGCAGGACACCGCCGGCGGGCAGCGGTGCGGCGGGCTCCGCGTCGATCCCGATGGTGAGCACCTTCGCCCCGGTTGCGACCGCCGCCGCGCGGTAGCCGGCGCAGTGCGTCATGCTGCCGACGACGCCTTCGGGCCAACCCGGTGCGCCGCGCAGGCCGGGCAGCAGCGGTGCGGGTGCGAAGCCGAGTCGGCCGAGCGCCAGGCGCGCGCACCGGCGTACGGTCGTGAACTCCCGGCGCCGCTTGTCCACCGCCCGTTCGATGTGCGCCTCTTCCTCGGGGAACAGCTCGGTCCCCGGAGGGTCGTCGAAGCACTCCTCGGCCATCACGCCGTACGGCAGGATCGACGCCAGCAGCGCGGGAGCCGTCGCCGAGGTCGGAGCCGGAGCCGCCGCGGGGGCCGACGCGGTCGCGGAATCGCCGGTCGTCTCGGTCACGCGTTCGCCCTCTCCTCCGGCAGGATTCGCCGCGGTACGGGCCGCCGCAGCCCGTCGCGCCGTTCGCGAGGGTAGCCGAGCGACACTTCCTCGAAGCGCACGCCGTCGTACCACGTGGTCCGCGGGATGTGCAGGTGCCCGTACACCACCGCCGCGGTCGGGAAGCGGGTGTGCCAATCGGCGGTGTGCACCGTGCCGCACCACTGCACGAACTCGGGGAACCACATCACGTCGGTGGGTGTGCGGACCGTCGGGAAGTGGTTGACGAGCACGTACGGCGCGTCCGGGTCCGCCGCCTCCGCGAGCCGCGCCTCGGTGTACGCCACCCGAGCCT
The DNA here is from genome assembly GCF_053592165.1 of Streptodolium elevatio. Classification (NCBI taxonomy): domain Bacteria; kingdom Bacillati; phylum Actinomycetota; class Actinomycetes; order Kitasatosporales; family Streptomycetaceae; genus Streptodolium; species Streptodolium elevatio. Next base: position 205,306 of record NZ_JBSFVE010000016.1, read on the forward strand.
CGCACCACGCCTGGCGGCTCGGGTACGGGTCCGGATGCAGAACGAACTCGTCGGTGCACACCACTCCGGCGCGGTACGCCGCGGCGAGCGCCTCCTCGCGTGTGGTCGTCCCGGGCGGCAGGAACGTGTAGTCGTACAGCACGAACAACGGCGCGATCGTCACCGGTCCGCCCGCCCCGGTCCACACGGGGTACGGGTCCTCGGGCGTGTGTACGCCCAACTCCCGGCAAAGTTCCACCAGATGCCGGTACCGCGCCTCGCCGCGCAAGGTGTCGGGGTCGGTGCCGGTCGCCGCGGCGTCGGCGTCGTCCGGTTCGGAGGACCAGAGTTCGTGGTTGCCGGGTGTCCACAGCACCTGCGCGAAGCGGTCGGTGAGGAGCCCGAGCGTCTTGGCGATGTCGTCCGGCCGCTCGGCGACGTCGCCCGCCACGATCAGCCAGTCGCCCTCGTTGCGGGGGTGGATGCCCTCCACGATCGCGAAGTTCGACGGAATGGCGGTGTGCACGTCGCTGACGGCGTACAGCGCGGGCTCGGACTCGGGTCCGGCCTGGGGTCCCGGCTGGGATCCCGTCTGCGTTCCCTTCTGTGGTCCCGTCTCGGCTGCGGTCTCGCGTGCGGGAGTTGCGCTCATTCGGTGACGATATGCGCGCTCCCCGCGCAGGGGCGAGAGGGCCACGCCAACTCCGGGGGAACTTCGGGGCTTGCCACACATAGACAACCTGGTTACCTTTATCGACAACCTGATTGTCTATTTACGCGGACGGCCGCGTCCGCACCCGAAAGGACCGCCTTGACCGAGGCCTTCTTCCACGACCACACCCCCGACACCGCACCGCCCAGCTCGCGGCGCGCGATGGAGGGCACCGCCGCGAAGTTCGGCTACCTGCCCTCCGCGGTCGCGCGGCTCGCCGAATCCCCGGAAACGCTCGAGGCGTTCCTGAGGATCAGCAGCACGTTCGAACTCACGACGCTCGACAAGTTGGCGCGCGAGACGGTCGTCCTCACCGTCGCCACCCGCAATGGCTGCGAGTTGTGCGTCGCGATGCACACCGGCGTGCTGACCGCCGTGGGCGCCGACCCGGAGGTCGTCGGCGCGCTGCGCGACCAGGCGCCACTGCCCGACCCGCGCCTGGAGGCGGTACGCCGCTTCACCCTGCACGTGCTCGCCACCGCCGGGGCCGTCGAGCCGGACCGCATGCGGGAGTTCCTCGGCCACGGCTTCACCACGCGCAATGCGCTGGAGGTCGTGCTCGGGATCGGCGCCTACACGTTGTCCACGTTCGCGAACCGGCTCGTCGACGCCCCGGTGGACGAGCCGATGGCCCGTTTCGCCTGGCACCAGCCGACCGCCGCCGACGGGTCGGAGCCGGCACCGGCCCCGGCATGACGCGGCGTGGCGGCGTACGAGGTGCCGAACACCCGTACGCCGCCAAGCCGTCCATCACTCCCGCACCGAAGCGCTACCGCGTCACTTGTCGAGCGCCGCCACGCCCGCCTGCGCGAACTGCTCGTCCAGGTCGCCGCTCGGCGCCCCCGCGACGCCGATGCCCGCGATCGGCGCGCCCTTCGACTGGACCGGGGCACCGCCCGCGAGGAACAGCGTGCCGGGGATGTCCTTCAGGTTCGGAGCCTGCTGGAGGCGGCCGGCCAGGACCGAGGTCGGGGCGTTCCACGACACCGCCGTGTAGGCCTTGAGCTCGGCCGACTCGTACGACTGCGGGCCGGCGCCGTCGCCGCGCAGCGTCACCACCGTGTTGCCGTTGCGGTCGACGACCGCCACGGTGACCCGCTGGTTCGCCTTCTTCGCGGCGTCGAGCGCGGCCTGCGCGGCGCGGGTCGCGGCGTCGACGGTGAGGTGCTCGGTGTTGAACGTGTCCTTGTTCTTCACCTCGCTCACCGCGGCCGGCGGCTTGGCGGCGGAGTTGTCCGCCTGCGACGGGGCAGCGGCGGCCACCGCGCCGAAGGCACCGCCGCCGACGGCGACGAGCGCGGCGGAACCGGTCAGGACACGGGCACGCACGGACAGCTTCTTCATGGTTCTCGACTCCGGGATTCGTACGGGGGAGCGGCACGTTTTGCCGCGGTGAATCCATCGTCGGGTCGGATCCGGGCCACGAGGGTCCCCGGACCGGATGCCCCCGCGGGGCATGATGGAGGACACCCGTATCAACCGATCGGTCGATGGTGCCGACCGGATCGCGGGTTACAAAGCAAGGATGGACGTGAAGCACCAGCGCCCCCGGCGCGACGACACCGAGCCCGCCGCCCCGGGGCCCGGCTGGATGGACGCCGCGATGTCGGTGTCCTTCGTCGTCCTGCTCGTCGGAGCGATGGCCCGGTTCCTGATCCGGCACCCGGGCGCGTCCGACACCCCCGTGGTGGTCACGCTCACCGCGCTGGTCGCCCTGGCGTACGTGGTACGCCCCGGCGTGGGCGACGCGCCCGTCTCGCACTGGACCCGGCTGTGGCTGGCCGGTTTCACCTGCGCGTGGATCGTGCTCGTGGGCATCGCGCCGAGCTTCGCGTGGAGCGCGGTCCCGATCGTCTACACCGCGCTGCGGCTGCTCTCCGAGCGCGCCGCCCTGGTCCTCATCGCGCTGCTCACCGTGCTCGTGGTCGTGGCCCAGGTGCGCATCAGCGGCGCCGACCCGCTCCTCATCCTCGGCCCGCCCGCCGTCGCGGGCCTGGCCTCGGCCGTGTTCCTGCACATGCGGCGGCAGTCCGAACGCCAGCGCACCCTGATCGGCGACCTGATCCGCACCCGGGCCGGCCTCGCGGCGAGCGAACGCCGCGCCGGTACGCTCGCCGAACGCGAACGCCTGTCCATGGAGATCCACGACACCCTCGCGCAGGGGCTCTCCAGCCAGCGCATGCTGCTGCAGGCCGCCGACCGCGTCTGGGCGGCCGACCCGGCGGCCGCCCACCGGCACGTCGTGACCGCGTCCGCCATCGCCGAACGCAACCTCGCCGAAGCCCGCCGCTTCGTCCACGACCTGGCCCCGGCCGACCTCGCCGAGGGCGGCGGGCTGGAAGCGGCCCTCCACGCGCTCGCGGAGCGCGAGTCGGCCGCGGGGGAGGCCGCCGGCACCGCGTCCGACCGCCGGGCCCTGCGCGTCCGCTGCACGGCCGACGGCCGACCCGTCGTCCTCCCGGCGATCGTCGAGGCCGCACTCCTGCGGGTGGCACAGGGCGCGGTGGCCAACATCCGCGAGCACGCGCACGCGACCGACGCGACGCTGACCCTGAGCTACCTCGACGACCAGGTCGTGCTGGACGTCGCCGACAACGGGCGCGGCTTCGTCCCCGAGGCGGCCCGGCGGCCGGAGTCCGCCGACGGCGGCCGCGGCCACGGCCTCAGCGCGATGCGCGCCCGGCTGCGGCAACTCGGCGGAACACTGGCCATCGAGTCCTCGCCCGGCGACGGCACGGTCGTCTCGGCATCCGTCCCGCTGCCCGACTCCCGCCCTGAACCCGACCCCGCTTCCGGTCCCGATTCCCGTCCCGTTCCCGGCCCCAAGGAGTAGCCAGGCATGTCCGCGTCCCTCTCGCAGGATGTACGTGTCCTCCTCTGCGACGACCACACCGTCGTCCGTGCGGGCCTGCTCGCGCTGCTCGCCAGCGCGCCCGGCATCGAGGTCGTCGGCGAAGCGGCCACCGGCGAAGAGGCCCTGGCCGCCGCCGCGAAGCTGCGCCCCGACGTGGTGCTCATGGACCTGCACCTCGGCACCGGCATCGACGGCATCGAGACGACCCGCCGGATCGTCGCCGAAATCCCGGGTACGCGCGTGCTGGTGCTCACCACGTACGACACCGACGCCGACGTCACCAGGGCGGTCGAGGCCGGTGCGACCGGCTACCTCCTGAAGGCCGAACGGCCCGACGAACTCTTCGCGGCGATCCTGGCCGCCGCGCAAGGGCGAGCCGCGCTGTCGGCGCCGGTCGCCAACCGCGTCATGGAGCGCATGCGCAGTCCGCGCGCGTCCCTCACCGACCGCGAACTCGACATCCTCGGGCAGCTGGCCCGGGGCCTGGGCAACCGCGAGATCGCCCGGGCGCTGTTCATCAGCGAGGCCACCGTCAAGACGCACCTGGTCCGCATCTACACCAAGCTCGGCGTCGACACCCGCGCCGGGGCGGTCGCCGTCGCCAAGGAGCAGCGCCTGCTCCAGTGACCCCGGTGGAGTGACCCCGGTGGAGTTGCCCGGCGGGAACGACCCTTCGGATGCTCCGCGTCCGCTTCACCCGATTGCCAGCACAGGTCGGGCCGTTTGCGTGGGATAGGTGTTAGGTGCGCCCACGCAGGCCCCGGCGCGCAGTCAGTCCTGCCGCCGGCACAGAAAGACCCGTACGTTGAACGACGGTGACAGCACCGTCCGCCTCCTGGTGGACGGATCCGGCACGGTGACGGCCATCGCCCCCGCGCCCGCGACGCTCGGCGGACACGACCTCGAGCGCGTCCTCGGACGGCCGCTCGCCACGCTCTTCGACGCGGCGGGCGCGCTGACGGTCGCCGCGATGACGGCGGAACCCGACGGGCGGCCCGTCCGCCGGCTCGTCCTCGCGTCCGACGACGCCGTCGTCCACCACGTCTGGGCGGTCGCACACCCGTGCGGTACGTCGGACGGGGACGCGGCCACTGTTCTGGTCACCCTCGGCGAACTCGCCGACGCTGACGCTGACGCGGCCGCGTCAGCCGCCACCGCCGGCACTCCTGAAACTCCGGAGACCCCAAGAACCCCGGGAATCCTGGAAGCGCCGGCAACTCCAGGGCCATCGGCCGTCGCCGCACCGCGCATGGACCACACCGAAACCCTCGCCCGGCACGCCTCCGAGTCGCTGATCCGCACCTCCTCACGAGACGAGGTGCTCGACCTGCTCCTGCGTACGTTCCCGCCGCTGCTGTGTGCCACCCAGTCCGCGGTCGCGCTCGGCGACGGCACGCGCCTGCACATGCACCGCGTACCCGAGCCCGCGCCGGACGTCGTGGCGCCGCGCCTCGTCCCGCTCGACGCCGCGCACCCGGTCGCGGTCGCGGCCCGCACCGGCCAGGACCGGTTCCTGACCGTCGAACAGCACGAGGCGCTGCCCGGCGACGCGAAGCCGCTGGTCGCCGCGCCGGGCACCCGGGCGTGGTGGACGCTCCCGCTCACCGACGGGTCGGGCCGCGCGGTCGGCGCGTGGACACTCGGCTTCCGCGATTCGCACCGGCCCGCTCCCGCGTCGCAGGCGGCGATCCGCGAGGTCACCCGGATGGCCGGACACGCCCTGGTGCGCACCGTCGAGACGCAGCCCTACCTCGACTTCGTGGAGGCGTTCCGGGCCGGCACCTCGTTCGAACAGCCCACCGGCGTCCCGGGCATCGAATCGGCGGTCCGCCACCGCCCCGCCCACGAAGCCGCCGATCTCGGTGGTGACTGGTACGACGTGTTCGCCCTGCGCGGCGGGCTCGTCGTCCTGGCGGTGGGCGACGTCCAGGGCCACGGCCCGGAGGCGGCGCCGATGATGTCCCGACTGCACACACTGCTGCGGGCGTACGCCATCGACTACCGCGATCCCGGCATGGTGCTGACCCGCGTCAACGACTTCCTGGGCCGCTTCCCGACCCCGGTGCACGCGACGTGCCTGCTCGCCTACCTCGACACCGGAACCGGCGAAGTGGTCGTCGCGAGTGCGGGCCACCCGCCCCTGCTCGTGGCCGCCCGCCACGGCATCGAGGCGGTCGAACACCCGCGCGACACCCTGCCGTTGGGGGTGGCCGCCGAACAGCGCTTCATCTCCACCCGCCTGATGCTCCCGCCGGACGGCATCCTCGCGCTGTGCACCGACGGCCTGCTGGAGGGCCCGGAACTCGACCTCGACGACGGCATCGCGCGCCTCGCCCGCGACCTGGCGGCGCACCGCACGGAACCCCTCGACGACCTCGCCGCCACGATGTTCGCCCGCGCGGACGCCACCGGCCACCGCGACGACGCCACCCTCCTCCTCGCCCGCCGAGCCCCGGCAGGCTGAAGCCCGGCGCCGGACGCGCCCCGCGGCCCGCTACGTCAGCGGCGCGAGGCACAGGACGACGTCGGCGGGCGTCAGCGGGCCGCCGTCGGTGCGCTTCACGACATTCTGCGCGGTCTGGTCCTGGGACTGCGGGAACTGCCGGTCGGCCAGATCGGCGGCTTGGACGGACTCGTACTTGTCCGGGAGAAAGCTCGCGGTGTCCTGGTCCGTGATGTCCGACAGCCTAGGGGCGAAGGCGACCAGCGCGATCGCGGCGATGACCCGCAGACCGATGACCTTCCAAGGGTTGTGCGCCACCAGGCGGCGGAGTCGTCCGAACGTGCGGTGGCTCCCTCGTGTGATGACACCCGTCGACACCTTTTGCGAAATTAAGTGGGAATTATCAGAGGCGCGTGCGGCGCCGTCGCGCGCTGAGCCGTGCGAGCGACGCAAAACCACAGGCCGTGCAGGGGAGTGGCGGCGTACGGTGCCGGGGGCGTCGACGAGGGAGGGCAGTTGAGCGGGAACGGGCGCGGATCGGTCGGCAGCTCAGCCGACAACCCGGTCGGCGACTCAGCCGGCAAGCGGGTCGGCGACTCAGCCGACTCAGGCGGTGGCTCAGGCGGCGGCGCGGGGGGCGGCTCGGGCAATTCAGGCGGCACCTCAGGCGGCAACCGTGCGCGCGGCCCCTTCGCCCGACCGGCGTTCCGCCGCGTGTGGGCCGGGGAGACCCTCTCAATGCTCGGCGACTACAGCTTCGAAGTCGCCTTTCTGTGGCTCGTCCTCGAACACACCGACTCCACCACGCTCCTGGCCGCCGTCCTCATCGCCCAGGCCGTACCGCGCGGGTTGCTCATGCTGCTCGGGGGCGCCGTCACCGACCGGGTGTCCCCGCGCGCCGTCCTGATCGCGTGTCACCTCGTACGCGCGGGCGCGGTGGCCGCTCTCGCCGTGGCCTCCGCCGCCGGCCAGGTGCACACCTGGCAGTTCTTCGCCCTCGGTGTCGTCGTCGGCGTCGCCGAGGCGTTCTCGGTGCCGGCGGGCGGCAGCATCCTGCCGCTGGTCGTGCCGCGCGGCGACCTCGCCAAGGCCAACGCGTGGGTCGGCTTCGGCGAGCAGGGCGGCCGCCTCGCGGGGCCGCTGCTCGGCGGCGTCCTGGTCACCACGTTCGGCACCACGGAGGCGGCCTGGTTCAACGCGGCGACCTTCCTGGTCGCGGCGGCGACGCTGGCACGCCTTCCGGTGGACCGGCCGACCACCGAGCGGCCGACGGAGGAGCCCGCAGACGAGCCGCGGCCCGTCGGCATCCGGGCTGCCCAGGCCGCGCTGCGCCGCGACATCGCGGACGGGCTCGCGTACGCCCGCGGCAGCCGCGAGGTACGCGCCGTCCTGCTGCTCATCTCCGCCGCCACGCTCGCCTACGCCGGGCTCTTCGCCGTCGGCCTGCCCGCACTCGCCGCGACCTATCCCGACGGCTCCATGACGCTCGGCATCCTCATCTCGGCCTGGGGGCTGGGACAACTCCTCGGCTCGGTGTCGGCCGCCCTGACCGGCCTCCCCGCCCGCTGGGGCCTGCTGATCATCGGCATGACCCTGTGCGAGGGCACGGCTTTCGCCGCCCTCGGGTTCGCCCCGACCGCGTGGGGCGCGGCGGCGGTCCTCGTGGCGCTCGGCTTCGGCGTCGCCTACTCCAGCGACGTCGCGCTGCCTGCCTTCGTCCAGTCCCGCACGCCCGTCGAATTCCTCGGCCGCGTCAACAGCGTCGTCTTCCTGCCCCGCACGGTCCTGGAACCGGTCTCGATCGCGCTGATGGGTGTTCTGGTCGCCACCGACGTCCGCTGGGCCTTCGTGATGGCCGCGGTCCCGATGCTCGCGGTCGGTGTCCGGCTGGCCTGCGACCCCGAGGCGCGCGCCCTGCGGGCCTGAGCCCGGCGTCCGCTACCCGGCCGGTTCCCCCTCCCGCGGCTTCGCGTCGAGGACCGAGCGGGCGACCGTGGTCCCCACCCGGATCAACTCGGTGATGTCCGGCTGCGCCGCCGCCAGGGGAGCCAGCCGGTCCAGCACGCCGAGCAGCCACGCCGCCAGATCCGCGGCGTACCACCGGACGGCCTCCGAACCGGTCTCGTGCAACCGCCACGCCGCCATCGCCAGGGCCTGCGCCCAGAGCGAGCCGTACGCCGCGAAGTCGTGGCGCATCGCCGGTACTTCGCGCGCCGCCGCACCGGCGAACACCACGTTCGCCTCCAGGCACAGCCGCAGCCCGTGCGGGTCGCCCTCGCCGAGCATGCGCACCGCCGCCGCGGCCAGCGTCTCGGCGATCCCCGGCGCCACATCCGCCGGGCACCGGTCCGGCACCGACAGCGACGGCTGGACCGACCAGGGGTCGGCGAGCAAACCGTCCAGCAGCTCCGGGAGTTCGACGTCCCGCAGCATCGCCTGGGCGGCCCGCAGCGCGTCCGCCAGCGACGGGACCTCGACGCGGGCCCTGGCCAGCGGGTACGCCTCGGCCGCGACACGCGCGTATGCGCCCGGGTCGATCGCGCAGCTCTCCGCCAGAAAGGCTTCACTCTCGTCGGACTTGCCGTCCTCGGTCAGGCGGATCGTGTAGCGGGCGAGCGCACCCGCGTACGCCTGCTCGCGCCGCACGAAACCGTCGATCCGCCGCGCCGCGGCGGTCTGCCGGCCCACGTTGGCGGCGCTCAGCGCGAGGTCCGTGCGCCCGGCGGCCGCGTGCAGGTCGGACGCTATCTGCGCGGCCTCGAACAGACAGCGCGCGTGCGTCGGCGCGTCCGGGCGCCGGTTGATGCGCGCCGCGTTCTCGACGTACAGGCGGATCGCGTAGTCGGCGGTCGCGGCCGCGTGGTCCGGTTCGCCGTAGCGCGCCCGCACCGGCGCGACGGTGCTCAACACCCTTGCCAGGTCCGGGAGACAGCCGCTTTCCCAGTCCTCGGCGCCGAGTCCGACGTACATGCAGACGGCCTCGTCCGCCTCCAGCAGCGCGGCGGTGATCTGCCCGTTCCCGGCCAGCGCCACCGCGCGCCGGGCACGTACGTCGGCGGTCAGCGCGGTCGTCTCGGCGCCGGAAGCGCCGGGTGTACCACCGGACTCCGCTACCTTGGCGTACGCCGCGAGGCAGGCATCGGCGGACTCCAATGCCGCGGCGAAGTCCCCGGTGCGGGCGCAGGATTCGATCAGGGCGTACCGCGTCGCCGCGATCGCCTGCCAGGCCCGCACATCGTCCGGAGTGCGGGCGGCGAGGGCGGTCGCGATGTCGAGGGCAAGGGTCTGCGCGGTCCGTGCGGCGGCGAAGTCCTCGACGGCGACCGCGAGATCGGCACGGTCGTGCCACTCGAACATGCGCTCCACGAGATCCCGCTCGCGCGGTGCCGCGGGCTGTTGGGGGTGCTGCGCCTTGCGCCTACCCCACACCATTGCCGCGCCCGTCGGACTCGGACGGAGGGGGAGTGGCCGGGGGAGGAGACGGCTCGTCAGGCTCGTCGTCCCCGGGCGGAGGCCCTTCGGGCGGCGGCATATAGGGGGGCACCGACTGCGGATGCGGCGTGAAGGACGGCGGCCCGTACGGAAGCGGCCCGTACGCGACCCCGTACACGGGCGGCGCATAGGGCAGGCGGCCCTGCCACGTGCCCGGGGCGTGCGTCGGTGGCGGAGCGTCGGGACGGTATGGCGCATCGGGATACGGCGGCATCGGAAACGACGGTGGATACGGCGGGGTGCTGTACGGCGACGGCAGCAACGGCGGCCCCGGCAACCCCGGACCGACCGAGACCATGCCGCCGGCCGGCTGGGGTGCCGCCGCGTAGTACGTGAGCCCCGGGTACGCCCGGATCGCCCCGTCCGGCCGTCGCGGCAGGTCAGGCCATACCTCCACCGCGTCGCCGGCGGCCTCGCGTATCGCCGTGCCGTCCAGTTCGGTCCGCGTCTCCGGCACATGCTCGGCGGGCCACTCCACGACGACCGCCACCGGCCCTTCCGGTGGCAGCAAAGGCACTTCGGCGTGATACGAGGTGTTGTACATGCTGCCGCTGCGCACCATCAGAGCGATATCCAGGCGCCCGCGCGCGGCATTCCCGGTCCCGGCCTCGCGCCCGGCCCCCGCCTCGCCGAAGTCCGTTCCCGCCGCCCCGTAGCTTTCCCCGGAGCCGTCCCCACCCGCGTGCGGAAGGGAGTCCGGGTCGGCGTCCAGCCCCGGCGCGCCGGGCGGCGCGGGCAACGCATACCCGCGGCCGACCGACGTGGCGCGGGTCCCGTCCGCCATCACCAGCCCGATCCGCAGCACCGAGGGGTCGTCGCGCATCGTCGGCCCGAGCGACGGCCCCGACCGAACGATCCGCCGGAACACCGCCAGTTCCAGGGAAAATCCGCCCGTCCACACATCCACGCGGCGCAGCCACACCTGGGTATCCGGCCCGACCCCGAGCCGGCGGACCCACGGCAAAACCCCCGGAACGACATAGTCGCGGGCGTGGACTCCGTAGGACGCGCCTTCGGCGCGCGCATAGAGCACGTGGCCGCCCGTCTCCTCGGGGACGGGCGGCAAGTCGGCGTCGAAGAATCCCATGAGCCACATCCCCCGCAGCCTTGGTCGATCGTCGAACTCCCAGGCTGACAGGGACGAATCGGGCTGTCCACACGCTTCAGGGACGGGACGCGGCCCAAGGCGCGGGACGCGACGTGGGGGTGGGCGCGGGGCGCACCCGCTTGATGCCGAGAACGCGCGCGTACCGGGGCCGCGCCGCGAACTCGTCGTACGTCCACACCGCCGGAACACCCACCTCGGCGCACAGATGCAACACCCGGTCGGGAGCGAGGTGTATGCCGACATGCGCCGCATAGCCCTCTTCCGCATCCGCCCGGCGTCCGCCGTCGAACAGCACCAGGTCAAGCGGCCCGGCCACCTCGGCCACCTCGGTCGCGGCGCGATCCGCCCACAGCTCCGACGAGCGCAGCGGCGGCACCAGACGTCCGAAGTGCGCGAGCACCGCGTACGCGTACACCTGGCAGTTCGCCCCGCCCGCCACATCACCCGGCGCGGTCGCACCTGGATGTCGCGCGTATACGTACGGCACACGCCGCAGATGCGGCGGCAGGAACCCGAGATCCGGATCGCCCCAACCGCCCCGCTCACCGTGCCCCTTGCGCCGCCCGTGCGCGCCCTGCCCCTTGGCCACACAACAACTCTGTCAGTTGGCGGCCCCTCCCGCCAGGTGGCAACAGAGCCAGCAACAGATCCCCCACCCACCCCGCGCCCCTCGAAATCCCAGCGGGTGCCCGTACCGTCACCCGTACGCTCGCCCGGATGGCCGGCGCCCGGACGATCCACTCCCGAGCACAGGGACGCAGCACCGAAAGGTGCCCGCGCCGAACGGCCAGGCGGTGGCGGCGGAACGGACGGCTCCCCGCGCCTCTCGCGACCGCGACGGCGCCCCGACAACTCAGCGGTGCCCCGACGTACACACGGCGGGAGCGCGAGGGGGCGACGCCGGCCGTGGAGGCGCTCGGGCGGTTCTGGGCGATCGGGGTGCACGTCGGGGCGTGAAGTGGCGTTGGTCGTGGTTGAGTTCGCGTGCGGTCTGGTGGTGGTGGGGGGAGCGGTTCTCGCTGGTGGTCGCCGCGAATCTGGAGGCGGGGCGTAGGCGCCAAGCGTGGTGACGGCGGGTCAGGCGACGGTCGGCAGTGCGCCGGCCACCACCTCGCCGCCCTTGAGCACCGCGAGCGGTGGCCGGTCGGCCAGCACGCCGATGTCGGTGGCCGGGTCGCCGTCGACCACCAGCAGGTCCGCGAGCTTGCCCGTCTCGACCGTGCCGAGGTCGTGGCCGCGCCGCGCGAGTTCGGCGCCGTTGCGGGTGGCCCAGCCGATGACCTCCAGCGGCGAGACGCCCGCATGCTCGGTGTACAGGCGCAGTTCGCGTCCGTAGAGGCCGTGCGCGAAGCCGATGGCGCCGTAGTCGTCGCCCAGCACGAAGCGCACGCCGGCGGCCTGCGCCTTCGGGATCGCCTCGTACATGTGCGCGAGATCGGCGCGGATCGCCTCGGCGCCGAACCCGAAGCCGTCGCCCATCAGTTCCAGGAAGTGCTTCGGGAAGTGCAGCGACGGGACGACCGACGCGCCCGTCTCCACCAGCGCCGCGATGATCTCGTCGTCCATCTCGTCGCAGTGGTCGACGATGTCGATGCCCAGCTCCAGCGCCATCATGATGGCCGGCTTGTTGACCAGGTGGGCGCGGATCAGCACGCCGCGCGAGTGCGCCGCGTCGATCGCGGCCGCCAACTCGTCGCGCGTCATCTCGATGCGGTCCTTCGGGGCGAGGGTCCCGTGGCCGCCGGTGACGAACAGCTTGATGACCTCGGCGCCGCGCTTGATCTCGTCACGGACCCCGAACCGGAAGGCGTCGGCGCCGTCGCAGATGCGCACCGCACCCGGGGCCGGCATCCCCCAGTGCCACGGCACCGCGTCGTTGGCGTGCCCCGTCGTGGACAGTTCGCGTCCCGACGGCCAGAACCGCGGTCCCGGGACGAGCCCGTCCTCGATCGCCCGCTTGACACCGGGCTCGACCTCGTTCGCCCCGCCCGCGCCGACGACCCCCGTGTAGCCGTGCTCCAGCGCGGTACGCAGGTTCTTCGCCGCCACGATCGCCTGGTACGAGGGCGGGAAGTCGTTGCCGTACGGCACGTTCGGCCGCGAGCCCAGCTCGTGGTACGTCGCGTGGAAGTGGCACGTCCACATGCCCGGCATCACCGTGCGGCCGCCGAGGTCGACCAGTTCGTCCTGGTCCTCGGGGGCCGGGGCCTGGGCCGCGACGTCCGCAATACGTCCGTCCGCCACCACCACCGTGCGTCCGGCCGCGGGACCGTTGACGCCGTCCAGCACCGTGGCGTTGGTCAGGAGCAGTCGACCCACTGCGGCCTCGATTCCCCGGGGAGCGCCGCCGTCGCCGCTCCGCACCTGCGTGGCTTACCTGCATCACGTACGCGCATCACGTGCTGCCTTGCGCACCTGCATCGCGTGTCTACGTGACTTGCCTGTCTGTATGCCACGCGGCGGGTCAAGGAGCAAGGTCACCGACCGGTTGGACGACCGGTCCTCACGCGCAGGTCAGCGAGCTGAGGGCGGCATTGAGCCGGTGCGTGGCCTCGGTCGCGGCCGCCTCGAGCTCCGGGCGGCCGGTGACCTCCAGCATCACGTGCGGGTCGAGGGCCTGGACGACCGTGGTGTCCCCTTCGCGCCGCACGACCACGTTGCACGGGAGCATGACGCCTATCGAGCGGTCGACGCGCAGCGTCTGCCGGGCGATCGACGGGTTGCACGCCCCCAGGATGACGTAGTCCTCCATGTCCTCGCCCAGCCGCTCCTTGAGCGTCGCGGCCATGTCGATCTCGCTCGCGATGCCGAAGCCCTGGGCGGCCAGGGCCTCGCGCACGTCGGCCACGGTCGTGGCGAAGTCGCGGGTGACGCGGATCGTGCGGTCATAAGGCATGGGACTGCAGCCTCTCTCAACGTTCTCGTGGGCCCCACCTCCGAAGCATGCCCTGAAAGCCGATAAAGGTGCGGTCAGAGTCGGTGCAACTTCACTTAACGGGGACGCGGCCCTCAGCGGGGTCCGCGGGCCGCCGCGAGCCGGTCCAGTTCGGCGTGGTCCACCTTGCCGTTCGGCAGGCGCGGGAGGGCGTCGAGCACCACAAAGCGGCCGGGGACAGCGGCGGCGGGCAGGCGCTCGGCGACATGGGCACGCAGCGACCCGCGGTCCGGCGGCTCGGAAACCGCCACGAACGCCACGACGCGCGTACGGTCGTCGTCGTGCGCGACGCCCACGCCCGCCTCCACGACGTCCGGGAACGTGGCGACCGCGTGTTCGATCTCGGCGCGCTCGACACGCATCCCGCCCAGCTTGAGCTGCCGGTCGGCGCGCCCGCGGAACACCAGTGCGCCGTCCGCCCGCAGCGACACCAGGTCGCCCGTCGCGTACGCCGGGAGGCCGTCGCAGACCGCGTCCGCCACTCCCTCCGCCAGCCCGGGACCGGCGATAAGCAGTTCACCGACCAGGTCCGAGTCGGCCCGCGCACCGCTGTGACCGACGGAGCCCGGGGCATCGCGGTCCGCCACCGGGCGCACGCGCGCCGTCACACCGGGCACCGGCCGCCCGATGGGCACGGCGTCGGCCTCCGCGTCGCCCGGCTCACACCGGTGCACGGTGCTCCACACCGTGCACTCGGTCGGCCCGTACTCGTTGAACAGGGCGGTCCCCGGCAATGCCGCGAAGTGCCTGCACACCAGGTCGGGCGGGCACGACTCGCCGGCCACGATCACCGTCGAGAGCGTGGTCAGGCGGCTGCCGACACCGCCGCGCAGCGCGATTGCGTACAGCGACGGCACGAGCAACAGGTGTGACGCCGTGTGCCTTTCGGCGGCTCCCACGGCCGCGAGCAGGTCCCCGGGGCGCCCGTCGGGCAGGACGAGAGCGCCGCCGCACGCCAGCGTCCACCAGATGCCGGCCGCCGAACTGTCGAACGAGATGGCGGAAGCCAGCACGAACCGCCGTACCGGCTCCCGGTAGTACGCCAGCCGCGCCGCGGTCGAGGCGCCCAGCGCGGTCGCGGACACCAGCACCGGCTTGGGGCGGCCCGTCGAACCGCTGGTGAAGCAGGTGTACGCGTACGGCCCGCGCAGCCCCGGCGCCGGCCGCGGACCCGCAGCGTCTCCGCCGGCGTCGTTTCCCTCCACGTCGCCCCCGTGCGACTCCGCCCAGCGCGCGTCGTCCGCATGCGCATCGTCCGCGTGCGTGCCGTCCCCGTGTGTGGCGGCCGCGTTCGCGCCGCCCGGACCGCAGGTGTCGGTCGGCACCGTGTCCGCGGCGCGGGACAGCAGCGGCAGGCCCGGTTCGGCGAGCACCACCCGCGCCCCGGAGTCCTCGGCCATCATGCGCTGGCGCGCCGCCGGGAAGTGCGCGTCCACCGGCACGAACCGGCCGCCCGCACGAAGTACGCCCAGCATCGCGGCGATCGACCACCTGCTCGCGCCGCCGTGCACGACCACCGGATCGCCGGACGTCACTCCGAGTTTGCGCAGGGTGGCCGCGATGTCGTCGGAAAGCCCGGCCAACTCGCCGTGCGAGAGCGTGCCTTCGGCGTCGATCACGGCCGTGGCCGTGGATCGCGGGCCGTACCACCACGGTTCGAGCAGGTCGAGAATGTGCGGCGGCGGGCCCGGCAACTCCGGTCCCTGCAACACGTGTTGGACGTCCGTTGTCACCGGGCGATCTCCGCGAGCCGGTCCAGGAAAGCGGCGACGGACCGGTCCATCCACGCCGCCGAGAACAGGTTCGAGTCGTACATGACGTAGCCGTCGTACACGACGTAGCCGTCGAGGTGGTCGCGTTCGCGCATCGACCACAGGAACGGCGTCGTCAGCGGCAGCGCCGGCACCACGTCGTCCGGAACGTGGCGCAGCAGCCGGCCGGCGTCGGGGACGGTGTCGGGGATCGGCATCCGCGGGATCATCTGGAACACCGGAGGCAGCACGTCGCGCGAGAGCAGTGTCGTCAGCAACTCCGGTATCGCACGCAGTACATGGATGAGCGCGGTGTCGTGCGCGTACGCCTCCCGGCAGGCGCGGTCCACCCGCCCCACGAGCGCCGCGAGATCCTCGTCCGCCGTGTCGTCGATGCGGATCGGCAGCAGGTTGAGCAGGCATCCGACCGTCTGCCACTCCACGGCGGGCCGCCCCGACGTCAGCACCGGCACGACGTTGTCGCCGTCCGGGAGGACCGCCGACGCGAACGCGGAAAGCATGAGGGTGAACGGGGTGGTCCGAGCCCGGCGCGCGGCCTTGGCAACCGCGTCGCGCAGCGTGTCCGGCACGGCGAACGGGTGCACGACCGGGGGGCCCGTCTCGGGGCTCCGCGTCTCGACCGGCAGCCCGAGGCCCGCCACCCCGGCCAGCCGGTCGCGCCAGTACGGCAGCGCCCCTTCGATGCGCGCCCGCACCTTCGCCGAGTGGTCGTCCTCGCCGATCTCCCAGTACTGCAGGACGTCCGCGCCGAGCGGCGCCCGCTGCTCGCGCCGGGCCGCGTAGGCCGCGTTGACGTCGCGCTCCAGCAACCGCATCGACCACGCGTCGCACACGATGTGGTGCGCGACGAGGATCAGCGCGGTCCCCTCGGAGTGGCGGACGACGTGCGCCCACAGCAGCGGCGGCTCCTCCCAGCCGTAATCGCGCATCGTCACGTCATGCACGTACTCCGCCAACGACACGCCCCTGTCCAGGCGGTCGACGACCAGCCGCGCGGCCATCGGCGGCAGTACGCGCTGCCGCAGTCCCTCGGAGCCGCTCACCAGAACCGTGCGCAGCGCACTGTGCCGGGCTATGACATCGGCCAGGGCCAGCCGCAGCGTCTCGACGTCCACGTCGTCGGCCATCCGGAAGACACCGCGCATGATGAACCCCGGGTTGAACACCGTGCCGGGCTGGAGCGCGTCGACGTCGTGCATGAGCTGCTGGACGTATGTCGGCGGGGCGATGCGGGGCGCGGTCATCGCGGCCTCCATGGCTGGGTTCGGTCGGCCGACGCGGGAAATGCCGACGGCGGTCTCCAACGGGCGAACGCGCATGATCGTGCCGCCGCTGAGGGCCGCCAGGAACGCGGAAACCAGCCAAAGCAGGGGCGTTCCTGCGCCAGGTGGGCGGTCTGCTCCGGTATGCGCTGTTCCTGCGCGGGTCGCACGGGCTGCGCAGACTGTTCGGGCTGCGCAAGCGGTACGGGATGTGCGGCAGTACTGGATGTGCGGACAGTACGGCATGTGCAGGCGGTTCCCCGGTCGCGCCCATCCGGTGGTGGGCCGAACGGGCGGATTGCGTGCGGTTCGTGGCGTCGCGACGGGACTGCCGCCGGACGGCGTGATCCATTGGCCGCGTGGCAGGACGACTTCGCGGAGTACGAGCGCAGGAATCCGGCAAGACCGTTGCCGGGCGGGGAGGACGGCGAGGACGGGGAGGGCGGCGCCGCCGGGCGTTCCTGGCGGCGACAACGGCGACGGCAGCGGCAATGACCGCGACGGCCCTCGCGATCGGACCACAGCACACCGCACAGGCCGCACCCCTCATTCCTGCCCCGGCCACTCCCGCACTGCCTGTTCCCACCAAGCCTGTTCCCACACCGCCGATGCCGGCCCGCCCCGGTCCCGCACGGCCCGTGCCCGCGCCACCCGTTCCCGCACCGCCGGCCCCCGGCGTGCGGCCCCCGTCTGCCCTGCCGAACCCGGCGGGCGGCATCGGTGCGCCCCCTTCCGCACCGGTGCCGGCCGCCGCGCCCCTGCTCGATCTGCTGCGCGTGGGACAGCAGGTCGCCGCACTCTCGAAAGACATCGAAGAGGCCGACGCCCGTGCCGAAGCCGCCCGCGCGGCGGCCGACGCGCAGCGGCGGCGCCTCGGCGAACTCCAGGCCCGCGAGAGCAGGGCACGGGCGCGGCTGAGCGCGATGAGCACCGAGATCGGCCAACTGGCCAGTCTGCGCTACCGGTCCGCGGGTATGTCGCCCACCGCCGACCTCATCCTCCGCCGCGGCGGCACCGACCGCCTGCACATGGGGGCGGTGTACGCGCGCATCGCCACGTCGCAGGCCACGCTGGAGGCGACGTACGCGGCACAGCACCGCGAACTCGAAGCCGTCCTCGGCGAATCCCGCGCCGCGACGCGTACGCTCACCGACCGCGAGGCCGCGGCCGACCGCGAACTCGCCGCCCTGCGCGAGGCGTCCGCGCGGGCGACGCGCCTGCTGACCGGCCTCGACCTGGCCGGGTATCTGGTCGGGCAGCCGGCCCGTCCCGCGCGGGACCCCGGCCCGGGCGGGCGCGGCGCGCTCATGTTCGCGGTGTCGCAGATCGGACGCCCCTACGTCTGGGGTGCGACGGGGCCTGACGCGTACGACTGTTCGGGCCTCACCTCGCGGGCGTGGCAGAGCGTCGGCGCCACCGTGCCGCGCACGTCGCAGGAGCAGTGGGCGCAACTGCCGCGCGTGCCACTCCAGGAGGTTCGGCCGGGCGATCTCGTCGTGTACTTTCCCGACGCCACCCACATCGGGATGTACCTCGGCGACGGGATGATGGTGCACGCGCCGCGGCCCGGCCGACACGTCACCACGGCGAAGCTCGATTCGCTGCCCGTCCTCGGCGTCGTACGGCCGCAGTCACCGGGGGAGCCCACCCGGTAGGACCTCAAGGCGCGGGCCTGCCGTGCCGGAACCGGACGCGCCGGCACCGGACTTGCCGGTATCAGCCGTAACGCGAGACGTGCCGCGAGCACACGTGCCGCGAGCACACGTGCCGCGAGCACACGTGCCGCGACCACACGTACCGCGACCACACGGACGGGATCACACGGACGGGATCAGATGTACTCCGTCTCCTCGACGCCGCGCGCCTGCGCGTACGCGCACAGCAGGCGTGCCTCGGCGGACAGCGGGCGGCGCGTCCACACCAGCGCGACCGTGCGGACCAGCGGCGGCGACAGCGAACGGACGGCCACGGACGACGCGAACCGGTGCGCCAACTCGCGGTACCACAGCACCGATCCGTGCCCCGCGACCACGCAGGCGACCCACGCGCCGCGTTCGTCGGTCTCCATCACGACGCGCGGCCGCACCTCGTGCCGGGCGAACCACCGCTCGAACTGCCTGCGGCGGACGCTCCCCGGGGACGGCAGGATCATGTCGGCGCCGTGCAGCGCCTGCCACGGCACCGGGTCGGGCAGCCGCAGGCCGGTCGGCGACACGAGCACGATCTCGTGGTGGTGCAGCGGCTGCACCCGCAGGTCGGCGGGCACCGGCAGGTCGACCAGCAAGATGTCGACCTCGCCCTTGCGCATCGCCTCGATGGCCAGGTCAGGACTCTCGTACGGCGACGCGTCGGCGGCGATCTCCGGGTGCCGGGCCCGGAACGCCGGGAGGATGTTGCTGATCAGCTCGATCGCGAGGCTCTGCGTCGCCCCCACGACCAGGCGCCCGGTGGTGCCGCTCTCGTCGACCGGGTGGAAGGTGTCCTCGATCGCCCGCACGCCGCTCAGGATGCGTTTGGCGAGATGGGCGATGCGCGCGCCCTCGGCGGTCGGCACGACGGCCCGGCCGCCGCGTACGAACAGCTCGGTGCGCAGCTCGCGTTCGAGGGACTGCAAGGCACGCGACAGCGCGGACTGGTCGACGAAGAGGGCGTTCGCCGCGGCGGTCATGCCCCCGTGCTCGACCACCGCCAGCAGGTAGCGCAGCTGCTGGAGGGTCACTCGGCCTCCCGCCCGGCGACGGATCCGGGCGCCAGGATCGCCCGGAACGCCGCCCGGATGTCGTCCCTGCGCAGCGGCTCGGGGGAGACGAGTCCGAGCATCGACATGCCGTCCATCGCCGCGGTCAGCGCCATCGCCCGGGCCGGCGTGGTGCGCCGGGCGAGCATCGCGGTGGTCGCCGTCGAGTAGACGGTGGCGAGCTCGCGCAACTCCGGGTGCCGCATGGCCGCGACGGTCAGCTCGAAGTCGACGACGATCTGCTGCCGGTACTCGGCGTGGGCCGTCACGATCAGGTCGGCGAGGGCGTCCGCGAGCCCCTCGGGGCCGATGTCGCCCAGGGATTCCGCCCATTGGTGCATCCACGCGATGTAGCGGCGGACCACGCGTTGCAGCGCGACGTACCTGAGGTCGTCGATGGTCGCGAAGTAGTAGGTCGTGGAGCCGAGCGGTACTTCGGCCTGCCGGGCGACCGCCCGGTGTGTCAGGCCGTCGAGACCGTGCTCGAGCAGCACTTCCTCGGTGGCGGCGATGACCCGCTCGCGGCGCCGCGGGTCGGCAGGCCCGCGCGGCGGGCGGGAGTGGTCACGCGACAGCATCGGGCCCCCTCCCTTGAATGCCGTGACACCGTACCGAGAACCGGAACACGTGTACACAGATTCCGGGAGGTGGCACGGTGAACGGCAGCCGTGGAAGGGAATCCGTTGCTGAAGAGCCTCCTGAAGAGGGAATCCGTGCCGGGTTGACGAGTCAGTTGACGACTTCGGCCGCAGAATCGGCGTTCGGCCGCGGCGGCGGCCATCCGGGCACCAGCCCGAGGTCCTTGCACACCTTCTGCGCGCGCACGATCTCACCGCAGTACGCGTCCGCGTCGGGAGACGACGCGAGCCACCCGATGACCTCGCCCGGGACCTCGGCCGGGGCGCTGCGGAAGTGCGCGCTCAGGTGCTTCGCCGAGCCGCGTGCCTTCTGCGCCTCGGTGAGGATGTGTCCGGGATCGACGTTGAACGCCCGCAGCCCCTGGTCCCGGTACTCGGCGTGCAGGATGCCCGCGACGCGCGCGAACGCCGCCTTGGAGGCCGCGTACGCGACACCCCAGCCGCCCGCACCCGCGGGCCCCGGCGGGTTGAGCGTGGCCGATCCGGACGTCATGTTGACGACGTACGACCGCTCGTGCCGCAGCAGGTGCGGCACCAGCCTTTTGATCAGCACAAGTTGGTGCAGGTAGTTGCCGGTCAGCATGTTCTGCGCGGCGTCCAGCGGCAGGTCCAGGAGCCGGTCCATGGCGCCCGGGCCCTGGTAGATGGCGTTGTTGAACAGCACGTCGACGCGCCCCCACGCGTCGAGTGCCGCATCGCACGCCGCGGCGATCGAGTCCTGGTCCATCAGGTCCATGCGCAGCGGGAGCGCGCGGCGACCCAGCGCCTCGACCTCGCGCGCGGTGGTCTCCAGGCTGCCCGGGACGGCGACCGACTCCTGGGATCCGGAGGAGGTGGTCGGTCCGCTGCGGCCCTCGCCCTCGCGGAGGGTACGTGCGGTCAGCACGACGTCGTACCCGGCCCGCGCGAGTGCGAGGGCGCCGCAGCGGCCGATTCCCCGGCTGCCGCCGGTGACGAAAGCGACGGGGGCGCCTGCCGTTTGGTCCGGCTGAGTGGGAGTGCTCATGATCGCACCCTGGCAGGTTTAGTTGACCATGTCCAGTACTTCTCGGCCGTGCGCGGTCCGTCCGGTCAGGAGCCGGCGCCTCCGGCCGTCAGCTTCCCGGCGCGGTCGCGCGCCGCCGCCGCCTCGGCCGCGCGGCCCAGTCGTTCGGCGAGCCGCGCCCGGGTGAGCCAGTTGTACGGACTGCTCGGCCGCACCCCGATCCGCTCGCTCAGCAGAGTCCGGGCAAGGTCCTCGCGCCCGGCCCGGATCGCGGCCTCCAGCAGCGTCTTCTGCACGGCGTCGCGCTGCGCGTGGCTGCCGCCGTAGGTGTTGAGGCGGTGGCGCAGCGGCAGCAGGAGGTCCACGGTCTGGTCGTACCGGCCCTGCGCGTACGCGATGAGCGCCCGGCACACCGGGACCCCGACCTCCTCGGTCATCGCGTGGTTAGACACCCCCGGATGCGGCGTCGCGAGCCACGCCAGACGGTCGCGGACCAGTGCCTCCGCCTCGCCGGTCCGCCCCGCGCCCAGGTAGGCCATCACCGCGTGCACGTCGTTGAACGCGTAGAACGGCCCGTCGCGCCGCGCCGCCCACGCGTCCGCCAGCCGCGACCACCGCTCCGTCTCGTCCTCGCCGGCCAGCAGCAGGCGCCACAACAGGGCCGAGGCGTCGAGGAGTTCCATCGCCAGGCCCTCGGACTCCTCGTTGTGCAGCGCCGCGTCGTAGATGGCCAGGGCCCGTTCGGTGTCGCCCGCCTCGATCGCGTACAGCGCGTAGTGCCACCAGTTGTGCACGTTCAGGTAGTTGCCGCCCGACCAGTCGCCGGTCCGCGCGTCGAGGTACGCGATCCCCTCCGCGAAGCGCCCCTGCATCTCGTACGTGTGCACGACGGCGTGGATGCCCCAGACGTCGCGCGGGTTGGCCTCGACCGCCGCGAGCCCGATCTGCTCGGACCGGTCGTAGTGCCCCGACTCCTCCAGGCCGAACGCGTACATCCCCAACAGCGGCCCGTGGTGCGGGTCGTGCTCGTCCCACGCGGACAGCGCGCCGCCCACCCGGTCGCGCAGCCGCACCGCGTCGCCGGTGAAGAAGTCGATCTGGTGGCCCACCGCCAGGGCGAGCAGGTCCCGCGGGTGCGCCACCACCAGCTCGCCGAGCAGCCGCCCGGCTCCCTGGAGGTCGCCGTCCAGCCACGCGGACGCCGCGTCCACGTGCGCCAGTTCGCGCGGCGTGGCCGCCGCCCGGTCCAGGCCCGCGCGGAAGCGGCCGAACCTCTCGCGCGCCTCGGCCGCGTCGGACTCCTCGGTGCCCAGAAGCCCGAGGTACGCCGAGAACACCTGGGCCAGCGGCGAACCGGGTGCCGCCTGCACGGCGGCGGACGTCTCCCGGACGACCTCCGGCCGGAAGAACACCAGTGCGTCCAGAGCGCGTTCCAGGTGCTCGGCGGCCTCGTCGCCCGTCTCGGTCATCGGCTGTCCGTGCCGGTCGGCGGTCATCGCCACTCCCATCCGGGCCCCGCCCACGGGGACCCCAGTGCCCTCTGTACCGATTCAACCGCCTTCCAGGTCACGAGGTGGGTGCAGACATCGCCGAACAGTGGGGCTAGGCCCACCCCGGCCCGGCGGCTGGGGGCAATGTCCGCCGACCGCCGCCGCAACAGACTCAAATCCGTGGACGAAACGTCGAGCAACACGCACACACCGCACGCATCGCGCACACCGGGGACGACGAATCGACGAGGGGACGGGGTCGGCATGAGCCCGCACGCAACGCCGCAGCAAACGCCGCAGCAAGGGCCGTACCAGGGGGAGCGGCCGCGGACCCGCAAGAGGCCCGCCACGGTGCGCGTCGCCCGGTGGAGCGCCGCCAACCCGTGGCGCGCCATCGGCATCTGGGTCGCGCTCGTGGTGACCTGCCTCGTGGTCGGCGGCATGGCCGGGACCGAGAAGGCCACCAACAGCGACCTGGGGGTCGGGCAGTCCGGCCGCGCCGGCGACATCGCCCGCGAATACGGGCTGGTCGCACCCGCCACCGAGAACATCCTGATCACCGCCAAGGACGGCACCCTCGACAAGGCCGAAGGCGAGCGGGCCGCCGCCCTGGCCGCCGAGCGGGCCCGGGCCGCCAAGGACGTCGCCGGCGTCGGCGACGTCGTGGCATCCGCCGACGGCAGCGCCTACCTGGTGCCCGTCGACCTCGCCGGCGACCCCGACGACGCCCAGGACCACATCGGCGCGCTGGTCAAGGCGTCCAAGTCGGTCGCGAAGGAGTTCCCGGACCTGCGCGTCGAGCAGATCGGCGACGGCACCGGCGCCAAGGCCATCGAGGAGCAGATCGGCAAGGACCTCGGCCAGGCCGAGCTGTTCAGCCTGCCGGTCACCCTGGTCATCCTCATGGTCGCCTTCGGCGCGCTCATCGCCGCCGCCGTCCCGGTGGTCCTCGCCATCACCGCGGTCGCCGCCTCGATCGGCCTGTACGGCCTGGCCTCGGCGGTCTTCCCGGACCCGGGCAGCGCCGCGAACGTCATCATGATGATGGGCATGGCCGTCGGCGTCGACTACTCCCTCTTCTACGTGCGCCGCGAACGCGAGGAACGCGCCAAGGGCCACAACCGCCTCGACGCCATCGAGATCGCCGCCGCCACCTCCGGCCACGCCGTCGTCGTCTCGGCCGTCGCCGTCGCCGTCTCCATGGCCGGCATGTACGTCGCGGGCGACGCGATCTTCTCCGGCCTGGCCACCGCCGGCATCATCGTGGTCGTCGTCGCCTGCGCCGGCTCGCTGACCGTGCTGCCCGCCCTGCTCGCCAAGCTCGGCAACAAGATCGACCGGCCGCGCGTCCCCGTGCTGTGGCGGCTGACCGCCCGTCAGGACCGCGAGCCGCGCGTGTGGAAGGCCATGCTGCGCCCGGCGCTCAACCACCCGGGCCGCACGCTGGGGATCTCCGTGGTCGCGCTGGGGCTGCTCGCCCTGCCGGCGTTCGGGATGAAGCTGCAGCAGACCTCGTTCGACGACTTCCCGCGCGAGATGTCGCTGATGCAGACGTACGACCGCATGACCGCCGCCTTCCCGAGCGAGCACGCCGCCACCGAGATCGTGGTCCTCGCCCCCGAGGACAAGGGCACCGAGACCCGTGCCGCACTGGACGACGCCGTCGCCCGGATCCACGACAACCCGCTGTACGTGAAGGACCAGCCCGCCGACGTCAAGGTGTCGGCGGACGGCCGGGCCTTCTCGGTGCAGGTCACGTCCCCGTTCGGCAGCAACAGCGAGCAGGCCAAGGACGCGCTCGACGACCTGCGCGGAGAGATCCTGCCGGACACCGTCGGCAAGGTGGACGGCGCCGAGTACGCGGTCGCGGGCGAGACCGCCGAGAACCGCGACTACGCGGACCACGTCATGGACAAGCTGCCGCTCGTCATCGCCTTCGTGCTGCTGCTGACCTTCGTGATGATGGCCTTCACGTTCCGGTCCGTGGTCATCGCGCTCAGCGCCATCGCGATCAACCTGCTGTCCGCGCTCGCGGCGTTCGGCCTGCTGGTCGTGGTGTTCCAGAACCAGTGGGCGGAAGGCATCCTGGACTTCCAGTCCAGCGGCGCGGTGATCTCGTGGCTGCCGCTGTTCCTGTTCGTGGTGCTGTTCGGCCTGTCGATGGACTACCACGTGTTCGTCGTCAGCCGGATCCGCGAGGCCGCCGAGCGCGGGCTCGGCACCCGGGACGCGGTCGAGCGCGGGATCACCTCGTCGGCCGGCGTGATCACCAGCGCGGCGATCGTCATGGTGTCGGTGTTCGCGGTCTTCGCCACGCTCAGCATGCTCGACATGAAGCAGATGGGCGTCGGCCTCGCCGCCGCCGTGCTGATCGACGCGATCGTGGTGCGGATCGTCGTGCTGCCGTCGCTGATGGTCCTGCTGGGCCACCGCAACTGGTGGCCGGGCAAGGTACCGGGTGCGGGGCGGCGCGCGGTTCCGCCCGCGCCCCAGGCACCGCCGACGCCGCCGTACGCGCCCGCCAGGCACGTGGGCTGACCGACCACCTGGCTCCGCGAACCCCCTGGAAAGCAGAGGGGTTCGCGGATCCCGGCATGTTCACAGGCGGGTCACTGCTCGCGCATGCCCCACGGGGAGCCGTACGCGGTCAGCAGGTCCAGGAACGGCCGGGGAGCCAGCGCCTCGGGGCCGACGACGCCCGAGCCCGACCAGATACCCGTCGCCAGCAGTTCCAGGGCGACGACCGGGTTCAGGGCGGTCTGCCACACGACGGCCTGCGACCCGTACTCGGCCATCGACCACTGGTTGTCGACGACGTGGTAGAGGTACACCTCGCGCGCCGCGCCGTCCTTGACGCCCTTGACCCAGGTGCCCGCGCAGGTCTTGCCGTGCATGCGATCGCCGAGCGTGGCGGGGTCCGGGAGGCAGGCGGCGACGACGTCGCGCGGGGACACGCGTACGCGGCCCTGCTCGGAGCCGACCGCGACCGGCGCGGTCCGGTCCAGGCCGAGCTTGTGCAGGGTCTTGAGGACCTCGATGAACTCGTCGCCCAGGCCGTACTTGAAGGTCACGCGCCTGGCGTCCACCCAGCGCGGCATCAGGAGCACCTCTTCGTGCTCGACGTTGACGCACTCGACCGGGCCGATGCCCTCGGGGAAGTCGAAGACCTCGGGTTCGCTGAACGGCGACGTGGTGAACCAGCCGCGGTCGGCCTCGTAGACGACGGGCGGGTTGAGGCACTCCTCGATCGTCGTCCAGATGGAGAAGGACGGGGCGAAGTCGTAGCCGTCGACGGTGAGGTTCGCGCCGTCGCGCACCCCGATCTCCTCGATCTCGTCGAAGAGTTCGTCGGCGGCGTGGCGCGCGAAGACGTCCGACAGGCCGGGCTCGACGCCCATGCCGAGCAGGGCCAGCCGGCCGGACCGCTCCCAGTCCGCGGACATCGCGAACTGCTCGTCGCCGAGCTTGACGCCGGTCAGCTCGTACGGCCGCTCGGGATGCGGATGAGACAGCGAGCACGCCATGTCCATGTAGTGCGCGCCGGCCGCGAGCGCGGCCCGGAACAGCGGCATCACGAAACGCGGGTCCGTCGCGTTGAGAAGTACGTCGCACTCGGACTCGGCGAGCAGCGCGCGGACCGCCGCCTCGTCGGAGGCGTCCACGCGAGCGGCCGAGAACCGGGTGTCGCCGGTCGCGGCGACCGCCCCGGCGGCCCGGTCCGCGTCGTAGTCGGCGACGACCATATGGGTGAAGAAGTCCCGGCGGGCCGCGATCCGGACGACCGCCGAACCGACGCCGCCCGCTCCCACCAGCAGGATCCTCATGCTGAACGCAACTCCTCGAGTCACTGGCGGATGAACGTGCCGTTCATCCTCACTGAGGCCTTTTCAGGTGTAGATCGTGAGGGTGAGGATGGCGGCGGTGATGCGGCTCATGCGGCTGGGGCTGCAGCGTGCGCCGCGTAGGACGCGC